>CALXSY010000001.1 GCA_944391285.1 uncultured Clostridia bacterium
TATCTTACTCCGTTTGAGAAGAGATTTGCATCTTAGATTTATCGAACCAAGTGTTACAATTATACTTGACCACAACAGACTTTGATTAAGTTTGAAAGAAAACTGTACGATTCAAGTATACAATAGTTTTAGAAAATTTACAAGCATTTTTGATAAAAGGCAAGCATTTCGCCAAAAAATGCATATGTATTTTAAAACATCGGCAAGGCGTTAAGCGTGCAGGAGTTGTTCAAAACGAAAAAACCATGTTGACACATTGACGGATTATTTTGGCTTTTTATATCGCTTAAAGATAAAATATTGACTGAGAAATGCCGTATATAAAGATGAAAAAAATCTGTCAATCAGTCAATCAGTCAACCCTTGCACCATTATTGTGTTTTAACATATTATTGCCTGCGCAGATGCAGACAGATCTACCGGACCGGTTAAAAACTGATGAGCGCCTAATATAGATGAACAGCACAAACAAGACCGGTACGCATTTTTTGCTGGAACCAAAGCAGAATAATATTTTATGGGTTCGATAAAAACAAAATAACAATATACAGAAATAATGCATACAATGAATATCGTGCATAAAAAGTCAAAAATCAAAAAGGGATATTTTGGAAAGAAAATAAGCCTATAATTCTATTGCACAAAAAAATCAGCGACATTTTGAACAATAAAAAATCGCAAAAAAACGATGCATTTTTCATACATATAAAGCGGATAGAAGCCCGATTTTATCGCGAAAAAAGGTATTGACCACATCAGAAGAAATCGGTATAATAAAACAAGATCAAATGACCCGGCCGGTATTTGAGTAACTTAAAGACACGCAAAAATGAGCAATTAAAGCGGCAAGGAAGGAGGATAAAACAAAAATGAATATGCATACTTTATGCAAAAATGCTGGAGGGAGGATAAAAAAGAAAGTGCTCTATTGAGCGAAAAATCAAGTCTTAATTAAATAATGGAGAGAATGGGGGAATTTTTGCTTCAAAAAAACGCTTTGCATGATTTTTATTTTTCAAAGAAACTATTAAGGAGGATACTATGTATATTAAAATAAATGAACCCGAAAAACTCGCGAAGTTTTATGACAAAGTTAAAGAAGAAGGCGGCGACAGGTTATTTATTGACGGAGAGCAACTTGTGATTCAGCATGGCGGAAGTGAATATCGTTCCGACAACTTTAGGTTGTCGGGACCTTTTGGCAGAGTAATCGGCTCGGAAGAAGAACGCGTCAAGCAATTATGCTGTGCAGACCGCCAGTTGTTGGCTGCTATCGGTAAAGAGCGCGCTTTGGTGCGTTGCGATGAAGACGGCTTTTTGTATATTTCACCTAAGCATGCGGCTACGGAAAAAGACGCAGGATTTATAATTTTTTGGGCAACTGATGCAGGAGCAAAATTGGCATTTGTAAACTGTTTGACCGAAAAGATTGTCAGCTTAACCGTAAGTAAAAGTTTGAGCGATAAAACATGCCTAATCGCCAAATCGCTGGAGAGGGGAGATAAGGAAAATGGGAAAATTAATAATTAATGTACCGGGCGGTGAACCGGATTTTCTGGCCATGGACTTGCTGGACGGCGGAAGTTTTGAAGATTATTTTGATTTGTGCGGGGATGTGATGGCATCTGATGATGGCGGGCTGTGGCTTGGTGATTTGATTTGCAAGGAAATTGATGAGCAGCAGGTTGCTTTGGAATTAATCGACAGGAAAGAGGACGTTAAGGCTGAAAGCGGAAAGATGCGCAAGGAAACCGGCGAAGATAAAATATCAATGAATGCACTTGCCGAAAGGTTTTTAGCCGCATATTATGTGCGAAATATCGAAGAGAAGATTTATATTTTTGATGATGAACTAAATTTTTATCGTTATGCCAATCAAAATGAGATCCTATCAAAGCTGCGGGATGTGCTTTCACAAAAGGAGTTGAATAAGCTAACTTATCGAAGTTTTGATGATGCGATAAAGTTTTTGCAGGCATTCAGCAAAATAAAATTGGAAGAACGCCCTATTTACCGCTCTTGCGTTCTTTTTGAGAACGGATTTTTTGACATATGCACAGGCAAAGAGATTGAGTATGATCCGGCACGCATTCAATGCTTTTATAAAATCAACGCTAATTTTCATCCGAAGGAAAAGCTTGAGGCGCCGTATTTTGAACAATTTTTAGAATATGTAAGCACGGGCGATAAGCAAGTGATCAGAAGAATATGGGAATTTTTGGGTTATTGCCTGATACCGGATCAGGATGCCAAATGCTTCTTTTACCTAGGTACAGAACATGACAGCGGCAAGAGCGTTTTAGCTGAGTTTTTGACAAGACTTGTCGGCAAAGAGTTCGTATCGGCAGTAGCTCTGCAGGAGTTAAATAAAGATTTTTATTTAGCACCATTGGTGGGAAAAACCCTTAATTTATGCATGGATCTGAGCTCAAAAGCGTTGAAGCCGGATGATGTAAGCCAATTAAAAAAGCTCACCGGCGGAGATATGTTGAATGTTAATGAAAAATATAAGTCCATAAAAAGTCATAAAAACAGCACGAAATTTGTTTTTGGCTCAAATTACAAGCTGCAACTGAGCGAAGATGACGATGCCTTATGGGAGCGCTTGGTCGTGGTGCCGTTTTTGCAGTCAACGCCAAAGGAAAAGCAAGATAAAAAACTAGCCGAAAAATTCTGGCAGGAGAGAGATGCAATCGTTACAAAGGCGATGTTTGCGGTGCGCAGAGTAATTGGCAAAAATTACATTTTTTCGGAATGCTTGATCGCTGATCGCATGAAAACGCAATGGCAGAACGACGATCAAAACAGTGTGATGCGCTTTATTGGCTTAAGATGCTCGGTAGGCGATAAAGACCGGAGAACACATACCGAAGACCTTTATTCGGAATATCTAATTTTTTGCGACGAAGCAGGCTATGAGCCGGTAACCAAAAATCGTTTTCCAGGATTTTAAACACAAGATTAAATTTGAAGAATCAAAAGTGGCAGGAAAACGGAAAACAAGCCTGGGGATTTGTTGGGATCTGCTTGGATGATGAAGCGGAAAATCAATAAAAAAAGGAGAGAAATTATGGAAGAAAAGTATTTGACTGTAAAAGATTTGCAGCAAATTTTGAACTTATCCCGAAGCACCGCTTACGCGCTCGCTAATAGCGGCGAATTGAAGGTTGTGCGCATCGGTTCTGTGATACGCATTCCGCGTACAGAGTTGGATAAATGGATAAATGCTCAACTTGGTGAGGTGATTTCTGCGTGAAAATCGCTGTTTCAGGTTCCATAGAAACTAAAATAGACAAACATGGGCAGAAAACTTATGCGGTTCGCTACCGGTGGCTTGATTTAGCCACCGGCAAGCGCCGGCAAAGCACGAAAAGAGGGTTTAAACGCAAAGGCGATGCGCAAAAGTTCTTGGAAGAAATCAAAACGAAATTACAATCGGGGCAAAGCATACCGAACAGCAAGCTGACTTTGGCGCAAGTGGCAGATGAATGGTTGGCATCGGAGGTAGAAGGAAAACTGCGCCCCAATACGATCAATTGGTATAAAGTAAACAAGGACAACCATATCAAACCCTATATCGGTATGCTGAAAATGGAGGATATCACGCCGACTGTTCTGCAGGAACTGTACAGGGCTAAATCGGCGGAAGGTTTATCCGATACAAGTGTCTACTACATTCATCGTACCATGAAACAGATTTGCAAATATGCGGTGCGCAAGCATTATATAACGGAAGATATCACGCAGAGCATCGAAATAAAACTGCGCCGCTCATCGAATAAGAAACCGAATATTCTGACTCCGGAGGAGATCCATAACCTGATACAACGCAGTGAACAGCCGCCATATGCCGATATTGCTTTGGCAATCGCTTTGGCTGGGTTTATGGGACTGAGAAGAGGCGAGATATTGGGCTTAAAGTACAGCGCCATCGACCGCAAAAATCGCATATTGCACATTTCGGAACAAAAGACCGGCTATGATGAAGAAGACAGCACCAGCGAGCTAAAGACCGAAAGCAGCTGCCGCAATCTGCCCATTCCCGATATAGTATGGGAATACCTTTGTCAGCAGGAAGAACGAACAGCCAAGCTTGCCGAAAAATACGGCTGCAGATACGATTTTACAACAGGATTCGTCTGCTGTTATTTTAGCGAGAAAAATTTCGGACATCCATTCAAGCCGAATTATTTCAGCAGGAAGTTTGGGGAGCTGGTCAAAGAGAACGAAAAGACGACAGGTTTTCGCTTTCACGATCTGCGCCATTCCTATGCCTCCTGGCTGATCCACCAAAAAATACCGGTGACTACGGTGGCAATGTTGTTGGGACACGCATCGCCGGATATCACCATGAAAACCTATGCGCACATCTTAAAGCAAGCGTATCTGAAAGAGTGTGAGGAGATAAATGATTATCTGAATATGGCTGTCGGCCTCGACAGACAGAACGAAAAGGCTTTGGGCAATAACCCAAAGCCTTTTTGAATCGGCGAAAATATGATAAAAGTTACTTATCGTATCAAAATAAACATAAAAACAGCCGCAAAACCGGCTTTTTACGCTGAAAAATGCAGGGAGTACAAGCGATTTTTCTGATACTGTGATCAAATTGTTGTCAAGCCCGAATTTCAGCCGCTCGGAAAGAGATGTGCAACACAAAAGCAAAAACCCCGTAATCGCGATGATTACGGGGTTTTTCACTACGGAGAGAATGGGATTTGCTCCGCTCCCTCCTCGTAGTTATTTTTGCTTTTGCAGGCAGCTGCTCGTTGGAAAATACGATAATTATCGCATTTTATCTGTCGGTCACTATCACGCCGCGGCGGGAAAAATTCTTCCAAAGGGCGCATTTTTCTTATCCGCCTGTTCAAATCCCCAAGCATAAAAAAGACCATGTACCAAAAAGGCACATGGTCTTTTTCACGGAGAGAAAGGGATTTGAACCCTTGATACAGTTTCCCGTATACACGCTTTCCAGGCGTGCTCCTTCGACCGCTCGGACATCTCTCCAAATTGGACTAACAGTCAAATTATAGCACGGCTTAACAGCACTGTCAAGCATTATTTTGGGGAAAATAGATTAAAAGCAGAAAAAAATCAAAAAGATTTCATAAGAAAAATATATTTATACTGAGGTAGTTATGCCAACGGCAAAATCGCAAAGATTAAAACACTCCAGATGGCATGTGAGAGAATAGCTAAAAAGAGATTGTCACGCCACTGATAAAGCGCACCCCAAAATAAACCGCCGACTAACGCTGCAATAACTAGCAAAGGATTAAGGGAGCAGACATGCGCTAAAGCATAAAGGATGGACGCCAAAACTAAACCTAATTCTCTGCCTAAAAAAGCTTGCATATTGTGCTGGACAAAACCCCGCCAAAATAATTCTTCTACCGGAGCGATAATAAAAAATATTAACAATCCGCCGATGATCGGGGACAGAGAGGAAGTCAACTGGTAGAGGGAAAGGGTAAATTCCTCAACCGCCGGAAAGAGCATAGTTAACAAAAGCTTGCCTAAAAAGAAGATGAGATACAAAATTAAGGCACTGGCAACAGCAATTAAAATATTAACCGCCGAAAGATGCTCGCGGTTTATATGCACATCACCCCAAGCTAAGGTCAGAAAGCCTAAAACTACGGAAGTGAGCAATATACCAACCCAAAAGTTAGCGATTTGCACAAAAAAGGTGAGAAAAAGTAGAATAAAAGCAATACCCACGGCAATGGCTAACTGCCAAGGCGTAACCGGTGTGCCGGTAAAATGGTCGTCAATGCTGTAACCATGCTGTGTGGTCGCAAAGGTAAGGTTGCGTTGGACATCGTTAGGATTAACAGGATTTTTGAGAAATTTCATTGTAAGCTAAGCCTCCTTTAAGGGGATTAAATATTAGGAATCTGCCAATCGATAGGTGTTTCGTTTAAGGACTGCAAAATATTGTTGCAGCGGGAGAAAGGACGGCTGCCGAAAAAACCATTGTGCGCCGATAAAGGGCTGGGATGAGGGGACTCGATGATGTAATGCTGTTTATTGGTAACAAACTTTTTCTTAGAACGGGCAAAAGCGCCCCAAAGAATAAAGATCACCGGTTTTTCCCGTTCGTTCAGAAGCTCGATAATGCGGTCGGTGAAAATACCCCAGCCGATTTTGCTGTGGCTGTTGGCAACGCCTTGGCGTACGGTTAAGGTGGCATTGAGCAAAAGGACGCCCTGATCCGCCCAAGGCTTTAAATAGCCGTTGTTGGGGATATAGCAGCCTAAGTCGTCATGCAGTTCTTTGTAAATATTTAATAATGACGGCGGAATTGCTACTCCTTGGCGTACCGAAAAACTGAGACCGTGAGCTTGTTTGGGACCATGATAAGGGTCTTGTCCCAAAATTACAACTTTGGTATCAGCATATGAAGTGTAATGCAAAGCATTAAAAATATCATGCATATCCGGATAGATAATGCGGGTACGATATTCTTTAATCAAAAACTGACGAAGCTTTTGGTAGTAATCTTTGGAAAATTCTGCGGCTAAATAATTATTCCAGTCATTAGTTAAAATTTGCTTCATAAAATTCACCTCGACAGATATATACTACCACTTTATCAGAAAACTGTCAAACATAAAGGGGTTTTTTCAAGAAAAAAGCGAATAAGTGTTGACAAAATGCTTCAAGTAGCTTATTATTAAAATAATTATAGGAAAATGCAGTGACGGAAAAGAGTACCTTGTCCAAGCTTTTAAGCGAATTCGGGATGGTGGGAGCCGAAGAAAGCGGAGATAAGGGAAAATCATTCCTGAGCAGATAAGGTGAACTAACAGTAGCCTTAGCCGTCTGCCCTCGTTACGGGCGAGAAAGTGCCGGAGAAATCCGGAATAAAGGTGGTACCGCGAGCGCTCTCGTCCTTAGGGATAGAGAGCGTTTTTTTTAGATTAAATTTATGAGGTGAAAATAATGGAAAATGAGAAAGTTGATTATGGCAAAACCTTAAACTTGCCCCAAACTGATTTTCCCATGCGGGGCAATCTGCCGCAAAAGGAGCCGGAAATTCAAAAGTTTTGGGAAGAAATCGACATCTACAATCTGGTTGAAAAAGAAAACAAAGGCAAACCGACCTTTATTTTGCATGACGGTCCGCCTTATGCCAATGGAGATATCCATTTGGGACACACCTTGAATAAAGTTTTGAAGGATATCGTCGTCAAGCAAAAAAGCCAAGCGGGCTTCGATGCGCCTTATGTGCCCGGCTGGGATACCCACGGCTTGCCTATCGAATTAAAAGCTATTAAAGCTATGGGCTTAAACGAAGAGGGCGAAGATAAAGTAGCCTTCCGCAAAAGATGCGCTGAGTATGCCCATAAGTATGTTAAACTGCAAATGGCAGGCTTTAAGCGCTTAGGTGTCAGAGGCGATTGGGAGCATCCTTATGTGACTTTGGATCCTAAATTTGAAGCGGAGCAAATCAAGGTATTCGGCGAAATGGCGAAAAAAGGCTACATTTATAAAGGCGTTAAACCGGTGCATTGGTGCCCCAGCTGCGGCACAGCCTTAGCAGAGGCAGAAATCGAGTATGCCGAGCTGCGTTCTCCTTCTGTTTATGTTAAATTCCCGGTTATCGACTCCAAAGGCTTGTTTGATACTAAGGACGCTTATTTCGTCATTTGGACAACTACCCCTTGGACCTTGCCGGCTAACATGGCAATTTCTATTCATCCCGAATACAAATATGTCTTAGCCCAATTCGGCGAAGAAAAATATATCTTAGCTAAAGAAATGCTGCCGATGATTATCCAGGAAACCGGTTTAAGCGAGGAGTATACCGTTTTAGCTGAATTTATCGGCAAAGACTTAGAATTCTGCAAAACCCGCCATCCCTTTATTGAGGGCAGAGAACCGATGGTTATCTTAGGCGAGCACGTCACTTTGGATGCCGGTACCGGATGTGTGCATACCGCTCCCGGTCATGGTGATGTGGACTTTGTTATCGGTCAAAAATATAAGCTGCCGGTCATCTCGCCTATGGACGACAAAGGCTGCTTAACTGCCGAAGCAGGCATCTTTGCCGGTTTAAATACCGATGATGCCAACAAAGCAATCTGCAAATGGTTGGACGAAAATCATTATTTGCTCAAGCTGAAATTTATCAAGCACCAATATCCCCATTGCTGGCGCTGCAAAAACCCAACCCTCTTCCGGGCAACCGCTCAATGGTTTGCCTCTATCGACGGCTTCCGCCAAAAAGCCTTGGAAGAGATCGACAGAGTAAAATTCATTCCCTCCTGGGGCAGAGACCGCATCTATAATATGATTGCTGACCGCGGTGACTGGTGTATTTCCCGCCAGAGAACCTGGGGTGTGCCGATCCCGATTTTCTACTGCGAGGATTGCGGTGCGGAGATTATCAACGATGAGACTATTGAGCATATTTCTGAATTATTCCGGGAATATGGCTCTGATATTTGGTTCGCTAAAGAAGCGATGGAATTAATCCCCGAAGGTTTAACCTGCCCTAAATGCGGCGGCAAACATTTCCGCAAGGAAACGGATATTATGGACGTTTGGTTTGATTCCGGCAGCAGCCATGCCGCAGTCTTGACCCAATGGCCTAATCTGCGCTGGCCTGCTGATCTGTACTTAGAGGGCAGTGACCAGCACCGCGGCTGGTTCAACTCTTCCTTGTGCACTTCGGTAGCAGTAAAAGGCAGAGCTCCTTATGACCAAGTGCTGACTCACGGCTTTATCGTTGACGAGCAAGGTCGCAAAATGAGCAAATCCTTGGGCAACGGTGTTGATCCGTTGGAGGTTATAAAAACCAGAGGCGCTGATATTCTGCGTTTGTGGGTTGCTTCCAGCGATTACCGCAATGACATCGCCGTCTCCGACAACATCATGAAGCAAGTCAGCGAAGCTTACCGCAAAATGCGCAATACCTTCCGCTATTTATTGGGCAGTATCTATGATTTTGATGCGGAGAAAGATCGGGTGGCTTTAAAAGATATGCTGGAGTTAGACCGCTGGGCGATGCTCAAACTAAACCAGCTTATTCAGAAGGTCAGCAAGGCTTATGAGGAATATGAATATCATGTAGTTTATCAAGCTATTCACAATTTCTGCAATGTGGATTTGAGCGCCTTTTATCTGGATATCATTAAAGACCGCCTGTATTCCACTGAGCCGGACAGCCAAGCCCGCCGCAGTGCACAAACTGCATTATATGACATTTGCTTGAGCTTAGTACAAATGTTGGCGCCGATTTTAACTTTCACCTGCGAGGAAGTCTGGAAATACCTGCCGGCAAAGGATAAAAAAATCAGCGTGCAGTTGTCCGGCTGGCCGGAAGTTAATCAAGAGGCGCTGGATAGCGAATTAGAAGCTAAGTGGAACAAAATTATTGCTATCCGCAGTGAGGTTACCAAACCTTTAGAAGAAGCCAGACGCAATAAAACTATCGGACATTCCTTGGATGCGGCGGTAGTATTGTATGCGGATGCTGAAACCCGAGAGCTTTTGGCTTCTTTGGGCGAGCAGTTAGCCAATATCTTTATCGTTTCCCAGGCAGATTTAGCTGATTTATCAGAGGCTCCGGCGGATATTTATCAAGCTGAAGGCATGGCTTTAAAGGTTAAAGTAGGACCGGCTAAAGGCATTAAATGCGAGCGCTGCTGGATTTACAGCGAAGAAGTCGGCAAAGACAGTGAATATCCGACCCTTTGTCCACGCTGTGCTGCTGTCTTAAAAAATGCTAAAAAATGTTAATGATTTTTTCGCATAATTTATGCTTGCTGAGACATACTATCCTTGAATTTAATTCAAGGAGGTAAAATAAATGAGCAATGTAAATCAAAGTATCAAATGTACTGTTCAGCAGTGCAGACATCATGCCAACAGTCAAAATTACTGCACCTTAAGTGGTATCACTGTCGGCACTCATGAAGCAAATCCTACTGAGAAAAAATGCACTGACTGTGAGTCTTTTGAGCGTAAGATGTAAAAAGAAGGCGAAAAAGCTAAGAAGCAAAAGCTTCTTAGCTTTTTTAGCGTTTAAGCAGGCAAATATTAGTGCAAAAATGCACAAATATTGTTATTATCAGAATATTGTAATTGAAATAAAACTTTTATTTGGTTTTTTTACCAAAAACCTTTGTACAAACTGCTTAAATTTAGTATAATAAAATTATGAAAGGCGGTGAAAGCTTGAGCAAAGATAAAACTATCTATGTTTGTGATAATTGCGGTTATCGCACAATCAAATGGCTGGGCAAATGTCCGGCTTGCGGTGAGTGGAATACCTTAAAAGAAAACAATGTTGCTCCCAAAACTGCCGTAGCGGAGAAAAATCTTGCCCGCAGCCAAACAAAAGGGGCTAACAAAGCTTTGACTTTAAGCAGTATCGCTGATTTAAGCGAGGAGAGAAAGGACAGCGGCATTTCTGAGCTCAACCGCGTCTTGGGCGGAGGCTTGGTTTTGGGGGAGCTGATTTTGCTCTCCGGCGATCCCGGCATCGGCAAATCAACTCTTGCTTTGCAAATGGCAGCAGAAATCGCCAAAAAGGAAAGGGTAGTTTATATTTCCGGCGAGGAATCAGCGGGACAAATCAAAATGCGGGCGGCTCGCTTGGGATTAAAGGGCGATATTTATGTTTTAGCGCAAAATGATTTGAGCAAAGCGGAGGAAGAATTAAAAGCGCTTAAGCCGTCATTGGCAATCGTCGATTCTATTCAAACGGTTTATCTGCCGCAGGTTAATGCTTCACCGGGCAGCATCACTCAGCTTAAAGAGTGTACCGAGCGCTTGATGTTTTGGGCAAAGGATTGGAATATTACTACCGTTATCGTGGGACACGTCACCAAAGAAGGCAATGTAGCCGGACCGAAAATGCTGGAACATATGGTGGATTGCGTGCTGTTTTTTGAAGGCGAGCGCCATTATCAATACCGCACGCTTAGAGCTTTAAAAAACCGCTTCGGCTCAACGGATGAAATAGGCATTTTTGCTATGGAGGAGGACGGTTTAAAGGAAGTTTTAAATCCTTCGCAAGTGTTTATCTCCGAGCGCAGCGAGCAGGCAGTGGGCAGTGCTATTACTGCTTCCCTGGAAGGAACCAGACCGATTTTAGTGGAAATGCAAGCCTTAACTATTCCCAGCTTCTATGCGCAGCCCAGAAGAACTGCTTCGGGGGTGGATTTTAACCGCCTGCTGATTATTTTAGCGGTGCTGGAAAAATACGCCGGCGTAAAGCTCAGCAATCAGGATGTCTTTGTCAATATTGCCGGCGGCTTAAAGATTGATGAACCGGCAGTGGATTTGGCTCTGCTGGTTGCCTTGGCTAGTGGTTATAACAATCAAGCCCTGGACAGTGATTGGCTGATTTTGGGCGAGGTTGGCTTAAGCGGCGAAGTAAGACGGATTAACCATTTGAAAAAAAGGCTCAATGAAGGTGCTAAGCTGGGTTTAAAAAAAGCTGTCGTACCTAAAAGCAACCTGGAGGATAAAAATATTTTAAGCGATTGCCCGTTAAAGCTGCACGGTGTGAGCAATATTGCTCAAGCGCTAAAGATTCTGTTTTAAAGGCAAAAATTTTGCTTATTTTTGGCAAGAAAGAAAAAACAAAGCAGGAGAATAAACTGCTTCTGTAGAATGGAGTTTATGTATAAGTTTATATTTTTGTAAAGGAGGTGAATAGATGGTAAGATTGGCACAAATTGTGTTAGCTTTGCTTGGTATCTGGCTGGGTTTTTTAGGCGGCAATGCGGTTAATGTTTTAATTTTGCAGATGGGTTGGTTTACTTCCGAGGTTATGCTGATTGCGGCAGTGGTTGTAGCATGTATAATCGGAGCTTTGATTGGCTTTTTGTTGGGCAAGCCTTTGGTAAAAGGCATGATGATGGTCACCAACCGTTTGGAGTCGCGCTTGCAGAGAATGCCTATCCAAGATTTATTGGGCGGAGCTATCGGTTTAATAATCGGACTTATAATAGCAACATTTATTGGCTATGCTTTGGCAAAAATCCCCTTCGGAGGATATATTTCAATTGTAGTAAGCATTATTTTAGGCTATGTAGGTATGGTTATAGGCGTGCGCAAAAGAGAAGAACTTTTTAATTTGCCCCAAGTGTTAAAACGGGAAAGAAACCGCATGTCTCGGCCAAAGGGTACTTGCTTGGAAAGCGAAGACGGTACCTTGTGCAACAGACCTAAAATTTTAGATACATCTGTAATCATAGACGGACGCATTGCAGATATCTGTCAGACAGGATTCGTAGAAGGACCATTGGTAATTCCTAACTTTGTTTTAGAGGAACTCAGACATATCGCTGATTCCTCGGACAGTTTGAAAAGAGTACGCGGCAGAAGAGGCTTGGATATTTTAAACAAAATCCGCCGGGAACTCACTATCGAAGTACAGATTTCCAATGAGGATTTTCCCGATATTAACGAAGTGGACGATAAATTGGTGAAATTAGCCCAGGATATGTGCGGTTGTGTGGTGACTAACGATTTTAATTTAAATAAAGTCGCTGAGCTCAGAGGTGTAACCGTTTTAAATATCAATGAGCTGGCCAATGCTATTAAGCCGGTGGTTTTACCGGGAGAAGAAATGATAGTTACTGTTGTTAAAGAAGGCAAAGAGATGAATCAAGGTGTGGCTTATCTGGATGACGGTACGATGATCGTCGTCGAAAACGGTCGCAACTATATCAACGAGACTATCAATACGGTGGTTACCAGCGTAATTCAAACCAATGCCGGCAGAATGATCTTCGTTCGTCCGGAATAATTTGGGACAAGCACAAAGCAGGCATCTTAGGGTGTCTGCTTTTTTTAAGAAAAGAATAATCACTGATTCACACTATCACAAAAAAAATAAAAAAATTTTTCCAAAAGGTGCAATAAAACACTTTGCTGTTGCATTAACTAAGTGAAGGGAGTGAAAACGTTGCCTAACGACCGGTCGGCATCGTACGAAAAAAAATATGCATATAATAACGAGGATTTAGACAGCTGCTTAAGGAGAATAGCCGCCAAAGAGGAAGAAGCACTGGCAGATTTATATTATCAGACCAGTGCGGCAGTATATAGCTTTGCCCTTTCTATCTTGCGGCATACTCACGATGCAGAAGATGTTTTGCAGGAATGCTATATTGCCGTTTATCAGGCGGCGGGAGAATATCGCTCGGCAAAAAAGCCTATGGCATGGATTTTAACCATTGCGAAAAATTTATGCTTGCAGAAAATTCGCCAGCAAAAGAAGATTGCTGAGGTAAGCGATGATGAATGGGAAAAGCTTTTGCCTAATAACGGAACAATTCCCTCTGAGGAGCGCATTCTTTTAACTGAAGCCTTAAAACAGCTTTCTGCTCAGGAATTGCAAATAGTTGTTTTGCACATTGTGAGCGGCTTTAAACATCGAGAGATAGCGCAGTTTTTGGAAATGCCCCTGGCAACGGTGCTTTCCAAATACCATCGGGCTATCAAGAAACTAAAAAAGAATTATCTCCAAGGAGAGTGAGAAAAATGACCGATCAGCAAATTGAAGAAAGGCTTAAAGATGCTTTTGTCCATGCTACTCCCGACGTGCTGGAGCGGATCAACTCTCAGATAAAGGAGCAGAAAGGACCAGTGATAGTGATGAGTGAAGTGAAAAAGAAAAAAGGATTCAATAAATTAGCAGCCGTAGCTTTTGCTGCAGTGCTGGCATTGGCAGTAGGTGTAGGCGGATATATTTACAGCACCAATTATGCCGTAGCGGCAACCGTTGCTTTAGAAGTAAATCCCAGCGTGGAGATTTGCGTCAATAAAAAAGAAAGAGTGCTGGAAGTTGTTCCTTTAAATGATGATGGCAGAGTTATCGTGGGAAATATGGATTTTTCCGGCAGCAGCTTGGATGTGACCGTTAATGCGCTTATCGGCTCCATGCTGCAAAACGGCTATTTGAATGAATTGGCAAACTCTATTTTGATCAGCGTTGAAGATGATAATGCTGTTCAAGGTGCGCTCTTGCAGGAAAAGCTGACTCAAAACGTCAACGAAATGCTTAATTCGCAGGCGTTCTCCGGAGCGGTGCTGATTCAGACCCTAAGCGATGATGCCCAGGTTAAGCAATTGGCAGCAGACAACAATATCAGCGTGGGCAAAGCACAGCTGATCGAGCAAATCATCGCTCAGCAGCCTCAGAAAAATTTCAGCGAATTAGCCAAGCTGTCCATTAACGACCTTAACTTGATTTTGACCAGCACTGCTCAAAGCCAAGAGCAAAATCCAGCTCAAAGCCAAAGCGTAGCGTCTTTGGGCACTGCCAGCGCCAAAGCTTATATCGGCGAAGCTAAAGCTAAGGAAATCGCTTTACAGCATGCGCAAGTAGCAGAAAAAGATATATTCAATTACGAATGGGAGCTGGACGGCGATAACGGCATCATGGTCTATGAAATTGAGTTTAATGTAAGCGACTATGAGTATGATTATGAGATTAACGCTACCAGCGGAGCTATTATCAAAAACGCCAAAGAGCGGGACAATGACAGCAATCTGTTGAATTCTGCCGCCGGAGCTGATTTAATCAGCGCCGATGAAGCTAAAGCCATCGCCTTAAAGAACGCTGGTGTGAGTGAAAGCGATTTAACCGGCTACAGCATTGATTTGGACAACGAATACGGTGTAATGCAGTACGAAATCGAGTTTAAATCGGGCGGTTATGAGTATGATTATGAAATAAATGCTGCAACCGGCGAAATTTTGCAAAAGCAAAAGGAGCGGGATGATGATTATTATCCTGCCAACTCTTCAACACCAGCCAACACTAATACTGCCGCCAATTCTACTAATACTAATTCCGCCGGCACCAATAATTCCGGCAATTATATCAGCGCCGAGGAAGCTAAGAGTATTGCCCTTAAGCATGCCGGTGTAAGTGAGGCTAATGCTAATTGGTATAAAGCGGAGCTGGATCGTGATGACGGAATTGTGCATTATGAAATTGATTTTAAAGCCGATGGCTATGAGTATGATTATGAAATCAATGCCACCAGTGGGGAGATTATTAAAAGCGAAAAAGAGTGGGATGATGATTATCAGGCTGCTGCCAATACTGCCGGCGGCAATTACATCAGTGCCGATGAGGCAAAAAGCATAGTTTTAAATCATGCCGGTGTAAATGCTGCTGATGCTAATCGGTATGAATCGGAGCTGGATTATGATGACGGCAGAGCCAAATATGAAATTGAGTTCAAATCAGGCGGTTACGAATATGAGTATGAGCTTAATGCTTCTACTGGTGAGATTTTAAAGAGCGAAAAGGAAAGAGATAATTAATCATTAAAAGGATCACTCTGCTCAAGCAGGGTGATCTTTTTTAAAGCTATCAATACAATCCATACAGTTTGCTGATGAATCAAGCGTAAAAAAATAGAAAAAATCCCGAAAAAAAAGCTTGCATTTAAAAAATGTATGTGCTATAATTGTTCTGTTGCTAAAAAAGGAGAGATGGCCGAGTGGCCGAAGGCGCTCCCCTGCTAAGGGAGTATACGAGAGATCGTATCATGGGTTCAAATCCCATTCTCTCCGGCAGGCGCCGGTAGCTCAGTTGGATAGAGTACTTGGCTACGAACCAAGGGGTCAGGGGTTCGAATCCCTTTCGGCGCAGATGTGCAGATTTGTCGAGACGGCAAATCTGCATTTTTTTTAAATGGATTTTTGCTTTGAGAAATGGGGAAAAAGAAATGGCAAGGGTAATCCGCTTAGCTGAAGCAGATGATGCAGAAGAAATATTGGCAATCTATGCCCATTATATTGAGCAGTCAGTGACTTTCGAGTGTATTCTGCCCAGCTTGGAACAGTTTAAAAAACGCATAGAAGATGTTTTGCAAATTTACCCTTATTTGGTAGCGGAGAAAGACGGGCGTATTATAGGCTATACTTATGCCCATCGCTTTAAAGACAGACAGGCTTATGATTGGAGCGTGGAATGTTCTATTTATCTGCATCCGCTGGCTCGGGGCATGGGTTTGGGCAAAATACTTTACGGTGCTTTGATGAAGCTTTTAGCTTTGCAAAATATGCAAATGGCTTATGCTTGTGTAACTATGCCCAATGTGCCCAGCGAAGCCCTGCATAAGTCGGTAGGATTCCATTGTGTGGCGCAAATGCCTAATGCCGGCTACAAAGCCGGAGCTTGGCATGATGTCAAATGGTATGCCAAAGAAATCGGCACATTTCCCTTGGAGCCTCGACCGGTGGTGCCGCTTCAAGAAACGGATCATAAAGCCCAATCAGAAATCTTGCAAGAGGCGGTGGAAATATGGGAGCAAAAGATGACTTTAAAAAAATAGATATAGCCGAGCTCATCATCGTCGAAGGCAAGGATGATATCAGCGCCTTAAAAAAAGCGGTCAATGCCGATATTATAATCACAAACGGCTTGGGCTTAACTAAAGAGCGCCTGGCAGAAATCAGCCAAATTGCCCAAAGCCGCGGCGTGATAGTTTTTACCGATCCTGACTATCCCGGCGGCAAAATCCGCAATATTTTAAAGAAACATTTGCCTGATTGCAAGCACGCTTACATCAATAAAGCCGAGGCAATTAATCCTAAAACCGGCAAATACGGCGTGGAATATGCTTCGCCGGAGGCTATTGTCACCGCTTTAAAAAATGCCAAAGCGACCATTGCTCAAGGTGAAATAAAATATACTTTAAATGATTTGGTAAAATGGCGTCTGGCAGGAGCTAATTCCGGCAAACGGCGCTTAGCTCTCTGCGAACATCTGCACATCGGGCAAGCTAACGCTAAAGGCTTAATCAATAAATTAAACGCCTACCAAATTCCCCCCGAAGAGATTGAGCAATTTATAAAAAGCTGCCAAGAGGAGGAGCTATGAATATATCGGAGGATTTAAAAAAACATAACTTTCACTTCAAAAAGAAGCTGGGGCAAAACTTCATCAATGACGATCACCTGCTCAATAAAATTGTTGCCGCCGCCGAAGTGAACGGCGATGATGTGGTGATAGAAATCGGACCCGGCGCTGCTACTTTGACCGCCGCCTTGGCAAAAAAGGCTAAGCAAGTGATTGCGGTGGAGATTGACCAAGATTTATACCCCATCATTAAAGAACGCATGGCTGATTTCGCAAACTTTGAATTAGTCTGCGGCGATGCCATGAAGGTGGATTTTGATGAATTAGCGGCGAAATATGGAGCGAAGAAATATAAAATAGTGGCTAATTTGCCTTATTACATCACGACACCTATTGTCATGCGGCTTTTGGAAGAAGGCTTTCAAGCAGAAAGCATCGTCATCATGGTGCAAAAGGAAGTGGCAGAGCGCTTCTCGGCTAAAGCAGGCACCAAGGCTTACGGCGCTATTACCGTGGCGTTAAACTATTACGGCGAGGTGTCTCAAGCCTTTAATGTGCCGCGCAGTATGTTTACTCCCCGCCCGGAGGTGGACAGTGCAGTTGTCTGCATTAAATGCCGGCAGGAGAGACCTTTGAAAGCCGATGATGAGCAATTGTGGCGTTCATTGGTTAAAGCCGCTTTTTCGCAGCGCCGCAAAACCTTAAACAACGCTTTAAAAGCCTTGAATTTCCCTGCTGAAGCTTTAAAAGAAGCTTTGGCAGAAGCAAATATCGACCCCTCACGCCGGGGAGAAACCTTAAGCGTGGAGGAGTTTGTGCGTTTAGCCAATATTTTAAACCGTAAAAAAACCTTAGCTTAAGCTAAGGTTTTTATTGCGCTAAAATGTTTTCCAGCCAAGTTCGAATATTAGCCAAATCCCCTTCATCGGGGTGAGAGGCTGCCTGATGAAAATTTGCGATTGACTGCCGGATTTTTTCGTCGGCGGGATTAGCCTCTGCCAGCTTTTGATAGCGCGCTAAAACTCCTGCCGGCATTTTGCCTTGGCAGAAAAAGGGCGGCAAGATTTGATTGGATTGGTCAATATGGGTTTTAATACGCTCAAAAATTGCTTGGTAATATTCCTCGGAGCCGCCAAAACCGGCAGTGGCGAAAACGGCGATAGTTTTTCCTGAAAGCTTTTCTAAAAAGCCGGCAATTTTTGCGGAGCAGCTGCCTTTATCGGTCCAGGAGCCGATGAGATATAAATCCGCTTCAATGCCATCCGGCAGAGGACCGCAATAAACCAAATCTTCGGGAGGAAGGGCTTTTTTCAGCTCATCAGCTAAAATTTTGGTATTGCCGGTCAAGGAATCATAGACAACAGCAATTCTCATAAAAAATTACTCCTTTCTGAAATTATTTTTATATTATGCTTATTTCGCTGGCAGACAACGAAAAACCTGCTTTACCGAAGCAAAGCAGGCAAAAATTATTTCTTTAAGCTTTCTTTCATCAAAGCATTGACTTTTAAAGGCAGACCAAACAAATTGATGAAGCCTTCAGCATCAGCTTGATTGTAAACTTCGTCCTCACCAAAAGTAACGAATTCTTCGTTATAGAGAGAATAAGGAGAAGTCATGCCGGCGATGGTGCAGTTGCCTTTGTAGAGTTTCATTTTAACTACACCGCTGCAGGTTTCTTGGGTCTTGTCGATGAATGCGTCCAATGCTTCTTTGAGCGGAGTATACCACAGACCATCGTAAACTAATTGAGCGTATTTAATGCCGATAATGCTCTTGTACTCGGTTGTTGCTCTGTCTAAGGTTAAAGACTCTAAGCATTTGTGTGCCTCATAGAGAATAGTGCCTCCGGGGGTTTCATAAACACCGCGGGACTTCATGCCGACAAGGCGGTTTTCTACCATATCGACAATGCCGATACCGTGTTTAGCGCCTAACTCGTTGGCTTTTTCCAAAAGTGCCAAAGGTTCTAAATATTCGCCGTTAATAGCAACAGGATTGCCTTTTTCATAGGTGATTTCTACATATTCCGGCGCATCGGGAGCATCTTCGGGACGATTGCAGATTAAGAGCAAATCGCTCATAGGCTCATTAGCCGGATCTTCCAAATCAGCGCCTTCGTGGCTCAAATGAAGCACATTGCGATCCATGCTGTAGGGACGTTTTTTGGCAACCGGTACGGGAATACCGCGAGCTTCAGCATAATCAATGGCCTGCTCCCGGGATTTGATATCCCAGATTCTCCAAGGAGCGATAACCTTGACATTAGGGGCCAAGGCTTTGATAGTTAATTCAAAACGCACTTGGTCGTTGCCTTTGCCGGTAGCGCCGTGGGCGATATAATCAGCGCCTTCTTTTTTGGCTACTTCAACCAGCTTTTTAGCGATTAAAGGGCGGGCGCAGGAAGTGCCCAATAAATATTTGCCCTCGTAAAGACAGCCGGCTCTTAAAACCGGAAAGACATAATCTTTGACAAATTCTGCCTTTAAATCCTCGATATAAATTTTGCTGGCGCCGGATTTGATAGCTTTGTCATGAAGAGGAGCTAACTCTTCGCCTTGACCTAAGTCTGCAGACATGCAGATAACTTCTAAGTCATAGTTTTCCTTCAGCCAGGGAATAATTATTGAGGTGTCCAAACCACCGGAATAAGCCAATACTACTTTTTTACTCATTTTAAATTGCCTCCAAACTGATATATAAATTAAAGTATAGCTGCTAAAATAGCTTTGTGAGCGTGCATGCGGTTTTCTGCTTCGTCAAAGACCACGCTTTGCGCACCTTCGATGACTTCATTGGTAATCTCATAGCCGCGGTAAGCAGGCAGACAGTGCATGACAATGGCATCTTTCTTTGCCGCATCCAGAAGCTTTTGATTAATTTGATAAGGCGCAAAGATTTTGGCGCGGATTTCTTTTTCCGCTTCCTGACCCATGCTTGCCCAAGTGTCGGTATAAACCACATCAGCATCGGCTACAGCTTCAAAGGGATCCTGAGTGATGGTAATACTTACGCCGTTAAGGGCAGCTTGCTCTTTAGCGTAAGCAACTACCTCAGCGTTGGGCAGATAACCCTCCGGAGAAGCGATGGCAACGTTCATGCCGACTTTTGCCCCGCCGATCATTAAGGAATGAACCATGTTGTTGCCGTCACCGACGTAAGCAAATTTCAAGCCTTTGTTGGTGCCTTTATGCTCTTTAATGGTGATTAAATCAGCGATAACCTGCGTGGGATGAAAATCGTCGGTTAAACCGTTGATGACCGGCACGTCGGAATATTTAGCCAAATCCTCAACCATTTTATGCGAATAAGTGCGGATTAAGATGCCGTCCAAAAAGCGGGATAAAACTCTGGCGGTATCCTCGATAGGCTCGCCGCGGTCAATCTGCAAATCATGGCTGCTCAGAAAAAGAGCTTGTCCGCCTAACTGGTACATCCCCACTTCAAAAGAAACGCGGGTACGGGTGGAGGATTTTTGAAAAATCATGCCTAAGCTTTTGCCGCTTAAAAGCGGAGTAGGAATGCCCGATTTAAGCTTGGTTTTTAAATCAAGACCTAAGTCTACTAAATAGTTGATTTCCTCAGAGGAGAAGTCTTTTAATGTTAGAAAATCTCGGCCTTTTAAGTTCATAATAATTCTCCCTTTCCAAATTAAAGATGATTATTGCATAATTATACATTCATATGAATAAAAACGCAAGGGGAAAACAAAAATTTCCCTATAAAGATTGTTCATCATCGTTATTAGGGTGAGCATAAAGCAAGAAGGATTTAAATCCAATGCAGGCGGCATAATAAAAGGGACGCAAACGCAAATAATCCAGTCTTTCTACAGGCAGAGGATAAACTTCGCCCGTTGCTGTGGTAAGGATTAGCTTGTCATTTTCCAGCGCAAAGGAAATATCGTACAGCCACGGGCTTTCCTTTTCACCGTAAAGTCTGAAGCGGCCGTTGGTATAATTGATGCGCCCTTGGTCTTTAGCGAAGCGCTCGTTTAAAGTCTTTAAAAGTTCATCTGCGTTTGCAAAATATTCCTCCCAATCCACCTTTTATCCTCCTTTGGCAATAATACCTATTTATTATAAGGTATTTTGCGTTTAAAGGCAATAAGAAAATAAAATTAACGGATAATTTTTATCTCGCCTATAATAGGAAGTGGTTTTTCTCTTCCATTTAAGGCGTAGTACATACCGTAAAGAACTCCGCATAAATAGCCTATTTTGGCAAAAAATAAAAGAATAGCCCCGATTAAGGGCTGATACTTGACGATAAAGGACAAAAATAAATAGCTAAGCCACAGCACTAAGCCTTGGTTAGCATGAAAACGCAAAAACGGATCTTTAGGCTTTAAAAGCGGCAGAAAAAAGAGAATATAGCCGCTCATCGCCCAAAAATTTCTCTCCTGCATAAAATCACCTCGTTAAATTTTATGCTAAAACAAAGAAATAAAGAACGAAAATTTGCTTCATTTTGCAGGAAAGAGGGGAGAGGCGAGAGAATATGTTATTATAAAAAAAGGAGGTTGAAAAAAATGGGTCATATGCCAACGCTTATTTCTGACTTGGCACTTATTCTTTTAGTTGCTGGACTTATGACGCTTTTATGCAAAAAACTAAATCAGCCGTCCATTTTAGGCTATATTTTGGCAGGAGTATTGATCGGACCGGTGGTGGATTTTTTGCCGACTGTGGCCGATACTGCTAATATAACTGTCTGGGCAGATATCGGAGTAATATTTTTGATGTTCAGCTTAGGTTTGGAGTTTTCTGTACATAAGATGTCCGAGGTGGGTATGGCAGGCTTTGTCAGCGCCGCCATAAAAATCTGCGGAGTAGGACTGACCGGCTTTGTGGTAGGGCAAATCTTGGGCATGGGGGTCATGAACAGTGTCTTTTTAGGCGGTATGCTTTCCATGTCCTCCACTATGATTACTTTAAAAGCTATTGACGATATGCACTTAAGAGAGATGCCCTTTGTTTCTTTGGTAACGGGAATTTTGGTTATTGAGGATATCGCTGCGATTTTCTTAATGATTATTCTTTCAACGGTGGCAGTCAGCCAAAATATCAGTGGCTTAGAATTAGTGGCAAGCTTGGGACAAATGGTCTTTTATCTGATCATTTGGCTGGTATTGGGCATTTATCTTTTGCCCAGCTTTTTAAAGCGAGCCAAGGATTTGATGAATGATGAAATGCTGTTGGTCTTAGCTTTAGGTATTTGCTTTTCCATGGTTTGGCTGGCCAATGCTTTAGGATTTTCCACTGCTTTAGGCGCCTTTATGGCAGGCTCCATCTTGGCAGGAACGATTCATGCCGAGCATATTGAGCATTTGGTGAAACCTTGTAAGGATTTATTCGGGGCGGTATTTTTTGTTTCGGTAGGTTTATTAGTTGATCCGCAGGTCATGATTGATTACAGCGGCTCCATCATATTAATTACTATCGTGGCTATTCTGAGCATTTTTGGTTTTTTGGTTTTTGGCATGGTTTTGGCAGGACAAAGCTTGTATGATGCTATTTATGCGGCGACTACGCAAACCCAAATCGGTGAGTTTTCCTTTATCATTGCTTCTTTGGGTTTGAGCTTAGGAGTTACCAGTGATTTTCTCTATCCCATGATCGTAGCGGTATCGGTTTTAACCACCTTTGCTACGCCTTACATGGTCAGATTTGCGCCGAAAATGATTGATTTTGTGGATAGAAAACTGCCGCAGAATATTAAAGATAAATTGGCATTAATCCAAGAATCCAAGCAAAACAAACCGGTTAATGACAGCGACTGGCGCAGCTTCTTTAAAAGCTATATCCGTTCATTGGCTATATACAGCGCCATAGCTATCGGTTTAATTTTGCTGGTCAATAAAATGATCGCGCCGCGAGTCAACTCTTTAGGCTATTTTGAGGGGCATATGGGCAATTATGTGATTGGCGCAGTTTTGTATTTATTTATCTTGCTGTTGATTCCGCCGCTGTTAAGGATGCGCAACAGCTATTTTACCGCCCTTTGGCTGAAAAACAAAGCTAACCGCATTCCTTTGATTCTTTTGGTAATGGTGCGCTATTCGGTTGCCTGCGGAATTTTGCTTTTGCCGGCAATTATTTATTGGGATATTCCGCCCATACTGTTTGTTTTGGTAGTAGCACCGGCAATCTACTTTGCCCGGCATTCGGACCGTTTGAGCGGACAATATTTAAAGATTGAAGCCAACTTTTTAGCCAATTTTAACGAGCGCCTGCTCATTGAAAACTTTCAAACTGAAGGCCACACCCACAGCTGGCTGGATGAGCAGCTTTATATTCAAGGAGTGCAGCTGGCTGAGAAAAGTGAAATGGCAGGCAAAACCTTGCAGGAGTTAAACTGGAGTAAGATTTGGCATGTGAAAGTTATTCGCATAATCCGCGGCAAAAAGGTTATCAATATCCCCCAAGGCAGTGCCAAAATTTTGGCAGGCGATGTTTTATATATGATGGGCGAGGAGAAAACCCTGGATAACTTTATCCTTTTCGGCGAAAACAGCAGCAGTTTAAAGGTTATCAGCGACAAAGAAACCTTGCGGGAATTTATCAGTCATCAGGAAGAAGTTGATTTAGAGCAGCAGCTTTTGTGCTTTGCCATTAAAGTGCAGAAGGAATCCCCGCTTAACGGCAAAAATATTAAGGAATCACCAATTAAAAACGAATGGTTTGGCTTTTTAATCGGCATTGAGCGCAATTTATATCCGATAGTTGACCCATCTGTCAATATGATTTTGCAGGATAACGACCTTTTGTGGATTTTGGGCACTCAGAAAATGGGCAATGCTTTAACTCACGCTCAGTTATTGTAAACAGATTTACCGGCGACCGGAAACGGTCGCTTTTTTTATAAAAATTTTTCATTTTTTAACAAAGGCGGGAAAGAGCTCATAAAATTCCTTTGAGTGTTTATACTAACCTTAGTTTAAAAATTAAGGAGTTGATCTGATGGAAACAGGGAGTTTTTTCGGCTTTTTGCAAATGTTTTTTGCTATAGTAATAGGAGTGTATTTTTTGAATCTCCTGCAAAGCCAGCAAAGCACAAAAACAGCGGTAGCAAAAGGCTCCCGCCGAGAAAATGAAAAATTGGCGATGATGAGAAAAGTAAGTTTAACTCAGCCGTTGACGGCAAAGATAAGACCGCAGAAATTTTCAGATATTATAGGTCAGGAAGAGGGCATCAAAGCCTTAAAAGCGGCACTGTGCGGACCAAATCCCCAGCATGTAATCATTTACGGACCTCCCGGGGTCGGCAAAACCACCGCTGCCCGGTTGGTGATGGAGGCGGCTAAGGAAAGCCCCCATTCGCCTTTTTTAGCCGATGCGAAATTTATCGAGGTAGACGGAGCAACTTCCCGCTTTGACGAAAGAGGCATTGCCGATCCTTTAATCGGCAGTGTCCACGACCCCATTTATCAAGGTGCCGGCGCTATGGGACCGGCAGGTATTCCTCAGCCCAAACCGGGCGCTGTCAGCAAAGCTCACGGCGGGATACTCTATATTGACGAAATCGGCGAACTGCACCCGATGCAGATTAATAAACTGCTGAAGGTTTTGGAGGACCGCAAGGTCATGCTGGAAAGCGCCTATTACAATCCCGATGACAGCAATGTTCCCAGCTATATCAAGGACATCTTTGACAACGGCTTGCCGGCTGATTTTCGTTTGGTGGGGGCAACAACCCGTCAGCCCTATGAGATACCGCCGGCGATTCGCTCCCGCTGTCTGGAAATCTATTTTCGGGCTTTGCTGCCGGCAGAGATAGAGAAAATTGCTGCCGATGCGGCAGAAAATGCCCAGTTTCCGGCAAGCGCCGAAGCCATTAAATTGGTCGGTCGCTATGCCACCAACGGTCGTGAGGCGGTCAATATGATTCAAATTGCCGCCGGCTTAGCCTTAACGGAGGACAGAAACGCTATCAGCGTGGAGGATATTGAATGGGTCATCAACAGCGGCAAATATTCTCCCCGTCCGGAGAAAAAGCCCTTGGCGGCGGCAGCGGTAGGTATTGTTAATGGCTTGGCGGTGACCGGCACCAGCATCGGCTTGGTGATGGACGTAGAAGCGACCGCTGTTAAAAATCCCAAAGGTGCCGGCTCCTTAAAGGTCACCGGTGTTGTGGACGAAGAGGAATTAAAGGGGCAGGGGCGTTCCCTATTCCGCAAAAGCATGGCGTTAAGTTCCGCAGAAAATGTCTTGACTGTCCTGCACAACCTATACGGCTTTGCTACCGAGGAATACGATATTCATATCAATTTTCCGGGCGGTGTGCCGATTGACGGACCCAGCGCCGGAGTGAGCATGGCAGTTGCCCTTTATTCGGCATTGACCCAAAAGCCGGTGGACAATTTTTTAGCTATGACCGGTGAAATATCCATAAACGGACGCATCAAACCGGTGGGCGGTGTCAGCGACAAAATCAATGCCGCTGTGCAGATGGGGCTGAAACGGGTGTTGATTCCTATCGACAACTATCAGAATAACTTTGCTCATCTGCCTATTGAGGTTGTTGCTATCAGCCATGTGGAAGAAGCTTTTGAACTGGCATTTGCAGAAGAAGAAGCTCAAGCAGCTCAAGATGCGGCAGCGGAAGCAAATGCAGCAACAGGCGTAAAAAAACAAGCGGCAGTGATGTAAAAAGCGAAAATATAAAAATTTATTGTGACAAACTCCTTGCAAATTAAGCTCAATTTCTTTATACTATAAGAATGGGGTTTTATACTTTTTAAGATAAAACCCCGCAAATTGAGCTTGGATGAGGAGTGAATTTTTATGCAGGAAGATATAAAAAAAGAAGAAGCCCTCGAAAATGAGGAAAATATTGAAATAGATGAAAGTTTGCTGGATGAAATTAACTCAAGCACTTATCCGGCGGTAGCTATGCGCGGTGTAGTAGGATTTGTTTACAGTGAGTTTAATTTGGATATCGGCAGAGACAGCTCATTAAAGGCCATTGATGTGGCAATGGGCAAGGACAATAAGCTCATTTTGCTGGTGCAAAAGGATATGATGGTGGAGCGGCCGCAAAAAGAGGATTTGTATGAGTACGGCTTATTGGCAGAGATCAAAAAGGTGGTTTATCTGCCCGGCGGCGGTATGCGTATCAATGTCAAAGGTTTAGAAAAGGTCGAGGCTAACGAATATTTACAGTTTGAGCCTTACATCGTGCTTAAATACGAAGCGGCAGAGGAAGAGGAAGCCGGCGAAGAAGAAATTTTGCTTCCGGCGATGGCTTCGGTGGAAAATTATTTTGAGCGCCATGTGCAGATGAACAGCAAAATCACCAAGGAGCAAGCCCGCATGGTCAGCCGGGCGCAGGATATTCCGGTGAAAATCAGCCTTATCGCTAATTTGATTCCGGCTTTGGTGAGCGATAAATATGAAATTTTTGCGGCGAATACTTTAAGCGCTAAACTGGAGCTTTTACTGGAATATTTCGTGAAAGCGGAAAAACTGGCAGAATTAGAAAGCCAGATCAACCGCAAGGTCAAAGAGAGTATTGACAAAGGTCAGCAGGAGTATTATCTGCGGGAGAAAATCAAAGTCATCAATGAAGAATTGGGCGACAGCGAGGATAAGGCAGTCGAGATTCAGGAGATCAGAGAAAAAATTGCCAAAGCTATCATGCCCGGGGAAGTTAAGGAAAAGCTGGAAAAAGAGGTTAAGCGGTTAAACCGCACCATAGTATCTTCCCCTGATTACGGCGTGATCCGCAATTATTTGGATTGGGTTTTGGATTTGCCTTGGGGAATATATACTGAAGATGAAGAAAATATCAATAAAGCGCAGAAAATATTGGACAAAGACCATTACGGTTTGGAAAAGGTCAAAGAGCGCATCTTGGAATTTTTGGCGGTGCGCCAGCTGAAAGACGACGGCAAAGGACCGATCATCTGCTTGGTAGGACCTCCCGGCGTGGGCAAAACGTCCTTGGCTCGCTCGGTAGCTGCCGCCTTAAATAAAAATTTCGTGCGCATGTCCTTAGGCGGAGTGCGGGATGAGGCGGAGATTCGCGGGCACCGCAAAACCTATATCGGAGCTATGCCTGGCAGAATTATCCGCGGCTTGTGCGAGGCTAAATCTGCCAATCCGGTCTTTTTGTTTGACGAAATCGACAAAATGGCTAATGATTTTCGGGGCGATCCGGCATCGGCGATGCTGGAGGTTTTGGATCCGGAGCAAAATAAAAATTTCAATGACCACTTTATCGAAGTGCCCTTTGACTTGTCCAAGGTGTTGTTTTTAACTACCGCGAACTCCATGCAGGGTATTCCAGCGCCGCTTTTGGATAGGATGGAGATTATCGAGCTTTCCAGCTACACAGAAGCAGAGAAACTGCAAATCGCCCGCCGTCATCTCTGGGGCAAGCAGGTAGAAGAGAATGGCTTAAACAAACGGCAGATTTCTATCACCGACGAAGCCATTATGAAGATTATCCAAAATTACACCCGTGAAGCCGGCGTGCGCAATTTGGAGCGCAAACTGGGTGAAGTTTGCCGCAAATGCGCCATGGCTATTGCTTCCGGCAAGAAAAAATCCGCCCGCATTACAGCGGATAATTTGAGCAAATATTTAGGTGTGCCGCGCTATACCCACGGCGAACTTTTGGATAAAGATGAAGTTGGCGTAGCTACCGGCATGGCGTGGACTGCGGTTGGCGGCGAACTATTGCCTATCGAGGTTTCTGTTTTGCCGGGCAAGGGCAATTTAATGCTTACCGGACAGTTAGGTGATGTCATGCAGGAGTCGGCTAAAATGTCTTTGAGCTATATCCGCAGCATCTGGGATAAATTGGGCTTAAAGATGGATTTCTACGAAAAATGCGATATCCATATTCACGCACCGGAAGGCGCTGTGCCTAAAGACGGTCCTTCCGCCGGAGTCACTTTGGTAACGGCGATGGCGTCCGCTTTAACCAAGCAAGCGGTGCGCCGGGATATCGCTATGACCGGTGAGATGACTTTGCGGGGCAAGGTTTTGCCTATCGGCGGTTTGAAGGAGAAATCGCTGGCGGCTTTCCGCGCCGGCATACGGGAGATAATTGTACCTGCGGATAATGAAAAAGATTTGGAAGAAATCCCATCAGAGGTTAAAGATAAACTCACTATTCATTTAGCGGAGGATATTTCGCAGGTGTTAGACTGGGCATTAATCAAAAGGAGCGAAGCAGA
This sequence comes from uncultured Clostridia bacterium, assembly GCA_944391285.1. Taxonomy (GTDB): domain Bacteria; phylum Bacillota; class Peptococcia; order Peptococcales; family Peptococcaceae; genus QAKL01. Next base: position 28,032 of record CALXSY010000001.1, read on the forward strand.
GTGATTATTAAAAACGCTGAATTTATCATCAGCGCCGTAGGTCCTAAGCAGTACCCCGAGGACAATTTGCCGCAGATTGCCTTAGCCGGGCGCAGCAATGTCGGCAAATCGTCGTTGATCAATAAATTTATCAACCGCAAAAATCTGGCTCGCACCAGCAGCAAGCCAGGCAAAACCCAAACCTTGAATTTCTACCGCATTAACAATAATGAGTTTTATTTTGTGGATTTGCCTGGCTATGGTTTTGCTCAGGTGAGCCAGAGCGTCAAGGCTCAGTGGGGCAAGTTTATCGAAACTTATTTGAACAGCTGTCCGCAGGTGCGGGGAGTGATTCAGATTGTCGATATCCGCCATGCACCATCCAAGGACGATGTCAGCATGTACCAATGGCTTATGAGCCGTAATTTGCCCACTCTTTTGGTGGCGACCAAGGCGGATAAGGTGTCTAAGGGGCAATGGCTTAAGCAGTTAAAATTGATTAAAACTACTTTAAATACTGACCCTAAGCAGGAAATAATCGTTTTTTCCGCTGAAAACGGACAAGGCTTAGAGGAATTAAATGCTTGGGTGGAAAATAAAATATTTCCAAAAGCATAAAATGTTTTAGGAGGCGAGTTAAATGGGCAATAATGTCTATGAAACTCCGCGCAATAAAAGCAAGTGGCACACCACTAACGATAAAAATAAAAATCATGGCGCAAATTTTGCCCCGGAGAATGATAAAAACGCCCGCTTGCAGAAATTGCGGGAGCTGGCAAAGAAGAAAAAGGAGCAGAGCAATAATTAAAGCGAGGTGAGGGCGGTGCAGATCAAGATAAATATTCCGAGTCCATGCCAAAAGGCGTTGGAGTTATTGGAAGCACATGGTCATGAAGCCTATTTGGTCGGCGGCTGTGTCCGTGACAGCGTGTTGGGCAAGGAGCCCTTGGATTGGGATATCTGCACTGAGGCACTGCCGGAGGAAATGCTGAAAATTTTTGCTGCGTACCGCTTGGTTTTAAACGGCTTAAAGCACGGCACGGTGACGGTGATCATAAACCGGATGCCTATTGAGATTACCACCTACCGTATTGACGGTGAATATGAGGATAACCGTCATCCCAAAGAAGTGCATTTTACTTCAAATCTCAAGGAGGATTTAAGCCGCCGGGATTTTACTATCAATGCTTTGGCTTATAATCCACAAAAAGGTCTGGTGGATTACTTTGACGGCTTGGAGGATTTAGCCCAAAAGAAAGTGCGGGCAGTCGGTGAGGCGCAAAAACGCTTCGAAGAGGACGGTTTGCGTATCATGCGGGCGGTGCGGTTTGCCTGTGTGCTGGGATTTAGCTATGAGGAAAAAACCAGAGAAGCTATTGGCAAATGCGGGCATCTTTTAAATAATATTGCTACCGAGCGCATCCAGATTGAGCTCAATAAAATTCTCATTTCTCCCAATGTCCGCCAAGGCTTGGAGGATTTGTACCATTTGGGGCTTTACAGCTATTTTCTGCCGCAGATGTGCCATACCTATGGCTTTACGCAAAATAATCCTTTTCATTGCTACGATGTCTTTGGGCATACTGTGCGGGCGGTGGAAATAGTTGAGCCGGAGCTGGTCTTGCGCTTAACAATGCTTTTGCACGATATCGGCAAGCCCTTTTGCTTAGAAAGCTGCTATGGCGACAGTGATTGTTTCCCTAATCATGAAGCTCCTTCGGCGGAAATTGCTGAGGAATTTCTGGAGCGGATGCATTATGATAAAAAGACTTCCCGAGAAGTAGTCAGACTGGTAGCGGAGCATAATTATCAAATATTTTTGGACGATTACAGTATTCGCCTGGCGTTAAATAAATTCGGCGCTCAAAGCTTACGCTATCTTTTAAAGGTGAAAGAAGCGGATTTGGGAGCACAGAAGGATACTTTGGCGGAGGTAGTAGCCTTTTTTCATCAGATAGAGGAACGCTTGGAGGAAATATTGCAAAGGGGCGATTGCTATAGTTTGGCTCAGTTGGCAGTGAAAGGCAATGATTTGATAAATTTGGGCTATCAAGGCAAGGAAGTAGGCAAAAGGTTAGAATATCTTTTGGCTTTGGTGCTGAAAGAGCCTGAGATAAATAAAAAAGAGATATTGCTTGAAAAAATAAAAAGGACTTGAGACATTGCTCAAGTCCTTTTTTTATTGAATTTCTTCACCCAAGGCATCTTTGGCGCTGACCAAAACCTTATGTTCATAGCAGGCAAACATTTCGTCAATTACGTCTTGTTCCTGCTTTTTGCTGATAAGGCTCACTAAGGGAATGATGATTAGACCGGCGAGCATGACAAAGGCACCGCAGTTAATGGGGGATTGGATGACCGCTGGGAAGTAGGAGTTAAACAAAATATTGGCGCTCATCACCGCTGTGCTGAAGATAAAGCAGCACCAAACGCTTGCTTTGGTAATCTTTTTGGAGTATAAGCTGTATAATAACGGAGCTAAAAATGCACCGGCTAAAGCACCCCAGGAGATGCCCATTAGCTGAGCGATGAAGGTGACATTGCTTTTGTACTGCAAAATAGCGATAATTACCGAAATAGCGATGAAGATGATGATAAAGAAACGGATGAAGAAAAGCTGTTTCTTTTCGTCCATGTCTTTAACAACGGTATTTTTTAATAAATCCAAGGTTAAAGTGGAGCTGGAAGCCAAAACCAAGCTGGATAAGGTAGACATGGAAGCGGAGAGAACCAAAACGATAACGATGGCGATTAATACATCGGGCAAGCCTTCCAGCATGGCGGGAATGATGCTGTCGTAGCCATTGGCGGCGATATCAACCTTGTCGCTCATCAAGCGGCCGAATCCGCCTAAAAAGTAGCAGCCGCCGGCAACGATGATGGCAAAAAAGGTGGAAATAACCGTGCCTTTGCTGATGTCGCTTTCGCTTTTAATAGCGTAAAATTTCTGTACCATCTGCGGCAAGCCCCAAGTGCCTAAGGAGGTTAAAATAACTACCGCCAGAAGCGAGAAAGGATCCGGTCCGAAGAAGGAGGCAAATACGCCGGGAATATCGGAAACAGTGGGATCGTTTACTTGAGCTAAGGCGCTTAAGGAGCCCATGAAACCGCCGTTTAAATTAAGCACGGCAGCGATGATGATGACGATACCGGCTAGCATGATGATGCCTTGGATAAAATCGTTGATGGCAGTAGCCATGTAGCCGCCGCAGGTGACATAAATAGCCGTTAAAACAGCCATGATGATGATGCAGATGGTGTAGTCAATGCTGAATGCCATGCCAAACAAGCGGGAAAGACCGTTGTATAGCGAGGCGGTGTAAGGAATAAGAAAGATAAAGATAATAACGGATGCGGCAATTTTTAATTTGGTAGAGTTGAAGCGTTTGCCGAAGAAATCGGGCATAGTTGCCGAATCTAAATGCTGAGTCATCAAGCGGGTGCGTCTGCCTAAGATTATCCAGGCTAAAAGGGAGCCGATAAAGGCGTTGCCTAAGCCAATCCAGGTGGAAGCGACACCGAATTTCCAGCCGAATTGTCCGGCGTAGCCGACAAAAATAACAGCGGAAAAGTAGGAAGTGCCGTAAGCAAAAGCCGTTAACCACGGACCGACGGAGCGGGAGCCCAATACAAAACCATGTACATCACCGGCATTGCGGCGGCAGTAAATGCCGACCCCCAGCATGACAGCGAAAAATAAAACTAAAACAAAACTTTTGATAAACATTTCTCAAACCTCTCTTTCAAAAAATTGAAAAGTGGCTGCTTGGAGCATTAAAACCAAGGCTTTAGAGTGGATCCGGGCTCTAAAATAAACGAAAAAAACCGTCCCTGATTACAGGGACGGCTATAAACCGTGTTACCACCTTGCTTTAATTGTACCTTGCGATACAAAACTCGTCAGGCAACCATCATTGCCTCCACGATATAACGGTCGTACCCGTCACAGCCTACTTGCCAAAGCTTTGGGTGTGCAGCTAACGAAATGTATTTGGGAATCATACTAACTATCGTTTTTCACCAACCAACGACTCTCTGCAAGCCTTTCTGACTCTTACTTCTTTTCGCTCAACGCCTTTGTGTTTTAAATTAGTACAAATAATAGCACAAGGAGCAAAAGTTGTCAAGAGGTTTTTTAAAAATTTTTCTTTAATTTTGCAGCGATTTTTGCAAATTTTGGATTTCCTCCAGCCACAGCGCACTGACCGCATCAGAAGGCATGCGCCAATCACCGCGGGGCGATAAGCTGACCGAGCCGACTTTGGGACCGTCCGGCAGGCAGGAGCGTTTAAACTGCTGATTAAAGAAGCGGCGGTGGAAAACTTCCAGCCAATGGAGAATAGTCTTGGCATCGTACTGCGGATAAGCCAAGCAGGCTAAGCGATAAATCTTGCTTGGCGTAAAGCCGAAGCGCAGGAGGTGATATAAAAAGAAATCGTGAAGCTCGTAAGGACCGACCAAATCCTCAGTTTTCTGGCTCATTTCGCCTTTTTCGTCAACGGGCAAAAGCTCCGGCGAAACAGGAGTGGCTAAAATATCCTGCAATATATCCGCCAAGGCTTTCTCGGCATGGGCGGCTTCGTAGCCGATGATGTAGCGGGCTAAGGTTTTGGGTATGGAAGCATTGACGCCGTACATGCTCATATGATCGCCGTTATAAGTAGCCCAGCCTAAGGCTAATTCGGACAAATCGCCGGTGCCGATGACTAAGCCGTTAGTTTTGTTGGCGATATCCATTAAAACCTGGGTGCGCTCCCGGGCTTGAGAATTTTCATAGGTGACGTTTAAAATGCTTTCGTCGTGACCGATATCGGCAAAATGCTGGCGCACCGCCTTGGTAATATCCACGGTGTATAAGGTTGTTTGCAGCTGCTCACAGAGTTTAACGGCATTGGATTTGGTGCGGGCGGTAGTGCCGAAGCAGGGCATGGTGACAGCGACGATGTCGCTGTTGGGGCGGTTTAATAACGCCATGGCTCTGGCGGCGACTAATAGAGCCAAGGTGCTGTCGATGCCGCCGGAAATGCCGATAACTGCCGTCTGAGCGTGGGTGTGGGCTAAGCGTTTGGCTAAGCCGTGGGACTGGATATCCAAGATGACGGCGGCACGCTCGCCCAAAATACGTTCATTCTGCGGCACGAAGGGGTTGGGCACTGGCAGGGTGTCTAAAGCTGTCTGCCGCATCTCTTGGGCAAAGGTGATGAATCGTCCGCCGGCTTGAGGGCGGAAGGAGGTATTTTTATGCCGCTCTGCTGCCAAAAGCTGCACATCAATATCGCCGACTAATAGCTCGTTTGTGCTAAATGGCTTGTTTTCCGCTAAAAGAGTGCCGTTTTGGGCGATTAAATGATGGCTGGAATAAACCATATCCTGCGTTGACTCGCTGGAAGAAGCATTGGCATAAGCATAGCCGGCGAAAAGGCGGGCGGAGGTGCTTTGAATTAACAAGCGGCGGTAGTCAGCCTTGCCGATAAGCTCATCGGAAGCGGAAGGATTTAAGATGATGTGCGCGCCTTGCAAGGCTAAGCGGTCGCTGATAGGCTCTGCTGACCAGAGGTCTTCGCAGATTTCCACGCCAAAGGTATAAGCGCTTAAAGATTCGTGGGCAAAAATTAAATTACTGCCAAAGGGAATTTCTTCGCCGTTAAGATTGATAAAAGCCTTATCCGGCAGATTTTGGGCGGAGGAAAACTGGCGCATTTCATAAAATTCGCTGTGATTGGGCAGATAGGTTTTGGCGGCGATGCCTAAAATTTTTCCTTTCGATAAAACAGCGGCGCAGTTATAAAGCTTGTCCTGATATTTTAAAGGCACTCCGACAATAGTTACGGGGTATAAGTTTTGGCTGTATTGGGCTAACTCCAGCAAGGCTTCCCGGGATTTCTCCAAAAGCAGCTGAGAATAAAATAAATCCCCGCCGCTGTAAGAAGAGAGGCATAATTCGGGCAAAACCAAAAGATTGACCTTTCTTTCGTGGGCTTGGAGCATGCGATTTTTGATCAGCTCTTTATTGTGATTAATGCCGCAGACTTGAACCTCGATACTGCCGCAGGCTACTTTAATAAATCCATCTTTCATAATGAGACCTCCAGAAGATCAAATATTAAAAAAGCGTTTCTTTAGCCGGAAACGCTGTTTGGTTAGCAAAATATTCAAGCTCAATAAAATTATTATAAAATAAAGGGAAAAGCTTGTCAAGAGAGGTTAAAAATAACCATTGCCTAAAAGACAATGGTTAAAAACTATTCAGGATAAACTATTTGAGCTTCGTTGATTAATTCGGTATATATTTCTTCCTCAACTTCGTAGGAAACATCCTGCACGACATAGCTTTGGGCTTCTTCAAAGGATAATTGGCGGGCTTGGGTGTGGTCGGTTACATAGATGATGTGATAGCCATATTGACTTTGCACCGGTTCGGGAGTGTAAGTGCCAACCGGCAAAGAGAAGGCGGCATCAGAGAATTCTTCAACCATTTGACCGGCAGTAAAATAACCCAGATAGCCGCCGTTTACGGCTGAGGCGGTATCGGTGGAATATTCTTCGGCTAAAGCGGCGAAATCAGCTCCTGCGTCTAACTGCGCAATCAAATCTTTAGCGGTATCCAGATCATCAACTAAGATATGGCTGGCTTCAACCTGCTCGGGCATTTGATATTTGGCAGGGTTTTCGTTGTAGATGGCTTCCAAATCAATATCCTTTTGGGATAAACGCTCGGAAATCAGATTGTCATAGATTAAACCCACCCGATAAAATCTCACTAACTCATCCCAAGAAATGCCGATAGGCTCTAAGTAAAGTTCTTTATAGGTGTCGACGGAACCGTAATAGTTAGTAATATCCTCCTGCATAATTTCCGAGGCTTCGTCCATAGAAATGGTAAGTCCTTTCTTTTCGGCATCCTGCAAAATCAACTGCTGAAAGATATATTCATCCAACAAGCCAGCCTGCACATAGTATTCCTTGTTTTCCTGGCTGTTTTCCAGCTGGTTGACGGCGCAGAAAAGATTAAAATATTCATCAAACTCCCCTTGAGTATACTCAGTGCCATTAACAGTCACCAAAAGTGTATCATTGTTAGCTTCGGTATTTTGTTCATCTCCGCAAGCGCTGAGAGCAAAAACAATGAGCATCATTAAAACAAGAGCCAAAGCTTTTTTCATAAAAATCGCTCCTTAAAGATAGGTATCAGCCAAAAGGCATGCGGTATTATTATAGCGAAAAAAAGCTTAAGACGCAAGACTAACCAGCTTGGAAACGACACTTTTTACTAAATCTAAACAATCCTTTTGGTCTAAAGTGCCGACAGTCACCTTGACTAAAAGCTCACCGGAAGCATTGGTGTAGTTGATGCGGCGCTTGTATTCCTTGGCTAGTTCATAGAGCTTGGGTATTTCAATGGCAGTGTCCGCTGAGAAACGAATGCTGACCACACCGGCTTTTTGCTTAATGGAGGTAATGCCTGCTTCATGGGCTAAAAGCTTAATTTCAGCGATAGCTAGAAGATTTTGTGTTTCCTGCGGCACATCACCGAAACGGTCTACCAGCTCATCAAACAATAAGCCTAACTGGGAGATGGCAGTGGCATTTTGGATACGCTGATAGAAGGAGAGTTTTAAATGAGCATCGCGGATATAATATTCGGGAATAAAGGCGCTGATTTGCAAATCCACTTCTGTATGCTCTTTGGCGGCTTTCTTTTCGCCTTTCAGCTCCTGGATAGCTTCATCCAGCATCTTGCAGTATAAATCAAAGCCTACCGCACAAACCTGACCGTGCTGCTCGGCGCCTAATAAATTGCCGGCACCGCGAATCTCCAAGTCTTTCATAGCGATTTTAATGCCGCTGCCCAATTCGGTGTATTCCCTGACCGCGGAAAGGCGTTTTTCGGCAACGGTATTTAAGGTTTTGTCCTTTTGGTAGGTGAGATAAGCGTAAGCGACCCGATTGCTGCGACCGACCCGTCCTCGGAGCTGATAAAGCTGGGAGAGTCCCATTTTGTCCGCATGGTCAATGATTAAAGTGTTGGCATTGGCAATATCCAAGCCTGTTTCGATAATGGTGGTGCACAAAAGGACATCGGCTTGTTTATTGATGAAATCCAGCATGACGTTTTCCAGCTCATGCTCCTTCATCTTGCCGTGACCGATTAATATCCGCGCTTCCGGCACTAATTGGCTTAAAGTGCTGGCGACGGATTCGATATCCTCGACCCGATTGTGCACATAGAAAACCTGCCCGCCTCGGCCTAATTCCCGGCGGATCGCATCGACGATTAATTCGGGAGAATATTCCACTACATAGGTTTGAATGGGATAACGATCCTGCGGCGGAGTTTCGATGACGCTCATATCTCTGATGCCCACCAAGGACATATGCAAGGTGCGGGGAATAGGCGTAGCCGACATAGTTAAAACATCTACCTGGGAGCGCAGAGCTTTAATTTTTTCTTTATGTGTTACACCGAAACGCTGCTCCTCATCGATGACCAGCAAGCCTAAATCGTAAAACTGCACCGATTTATTGAGCAGCTTGTGGGTGCCGATGATGATATCAACATCATTATGGGCTAAACGGTTGATGATATCCTTTTGCTCCTTGGCGCTGCGGAAGCGGCTCAAAAGCTCAACCTTGATACCGTAAGGAGCAAAACGCTCGGAAAAGGTATTGTAATGCTGCTGAGCTAAAACGGTAGTAGGCACCAAAACCGCCACTTGCTTGCCGTCGTTGACGCATTTAAAGGCGGCACGGATAGCGACTTCGGTTTTGCCGTAGCCGACATCGCCGCAGATCAAGCGATCCATGACCTTAGGCGAGGTCATGTCTTTTTTAACATCGATAATAGCTTTAAGCTGATCCTCAGTTTCGACATAGGGGAAAGCATCTTCAAATTCCCGCTGCCATTGGTCGTCAGGCGAAAAGGCGTAGCCTGCCATGGTTTCTCTTTTGGCGTAAATTTCTAAAAGCTTCTGCGCTAATTCCTCTACCGAAGCTTTAACTTTGGCTTTGGTTTTTAACCATTCGGCACCGCCTAATTTATTGACCTTAGGAGTGGCGCCTTCGCCGGCAGAGTATTTTTGCAAGAGGTCAAATTGCTCCACCGGAATATAAAGCTTGTCTTCGCCGGAGTATTTGACGATCAAATAATCCTTTTCCACATTATCCACCTTGAGCTTTTGGATACCTAAATAACGACCGATACCATGAGTCAGATGCACCACATAATCACCGATATTGAGCTCATCAATGCTGGAGATTTTTTCTCCTTCGGCGGAAAAGAGCTTTTTATTGACCCGTTTCTTTTGCTGCTCGAAAATTTCATTTTCGGTGATGATGACCAATTTGCTGCGCAAAAACTGAGCGCCTTGGCTGATATTGCCGTAGGCACTGACGATTTCACCGGCAACAGGAACGGCTTTGTCCCCTTGCCAAGGACAGTTCAAGTCGTATTCACTAAGCATTTGCTGGAGTTTCAAGGCTTTGGTAGCGGAAGTGAGGAGGATGATAATGCGGTATTTTTGCCGCTTCCAGTTTTTCAGCTCGTCTATTAAAAGATTGACATTGCCGAAAAAGGGCGGAATAGTCTTGCACTCCACCGACAAAAGGGCGGCACTATCCAAAAAGAGGGAGTTTTTCGGCAAAAGGGAGAAGCTCGCCCTGTTAAATTGGCTTAAATGCTCGCCAAGGGTCATGGTATCAAAGAAAAACTGGCTTTGTAAAGGTAAAGCCGCCCCTTTAATCAGTAAATCTGCCAGAGTTTGCTCTCTCTCTTTGGTCAAATGCTGCCAGGCTTCTTCGATACGATTGGCTTCATCAAAGCAGATTAAAGTATCGGAAGACATATAATCTGCCAAAAAGGCGCCCTGGGGATAGAAATAGGCGTTATATTGCTCTAATCCGACTTCCGCATGATTATTAAGCCGCTCCAATAATTCACCGATTTTGCTTTGCAGGCGGCGGGTGGCTTCCGGATCTTTTTTAGGCGCTAATTTGGCTAATTGCTCCTCGTAGGCTTGACGAATGTTTTTTGTGCCCCGTTCTCGTGCTTCAGGGGTGAGGAAGAACTCCTTAGCCGGAAAAATAACCGCCTTTTTGACCTTGTCAATGGAGCGCTGGTCGGCTATTTCAAAAAAGCGCAGGGAATCCACCTCGTCGTCAAAAAATTCAACACGCAGAGGCTTTTGATAATTAGGCGAAAAAATATCGATAATACCGCCCCTGAAGGCAAACTCTCCCGGAGCTTCAACCACGCTTACTGCCTGATAGCCGATTTCGACCAAATGATTTTTAAATTCCTCTAAATCAACCCGCTCGCCTAAGGACAAATTGCGCAAAGCATCTTGCATGATTTCCTTAGGCAATAAGACCTTGCCCAAAGCATCGATGGTGGTAACAACGATTAGCGGTTCGCTTTTCTTTAAAAGCTTGGCAAGCACATTTAAGCGCTGGCGCTCCAATTCGCCGCTTTGTCCCAAAACTTCAAAGGGGATCAGCTCCAAAGCCGGGAAATAGACGCTTTCGGCGGATTTTACCAGCTGAGACATGTCCTCCCAGAGCGCTTTGGCGCGTTTGGGTGATTCACAGATTAAAAGGGCATCTTTGCCTTTGACCAACTGGGCTTCAATCATCGCCCTTTGTCCTTCGTTCAAGCCGTAGATGCCTACTTTGCCTTGCTCTGCCAAAGTTTTTTTGATTTGCAGCAGTTCCTTATCCTCGCTTAAAAGCTCGCTGAAACTATCAGTAGAATAATTCATGATTTCCTCCTTACAAAGCAAAGATGCTTTGATCTTTCGATTTAGCACAAATAAAGCCAGTGAGCATCATCAAGATCCCCACTGTGAGAAAAATATTTTTTTAAAATTAGCCATACATGATAAATATATGCAGGAAAAACAAAAATATGCCTGTTAGTTAAATTTATTCATCGCTTTGGCTAAGCCTTCTTTGAGCCAGCATTCCACGCCGTCGGCGGCTTTAATAACGGCGGCGTTGATCTTTTCTAAATCTTCGCCGTAAAAAGGGCTTAAAACGTAATCAACGGCACTGCCTGTTTTGCCGATACCTATTTTTAAATGGTCAAAATCGTTGGAGTTAAGCTGAGCGATGATGCTTTTGATACCGTTATGCCCGCCGGCAGAGCCGCCGGCTTTAAAACGCAGTTTGCCTACCGGCAAATCCAAATCGTCGTGAATCACCAAAAGATCGTCCAGGCGGTCGTGGTAATAATTGATTATCTCACTTACCGCATGACCGCTTAGATTCATAAAGGTTTGGGGTTTAGCTAAAAGCACCTTTTCACCGTTTATACTGCATTGGATCAAAACAGCTTGACACTGTTTTTTTTCCACCGCGTTTTCGCTGCGGCGCACCAGCTCATCAATAACCCAAAAGCCGGCATTGTGCTTGGTTTTGGTATATTTATCGCCGGGGTTGCCTAAGCCTACTATTAAGCGCATATTTTTCACCTCACAACTCTAAGCCTTCCCCAAAGGAGGAAGGCTTAAAAGTATTTTTATTAAATTAGTTAAACATTTCGCTGACCGAATCATCATTGTGAATGCGCAATATAGCTTCGCCCATCAAAGGTGCTACGGAAAGCACTGTCAGCTTGTCAAATTCTCTTGTAGCCGGAATAGTATTGGTGGTAACGATTTCTTTAATCGGAGCTTTTGCCAAACGCTCATAAGCCGAACCGGACAAAATAGCATGAGTGCAGGAAACATAAACGCTTTTTGCGCCTCTTTCTACTAAAGCAGCGGCGCCGTTGGAGATAGTGCCGGCAGTATCGATAATATCGTCAATCATGATGACATTTTTGCCGTTAATATCGCCGATAATATTCATAATCTCCGAAACATTAGGCATAGGACGACGCTTGTCAATGATAGCCAACGGCACACCCAGTTTCTCAGCCAAGCTTCTGGCTCTGGTGACACCGCCCATATCGGGAGAAACAACAACTAAATCTTCAATATTTAATCCTCTGTAATAATCAGCTAAAATGGGCATGGCCATTAAATGGTCAACCGGAATATCGAAAAAGCCCTGAATTTGCTGGGCATGCAGATCCATAGTTAAGATGCGGTTGGCACCGGCTTGGACGATTAAATTGGCGACCAATTTAGCGGTGATAGGCTCTCTGCCTCTGGATTTGCGGTCCTGGCGGGCATAGCCGTAATAAGGCATGACTACGGTAATACGTCTGGCAGATGCTCTGCGCATAGCGTCAATCATGATTAATAATTCCATCAAATGATCATTGACCGGAGCGCAGGTGGACTGAACGATAAACACATCACAGCCGCGCACGCTTTCGTCGATGGTAATGTTGGTTTCGCCGTCGCTGAAATTTTGCACATGAGATTTGCCTAAAGAGATGCCTAAATAGCTGGCAATTTCCTCTGCCAATTTAGGATTGGCATTGCAGGTAAATACTTTGAGATTATTAGTTTGATTATTCATTAGTATAGTTCCTCCCACAGAAAAATATATCTATCTCTATCATATAACTAAAAGCAAAATTTTACAAGATGAAACTTGGCATTTTACCTAAAATATTCTTTATAAAATTAAAAGGCAAAATGCCAAGACAGGCGCATTTTATTGGTTTTGTTCTTTTTGCCTCTTTTTTAAGACCCAGCCTTCTTTAACGACAAAGGGCGCACGGTTGATAGCTAAAGAAAAGGGCGGAACATTTTCGGTGACAGTTGCTCCGGCAGCGATGAAGGCACCTTCGGAGATGGTAATGGGAGCAACCAGATTGCTGTTGCTGCCGATAAAAGCATCGTCGCCAATGGTGGTCGGAAACTTATTTTTGCCGTCGTAATTGCAGGTAATAGTGCCGCAGCCGATATTGACCCGTTTGCCTAAGGTGGCATCGCCGATATAGGAAAGATGGGGAACCTTGCTGCCTTCAGCAATGGTAGATTTCTTCACTTCGACAAAATCACCGATTTTCACCTTGTCAGCTAAAACTGTGCCCGGACGGAGATAGGCAAAAGGACCGATATTGCAGAGATTGCCGATTTTACTTTCGTTGATGACGGTGTTTTTGATATGGCACTCATTGCCGATGGTGCTGTCGTTAACTTCTACCTCGGGACCGATCTCGCAGCCGGAGCCGATAACGGTTTTGCCTTTTAAAACTGTGCCGGGCCAAAGGATGGTGTCATTAAGCACCTGTACGTCCTCCTCGACATAGCAGTTGTCCGGATTGATGATGGTGACACCGTCAAGCATCAGCTGCTCCAGCTTTCTTTGGGTTAAATATTTTTGTGCCATAGCTAACTGCAAGCGATTGTTGACCCCCATAATTTCATCAAAGTCAGCGATTAAAGCAGCAGTGGGGAGATGAGCTTCGACTGCCAAGGCTAAAAGATCGGTCAGATAATATTCCCCTTGAGCATTGTCATTTTTAAGCTTAGGCAGATTTTCCAAGAGAAACTGGCGGTCAAAGAAATAGGTGCCGGCGTTGATTTCTTTAATCAAGGCTTCTGTTACGGTGGCATCTTTTTGCTCCACAATAGCGATTACCCGCTCATTATCCCGGATAATTCGCCCGTAACCGAAAGGATTAGGCGCGATAGCGCTTAAAACGGTAACAGCAGCTTTTTTCTCTTGGTGCAAGGCGTGTAAATTTTGCAGAGTCCGGGGAGAAATTAAGGGAGTATCTCCGCAGATAACCAAGACATCGCCTTGGGCTTTTTCCAATAACGGAGCCGCTTGCATAACGGCGTGCCCGGTGCCTTTTTGCTCGTATTGGTAAGCGATAAGGCAGTTTTGGGGCAGGCTTTGAACGATTTGCTCGCTTTTGTGCCCTAAGATTACGATTTGTTCACTAATGCCGGCGGCGGCAATATTTCCAAGGACATGGTCTATCAAGCTTTTGCCGTTGGCTTTGTGCAGGACTTTGGGCAAATCTGATTTCATGCGTGTGCCTTGACCGGCTGCTAAGACGATAGCAGTAGTATTCATATTTAAACACCTCAATCTATAATAGAATCATTGCCAATAAGTCCATTGGCAGTTAAAGCGGAAATTAACGCATCCTGAGCATTGGCAATATGCTCTCTGGCCAGCTTTGCCGCCAAGATGCTGTCGTGGGCTCTCAGAGCTTCTACCATTTGCTCGTGCTCCGCCAAGGCAGTATGACTGCGGGAGCCGCTGCCTAAAGGCAGAAAGCGGAAGCGTTTGAACTGCTCCTGCAAAATTTCGACAAATTGGGTGAGGCGGCTGTTGCGGGCATATTGGTAGATTAAATCATGAAAGGAGCTGTCGATGAAGATAATTTCGTTTAGACGATTGGCTTCGGTCATGGCTTCTTCTTGGCGCACCTGGTGCTCTAATTCGGCTATTTCTTCATCGGTAATGTATTTAGCCGCTAATTCTAACGCCAGCATTTCCAAGGCGGCTCTGATTTCATAGACCTCCTGAATATCCTTTAGAGAGATGCCGGAAACATAAGCTCCTTTGCGGGGAATCATGGCGACCAAGCCTTCCTGTTCCAAGCGGCGGATCGCTTCTCTAACCGGAGTGCGGCTGACGCCTAAACTTTCGGCTAATTCGTTTTCCAACAAACGCTTGCCTGGCGGCAGAGTTTGGGTTAAAATAGCGTCCTTTAAGCTTTCAAAGACTAAATCCCTTAACGGCCGGTAGCTGTCCAAGGCGATGGGAGCTAACGGAGCTTCCTTAGTCTTCATAAATTTTCACCCTTTCGTTGATGGCTGCGGTGGTCAGTGTTTCGGTAAAAAATGAAGTTTTACAGCGATTTTTGATTTTACGGTAAAAGGCGAAGGCTTCTTCGGCATCATCAAATAAGCTAAACAAAGTCGTACCGCTGCCGCTCATTAAAGTATAGGGCGCACCTAAGGCGATGAATTGCTCTTTCATTTTTTCCAGCTTAGGTATCAGGCGGAAAGTGGATTTCTCTAAGACATTATAGATATTTTCCTTTAAAGCCTGACGGTCTTTGTTTTTGATAAAGGTTAAATAATCATCCAAAGAAGGGTGAGAGGCGTAATCCGCCGGCGTAAGGTTTTTATATACCTGAGCAGTAGCGGCGCCTGTTTGGGGTTTAGCCAAAACTACATACATAGGCGGCAAATCCTCTAAGGGGGTAATTATTTCCCCGCGCCCGCTGGCTAAAGCGGTGGGAGCAGTTAAGCAAAAGGGCACATCACTGCCGATTTGGGCGCCTAAGCCTTGCAAGTCGGCTAAAGAGAGCTGCAGCTTAAAAAGCTCATTAATCCCTGAGATAACAGCGGCCGCATCGCTGGAGCCGCCGGCTAAACCGGCTGCCACCGGCAGATGCTTTTCTAAATTGATGCGCACCTTCGGCACTTGGGAAAAATTGTTCTGCATTAAAACCAGCGCTTGCAGGGCGAGGTTATTTTTATTGGTAGGCAGAAACTTGCTGGAGCAAAGGAGGATATTTTCCTTCCAAGGCATGAGGGAAATGTAATCCGCCAGCTTGATGGACTGCATGACCATTTTGACCTCGTGAAAGCCGTCCTCCCGTTTGCCTAATACATCTAAAAATAAATTAATCTTGCCGTAAGCGCTTACTACCGCACGCATCAAAAAGCCTCCTTGGAATAATAAAGATATTTCTTTTATTGTAACCTAAAATAAGCCAATAGTCACTACTTTTTGAGAAAAAAATTTTTAAGATAATTTATCGCTTTCTTTAAAGAAAAGCTTGAAGCTGCTGCGGTGGTAGTCCAACAAGCCTTCGTCACGAAGCTTGCTCAGCTCGTGGCTCATGGCACTGCGCTCAACAAACAGATAATCCGCTAATTCCTGGCGGTTAAAAGGAATAGTAAAGGTATTGCTGCCCTGCAAGCGGGATTGCAGATAAAGATAGGAGAGCAGTTTCTCCCGGGTAGAGCGTTTGGAGATGTGGGAAAACTTAGTCACCAGCTGCTGATTGCGGTTGGCTAAAATTTTAAGCAAATTTTGGATTAATACGGCGTGATTATTGCAGGCATTGGTGCAGACGGTGGTGAGTTTTTTGATGGGAATAAGGAGAATCTCACTCTCCTCGCCAGCCTGTACGCTCATCTGCGGAGCGAGATTCAAGGCGGCGTAGGCTTCGCCGCAGAGTTCGCCGGGGAGAATCTTATCCAGCACATTTTTATTGCCGAAAAAATCCTCGTTGCTTAAAAGGACACTGCCTGTTAAGACTAAGGCTAATTCGCTGATGTTTTCCTTAGGCGGGTAGATAAACTGACCTTTGGCAAAATTTTTGCGGTGAGCGTGGATACAGTTGAGCATAGCGGGCAGAGCATCGGGAGAAACATTGGCAAATAGGGGGCTTTGGCTGATTAGGGGCAAAAAATTTTTCATAAGCATTCTCCTTTTGTGGTAAAAACAACAAACTTTTTAATTTTATTATAGTACAATGCATTCGTGAAGTAAAGAAAAAGCTAAAATTAAAAAGTTTAGAATATTTAAGGAGGAAAATATCATGACCCAAACTGCAACTAATACCCCTGAGATGTTTTGCTTCCAATGCGAGCAGACCTTAAACGGCAAAGGCTGCACCAAAGCCGGCGTCTGCGGCAAAAGCGCCCAATGCGCCAACAAACAGGACAGCTTGATCAAAGCCTTGATTTTCTTGGCTAATGTTTGTGTTAAAAAAGAAGACATCACTCCCAAAAGCGCTGCTTTGATGCGGGAAGGCTTATTTGCCACTTTGACTAACGTCAATTTTGATGAAAAATCCTTGCAGGAGCTTATCGACCAGGTTTTAGCCTGTGCGGAGGAGATCGATCCCCAAGCAAAGCTGATTTGCCCGTTAGATGATACTCCGTTAGCCTTATGGGGCGCTGATGAGGATATCCGCTCCTTAAAATCCCTCATTATCTTTGGGCTGAAAGGCATGGCGGCTTATGCTTATCATGCGGCAATTTTGAATTATTATGACCAAGAAGTGGATCATTTCTTCTTTACTGCTTTACAGCAGGTTTCCCAGCTAGAGATTACCGCAGAAGAATTAGTTAATATTGCCATGGAATTAGGTAAGGTCAATTACAAATGCATGGCGCTTTTGGACAAAGCCAATACCGAAAGCTACGGCGTGCCTACACCTGAAGAGGTTAGTTTAACTATTAAAAAAGGACCCTTTATCGTCGTCAGCGGTCATGACTTAAAAGATTTGGAAATGGTTTTGGAGCAGACCAAGGATAAAGGCATCAATATCTACACCCATGGCGAAATGATTCCGGCGCATGGTTATCCCAAGCTTAAAGAATATCCCCACTTCCAAGGGCACTTCGGCACAGCTTGGTGCAACCAGCAGAAGGAATTTGCCAATATCCCCGGCGTATTTTTGTTTACCACCAACTGTCTCATGCCGCCAACACCCAGTTATCGGGACAATATTTTTACTACCGGCGTAGTACAGTTTCCGCATATCACCCATATCGGCGA
Organism: uncultured Clostridia bacterium; assembly: GCA_944391285.1. GTDB lineage: Bacteria > Bacillota > Peptococcia > Peptococcales > Peptococcaceae > QAKL01. Next base: position 45,441 of record CALXSY010000001.1, read on the forward strand.
GGATAAAGATTTTACGCCTTTAATCGAGAGAGCATTGGAATTAGGCGGCTATAGTGAGGATACCGCCTTTAAAGGCTCTAACGGCGGCGAAAAACTAACTACCGGCTTTAATTACCGCACTGTCTTATCCTTGGCAGAGCCTATCATTAACGGCGTAAAAAGCGGCGCCATCAAACGCTTTATTTTAGTAGGCGGCTGTGACGGTAACAAAAAAGAGCGGGAATATTATACCGAATTAGTCAAAAAAGCGCCGAGCGATAGTATTATTTTAACCCTGGGCTGCTTAAAATATCGCTTCAATGATTTGGAAATCGGCACCGTTGCCGGACTGCCCCGCTTGATTGACTTAGGGCAGTGCAATGATGCTTACGGCGCTTTGCAGATTGCCATTGCCTTGGCAGAGGCTTTTGAGTGTGAGGTCAATGATTTGCCCTTATCCTTAGTTTTAGGCTGGTATGAGCAAAAAGCAGTAGCTATTTTGTTAACGCTTTTGGCTTTAGGCGTAAAAAATATTAAATTAGGACCCAGCCTGCCGGCATTTGTCTCGCCTAACATTTTAGGATTTTTGGTAGAAAACTTTAATATCGCCTCTATTAAAACCGCAGAAGAAGATTTAGCAGAGATTATGGCTTAAAGGTAGTTTGAATCACAGAAAGAAGGCTTGATTGATGAAGAAGATAAATATTTTCACTCCGATTGATTTTAGAATAATAATTATGACCTTTGTCGGCAGTTTTTGCAGCATAGGGTTGCTCGCTTACGGCGCAAATGTGCAAAATTGGTCTACTTTAGTGGCATCTTTCGGCGCCAGTGCGGTGCTGTTATTCGGGGCACCGACTTCGCCCTTGGCTCAGCCCCGCAATCTTTTTGGCGGACATTTGATTTCGGCAATAGTGGGAGTGAGTATTTATCAGCTTTTTGGCGAAACGTGGTGGAGCATTGCCTTGGCAGTAACCTTGGCTATCATTGCCATGATGCTGACGGCAACTACTCATCCGCCGGGAGGAGCTACGGCAATGGTTTCGGTTTTAAATCATGCCAATTACAGCTTTGTATTTCTGCCTATTCTTTTAGGCGCAGTGGTGCTTTTTACAGCAGCTGTGCTTTCCAGCCGGATTTTTCCTAATTTAAGAGAATATCCGCTGAAAAAATAAGCTTGCATTGTAATAGCCTCAGCAAATTGCTGAGGCTATTTTTGGTACAAAAAAATAAAAATGCTAATTTAGCAAAAAAATTGCACATAACTCTTGCACAAGCGGGTAAATTTGTTTATACTAAAAAGAATAAGAAAAATCCTTCTGGAGGTTTAATTATGTCCGAGAAAAAAACATTTTACATTACGACACCTATATATTATCCCAGCGCCAAACTGCATATTGGACACGCTTACTGCACTGTGATGGCGGACACCATGACCCGCTATAAACGCATGCAGGGCTATGAAACATACTTTTTAACAGGCAGTGACGAGCATGGGCAAAAATTGCAGCGGGCTGCTCAGGAGAAAGGCTTAAAACCGATTGAATATATCGATCCGATTGTGGAGAGTTTTAAAAGCTTGTGGAAAAGATTATATATTTCTAACGATGATTTTATCCGCACTACCGAAGAACGTCATATGAAAGTGGTGCAGGATATTTTTAAAAAGGTTTATGAGAAGGGCGATATTTATAAATCCCAGTATGAAGGTTATTACTGCACTCCCTGCGAAACTTTCTTTACCGAAAGACAGCTTGTGGACGGCAAAAACTGCCCTGACTGCGGCAGAGCTACCGAATTGGTCAAAGAAGAAAGCTATTTCTTTAAAATGAGCAAATATCAAGATCGTTTGCTCAAACACATCGAAGATAATCCGGACTTTATTCAGCCGGTCAGCCGCCGCAATGAGATGATCAATTTCATCAAGCAGGGCTTGGAGGATTTGTGCATTTCCCGCACTACCTTTGACTGGGGTATTCCGGTGCCCATTGATGACAAGCATGTCATTTATGTCTGGTTTGATGCTTTGACCAACTATATTTCCGCCTTGGGCTATGGTACGGACGACGACAGCTTGTATCAAAAATTCTGGCCGGCGGATATTCATTTGGTGGGCAAAGATATCGCCCGTTTCCACAGCATCATTTGGCCCTGCATTTTAATGGCTGCCGATGTGCCTCTGCCTAAGCAGGTTTTCGGTCATGGCTGGGTTTTGCTTGACGGCGGCAAAATGAGCAAATCCAAGGGCAATGTGGTAGATCCTAATGTATTGCTGGACAAATACGGCGTTGATGCTATCCGCTATTTCCTCTTAAGAGAAATCATCACCGGCAATGATGGCATTTATTCTGAAGAAGCTTTGGTCAAACGCATTAATACCGACTTAGCCAATGATTTCGGCAATCTGGTCAGCCGCTCGGTTGCGATGGTGGATAAATATTTCGGCGGCATTATCCCTGAAGCTGGACAAGCAACCGAATTAGACGAAGAATTAAAAGAGTTGGCTTTAGCCACAGCGCCGAAAGCGGCAGAAGCCTTTGATAAGCTGGCATTTTCCGAGGCTTTGAGCACTATCTGGCAGTTGGTGGGCAGAGCCAATAAATATATCGATGAAACTGCGCCTTGGGTTTTGGCTAAAGACGAGAGCCAAAAGGAGCGCTTAGGCACTGTTTTGTATAATTTGTTAGAGGTTATCCGCATTGCCACTGTGCTGGCTTCTCCGGCTATGCCCTTGTTAAGCGGTAAAGTGTCGGAGCAAATCGGCATGGATTTGACCAATGCCGCTTGGTGTGACGGCGAGGTTTGGGGCTTGACCAAAGCGGGTGCTAAAGTAGCCAAAAAAGATGCTATCTTCCCCCGCATTGATCCTAAATCCTTGGATTTGCCGGCAGAAACAAAAGCGGAAGTTAAAGAGGAAAAGAAAGAAGTAGCGAAACAAGAAACTAAAGCGGAAATCACCTATGATGATTTTGCGAAGCTGGATTTAAGAGTAGCGGAAGTTTTGGCTTGCGAAAAAGTGCCTGATGCCGATAAGCTTTTAAAATTCACCTTAAAAGTCGGTGAAGAAACCCGCACGGTCTTATCGGGCATCGCTGAATTTTATAATGATCCCCAAAGCCTGGTGGGCAAAAAGTTAGTTTTGGTAGCAAATTTAAAACCGAAAAAAATCCGCGGCATCGAATCTCACGGCATGCTTTTAACTGCGGCGGCTGACGATGACAGTTTGCTGGAAGTATTGCAGGTTTACAGCGATGTGCCCAGTGGTTCTAATGTGTGCTAAGGTGATATGATGAATTTATTTGATACCCATGCCCATTTGATGGACAGCGCCTATGATGAGGATAAAGAAGAGGCTTTAAAAGAGGCGGCGGAATTAAAATTGGTAATCAATATCGGCTGCGATGTGCCCAGCTCTCGGGAAGCCTTGGCATTAGCCGAGCAGTTTCCCAACTTTTACGCCGCTGTAGGTATTCACCCCGAAGAAGCGTTAAAATACAGCGATGAGGCATTAAAAGCAATAGCCGAGCTGGCAAAGCATCAGAAAAACAAAGCCATCGGCGAGGTCGGTTTGGATTATCATTGGGACGTGCCCAAAGAGGTGCAGAAGGTGGCGTTTGAGAAGCAAATCGCCTTGGCTAAAGAGCTGAAACTGCCTTTGATAATTCACAACCGTGAAGCGCACCGGGATACATTGGATATTTTAAAGGCGTGCGGTGCCGAGGAAGTCGGCGGAGTATTTCATGCTTACTCCGGCAGTGCGGAAATGCTGGACGAAGTTTTGGTCATGAATTTTTACATCGGCTTAGGCGGCGTGGTGACCTTTAAAAACGCCAAAAAAACCGTTGAGGTGGCTAAAAAAGTGCCCCTGGACAGGCTTTTGATCGAGACGGACTGCCCCTATATGACACCGGTGCCTTACCGCGGCAAGCGCAATCACCCTAAATATGTTTATCATGCAGCGGAAAAACTGGCGGAAATAAGGGAAACAACTACCGAGGAGATAATCAATCAAACCTATGAAAACGGCAGAAGGCTGTTTAAAATAGATTAGAAATCAAAGGAGAGCATTGCTAAAAGCGAGGCTCTCCTTTAAATTAAAAAATAGGTAAAATCGTGAAAATACTTCTTGACTTTAGCACATTAAAGTGCTATCATAATAAAAAATAACCAAAGGAAGTGACAGGTATGTGCGATATTACCGAAGCCTTAAAACGAGATGAAAGCCTGAGCTTTGAGCTCAGGGCATTATATAATAAATACGGCTACAAGCTGTTTAAAATGAGCAAATTTGAAGCCTATGACCTCTATGCGCAGAACAAGGAATTTTTAGGCGGCGAAAATATGATTACTTTCACCGACAATAAGGGCACATTGCTGGCGTTAAAACCCGACGTGACTTTGTCAATCATTAAAAGCCTGCCCAATGATTTGAGCGAAGTGCAGAAGATTTGCTATAATGAAAATGTTTACCGCCAGCAAAAGGGCGCCGGCTTTAAGGAAATACTGCAAACAGGCTTAGAGTGTGTGGGCGAAATTGATTTGTACCATACCGTAGAAGTATTGAGCTTGGCGGAGATGAGCTTAAAGAAAATCGGGGCGCCTTATGTTTTGGAAATCTCCCACATGGGTTTGATTTTGGCGGCGATGGAAGCCTGCGAAATTGATAAGCGGGATTATGATGAGGTGCTGGGCTATATTAAAGCCAAAAACCAAGGGCAGATGCGGGCCTTTTGCCAAAGAGAAAAAATATTTGCCCAGGGCAGCAAGACACTTTTAACCTTTATTACTGCTTTCGGTCAGTGGCAAAAGGTAGTTAATCAATTTGTGCCCTTAAATGCCAAGATGGCAGAGGCTATTGATGAGTTGAAAAATATCTGCCAAATTCTTTCAACCGTAGGCATTGACAAAAATATCCGCCTTGATTTTTCCTGTCTGAATGATTTAAACTATTATAACGGCATCATCTTTCAAGGCTTTATCCAAGGCGTGCCCCATCATATATTAAGCGGCGGCAGATATGACCAGCTGGCGCAGAAAATGGGCAAAAACTGCGGTGCTATCGGCTTTGCCATCAGCTTAAATGAGCTGGATTATCTGGCAAAGGAAAAGGAAAAATATGATGTCGATGTGCTTTTAATCTACGATGAAACAACCGATCCGGCGGATATTTTAAAAGCGATTGCGGACTTTACCCAAAATAAAGAAAGCGTTTCAGTGCAGAAAAATATTCCTGCCAAGCTAAAATACCGCACCGTTTACACCATGAAGAATGGGGAGGCGAAGAAATATGAGTAATTATTTAAATATCGCTCTGCCCAAAGGAAGACTGGGCGAAAAGGTGTATGCTATGTTTGCCCAAGCAGGCTTTGACTGTGCGGAGATTTTAAGCGGCAGCCGCAAGCTCATCTTTGAAAATGAAGAAACCAAGGTGCGTTATTTTTGGGCAAAACCCACCGATGTGCCGATTTATGTCGAAAGAGGAGCGGCAGATATCGGAGTTGCCGGCAAGGATATTCTTTTAGAGTATGATCCCGATGTTTATGAACTGATGGATTTAAATGTCGGTATTTGCCGGATGTGTGTAGCAGCGCCCAAAGGCTATCATGAGGATACTCAGCGCACCTTGAGAGTGGCAACTAAATTTCCTCATATAGCGGAGAATTTTTATAAAGCCAAAAGCCGGGATATCGACATCATCAAATTAAACGGCTCGATCGAAATCGCCCCCATTTTAAATTTGTCCGACGTGATCGTCGATATAGTGGAAACAGGCACTACCTTAAAGGAAAATAATCTGGAAGTGGTGGAAACGATTATCCCTATTTCCGCCCGTTTGATTGCCAATAAATCGGGCTTTAAGTTTAAAGATGAAAAAATAGCGGCATTATTGCAGAGCTTAAATGAAATCCTCACAAAGGAGCAGGAAAAATGATTAAGATACTGAAGATGAATGAAATTGCCAGAGAGGAAATATTGGCGCGCACAATTCCCATGAGCACTGTGGAGGATCAGGTGCAGGAGATTGTGGCTGAAGTACGAAAAAACGGCGATAATGCCTTATATATGTTCAGCGAGAAATTTGACAAAGCCAAGCTTACCGCTTTAGAAGTAAGCGAGGAGGAAATCAATCAGGCTTATGAGTCTGTTGACGAAAAGTTTAGAGAAATCATCAAAGAAGCGGCGGAAAATATTCGTGTTTTTCACCAAAATCAAGTGAAAAGCGGCTTTATCTATAACGAGCGCCGGGGTATTGTTACCGGGCAAAAGGTGCAGGCCTTAAAAAAGGTCGGCATCTATGTTCCCGGCGGCACAGCGGCTTATCCCTCCACCGTGCTGATGAATGCTATTCCTGCCAAAATCGCCGGCGTAGAGGAAATCATCATGGTTACTCCGCCCACAGGCGGCAAGGTCAATCCGGTTATTTTAGCGGCGGCAAAAATCGCCCAAGTAGACCGAGTATTTCAAATCGGCGGTGCTCAGGCAGTAGCCGCCTTGGCTTACGGCACCGAGAGCGTGCCGAGAGTGGATAAAATTGTCGGTCCCGGCAATGCTTATGTAGCCGAAGCCAAAAAACAAGTTTACGGGCAGGTGGCGATCGATATGATTGCCGGTCCCAGCGAAATTTTAATTGTAGCCGATGAGAAAGCTAATCCCGTCTATTTAGCGGCAGATTTGCTCTCGCAGGCGGAGCATGATAAATATGCGCAGGCGGTCTTGGTTTGCACCGACGAAAAATTGGCTTTAGCGGTGCAGGCCGAATTAGAGCGGCAGATACCCCTTTTGCCGAGAGCGGAAATTGCCCGCTTTGCTATCGATAACGGCGGCAAAATCATTGTGGCGGCAACTATTGAGCAGGCATTGGAGGTATCCAACGAGCTGGCGCCGGAGCATTTGGAGATTTGCACCGACAATCCTTTTGATTATTTGGATTTAGTAGAGCATGCTGGTTCGGTATTTTTAGGCAGATATTGCCCCGAGGCAGTGGGCGATTATTTCGCCGGTGCTAATCACACCTTGCCCACCGGCGGTACGGCTCGTTTTGCCAGCCCATTGTCGGTCGATGATTTTACGAAAAAAACACAATATACCTACTACACCAAAGAAGCGTTACAAACAGACGGCGCAAAAATCGCTTATTTTGCCGATAAAGAAGGCTTGGGAGCTCATGCTCAAAGCGTGCGGGTGCGCTTGAAGGAGGAAGAATAATGAGCAAATTTTTAAACGCTAAATATCAAAGCTTAAAGGCTTATGTCCCCGGCGAACAGCCCCAGGACCAAAAATATATTAAGCTCAATACCAACGAATCACCTTATCCGCCCTCTCCAAGGGTAATAGAAGCCGCAAGCAAAGAGGCTGTGGAAAGACTGCGCCTTTACGGCGATCCGGAGTGCAGGGTGCTCAGAGAAAAGCTGGCGGCTCTTTATGGTGTCGGCATAGAAAATGTTTACACTGCCAACGGCTCTGATGACATTTTAAATTTTTCCTTTATGTGCTTTGGCGCTAATGGCGCGGTATTCAGCGATATTACCTACGGTTTTTATCAAGTGTTCGCCGATTTATATGGGATTGAGGCAACGATTATTCCTTTAAAAGAGGATTTTTCTATTGATTATAAAAAGTATCTGGGGTTAAACAAATTTATCGTCATTGCCAATCCCAATGCTCCGACCGGTTTGGCTTTATCCTTAGGAGAAATCGAGGAGATTGTGCAAACTAACCCCGAGAGCGTAGTTTTGATTGACGAAGCTTATGTGGATTTCGGAGCGGAGAGTGCGGTGGAGTTAACCAAAAAATATGCTAATCTTTTGGTAACTATGACCTTCTCCAAATCCCGCTCTTTGGCAGGGGCTCGTTTGGGCTTTTGCATCGGCAATGAGGAGTTAATCAAGGATTTAAACTTAATTAAATACTCCACCAATCCTTACAATGTCAATTCTTTGACTCAGCTTTTAGGCATTGCGGCGCTTGAGGACAATGCTGTCTATATGGCAAACTGCCAAAAAATTATCGAAACCAGAGAATATGTCATCAGTGAGCTTAAAAAATTGGGCTTTGAAGTGACTGACTCTAAGACCAATTTTATCTTTGCCAAAACTAACGCTATGAGCGGGGAAAAGATTTATCAGGAATTAAAGAAGCGGGGTATCTTGGTGCGCCACTTAAGCGGCGAAAGAATTAAAGATTACAACCGCATTACCATCGGCACAGCGGAGGAAATGGCAGTATTTTTAGCGAAAATCCGGGAAATAATCGAGGTGAAATAAATGCGCACAGCACAGATAGAGAGAGCAACCAAAGAAACCAAAATCAGCCTGAGCTTAAATCTGGACGAAAATATAAATGGGGAGATTAAAACCCAAGTGGGATTTTTAAACCATATGCTGGAGCTTTTCAGCGCTCATGGCGGCTTTGGCTTAAATATTGCCTGTGAGGGCGATGTGTGGGTGGATTATCATCACTCGGCAGAGGATATAGGCATTGCCTTAGGACAGGCATTTTTAGCGGCATTGGGCGAAAAACGAGGTATCAAACGTTACGGGCATATTATTCTGCCCATGGACGAGAGCCTTGTTTTAGCGGCGGTGGATATCTCCGGCAGAGGAGTATTAGGCTATCAGCTGCCCATGCCTCAGGCAAAGGTCGGCGATTTTGATACCGAATTAGTCAAGGAATTTTGGCTTGCATTTACCAGAGAAAGCAAGATTACTTTGCATTTGCAGCTATTAGCCGGCGAGAATACTCACCACATCATCGAGGGCACTTTTAAGGCGGCGGCTCGAGCCTTAAAAGAGGCTTGCACCATCGATGAGAGCCAAAAGGACAAAATACCTTCGACCAAGGGGGTATTGTAATGATAGTGATCGTGGATTACGGCGTAGGAAATTTATTTTCCTTAAAAAGCTCCTTTGAGGCTATCGGGGCAGAGATAAAAGTCAGCGGCGAGCCGGAAGATATTCGCCAAGCGGACAAAATAGTATTGCCTGGGGTAGGGGCATTTCGTGATGCCCGGGAAAAATTGGCTCAAAACGGCTTGGATCAGGTGATTATCGCCGAAGCCAAAAAAGGCAAGCCTTTATTGGGCATCTGCTTAGGCATGCAGATGCTTTTTGAAAAAAGCTATGAATACGGTGAATATGAGGGATTGGGACTATTAAAGGGCGAAGTAGTGCCGATAATTGATGATTTAACGGATAAAACATTAAAAATCCCCCATATCGGCTGGAATGCTTTGGAGATATTAAAGGACAATCCCTTGCTTAAATATACTAAAAACGGCGATTTCGTTTACTTTGTCCATTCCTACTATGTGAAAAACTGCGAAGAAAGCCTCTTGGCGGTCTGTGATTACAGCACGCCGCTGACGGCAGTGGTAGCAAAGGATAATGTTTACGGCTGCCAGTTTCACCCGGAGAAAAGCTCCAATGTCGGCTTAGATATTTTGCGGGCGTTTTGCCAGATAGGAGAGTAACGATGAAAATATTTCCGGCGATAGATTTATATCAAGGGCAGGCGGTGCGCCTTTATAAAGGCGATTATGAGCAAATGAAAGTTTACTCAAATGAGCCGTGGATATTTGCCCAAAAATTTGCCCAAAGCGGCGCTAAATACTTGCACTTGGTGGATTTAGAGGGCGCTAAAGACGGAAATACGGCGAATTTAGAAACAATCGCCAAAATTGTGCAAGCAAGCGGTTTATTCTGCGAATTAGGCGGCGGTATCCGCAGCATGGAGATTATCGATAAATATTTAGCATTGGGTGTAAATAGGGTTATACTGGGTACCAAAGCAGTGGAAGATCCCCTCTTTGCCAAAGAGGCAGCGGAGAAATATGGTGAGAAAATTGCCGTAGGCATCGATATCAAGGACGACAGAGTAGCCATCAAAGGCTGGAAGGAAACTGCCGCTTACACCACCGACGAATTTTTTGCGCTGATGTGTGATTACGGCGTCAAATATGTTATCTGCACTGATATTTCCAAAGACGGGGCGATGAAAGGGACAAATGTAGAACTTTACCGCCGTTTAAAGGAAAAATATCCGATTAACCTTACCGCTTCCGGCGGTGTATCGACTTTGGAAGATATTCGCCAACTGAATGAAATTAATATTTATGGCGCTATTATCGGCAAAGCTTATTACGAAGGCAAAATCGATTTAAAAGAAGCGGTTAAATTGGGAGGGGAGCAATAATGATTACCAAAAGAATAATTCCCTGCCTTGATGTCAAGGACGGACGGGTGGTAAAGGGAGTCAACTTTTCCGATTTAAACGATGTTAATTCGCCTGTGGAATTAGCCAAATATTATTCTCAGGCGGGAGCCGATGAGCTGGTCTTTTATGATATTACCGCCTCCAGCGAAGGACGAGGCATTTTTACCGAAATATTGACCCAAACTGCCCGTGAGGTCTTTATTCCCTTGACAGTGGGCGGAGGAATAAAATCATTGGAGGATTTTGAGCGGGTCTTAAACTGCGGCGCTGATAAGGTAAGCGTTAATTCAGGAGCGGTCGCTAATCCGAAACTTATCGGCGAAGCGGCTAAGCGCTACGGTGACCAATGCGTGGTTATCTCCTGCGATGCCAAATTAGTCGACGGTGTTTACCGAGTCTTTGCCAAAGGCGGCAGAGAAAACACCGGCTTGGAAATGATTGAGTGGCTCAAATATTGTGTGGATAACGGTGCCGGTGAAGTAGTTTTAAACTCGATTGATACCGACGGGGTAAAAAAAGGCTTTGATTTGTCTATGTTAGCCAAGGTTACCGAGGCGGTCAATGTTCCGGTTATCGCTTCCGGCGGCGCCGGGGGAGTGGAAGATTTTGTGGAGCTGTTTAAAGCTCTGCCTAAAGTAGATGCAGGATTGGCAGCGTCAATCTTTCATTTCGGCGAAGTGAAAATCGAGCAGTTAAAAGAAACCTTGGCTTTAAACGGAATAAATGTGAGGAGATAAAGTATGCTTAATATTGATAAAGATGAGTTTATCCAAAGCCTGAAATTCAATCAGCATGGATTAATACCGGCGATTGTGGTTGATGCCGAAAATAAAGAAGTATTGACTTTGGCTTATATGAATAAAGAGAGCTTGGCTATTTCTATCGAAAAGGAGCTCACCTGCTTTTGGAGCCGTTCCCGAAATGAGCTGTGGCTCAAAGGCGAAACCAGCGGCAATTATCAGCACATCGTAGGCATCACCCCCGACTGCGACCGGGATGCCTTGGTGGTGACAGTAAAAAAAGACGGACCTGCCTGTCATTTGGGCAATAACTCCTGCTTTGAGGGAGTGGTGTATGCCGAAGATGATTTTTCCTTGGACGAATTGCTGCAATTAATCAAAGGACGCAAGGAAGAGAAAAAGGAAGGCTCTTATACCACCTATCTTTTTGAAAAAGGTATCGATAAAATATTGAAAAAAATCGGTGAAGAATCCACCGAGGTCATCATCGCCGCCAAAGCGGACGATAAAAAAGAAACCATCTACGAAATTGCCGATTTAACCTACCATGTGCTGGTTTTGATGGCAGAGATGGGCATCAGTTTGGAAGAAATTAAAGCCGAATTAGCCTCCCGCCATGTCATCGATAAAAAAGTTAAGCAGGAGAAGATGACCTGATGGGCGGTAAAACTAATTTTCATACCCACAGTGTTTACTGCGACGGCAAGGATACTTTGGAGGAATTGGTGGAGCAAGCCTTGGCAATGGGCATGGATGCTTTGGGCTTCAGCGGGCACAGCTTTACCCCTTTTGACCAAAGCTACTGCATGAGCTTAAAGGATACTTTGGAGTATCAAAAAGAGGTGCGTGCATTAAAAGAAAAATACCGGGGCAAAATCAAGCTTTATCTGGGTATTGAGCAGGATTTTTATTCGCCGGAAAGCACAGCTGAGTACGATTATGTAATTGCTTCGGTGCATTATGTAAAAAAGAACGGCGAATATTTAAGCATCGATGAATCGCCGGAGGATTTAAAAAGCTTTGCCCGCGATTTTTATCAGGGCGATATTTACGGGCTGGTGGAGGACTATTTTCAGACCGTGGCTTTAATGGCACAAAGCAAATGCGCCTTTGTCGGGCATTTTGATTTGATTTGTAAGTTTCAGGAGCAAGCGCCCCTTTTTGATGAAAATCACCCCCGCTACAAACAAGCAGCGCAGAGTGCGTTAGCAGAATTGCTGCAAGCGGGAAAAATCATGGAAATCAACACCGGCGCCATGGCTCGGGGTTATCGCACTGCACCTTATCCGGCAGAAAATTGGCTTAAGGAAATTGCTAAAAATCAAGGCAGGCTTATTTTAAGCAGCGACTGCCATGACAAAAACTATTTAACCTACGGTTTTGATTTACCGCTAATAGCACAGTATGAGAAATATATCAATAAATCCATCTAAAAAAGCAACAACCGTCAGAACAAATCTGACGGTCATTTTTTTTAAAAGGAGAAGTTATCTGCTGACTTTTTCAGGGGTGATGCGAGTGAAAAGATTGGTTATTTCACTGGTCAGACCGCTTACCGGCTTACCGTTGGTTAAATCAGTAAAGGTATCTTTAATTCTGGTAAAGGAATCGGCATCCTCAGAAATATAGACATCGCTGATTTGGCTGTCAGTATTCATGACAATCTCGGCTACCTGATCTTTAAGATCTCCGGCCTCGGCTGAAGTATCCTGAGAGTCGATATCCAAGGCAATATAGGCGCTGTTGCCTACAACCATTACCCAGACGTCTTTGGCTTGAGAAACCTCGGATTTGATGGCATCGTTAATGGCTTGAGAACGGCTTTCATTGTAGGTTTCGTCATTAGCGGTATTATTATCGGTCATATTTTGACCCATTTGGGTGTCATTGGCAGAATTATTGGTTGTTTGGTTGTCCATCATGCCGTTGGTGCCATTCATGTCAGTGGAATTTTGGGTAGTGGGATTTTGGTCATTGGTGTTGCCGTTTTGCTCGTCGCTTGAACAGGCGGTGAGCACAGTTAATCCCAAGATAAGAATAACTGTCAATAAAAGAAGACGTTTTTTCATCTAAATCCTCCTTTCTAAAAAAATATGAGGCTGTTACTCAAAGGTAGTATTTGAAATAATTAAAAGAGTATGCTTGCAAAAAGTTAATAAGAAAGAAAAAACACCATAAAAAACTAATCGGTAATAGAAATTAATTTTATATAAAAGCGGCAGATATTGTGCTATAATAAAAAATGGTTTTTGATAAAAACACTTGGCAGAGGAGGATAATTATGGATAAAAATCTGCTTAATCAAACGATAGAAAACTTGCGCAAGCATGGCTTTGACGCCAGACTGTGCCGCAATCAGGACGAGGCAAAAACTTTGATTGCCGAATATATCATTCCCTACGGCAGCGTAGGCATGGGCGGTTCAATGACTTTGCGCCAGCTGGAAATAGCCCAGTTGGCTCGTAATCACCGGGCAAAGGTTTACGATCATTGGGATCCGAAGCTTAATGCGGAAGAAAAAATGGATATTATGCGCAAAAGCCTGCTTGCCGACTTATACCTTGCCAGCGCCAATGCAATCAGCGCAGACGGCAAAATATTTAATATCGACGGCAACGGCAATCGTTTGGCGGCAATGATGTTTGGTCCGAAAAAGGTCGTAATCGTTGCCGGATATAATAAGATTGTGACCGATGAAAAGGCGGCAATGGAGCGGATTAAAAATCATGTCTGCGGGCTTAATGCTAAGCGCCTGCAAAAGAAAACTCCCTGCGCCGAGAGCGGCAAATGCATGGACTGCCAAAGCCAAGACCGTATTTGCGCCATCACTTCCATCATGGAGCGCAAGCCGGGTTTGACAGATATGACAGTGATTATAATCGAAGAAGAATTGGGATACTAGGAGAGAATGAGTTGAAAAAAGTTGTGATAATCGGTGCCGGAGCTTCCGGCATGATGGCGGCTATTGCGGCGGCGGAAAATGGAGCAGAGGTTTTAGTTTTAGAAAAAAATGACCGGGCAGGCAAAAAAATTCGCATTACCGGCAAAGGACGCTGCAATGTGACCAGCGCCAAAGCTTTGGAAGAGCATATTAAATCCTTTGCCCATAACGGCAAATTTATGTATACACCTTTAAACCGTTTGACGCCGGAGGAAACCTACCGCTTTTTTGAAGAAGCAGGAGTGCCGTTAAAGGTGGAAAGAGGCGACAGAGTATTTCCCCAGTCGGACAATGCACAGGATATTGTTGACGCTTTAGTAAAACGCATGGCAAAAAAGAATGTGCAAGTAAAATTTAATAAGGCGGTTAAAACCATCTTACGAAGCCAAGAGGGCAAATTATTGGGAGTAATGTGCGATGACGGCGAGCTGATTATGGCGGACAGCGTGATTATTGCTACCGGCGGCGCTAGCTATCCCGGCACCGGCAGCAGCGGCGATGGCTATAAATTTGCCAAAAGTGTAGGGCATAAGATAGTGGATATCCGTCCGGCATTGGTACCTTTAGTAGTGAAAGAAAGTGACATCAGCCAGCTGCAGGGACTTAGCCTGCGCAATGTGAAATTAAGCGTCTATGATAAAAAGGGCAAGCTTTTAGTCAGTCAGTTTGGCGAATTGTTATTTACTCACTTTGGCTTGAGCGGTCCGGTGGTGCTGACGGCAAGCGGCATTTTAAGCGATTATTGGCAGAAAAATAAGGAAGAATTGATGGGCGATATTGATTTAAAACCGGCATTATCGCGAGAAAAGCTGGACGAACGCCTGCTCAGAGAAATTAAAGAGCTGCCCAAGCGCAGCTACAAAAATTTGCTGGGGGCTTTGATGCCTCAGTTATTGATTGCGCCTTTTATCAACCGCAGCGGTATTCCTTATAATAAATTGTCCAATCAGCTTACCAAAGAGGACAGAGAGGTCATCATCGACTTACTCAAAGGCTATTGGTTTACTTTAACCGGCACTAGACCACTGGCGGAAGGCATAGTGACCGCCGGCGGAGTGAATGTTAAGGAAGTATCGCCCAAAACTATGGAGAGCAAAATCTGCCCTAATCTTTATATAGTCGGCGAATTGTTAGATGTAGATGCGGTAACCGGCGGTTTTAATTTGCAGGCGGCTTTTTCTACCGGCTATTTGGCTGGCTTAAGTGCGGCGCAAAAAGAGAATATTGAATAGAGGGTGAAATAAATGAAAAGCATTAAAGAAATATTATTCCCACAAGAAGTAAAGCCGATTAGATTGGCGGGGTTAAGGTTATTTAATGTAGGCGGCAGAACAAGGTGGCTGTTCAATCGGCTAAAGAAAAATTAAAAAATGCACTTGATTAGCCTGCAAAAGCCAATCAAGCAATAAGAGGTGAAAAGATGGAAAGACAATTGCAAATTGCTATCGACGGTCCGGCGGGAGCCGGTAAAAGCACTATTGCTAAAATGATTGCCGATAAATTGGATTTGTTATATTTAGATACCGGTGCCATGTATAGGGCTTGCGCTTACTATTTAAAGCAAAATAATGCTTTAGATGACGAAAAAAAGATGGATGAACTTTTAGAGCAAATGGAGCTTAATTTTGATGAAAGCGGCAAACAGATATTTTTAAACGGAGAAAATGTTTCAGCGGTGATTCGCACCCCGGAAATCTCCGAGCTTACTTCTAAAGTATCGAGCAATGCAAAAGTGCGGAAAATATTAGTACACAAGCAGCAGCAAATTGCCGGAAGCCGCGGGGTTATTATGGATGGCAGAGATATTGGCACAGTAGTCTTGCCCGAGGCACAGGTCAAAATATTTTTGACTGCTTCGCTGGAATCGAGAGCTCAAAGAAGACTTTTGGATTTGGCGCAAAAAGGCATTAAAAGCGATCTGGCTACGGTAATGGAAGATTTGGCAAAAAGGGATAAGCAAGACAGCACCAGAGAGCATTCACCGTTAAAACAGGCAGATGATGCTGTGGTTATAGATACAAGCGAAATGAGTATTGATGATGTGATAAAAAATATTTTATTAATTATTGAAAATAAGGGTTTATTTTCTCGAAATAATTAGGTATAATGAAATAGTATATCTATAAGGAGTTGATCCGAGTGGCTATTTTCGTAGCTCCGCATTCGGGATTTTGTTTTGGTGTACGCACTGCCATCCAAAAAGGGGAAGAGCTGATAAAAGAGGGCTTAGGTCCGGTGGCTACCTTGGGACCGTTGATACATAATCCGCAAGAGGTAGACAGGCTTTCCAAGATGGGCATTATCAGCCGGGAGAGCTTTCAAGATATTGTGGAAAACAAAGTCTTGATCCGCACTCATGGTGTAGCACCGGAGGTTTATGCCGAGGCTAAAAGACGAGGATTGGAAATATTGGACTGCACTTGCCCTTTTGTGCGCAAGGTGCAAAAAATTGCCCATGAGAGAAGCTTAAATGGCGATTTGGTCTTGATTTTAGGCAATAAAGCTCATCCGGAAGTGATGGGAATATTGGGCTGGGCCGGAGAAAACAGCATTGCTTTTACTGAGATAGATGAATTGGATTTAAACCAGTTAAAGGGTAAAAATGTAAGCTTGGTTTCACAGACGACGGAAAATGTGGCGAAGTTTGAAAAAGCGGCACAGGTTTTGCGGGAGTCGGCGGGACATTTGCAAGTTTACAATACCATTTGCTCTGCTACCCAGGAGAGGCAAAATGATGCGTTGGATTTGGCAAAAAAGGTCGATATCATGATCGTTATCGGCGGCAAAAACAGCGCCAATACGCAAAAGCTGGTGAGCTTATGCGAAAAGCAGACCAAAACGTACCATGTAGAATCAGCTCAAGATTTAACACCGCAGATGTATAATGCGGTTAAGATAGGCATCACAGCAGGGGCCTCAACACCTGACTGGATTATTAGGGAGGTTATTGACAAGATGAATGAAGAATTAATGACGATGGAAGAATGTTTAGAACAAGAAGGAGCCAGCATCAAACCGGTTGAATTGCATGAAATCGTTACCGGTGTAGTTGTTAAAGTTAACAATGACGAAGTACTGGTTGATATAGGAGGCAAGTCCGAAGGTGTAATTCCTGCTAAAGAATTAGGCAATGACGAAGTTAATGTCGGCGACGAAGTTCAGGTAATGGTTATCCGCATGGAAAACAAAGAGGGCAACATGGTATTGTCCAAAAAGAGAGTAGACCAACAATTGGCTATCAATAAGCTGGCTGAAGATTTTGAGCAGGGCAATATCATCGAAGCAAAGGTAACTGAAGCTGTCAAAGGCGGCGTTATCGTTAATATCGGTGTTCGCGGCTTTGTACCGGCATCTTTGTTAGACACCAAATATATCGAAGATATCAACAGCTTTGTAGGACAAACCTTGAAATTCAAAATCGTAGAATACAAACCGGAAGACAGAAAAGTTATCCTGTCCCGCCGGGCAGTAGTTGAAGAAGAAGAAAAAGCTTTGAAAGAAAAATTCTGGAATGAAATCGAAGAAGGTCAAACTGTAAAAGGTACTGTCAGAAGATTGTCCAACTTCGGTGCATTTATTGATTTAGGCGGAGTTGACGGCTTACTCCATATCTCCGAAATGGGCTGGGGTCGTGTAAGAAGACCGGGCGATGTTGTAAAGGTAGGTCAGGAAGTAGAAGTTTATGTTTTGAGCGTTGACAAAGAAAATGAGAAAATTTCTTTAAGCTTGAAGAAATTGATTGCTAATCCTTGGGAAGATGCTGCGGAAAAATTTGCTGTCGGCAATATCGTTACCGGTAAGGTTGTACGCATCGCCTCCTTTGGTGCATTTGTGGAATTGGCTGATGGTGTTGATGGTTTGGTTCATATTTCTCAGATTTCCTGGAGCAGAGTAGAAAAGGTAGAAGATGCTTTAACTATCGGTCAAGAGGTTCAGGCTAAAGTTTTGGATTTGGATTTAGAAAACAAAAAAATCAGCTTGAGCATCAAAGAAACCACCGAAAGACCGCAAAAAACCGTTGCTGAAAAAATTGCAGACAAGGTTGAAGAGGTAGCAGATAAAGTAGAAGAGGCTATGGATAAAATCGAAGACAAGGTTGAAGACGTAGTTGACGCTATCAAAGATGCTATTGACAGAGACTAATTGGGTTGAATAAAAAGCGAGGTTTATCAAAAAACGATAGGCTTCGCTTTTTTCATGGGGAAAAGAAGAAAATAAATATTTAATAATGATAAAATTTTATAATTGAGCGGTCAGTGATAAAAAAACCTTTTTAGATTGCAATAGTTATTTTAATAGAGAAATAGCATATAATATATAGGAATTTTGCGAGAATAATGATATACTATATGTAATGTATGTATCTCTTAAACAATAGATTAAATTTGAAAGGTGATGCCTTTGGCCCAAACTTTTTGCGATGCCGCAAATCATTAAAAAGATTAAGAAAAAATTAGAAAAATTTGAGACAACAAGGAGTAGGTGTTATGAGTCAAAAGGAAAGTAAGTTAGAGTTTGCATTGCGTAAACTCCAATCATTGAGTGGCTTTTTGCCATTGTGCGTATTTTTAATGTTTCACTTGGTAGCTAATGCTGTAATTATGATAAGTCCTGGGTATTACTATAAGTTTATAAACACTATGGCTACCATCCCGGGGCTGATCGTCATTGAGTTGGTTATCATTTTCCTGCCGTTAATTCTCCATGGCTGCATGGGTTTGTATATTGTTTTAACCGGCAGAAACAACCCGAGACGTTACCCATACTTCCGCAACTGGGCGTTTCTTTTGCAAAGAATCAGCGGTGTAGTTATCTTTGCATTCTTGATTTATCACGTTTTAACCATTAAATATGGCTCTGATCACAGTGCAGCAACTATGATACTTAGTTTAAATGCTCAATTTAACACTACTTGGAGCGCTATCTTCTATGTAATCGCTTTGATCTGTGTTTCCTTCCATGTATGTAACGGTTTATGGGGCTTTGCTATCAACTGGGGTATTTTAGTTGGTATGAGAGCGCAAAAAGTATTTGGCTATGTTTGCATCGTATTGTTTATCATTTTGTTGATTTTCTGGCTGTTCGTAATGATGAATTTTTTAGGCTTGAGCGATGGCGTATTGAAAGATTTGTTCATTTTGCAAATAAACGGATTTTAATAGATGGTGAATTCAGAACAAATTGAGATAATTTAAGGAGGATTTAAAATGTCCAATAAAATAGTAATCGTTGGCGGCGGTTTGGCTGGTTTGATGTGCGCTATCAAAGCCACAGAAACTCCGGGCACAACCGTTGATTTACTCTCGTTAGTACCGGTAAAACGTTCTCACTCCGTATGTGCCCAAGGCGGTATCAACGGCGCCTTAGATATTAAACACGAAGGCGACTCTACCTACCAACATTTTTATGACAGTGTTTACGGCGGTGACTTTTTGGCCAACCAAGTGCCGGTTAAAAAAATGTGCGATGCGGCACCGGGTATTATTCAAATGTTTGACCGCATGGGCGTACCATTTAACCGTACTCCCGAAGGAAATTTGGACTTCCGTCGTTTCGGCGGCGCTTTGTTTGCCCGTACTGCCTTTGCCGGTGCTACTACCGGTCAGCAATTATTGTATGCTTTGGACGAGCAAGTTCGCCGTTTGGAAGCAGAAGGCAAAGTAACCAAATATGAAGGCTGGGATTTCCTCTCCATTATTATGAATGAGGAAGGTCGCTGTGTTGGTTGTACCGCTCAAGAGTTAAATACTATGGAAATTCGGGTATTCAAAGGTGACACCGTAGTTATGGCAACCGGCGGTATCGGTATGGTTTACAATAAGAGCACCAACTCCGTTATCAATACCGGTTCTGCTCAAGCAAGCTGCTATTTGCAAGGCGCTATTTATGCTAATGGCGAATTTGTCCAAATTCACCCTACCGCAATTCCCGGTGATGACAAACTGCGCTTGATGAGTGAATCTGCCCGTGGTGAAGGCGGTCGTGTTTGGACTTACAAAGACGGCAAACCATGGTACTTCTTAGAAGAAAAATATCCTGCTTACGGCAACTTAGTTCCTCGTGATATCGCCACCAGAGAAATTTTCGATGTTTGTGTCAACCAAGGCTTAGGCATTGACGGCAAAAACGAAGTTTACTTGGATATTTCCCATATTCCGGCTGAAGTTTTGGATAAAAAATTGGGCGGTATCATGGAAATTTATGAGAAATTCAAAGGCGTAGATCCTCGTAAGTTCCCCATGAAAGTATTCCCCGGCATGCATTATACCATGGGCGGCTTGTGGGTTGACTATGAGCATATGACCTCCATCCCCGGCTTGTTTGCTATCGGCGAATGTGACTATGAATATCACGGAGCTAACCGCTTAGGCGCTAACTCCTTGTTGTCCGCAGTATTCTCCGGCATGGACTCCGCTCCTTATATCAATAAATATATGAAAGAAAACGGCAATGCCGTAGCTCCGGAAGAAGTTTACACCAAAGAATTAGAACGTCAAAAAGGCGAAATCGCTAAGATTTATGCGATGAATGGTACGGAAAATCCCCATCAGATTCATGTGGAATTGGGCGATATAATGACCAAATATGTCAGCGTTGTTCGCCGCAATGATGAGCTGCAAATGGCTGACAAGATGATCTTAGATTTGATGGAGCGCTATAAAAACATTAATGTTTGCGATAAATCCCAATGGGCTAACCAAGAAGTACATTTCACCAGACGTCTGTGGGATATGCTTGAGTTGGCAAGAGTTATCGTTTTAGGCGCCTTGAATCGTAATGAAAGCCGTGGTGCCCATTACAAACCGGAATTCCCAGAGCGTGACGATGAGAATTGGCTGAAGACTACTAAAGCAAAATGGACTCCCGATGGACCGGTATTCTCTTATGATCCGGTAGATGTTTCTATTGTTACTCCGGTAAAACGTGACTACACTAAAGCTCACTAATTGAAAACAAGGGATAAATTTTTTAGGAGGATTCGAGTATGAGTACCATTACTTTAAAAATAAAAAGACAAGATGGACCCAACAGCCCGTCTTACTGGGAAGAATTTGCTCTTCCTTATAAAGAAAACTTAAATGTTATCTCCCTTTTGCAGATGATCGCTTTAAATCCGGTCAATGCTAAAGGCGAAAAAGTAACTCCTGTAGTATATGAAAGCAACTGCTTAGAGGAAGTTTGCGGTGCTTGCTCCATGGTTATCAACGGCAGAGCCCGTCAAGCCTGCTCCGCTTTGGTTGACCAATTAAGCCAGCCGATCACCTTAGAGCCGCTCAACAAATTCCCGATCGTTCGCGATTTGTTGGTTGACCGCAGTGCTTTGTTTAAAGCTTTGACTAAGGTTAAGGCTTGGGTTGATATCGACGGTATCTATGACATGGGCTTTGGACCTAAAGATTATGAAGCTAACCAAGCTATCCGTTACGACTTCTCCCGCTGCATGACTTGCGGCTGCTGCGCACAGTCTTGCCCGAACTATACTTTAAACGGCGATTTCATCGGTCCTGCTGCTGTAGGTCAGGCATTGTTGTTCAATCTTCATCCGACCGGCAGCCAGCTCCGCGGCGACCGTTACGAAGCTTTGATGGCTCCCGGCGGTTTGTTTGAGTGCGGCAACTCCCAAAACTGTGTTCGCACTTGCCCCAAAGAAATTCCGTTAACCAGTGCTTTGGCTAAAATGAAGCAAAAGGTAACCTGGTATGCTATTAAATCGATCTTTGTAAAATAATGTTTAATTAAGGTGTATGTCGCTACGATATATACCTTAATTTAGCAAAGAAAAGAGGAGAAACGATGAAAGAAATCACTACTGAGCAAATCACTCAAGCAGTAAGGGATTTATGCATTAAAGTAAGCTATGATTTGCCTAAAGATGTGGAGAGCTGCTTAAGAAAATCTTTAGAAAAAGAGGAATCTCCTTTCGGCAAATATTGCTTAGAGCAAATCGTCAATAATGCTGTCTTGGCAAGAGATACCGAGCAGGCAATGTGTCAGGACACCGGTATGGCAGTAGTTTATGTCGAAGTCGGTCAGGATGTGCATATTGTGGGCGGTTCGATAAATGATGCTATTCATGAAGGCGTACGTCAAGGCTATAATGACGGCTATCTGCGCAAGAGCGTTTGCGCTGATCCGGTTTTTGACCGGGTTAATACCGGCGATAACACTCCTGCCGTTATCCATACCGAGATAGTTGAGGGTGAAAATTTAAAAATCACCGTTGTGCCCAAAGGTGCAGGCAGTGAAAACATGGGTGCTTTAAAAATGCTCAAACCTACTGCCGGAGTAGAGGCGGTAAAACAATTCATCATTGATACCGTAAATACTGCCGGAGGCAATCCTTGCCCGCCGATTATTGTCGGTGTAGGTATCGGCGGCACCATGGAAAAATGCGCTGAATTAGCCAAAGAGGCGCTCAAAAGAGAAATCGGCTCCAAAAATCCCGATGCCCGCTATGCAGCATTAGAAGAAGAATTGCTGGAGAAAATCAATAAATCCGGTATCGGACCGCAAGGTTTAGGCGGCAGAGTTACCGCATTGGCTGTGCATATCGAGCAATATCCTACTCATATCGCTACCATGCCTGTGGCTGTTAACTTAAACTGCCATGCGGCAAGACATAGAGAAGTTATCTTATAAGGGAGGGTGTAATCATGAGTCAAGTAAAAAAAGTTACTATGCCTTTGACTGATGAAGTGGTTTCCACTTTAAAAGCCGGCGACCAAGTTGCTTTATCCGGCGTGATTTACACTGCCCGTGACAAAGCTCATAAAAAATTTGTCGATATGCTTAATGCCGGCGAGGAATTGCCTGTTGATTTAAACGGTCAATTAATCTATTATGCTGGACCTACTCCTGCTAAACCCGGTCAGGCAATTGGTTCAGTTGGACCTACTACCAGCAGCCGTATGGACGCTTTTGCCCCTGTATTAATGGATAAAGTAGGCTTAAAAGGCATGCTGGGCAAAGGACCCCGTGATAAAGGCGTAGTTGATGCAATGCTCAGAAACAATTGCGTATATATGGTTGCTATCGGCGGAACCGGTGCGGCTATTTCTCATTCGGTCAAAGAAGCAGAAGTAATCGCTTATCCCGAATACCAAAGTGAAGCAGTTCGTCGTTTGGTTGTAGAAGATTTGCCTTGCATTGTCGCTATCGACTCAGAAGGCAACAATCTTTTTGAACAGGGCATTGCCCAATATAAACAAGACTAATTAATCCGAGGAGGAAAAGTAAAATGGCAAACACAAATGAAGAAGCAGTAAAATTGCACGCAGAGCATAGAGGTAAAGTAGCCGTCGAGTGCAAAGTGCCGCTGAAAACTGCTTGGGATATGACATTAGCTTATACCCCCGGCGTGGCTGAGCCTTGCCGCTTAATCAATCAAGATGTGACAAAAGTTTATGATTACACCAACAAAGGCAATTTTGTTGCTGTAGTAACTGACGGTACTGCAGTTTTGGGTTTGGGTGATATCGGACCTGAGGCAGGTATGCCTGTTATGGAAGGCAAAGCAGTATTATTTAAAACATTTGCCGGTGTAGATGCTTTTCCTATTTGCGTAGGCACTAAAGATGTTGATGAGATTGTAAAAGTAGTAAAATTATTAGAGCCTACTTTTGGCGGCGTTAACTTAGAAGATATTGCCGCTCCTCGCTGCTTTGAGATTGAAAGAAAGTTGAAAGAATGCACCAATATTCCTATCTTCCATGACGACCAGCATGGCACAGCAATCATCACCATGGCAGCTGTAGCTAATGCCTGCCGCATTGTAGGCAAGGATTTAGGCTCAGTTAGAGTTGTTATCAACGGTGCCGGTGCGGCTGCTATCGCTATTGTTAAATTGCTCTTGAGCATGGGCATTCACAACGCTATTTTGGTTGACCGCAAAGGTGCTATTTACGAGGGTCGTGATGGCTTAAACTTTGCTAAAGAAGAAATTGCTAAGAAAACCAATTTGGAGAAAAAGGCTGGCTCTTTGGCTGATGTTATCGTAGGTGCTGATGTCTTTATCGGCGTATCTGCTCCCGGCGTACTGACCGGCGAAATGGTTAAAACCATGGCTAAAGATCCTATTATCATGGCTATGGCTAATCCGACTCCGGAAATTATGCCTGATGAAGCCAAAGCTGCCGGTGCAGCTGTTGTTTGCACCGGAAGAAGCGACTTCCCGAACCAAGTTAACAACGTCTTGGCATTCCCCGGCATCTTCCGCGGTGCTTTAGATGTCAGAGCCACCGATATTAATGAAGAGATGAAAGTTGCTGCCGTTTATGCTTTGGCTGACAAGGTAGGCGATAAATTGTCTCCGGAATTTGTAATTCCTTCGGCATTAGACCCGACTGTTGCTCCGGCTGTAGCTAAGGCTGTAGCTCAGGCCGCTATTGACAGCGGTGTGGCGCAAAACAAAAACATCACTCCCGATGAAGTAGCAGAGCGCTGCCGTCAAATGATGACTTTGGATAAATAATGAAACCTTGATTTAAAACGGCTGTCCTTATTCGGACAGTCGTTTTTTGTTAAGATATTGAGAAAAAAAGTTGGTAAAAATAAGTTAAAGAAGTATAAAAACCATTGACAGCGTCTTATAAATAGGTTACAATATAGGCTGTATGGGTATATAAAGCTTGTTTGCTCAGATGACTATTTTTAGGAGGAGTATAAAAAATGGCAAAACAAAAATTTGAACGTACAAAACCCCATGTTAACATTGGAACAATCGGTCACGTAGACCATGGTAAAACCACCACTACTGCAGCAATCACCGCAGTATTGGCATTGAGAGGTCAAGCAACCGCAACCAAATTCGATGAAATTGACAAAGCACCGGAAGAAAAAGAGCGTGGAATTACCATTAACACCGCGCACGTAGAGTATGAAACCGACAAACGTCACTATGCACACGTAGACTGCCCCGGTCACGCTGACTATGTAAAGAACATGATCACCGGTGCAGCACAAATGGACGGAGCAATCTTGGTAGTATCCGCAGCTGACGGTCCAATGCCGCAGACTCGTGAGCACATTTTGTTAGCTCGCCAAGTAGGTGTACCGTACATTGTAGTATGGATGAACAAATGCGACTTAGTAGATGACGAAGAGTTGTTAGATTTAGTAGAGATGGAAATCAGAGAATTATTAAATGAATATGAATTCCCCGGCGATGAGGTACCGGTAATCAGAGGATCCGGCTACCAAGCATTGCAAGACCCAACCGGACCATGGGCAGATAAAATCATTGAATTGATGAATGCAGTAGACGAGTACATTCCTACTCCTGTACGTGACATCGACAAACCGTTCTTGATGCCGGTAGAGGATGTATTCTCCATCACCGGACGCGGCACAGTAGCAACCGGACGTGTAGAGAGAGGCGCAGTAAAAGTAGGCGATGAATTACAAATCGTAGGTATCAAACCGGAGACCAAGAAAACCGTCTGCACCGGTGTAGAGATGTTCCGTAAATTGTTAGACATGGCAGAAGCAGGAGATAACATCGGCTGCTTATTGCGCGGTGTAGACAGAAAAGAAATCGAAAGAGGACAAGTATTGGCAAAACCAGGCAGTATTACTCCTCATACCAAATTCCATTGCGAAGTATATGTATTGACCAAAGAAGAGGGTGGCAGACATAAACCATTCTTTGATGGCTACAGACCGCAGTTTTATTTCAGAACAACTGACGTAACCGGCGTAATCAAATTACCGGAAGGTGTAGAGATGGTAATGCCCGGTGACAACGTAAAAATGGAAGTAGACTTAATCACAACCGTAGCAATGGACAAAGGCTTGCGTTTCGCAATTCGTGAAGGCGGACGTACAGTTGGCTCCGGCGTTGTATCTGACATTATTGAATAATTTAGGCACGCTGTGCGCTTAAAAGGAATAGGCAATTGCCTATTCCTTTTTTGAAATGGAGGGAAAAATGGAGAGGATTTACAGCTACATAGAAAAAATGGGCTTGCTTCAGCCTCAAGAAACGGTGATTGTCGCTGTTTCCGGAGGAGCAGACTCCATGCTTGCCCTGAATGCCATTTATAGATTGAGAGAAAAATACAACCTAAAGCTTGCAGCAGTACATATCAATCACAATCTGCGCCCATCTGCATCTGCGGAAGCCGAAATGGTAGCAGAAACCTGCCGAGAGCTGTCTGTTCCCTGCATGGTGTACAACGAAGATGTGGATAAATATGCTAAAGAGCACCATTTAAGCTTAGAAGCAGCCGGTCATGAGGTGCGCTATAGAATATTTGCCGCAGAAACGGCGAAAATATCGGCAGATAAGCTGGTCTTGGGGCATCATTTAAACGACCAGGCAGAAACGGTGCTGATGCATTTGCTCAAAGGCTGCGGCATCAGTGGTTTGGCGGCACTGCCGGCGAAGCAGGGGAAAATTATTCGTCCTCTTTTAGCGCTTACTAAGGAAGAAATACTGCAAATTTGCGCACGAGAAAAGATTGCTTACTGCACGGACGAAAGCAACTTTGCGCCGGTTTGCCTGAGAAATAAGCTGCGGCTGGAATTGTTGCCCGAGCTGCGAGCGGAGTATAATCCTAAGCTGGATCAGGCATTGGCTAATTTGGCACAGCTGGCAGCGGAGGATGAGGAGTTTTTTGCCCAAATTTGCGCCGCCAAATATGAGGAATGTGTAAAAGAGGAAGAAAAGGGCACTGTTTTGGATTTGAATTTTTGGCACACCTATCCTATCAGCCTCAAACGAAGATTATTGCAGATTCTTTGGCAGAGAATAAGCGGTGAGCAAAAACTGGATTTTGCTCAGATTGAGCAGATTATTAAGCTGGCGGGCGAAGAAAAAGGGAACAAAACGATGCACCTGCCCGATAATTGGCAGCTTTCCAAGCAGTATGACCGGTTAATTTTTGGGAAAAAAAGTGCAGAGGAGCAGACAAGCTTTAGCTTGAGCTGGGCGGAAGGGCAGGAAGAATTAATTTTACCTTTCGGTCGGATAATCCGCCGGGAATGTGCCGGCGGTGATTTCAAGCTGGCGGTCAATCAAATAGCGGTGGATAAAGCCAAGCTGCGAGAGCCGCTTATCGTCCGCAGCCGATTAAACGGGGATCGGATGCGACCTTTAGGCTGCGGCGAAAAAAAGGTGAAGGATATTTTGATCGATAAAAAAATTCCGGCAGCTTTGCGCAGCAGCGTGCCGATTATCGAAAGCGGCGGCAAAATTCTTTGCCTGGGTTCATTGGCGCTAAGCGAAGAATTTAAGGTTACCAAAGAGACAAAATCGATGGTTGTTTTTACTTTTTACACAAAATAAGGCAGGATTTTAGATATTTTTTGGTGAAAGTAATTGTAAAATATATTGCTTTGTGTTAAAATAAAACTCAAAGCATTTATTGAGAATTACTATTTATTAAGGATGGTGGAAGTGTTTGAATAATAAGTTTATAAAAAACTTGCTCATCTACGCCCTGATCGTTCTTTTGGCTGTATCCTTTTTGCGGATGAGTGCCGGCGGCATGACCGGTCAGCCGCAGGTAGAGCTGGTGTACGGTGAGTCTTATACCCAGTTTCTCAATGGGGTAGAAAACGGCGAAATCAAAGAAGTCGTCATAACTTCTTATGAGGAATATCAGACTATCAGCGGTACGACTGTTGATAATAAAAAGTTTGAGATGGCAATCAATAAGGACAGCGGCGATTTGATTAATCAGCTGGTTGAAAAAGGAGTCAATGTTATCCAAAAAGAAACTCCGACACCCTCTGTTTGGTGGAGCTTATTGAGCAGTGTGCTGCCGTTGTTATTAATGGTAGGCTTATTGTTCTTCATCATGAGCCAAAGCCAGGGCGGCGGCGGTAAAGTCATGCAGTTCAGCAAGAGCAAAGCGCGGGTAACTATTGATGACAAAAATCGCAAAACTTTTGCCGATGTGGCAGGCGCTGATGAAGTTAAAGAAGAATTGGAAGAAATCGTCGAATTTTTGAAGGATCCTAAGAAATATAACGCTTTGGGAGCAAAAATTCCTAAAGGCGTGCTCCTTTACGGACCTCCCGGAACCGGTAAAACCTTGCTTGCCAGAGCAGTAGCCGGTGAAGCAGGAGTAGCATTTTTCAGCATCAGCGGTTCCGATTTCGTAGAAATGTTTGTTGGTGTCGGTGCATCCAGAGTCAGAGATTTGTTTGAGCAGGCAAAGAAAAATTCACCTTGCATCATCTTTATCGATGAAATTGACGCCGTAGGTCGTCAGAGAGGTGCCGGCGTAGGCGGCGGACACGATGAAAGAGAGCAAACCTTGAACCAGTTGCTGGTTGAGATGGACGGCTTTAATGCTAATGAAGGCATTATCATTATCGCTGCTACCAACCGTCCGGATATCTTAGACCCGGCGTTATTGCGCCCCGGTCGTTTTGACAGACAGATTACCGTTGACAGACCGGATGTAAAAGGCAGAGAGGAAATCTTAAAAGTGCATGGGCGCAATAAGCCTTTGGCATCGGATGTTGATTTTAAGGTTATCGCCCAGCAGACAGCCGGCTTTACCGGAGCGGATTTAGCCAATGTTATTAACGAGGCAGCATTATTGGCAGCCCGTTTAAATTTAAAGAAAATCGGGCAGACTCAGTTAGAGCAATCTATCGAAAGAGTTATCGCCGGACCGGAAAAGAAAAACCGGGCAGTTATCAGCGATTTTGAAAAGGATATCGTATCCTATCACGAATCCGGTCACGCCTTAGTAGGACATTTAATGCCTCAGTGCGATCCGGTGCATAAAATTTCCATCATTCCCCGCGGCAGAGCCGGCGGCTATACCCTGCTTTTGCCGGTAGAGGATCGTAATTATATGACCAGAACTCACCTGATGAGTGAAGTTACCATGATGTTAGGCGGTCGGGTTGCTGAGCAAATCGTGCTCAATGAAATCAGCACCGGCGCGCAGAATGACTTGGAGCGAGCTACCAAGACCGTACGCAAGATGATTACTCAATGGGGTATGAGCGAGGAATTGGGACCGATTACCTTCGGCGAAAATCAGGATCAAGTATTCTTGGGTCGTGATTTGGGCAGAGAGCGCAATTACAGTGAAGCGGTGGCTTACTCTATCGATAAGGAAGTTAAACGCATTATTGATCAGTGCTATAATAAAGCTGTGGAAATTTTGACCGAAAACCGCGATAAATTGGAGCTCTTGGCACAGACCTTAAAAGAGCGCGAAGTCATCGAAAAAGAACAATTCCTGGCATTGATGGAAGGTCGCTCTTTAGAAGAGGTTGACCGGCAGAAAGAAATAATTTTGGAAGAGCAGAAAAACGGCGAACTCAAGAAGAAAAAGAAAAGAAAAATAGCTTCTGAGGAAGAAACCGCCGAAGAAACTATGCAGGAGCCAAAAGAAAATGCTCAGCAGCCCGCAGAAGCAGCTACAGAGCAGACTGATGATACTGCTTGCGTCTGTGATTTGCCCGAGGAAGAGGAAAAGCCGAGCGAAAAGAAAGAATAATGCTATTGAGCAAGAAAAACCTTGCTTAGGATAAAAGATTAAAAGGAGAAAAGAAAATGGAAAGAACTTTTGCAATGATTAAACCCGATGGTGTACAAAGAGGATTGGCCGGCGAAATCATCGCTCGCTATGAAAGAAAAGGCTTGCGGATCGTAGGCATGAAAATTATGCAGGTAACCGAAGAGATTGCCAATGCTCATTATGCAGAGCATGTAGGCAAACCTTTCTTTAAAGGCTTGGTTGAATACATCACTGCTGCTCCGGTAGTTGCTTTAGTATTAGAAGGCGCTAATGCTGTAGCAGAGGTTAGAAAAATGAATGGTGCTACCAATCCGGCTAATGCTGACATGGGCACTATCCGCGGTGATTATGCACAGGAAGTCGGACGCAATATTGTTCATGGTTCCGACAGTGTAGAAAGTGCTGAAAGAGAAATTGCTATTTACTTCAAACCGGAAGAATTATTGAGCTACGACTATTTGCCGAACAAATGGTTATATGAATAAGATTTTAAGCCGTCCTCAGGGACGGCTTTTACATTTTGCGATTTGCTAAAAAGATTATGAAGGCTAAATGAGCGCTTTTTTAGTAAATATAACGGTTGGCGAGGAAAAAAAGAGGTAAAAGTTTGAAAAAAATGCTTGACAAGCCATTTTGAATGTGCTATGATAAAACAGCATGACTAAATGATAGAATGGATATGTTTTACGATAAAAATGTTAAAATATTTCCATTAGATACATATGTGCTGCAATGTGCAGCCATAAATGCGAAAGATAATCTTTAAGGGGTGAGTGAGCATTGGTCAATTATATGGCACATGCACTGACGAAAAGAAAGAGCTTTGCAAAGATCGAAGAAATCATGGAAATGCCTAATTTGATCGAAATCCAGCGGGATTCTTACCAATGGTTTTTGGATGAGGGCTTAATGGAGATGTTTGAAGAGATATCTCCTATTTCTGATTTTACCGGCAATTTATCTTTGGAGTTTGTGGATTATAGCTTAGGTGAGCCGAAATATGATGTAGACGAATGCCGTGAAAGAGATGCGACATTTGCTGCACCTTTGAGAGTAAAAGTTCGGCTGATTAATAAGGAAACCGGCGAGGTAAAAGAGCAGGAAGTCTTTATGGGAGATTTTCCGCTGATGACGAAAAAAGGCACATTTATTATTAATGGTGCTGAGCGTGTTATCGTCAGCCAATTGGTGCGTTCACCGGGTGTTTATTATTCCAAAACCATTGACCAATCGGGCAAGGCTATCTTTGGTGCGACTATTATCCCCAATCGCGGCGCTTGGTTAGAGTTTGAAACCGATGTCAATGAAAATATTTTTGTGCGTATTGACCGCACCCGTAAGGTACCGGTAACGGTGCTTTTAAAAGCTTTGGGCTATTCCAGCAAAGGTCAGATTTTGGAGATGTTCCACAATGATGAACGCATTCGTTTGACCTTGGAGAAGGATCACACTGAAAACGAAGCAGAAGCTTTGATCGAAATTTATAAACGCTTACGCCCCGGAGATCCGCCGACGGTAGAAAACTCCCGCAGCTTGCTTTATTCTTTATTTTTTGAGCATCGCCGCTACGATTTCGCTAAAGTCGGTCGGTATAAAATCAATAAAAAGTTAGGCTTAGATACCGATCCTAAATTAAAAACTATTACTAAGGAAGATATTATTGCTACAATAGAGTACCTCTTGCATTTGATTAACGATGAAGAAGGCTATGAGCCCGATGATATCGACCATTTGGGCAACCGCCGCATCCGTTCGGTGGGTGAATTATTGCAGAACCAATTCCGCATCGGTTTAACTAGGATGGAGAGAGTTATTCGTGAGAGAATGACTATTCAAGATGTTGAGGGTGTTACTCCGCAGGGCTTAATCAATATCCGCCCGGTAGTAGCGGCAGTGAAAGAGTTCTTCGGCTCCAGCCAGTTGAGCCAGTTTATGGATCAGATCAACCCATTAGGTGAGTTAACCCATAAACGCCGTTTGAGCGCCTTGGGACCCGGTGGTTTGAGCAGAGAGAGAGCGGGATTTGAAGTTCGTGACGTTCACCATTCTCACTATGGTCGTATGTGCCCGATTGAGACTCCTGAAGGACCAAACATCGGCTTGATCAACTCTTTGAGTACTTATGCCCGAGTCAACCAATACGGCTTTATTGAAACACCTTACCGCAAAGTCGATAAGGAAAGCGGCAAAGTAACCAAAAATATCGAATATTTAACTGCCGATGAAGAGGAAAAATACACTATCGCCCAAGCTAATACTTTGCTTGACAGCGAAGGTGTAATTTTAGATAAAAAAGTTAATGCCCGCCGCGGCAGTGAAACTTTAGTTGTGTTGCCAACTGAGGTTGATTATATGGACGTATCGCCGAAGCAGGTGGTATCTATCGCTACGGCATTGATTCCGTTCTTAGAGCATGACGATGCTAACCGTGCTTTGATGGGTGCCAACATGCAGCGCCAAGCTGTGCCTTTATTAAAAACTGACGCGCCTTACATCGGCACCGGTGTTGAGTTTAAAGCAGCTTACGACAGCGGTATTGTGGCTATTGCCGATCATGACGGCGTGGTCGAGTATGTCAGTGCCGATGAAATCATCATCCGTACCAATTCCGGCAACAGAGACCGCTATAAACTCACTAAGTTTGAGCGCTCCAACCAAGGCACTTGCGTCAACCAAAAACCGTTGGTTAAAAAGGGTCAGATAGTTAAAGCCGGAGCTGTTTTGGCAGACGGACCTTCTACAGACCATGGCGAGCTGGCATTGGGTCGCAATGTTTTGATCGCCTTTATGAACTGGGAAGGTTATAACTACGAGGACGCTGTTTTATTAAGCGAAAAATTGGTCAAAGAGGATTATTATACCTCTATTCATATCGAAGAATACGAATGCGACGCTCGCGATACTAAATTGGGACCGGAAGAAATCACCCGGGATATTCCCAATGTGGGTGAAGATGTTTTGAAAAACTTAGACGAAAAAGGCATTATCCGCATCGGTGCTGAAGTTCGCCCCGGCGATATTTTGGTTGGCAAGGTTACCCCTAAAGGCGAAACCGAGTTAACCGCCGAAGAAAGACTGTTAAGAGCCATCTTCGGCGAAAAAGCCCGTGAGGTTCGTGATACTTCTTTGCGCGTGCCTCATGGTGAATCAGGAATTATCGTTGATGTTAAACTCTTCACCAGAGAAAACGGTGATGAAATGTCCCCCGGTGTTAATGAAATCGTGCGGGTCTACATTGCCCAAAAGAGAAAAATCTCCCAAGGTGACAAAATGGCAGGTCGACATGGTAATAAGGGTGTTATTTCCCGCATTATGCCGGAATGTGACATGCCGTTTCTTCCTGACGGCACTCCTGTAGAAATTGTGCTCAATCCTTTGGGCGTACCGAGTCGTATGAATATCGGTCAGGTATTGGAAGTGCATTTAGGCATGGCAGCCAAAGCATTGGGACTGCATTTAGCAACTCCAGTCTTTGACGGTGCTACTGAGCAGGATATCGAAGATTTGCTCACTCAGACAGGCTATCCGACAACCGGTAAATTCCGTCTTCGTGACGGCCGTACCGGTGAGGAATTTGACAATCCTGTTACTGTCGGCTATATGTATTATCTCAAATTAGCCCACTTGGTAGACGACAAAATCCATGCTCGTTCTACCGGTCCTTACTCGCTGGTTACTCAGCAGCCTTTGGGCGGTAAAGCTCAATTTGGCGGACAGCGTTTCGGTGAGATGGAGGTTTGGGCATTAGAGGCTTACGGCGCTTCCTACACCTTGCAGGAAATCATGACTGTGAAGAGTGACGATATCGTCGGCCGTGTTAAAACTTATGAGGCTATTGTTAAAGGTGAAAATATTCCGGAGCCGGGATTGCCTGAATCCTTCAAAGTATTGATGAAAGAGTTGCAAAGCTTGTGCTTAGATGTCAATATTTTGAATGAATACGGCGAAGAAGTGGAAATCGGAGACGATGACGATGATTTGATGGAGCCAAGCAAAGATTTAGGCTTGGATATTGATCTGGGCAAGCCAAACGGTCCGGTGATGGATACCAATGGCGAATTAGCCAATGAGTATTTGACCTTGGATCAGGACGGCGAGATCATCGAAGATGAGGAAGAAGACGATTTTGACAGCGAGGATTTCCCCGATGATGCCGATATGGAGGACGAAAACTTCGATTTTGATGCTTTAGGCGAATTCGAGGAGGATTCCGAGGAGTTTTAATAATTAAAGGCAAGTGCTTAGATAGATCAGGTTGATGAGATGAGAAGGGAGCGAGCCTTTTGTTGGATGTAAACAATTTTGATTGTATGCGTATCGGGTTAGCATCTCCTGAAAGAATCAGAGAATGGTCCTGGGGAGAAGTAAAGAAACCTGAAACTATAAATTATCGAACCTTAAAACCGGAGCGTGACGGTTTATTTTGCGAGCGTATCTTTGGACCGCAAAAAGACTGGGAATGCTCCTGTGGTAAATACAAACGCATTAGATACAAAGGCATAGTCTGCGATCGATGCGGTGTAGAGGTTACCCGCAGCAAGGTACGCCGTGAAAGAATGGGTCATATCGAACTGGCGGCACCTTGTTCCCATATTTGGTATTTTAAAGGAATTCCCAGCCGCATGGGTATCCTTTTAAATATCTCCCCCAGACAGTTGGAAAAAGTAATTTACTTTGTTTCCTATATAGTATTGGATCCCGGCGAAACCAATTTGGATAAAATGCAGCTTTTAAGCGAAAGCGAGTATCGTGAATTGCGTTCGCAATATGGTGATACTTTTAGAGTAGGTATCGGTGCGGAAGCAATCAAAGAGCTGTTGATGGAGCTGGATTTAGATTCATTATATGCTGAGCTGAAAGAAGAAATCCGCACTACCTCCGGACAGCGCAATATTAAAGCTGTGCGCCGTATGGAAGTAGTAGAGGCGTTTAAAAAGTCCAAAAATGAGCCCAGCTGGATGATTCTCGATGCGCTGCCGGTTATTCCGCCGGAAATCCGCCCGATGGTTCAATTAGACGGCGGCAGATTTGCGACCAGCGACTTGAACGATTTATATCGCCGGGTTATCAATCGTAACAATCGTTTAAAACGTTTGTTGGATTTGGGTGCGCCGGAAATTATCGTGCGCAACGAAAAACGCATGCTGCAAGAAGCAGTTGACGCTTTGATCGATAACGGCCGCCGCGGCAGAGCAGTAACCGGACCGGGCAACCGTCCGTTAAAATCCTTGAGCGATATGCTTAAAGGCAAGCAAGGTCGTTTCCGTCAAAATCTTTTAGGTAAACGTGTTGACTACTCCGGACGTTCGGTTATCGTTGTCGGACCGGATTTGAAGATGCATCAGTGCGGTCTGCCGAAAGAAATGGCTATCGAATTATTCAAGCCTTTCGTTATGAAAAAGTTAGTTAACGATGGCTATGCGCATAATATTAAAAGCGCCAAACGCATGGTTGAGCGTTTGCGTCCGGAAGTATGGGGAGTATTGGAAGATGTTATCAAAGATCATCCGGTCTTGTTAAACCGTGCTCCGACCTTGCATAGATTAGGTATTCAAGCCTTTGAACCGGTGTTGGTAGAAGGCAGAGCTTTGCGTTTGCATCCGTTGGTTTGTACAGCGTACAACGCTGACTTCGACGGTGACCAAATGGCTGTGCACGTGCCGCTTTCCAGTGAGGCTCAAGCAGAAGCCCGCATTTTGATGCTGGCTGCGCACAACATTTTGAACCCTAAAGACGGCAAACCGGTAACTACTCCTACTCAGGACATGATTTTGGGTTCTTACTATTTGACTATTTTGAGAGAGGCAAAAGACCAAAATGGTGAACCGGTATTAGGCGAAGGCAAATTATTTATGGATAATGATGAGGCACTTTTGGCTTATGATGCCGGAGTTGTTCATCTGCAAGCCAAAATTTATGTTCGTCAGCCCGACGGCAGCCGCAAGGAAACTACTGTCGGACGAATTATCTTTAATTCGGTAATCCCGCCGGAAGTAGAGCTGGATAAAGATCCTAAAGCTTATCCGGTTGGCAAAAAGCAATTAGGCAATATCATTGCCAAATGCTACAGCCGCTTGGGCGCTACCGCTACTGCGCAAATGCTGGACGGTATTAAATCCTTAGGCTTTAAATATTCTACCAGAGCCGGTATTACCGTAAGCTTCAGCGATATCATCATTCCTGATGAGAAAAACGCTATTTTGGCAGAAGCTGACGAAAAGGTAGAAAAAATCACCAGAAAATATCGCCGTGGTTTAGCTACCAATGACGAAAGATATCAATTAGTCATCGATGTTTGGAACAAAGCCACTAAAGATGTAACCGATGCTTTGCTGGCAAACTTAGGTAAATTCAACAATATTAACATGATGGCAACCTCCGGTGCCCGCGGTAATAACCAACAGATTAGACAGCTTGCCGGTATGCGTGGTCTGATGGCTGACCCGTCCGGTAAAACTATCGAGATGCCGATCAAAGCTAACTTCCGTGAAGGCTTAACAGTCTTGGAATACTTTATTTCCAGCCACGGTGCTCGTAAAGGTTTGAGTGACACCGCCTTAAGAACTGCGGACAGTGGTTATTTGACCAGACGTTTGGTTGACGTTGCTCAAGAGGTTATTGTCCGTGAGGATGACTGCGGTACTACTGAAGGCTTGATTGTCGAAAGCATTATGAACGGCAATGAGGTTATTGAACCGTTAAAAGAGCGCATCGCCGGCAGATATATTATGGAGGATATTATCAATCCTGCTACCGGTGAGATCATGGCTCATAATGGTGATTATATAGAAGATGAACTGGCAGAGGAGATTCAAAATGCCGGAGTTAAACAGGTTAAGATTCGTTCTGCTTTGACCTGCAAGAGCCATTACGGTGTTTGCCGCAAATGCTATGGTCGCAATTTGGCTACCGGCGGTCATGTAGATATCGGTGAAGCAGTGGGCATTATTGCTGCTCAATCTATCGGTGAGCCCGGCACTCAGTTAACCATGCGTACCTTCCATACCGGCGGTGTAGCCAGCGGCGACATCACTCAAGGTTTGCCCCGTGTTGAAGAGTTGTTCGAAGCACGCAAACCAAAAGGTCAGGCAATAATCGCGGAAAACAGCGGTGTGGTCAAATTAGGCGAAGTTAAAAACCGCCGGGAAATTGTCATCACTTCTCCCGACGGAGAAATTGCCAGTTACTTGGCTCCGTTCGGCGCCCGTTTGAAGGTTAAGGACGGCGATATAGTCGAGCTGGGTGCTCCTTTAACCGAAGGCTCTATCAATCCTCATGATTTATTGCGGGTTTGCGGACCCTTGGCAGTACAGACTTATCTTCTGAAAGAGGTACAGAGCGTTTACCGCCTGCAAGGTGTTGATATCAACGACAAGCATATTGAGGTTATGGTCAGACAAATGCTGCGACGGGTTAAGGTTGAGCATAGCGGCGATACCGAATTATTGCCGGGCAGTCAGGTTGATGTTTTTGATTTTGACACTGAAAATGCTAAGGCAATAGCAAACGGCGGTGAACCGGCTACCGGCACTACCATGCTTTTAGGCATTACCAAAGCAAGCTTGGCAACTGATTCATTCTTATCGGCAGCATCCTTCCAAGAAACAACCCGTGTTTTGACTGATGCCGCTATCAAAGGCAAAATCGACCATTTAATCGGTTTAAAAGAAAACATCATTTTAGGCAAATTGATTCCTGCCGGCACCGGCATGAACCGTTACCGCAACTTGAAGATTCATCCCAATATGGACGATCCGGAAGTAGCAGAGATTATTGAAGAGCAAAACCGTGAGCGTCAAGCGTGGGAAGAAGCCAACAGGCAGAAGGCGGCTTTGGAAAAAGAGGTTGATTTTGAAGCCGATGACGATGATGAGCAAATTTTAGACGATGAATTTGAGGAATCCGGGGAATTTGCGGAAGAAGAATTTGTCGAAGATGAGTTAGAAACAGAAGAATAACTATTATTATATTTTATCCATCGGCAGCAAGCTTTGTCTTGACAGCCGATGGGTAAAGTGATAAAATATCATGTGGATTTGTACATTGATAAGCAATGTCAAATATAATAAAGAGTGTTAAAACTCAAAAATTTGGTGAGTACAGAAGGAAGGAGGACCTAAAAAAATGCCAACAATTAATCAATTAATCAAACAAGGCAGATATGCTGCTGGCAAAAAATCCACTGCTCCTGCATTAAAGAATAATCCGCAAAAACGTGGCGTATGCACCAGAGTATATACTACAACCCCGAAAAAACCAAACTCTGCATTGCGTAAAGTAGCCCGTGTAAGATTGACTAACGGTATCGAAGTAACTGCATACATTCCCGGTATCGGTCATAACTTACAAGAACACAGTGTTGTTTTAGTAAGAGGCGGCAGAGTTAAAGACCTGCCTGGTGTTCGTTATCACTTGGTACGTGGTACTTTGGACGCTGCCGGTGTTGCTAACCGCAACCAATCTCGCTCCAAATACGGCGCTAAAAAACCCAAAGCAGGTAAGAAATAATTTTTAAGAAATAAAGAATGATAATCGGAAGGAGGGGGATAATATGTCAAGAAAAGGTGCTGCACCTAAAAGAGATGTATTGCCGGATCCTATTTATAATAGTGAAAAAGTTACCAAATTAATTAATCAGGTGATGATTGACGGTAAAAAAGGCGTTGCTGAGAAAGCTGTTTACGGTGCATTCAACATCATTGCCGAGAAATCCGGCAAAGACGCTTTGGAAGTATACGAAGAGGCGCTCAAAAATGTTATGCCGGTTTTGGAAGTTAAGGCTCGCCGTGTAGGTGGTGCTAACTATCAGGTACCGGTTGAAGTAAGAGCTGATCGTCGCCAAACCTTAGGTATTCGTTGGATTGTAATGTTTGCACGCAAAAGAGGCGAAAAAACCATGGAGTTGAAAATCGCCGGAGAATTAATGGATGCTGCTAACAATACCGGCGGTGCTGTTAAAAAGAAAGAAGATACTCATAAAATGGCTGAAGCTAATAGAGCATTTGCTCATTATCGCTGGTAGTCTTCAAACATTACAAGGAGGAAAAACAAGTGGGAAGAAAATTTCCATTAGAACGTACCAGAAATATTGGTATTATGGCTCACATTGATGCCGGTAAAACCACTACAACCGAGCGTATCTTATTTTACACCGGTCGTGTGCATAAAATCGGCGAGGTTCATGACGGAGCTGCTACCATGGACTGGATGGTTCAAGAGCAAGAGCGTGGTATTACCATTACCTCTGCAGCAACTACTGCACAATGGAAAAACCATCGCATAAATATTATAGACACACCCGGACACGTTGATTTTACAGTAGAGGTTGAACGTTCTTTACGTGTTCTTGACAGTGCTGTCGGCGTATTCTGTGCCGTTGGCGGTGTTGAGCCCCAATCAGAAACTGTATGGCGCCAAGCTGATAAATATCATGTACCTCGTATTGCTTATGTTAATAAAATGGACAGAACCGGCGCTAACTTCTTAAACGTTGTTGGTCAAATCAAAGAGCGTTTAGGACACAATGCCGTTCCGGTTCAATTGCCAATTGGTGCAGAAAACTATTTTGACGGTATTGTTGACTTGGTATTAAACAAAGCATTTTTCTTCACTGATGAGTTGGGATCTACTGAGGAAAGAGATATTCCGGCAGATATGGCTGATGACGTTCAATTATGGCGTGAACATTTGCTGGAATCCGTAGCAGAAACCGACGAGGATCTCATGATGAAATATCTTGAGGGCGAAGAATTGACTGTTGATGAAATCAAAGCGGGCTTGCGCAAAGCTACCGTCAATGTTAAAGCTATTCCGGTATTCTGCGGATCTTCCTTCAAAAATAAAGGTGTACAGATGTTATTGGATGGTATCGTTGATTACTGCCCGTCACCGATTGATATTCCTGCTATTAAGGGTATCATGGCTGACAGCGGCGACGATGCTGAGAGAATTGCTTCCGATAAGGAAGAATTCAGCGCTTTAGCGTTTAAGATCATGACTGACCCTTATGTTGGTAAATTAACTTTCTTTAGAGTTTATTCCGGTACTTTAACCTCCGGCTCTTATGTATACAACTCCACTAAGGGCAAGAGAGAGCGTATCGGTCGTATTCTGCAAATGCATGCTAATCACCGTGAAGAAATCGACCAGGTTTATGCCGGTGATATTGCAGCAGCTGTTGGCTTGAAAGAAACTACCACCGGTGATACTTTATGCCTGGAAGACAACCCGATTATTTTGGAATCCATGGTATTCCCTGATCCGGTTATCGAGATTGCTATCGAGCCCAGCACTAAAGCTGACCAAGAGAAAATGGGTATCGCTTTGGCTAAATTAGCTGAAGAGGATCCTACATTCCGCACTTATACCGACCATGAAACCGGTCAAACCATCATCGCCGGTATGGGTGAATTACACTTAGATATTATCGTTGACCGTTTGAAACGCGAGTTTAAAGTAGAAGCTCAAGTTGGCAAACCGCAGGTTTCTTACAAAGAAACCATCCGCAAGGCTGTTCAAGCCGAAGGCAAATTCGTTCGTCAGTCCGGCGGTCGTGGTCAATACGGTCATGCTATCATTACTTTGGAGCCGTTGGAGCCAGGCAGTGGTTTCATCTTCGAGAGCAAAATCGTCGGTGGCGCTGTGCCTAAAGAGTACATCGGACCTATCGAAGCCGGTATTAAAGAGGCTATGCAAAATGGTATCGTAGCCGGCTATGAGACTGTTGACATTAAGGCAACCTTGATCGATGGTTCTTACCATGATGTCGACTCTTCTGAAATGGCATTTAAAGTTGCCGGTTCTATGGCATTCAAAGCGGCAGCTGCTAAAGCCAGCCCGGTTTTGTTAGAGCCTATCATGCGTATTGAGATTACCGTGCCTGAAGAATACATGGGCGACGTTATGGGTGATTTGAACTCTCGCCGCGGTCGTATTGAAGGTATGGAAGCTCGCAACAATGCGCAAATTATCAGAGGCTTTGTTCCTTTAAGCGAAATGTTCGGTTATGCAACCGACTTGCGTTCTAAGACGCAAGGTCGTGGTGTTTACACCATGCAATCCGACCATTTCGAGGAAGTTCCGAAAAATATTGCTGAAGAAATCATTGCTAAACGCAAAGGTTAAGGAGGAGTATAAAAAATGGCAAAACAAAAATTTGAACGTACAAAACCCCATGTTAACATTGGAACAATCGGTCACGTAGACCATGGTAAAACCACCACTACTGCAGCAATCACCGCAGTATTGGCATTGAGAGGTCAAGCAACCGCAACCAAATTCGATGAAATTGACAAAGCACCGGAAGAAAAAGAGCGTGGAATTACCATTAACACCGCGCACGTAGAGTATGAAACCGACAAACGTCACTATGCACACGTAGACTGCCCCGGTCACGCTGACTATGTAAAGAACATGATCACCGGTGCAGCACAAATGGACGGAGCAATCTTGGTAGTATCCGCAGCTGACGGTCCAATGCCGCAGACTCGTGAGCACATTTTGTTAGCTCGCCAAGTAGGTGTACCGTACATTGTAGTATGGATGAACAAATGCGACTTAGTAGATGACGAAGAGTTGTTAGATTTAGTAGAGATGGAAATCAGAGAATTATTAAATGAATATGAATTCCCCGGCGATGAGGTACCGGTAATCAGAGGATCCGGCTACCAAGCATTGCAAGACCCAACCGGACCATGGGCAGATAAAATCATTGAATTGATGAATGCAGTAGACGAGTACATTCCTACTCCTGTACGTGACATCGACAAACCGTTCTTGATGCCGGTAGAGGATGTATTCTCCATCACCGGACGCGGCACAGTAGCAACCGGACGTGTAGAGAGAGGCGCAGTAAAAGTAGGCGATGAATTACAAATCGTAGGTATCAAACCGGAGACCAAGAAAACCGTCTGCACCGGTGTAGAGATGTTCCGTAAATTGTTAGACATGGCAGAAGCAGGAGATAACATCGGCTGCTTATTGCGCGGTGTAGACAGAAAAGAAATCGAAAGAGGACAAGTATTGGCAAAACCAGGCAGTATTACTCCTCATACCAAATTCCATTGCGAAGTATATGTATTGACCAAAGAAGAGGGTGGCAGACATAAACCATTCTTTGATGGCTACAGACCGCAGTTTTATTTCAGAACAACTGACGTAACCGGCGTAATCAAATTACCGGAAGGTGTAGAGATGGTAATGCCCGGTGACAACGTAAAAATGGAAGTAGACTTAATCACAACCGTAGCAATGGACAAAGGCTTGCGTTTCGCAATTCGTGAAGGCGGACGTACAGTTGGCTCCGGCGTTGTATCTGACATTATTGAATAATTTAGGCACGCTGTGCGCTTAAAAGGAATAGGCAATTGCCTATTCCTTTTTTATGTTTTAAAATCCATAGATAGAAGAAAAAACCTGAATTCCTTAGAGAAATTCAGGTTAAAAAACTTATTTAATTTTACGGCATTCCATGTAGTAGCGCTTGTCATTGGCATGTCCCAGGGAAAAAGTTTTTCGGGGGAGAGAGCCTTCGTTGGCAACAGCTTCAAAAAGTTCAGTTTTATCTAAGCTGTCAAAAATAAAGCCCAAGGTGTTCGGCGCCTGACAAATTTTTTCTACTGCGCCGACTCCGTGAATATAATCCAAGCTTAAGGAAGGTTTATCGGCTAAATATTCATCCAGCCATTTTTGCAGCGTACCGATGGGCAGCTTGGAGGTCGCCTTAAGAAACATTTCGCCCTCTGAATCAGCGGTTACATAGCGGAGATGATGAGAGTTTTCTCCTTGTGCAGCTGCCAAATCCCGGCTTAAATCAGCAATAACCTGCTGAGGCTCACAGTTAAACAGCACCCGATAGATGGGCTCAAATTCAATAGCTTCATCATGAATATTGACAATCTCCACTAACGCTTGCTGAGCTAAGGGTGAATGATTTAAAGCCGTGCACTCTTTAGCGGCAGCCAAGGAATGATTGCCGTCGCCGACCGCAAAAAGCAAGGGTGATTCTTTGCCCTCGACCAGAGCATTTAAGGCAGTTTGAACATTTTTAATGGTCTCTTTATCCAGCAAATAACCGCTTAGATGTCCGCCGTTAAGCATTAAATCAAAGTCGTAAAGGCATTTAAATTGGCTTTTTTGCTGAGATAAGGGGGCAATTACCTGAAAGCGTGGATCGTCCATTAAAAGCAAAACATGGGGCATTTCCAAGGCGGCATCCCGGCGAATAGCAACCCGGGAGGGCAGCCGTTCCACAATAGTTTTTTCTGTTGAACGCACTAAAGAATGGGCGCTGGCGTGATAATCAAAATCAGCCAGATTGACTGCACCGACGATGCCGCTGATAATTTTGCCGTCTGCCTGCGTGCGCTCGACATATATCATGCTTGCTTCAAAACAGTCGAAAATATCATCTTTTAAATACTCTTGCATAGTTTGATTGATTTTTTCAATGCGCTCTTGAGGATTATCTTCCAGATAAATCTCCGGCAGCATAATTTTTAACGCAGAAGGGGCATCGCCTACAATTTTTCCTACCTCTTGCCAATAATGGG
The DNA here is from genome assembly GCA_944391285.1 of uncultured Clostridia bacterium. GTDB lineage: Bacteria > Bacillota > Peptococcia > Peptococcales > Peptococcaceae > QAKL01. Next base: position 88,348 of record CALXSY010000001.1, read on the forward strand.
GTTCAGAAGTGTATTGGTCACAAGCTATAACAGCCCAGCGAAAAAAATCTTTTTTGGGCAATAAAATATCGGCGGGAAAGAAATGATCCATGGTAAGCCTCCTTGCGAAATGTAAAAAGAATAATATAAAAATTATAGCATTAATCCTCAGCCGAGGCAAGAATTTTTTTAGAAAAAACTCGGAAATTCCGTCATAGACGAAAACATCCGAGCTGATGAAGTGAGCAAAAATATTAAAGATTTAATCCGGCTAAGATATCGGGAAAAATCTCTAAGCTGCGGGGTAAAATGCCTTGCATATAGGCGATAAGGGTGCCGTAATTGGTGATAGGAATATCTTGATCCACCGCGCATTTGGTGCGGTAGCGCATTTCCCGCTCTTTGAGCATACAGCCGCCGCAGTGGATAACCAAAGCATAAGGCGACAAATCGTCGGGAAATTCGGTGCCGGAAACAGTTTTAAAGACCAAATCTTTTTTGGTGTATTCTTTGAGCCAGCAGGGAATTTTGACACTGCCGATATCATCGCACTGGCGGTGATGGGTGCAGCCTTCAGCCATTAAAATGACATCGCCGTCCTTTAAATGGTTGATAGCCGCTACTCCTTTTACTGCCGCCTCAAGCAAGCCTTTGTAGCGTGCCATGAGAATTGAGAAGGAGGTCAGGGGGATATCCGCAGGTGTCTCGGCAGAAACTCGGGCAAAAACCTGGCTGTCGGTAATAACCATGGCAGGCTTTTGGGCTAAGCCGGCTAAAGTTTGGGTTAATTCGGATTCTTTGCAGACGATGCTGATGGCATTCGCCTCCAAAATATCGCGGATAGTCTGCTGCTGAGGCAAAATCAAGCGACCCTTGGGTGCTGCTTTGTCGATAGGCACAACTAAAACCAGAAAATCGCCGGGGTTGATTAAATCACCGACCAGCCTTAAGGTCATATCCTCATTGGGCACGGAAGCGGCGATTTTTTCTTTTAATTCATAAATGCCGGACTTGGTTTCAGCGCTGACATACATTACATTGCCCTCTGAGGGCGGAACCTCGCGGAGCAAATCGCATTTGTTGTAAACGATGATGTGGGCAATATTTTTGGCTTTAAACAAATCCAGCAATTCCCGGTCACAGACCTGCAAGCCTTCAGTGGCATCTACTACCAAAATGGCGATGTCGGTTTTGTTTAAGACATTTTTGGTTTTGCGCACTCTGAGCTCGCCCAAAGAGCCGACATCATCAAAGCCGGGAGTGTCAATAATCATAACCGGTCCTAAAGGCAGAAGCTCCATAGCCTTATAGACCGGGTCGGTAGTAGTACCCAAAACATCGGATACTACTGCCAAATCCTGACCGGTTACGGCGTTGACCAAGGAGGATTTGCCGGCATTGCGGCGTCCAAAAAAGCCGATATGAATTCTTTCGCCGCTGGGGGTATCATTTAATCCCATAAAAATCACCTCTCATTAATAAGCAGAAGCGCTGGTGGAAGGAGTAAAGATTTGCGCTACTTGTTCATCGGTTAATTCAACACCGAATACTTCCAGGTAATAATCCTTTACTTCCTGATTTAAGTCAATATCGCTGAAAAGTTCGGGATAAGCAGTTTGCGCTAACCATAATAAGGTTAAAGGCGTATCTACACCGGGAGTGTAGCTGCGGTACATTCCTAAAGGCATTTTGTAAACATTTTTGTCTTGAATAGCTTGCACAACACTCCAGTCATAGGAGCCGATGGTGTTATTGTATAAATCTTCCGGCATAGCCGAAGTGAAATTGGTAATAAAAATGGTGTCCGGATTCCAGGAGTAAACCTGCTCCATATTAACGGCAACAGAGTTATCGGCGGTTAATTCGTTGGCTACGTTAACAGCGCCGATAGCATCTGCCCACCATTGACCGAAGAAATGAGCACCGGAGGTAACCAAAGTAGTTTCGCTGTAGTTAAAGAGGAAGAAGACTCTGGCTCTTTCTTCATCGCTTAAGTTAGCAGTGCGTTCTTGAATCATATCGTAAATTTCATAGCTTTTGTCGTGAACTAAAGCAGTGCGGTCATTATCCGGCCAGATTTCGCTTAAAAGAGCGATCCAGTTGTCTAAAGTTTCGATAGCATCGTAATCCCATTTGTTGACGGAGACGGCAACAGCGCTTAAGCCGGCTTGGGTTAACTGCTCGCCGATGGACGGATTGGCAGCATTGTAAAAGACGATATCCGGTTCAAGGGAGAGCAATTCTTCGATATTGAGCTCGCCGCCTTGTGCATAGGAGGTTTCAACGTCTAAAATGTCTGGATAAAGCTCGCCCAAAAGACCGTTTTCGGCAGCAGTCATGCATTCCGGCGGCATGCCGACGATTTTTTCGGCAGAGTCAAAGAAGATAGCAAAAACAGAAGGCAAAGGCCAGATGCCGTGGAAGGCAACTCTTTGGGGATTTTTTATAACTTGTACTTGGTTGTCATTGTGGTCGGTAATGGTGATGTACTCTGTTTCACCGGATTGTTGTTCATCTTGCGCACCGCAGGCAGCAAGGGTTAAGCATAAAGCTAAAATTAAGATGAGGCTGATAAATTTAGTAAATTTACGCATGTTAATTCTCCTTTTTTAATGGTTTATTGATTAAATTAGGCAATTTGTCCCGGTACATTCTGCCGGAAAAAGCTTCGTGGGGCAAATTGTAAAATTTAGCTGAGGAAGGAACAACAGGCTCATATAAGCCGTCGGCTATAACGAGCGGCGCATCTTTTAAGAGCGCTGTCAAATCATCTTCATCGGTGCAGGTGCGGTCAATTTCACGCAGAAGCTCCGGAGAAGCCGCTAAAGGGGTGACAACCTGGCAGTTTAAATTTAAATCCATTGCCAGGCTTTGGGCTAAGGAGCAAGCGGTTACGCTTTCGCCGATGATAATGCCCTGAGGCTTGCAAGCGGTATTTTTAGCATAGCTTACGCTTGAGTTGCCGGAAGCTATGGCTGCCTTTAAGTCGCCGGCAAGCTTTTGGGAAAATTTTTCGCCGTAAGGCACGCCAACTACATAAGGAATACCGTATTTTTTTTGAAATAGCTTAGCTAAAGGCAAGGAATCGGAAGAAAGCACCAGATTAACCTCTGCTTGAGCACTTTGGGCAATTTCCTCAAGGCTTGAGCCCATGCTCCAGCAGGATTGAATTTTAAAGCCTTGACCTTCGAGAAAAGCTCGGATATCTTCCACTTGGGAGTTGATGGAGAAATCCAAAGGCGTGGCTCCCAAAATATTAACCGCACCTTTGACCTTAGCAGTCTGCGGGCAGACAAAGCGGTTAAATAACGCTTGGTAAGCCTGCGAAACGCCGGAAAGGTAGGAGTGCATGCCGTTGGTGGCGATGCCGAGGGAAGGTATGCCGCATTTATTTTCGCACATGGTGGCAAGAGCGGCAAAATCCACTCCGCTGATCAGCGGAATAGGAGTGCCGCAGATGGCGATAAAATTAGGGTTTAACTCTTTAGCGGCAACGAGAATATCGTTTACTAAGCGGTCATCGCCGCCCATGACTGCTTCCATTTCAGTTAAAGCAGAAACATAAACAGCGCTGTCCATATAATAAGCTCGTGGTTCATCGTGGGTATGATAAGTAGAGTTGCAGCCGGAGGCATCGTGCATGATGACGAGTCCGCCTAACTCATACAAGGCTGAGCAGACGCCGGAGGTATCGGCGGTGTAGGCCGAAATAAATGATGCAGTTTGTTTCATATCAGTTCACACCCCCAAGCTTTCTTTTGCACCAATTTGGCGGTATCTTTTTCCTTAAGGAAGGCTTCGATGATTAAATCCAGCATTTTTAAAATGCCGTTAAAGCCGTAAAAACCGCCATTGTTGATTGTATTGACAAAATAAGGAGTATCGGTAAAGTAGGCAGCCTTTTGTCCTATAGCCAAAACTTTAGTGCCGGTGGAGTAATGATTGAACCGCATTTTAAAATTATTGACCGAAAAAATCTGCAATTGAGGATAATGCTCCTTTAAATAGTAAAAATCATCTTTTTCCACCGCTTCAAACCCGTCGGCATAGATGCGGCAGACATTAAAGCCGTGGTCCAAAAGCAAGCGCGCCAGGCTTAAAATGCGCATAGAAACCGTATAGTCAATAGCAATCGGCGCATCTTGAATAATTTCTTTGGCTTGCATTAATTTGGCTTCAATCAGTTCTTGGTAATGGCTGTAATCCGGCAAAGTAATATCAAAATATTGAGCTAATTTTGTCAAAGTAGCATTCATCTCGTCGTAATTATAGCTCGTCGGCAAATAGAGATAATCCTGACCGTAGGTTTCTTTTAAATATTTAACTGCCGGCCAGGCTACCGAGTTGTAGAAAATATTGACAGCACCTTTAGCCATCTCCTGATAGTCTTCGTAAGTATGGCAGTCATGAATCTCTGTGACCTTGAGATCGTTAGTGCTTAAAAGCTTGATTAAATCGCTTTCTTTGTCGGTAGCCAGATTATTGCCGATGATATTGACTCTTTTGGGGTCTAAATCTTTTTTGTGCCAGAGCGAGTACAGCTGCCGGCACATCAATTCTTCCGGATTAAGCCCGCTTTTGCGCATGGTAGGAGTCATGTAGCAGTCGATAAAGTCGATGTGAGGGAATTTTTCCCGCAAGGTTTTGTAGACATAGTTTAAATCACAGGCGATAAAATGATGAATACAGCTGGTATAAAGCAAAACAGCCCGGGGAGTGTATTTCAGCTTGCTTAAAATATCGCTGACCCCGTCGATAATCAACGATTCCATATCGCCGTTTAAAACATTGTTTTCCTGCACAAAAATGCTGGAGAAACGCTCCATTTTGCCCATTTCGGCGGCTGTTAAAACGACACCGCGCAGACAGCCTTGAGCACAGACAAATATTTCATGGGCTTCGGGAATAAGCATGCCGGTATTAACAATATTCCAAGTACCTCTGACTGCCGCCGAATATTCGAGTGTAGGGTCAAAGGGTGCCGGAAAAGGAGCATCTTTAATGGCTTTCTGGGCGATGGCTCCTTGAGTTAAATCTACTTTTTTTAACATTATTTCACCCCGCTTTGGCTGAGGCGAAGGATATTATCTGCCAGCTTGCGGTATTCCTGCGCTTGCTCGCTGTCAGGATAAGCCTCCAGCACACACATGTGCTGATCTTCTGCCAGCTGCACCAGTTCATTGCGGTTAATGGTGCCGACGATGGGAGCAGAAAAATCTTGGGCTAATTGGCTGACTTTTTCGTCCTCGTGGGGAACATTGCGTTTGTTTAAAATAAAGCCGCCTAAGGAAGCATAGCCGCGGTTTTTAAAATTGGCGACGGCGGTGGCAATATTGGCGGCGGCGTAGATGGACATATTTTCGCCGCTGGTGACGATATAAACCATGTCAGCGTAGCCTTGGCGCATGGGCATGGAGAAACCGCCGCAAACCACATCACCGGGGCAGTCGTAAAGCACTACATCGGGAGTGAATTTTTCATAAGCGCCTTTTTCGTTCAATTTTTCTAAAGCGGCAATGATACCTCTGCCGGCACAGCCAACTCCCGGAGTAGGACCGCCGGATTCTACGCAGATGACACCATTAAAGCCAATTTGCGTAACGTCATCTAAGGTGAAATCATCGCCTTTTTGGCGCATAGTTTCCAAAATGCTCATCATAGGTTTAGTGCCGTGATAAAGATTTAAGGTCGAATCGGATTTAGGGTCGCAGCCGATCTGCATGACTTTTAATCCTTTTTCGGCTAAAGCGGCGGAAATATTGCTCAAGGTGGTGGATTTACCGATGCCGCCTTTGCCGTAGATTGCTAATTTTATCATAAAAAGTTCTCCTTTCAAGATATACTGAAATAATCGCCTTTGGCACAATAGAGAGTGTAGCCGATTTCTTCCATGTGCTTTTGCAGTACCTGCAATTCTTCGCCGCCGTCTTCGCCGCTTATGGCTTTGTTGTCATAAAGGGTGTATTTTTTGCGGTTGGTGAAGGGGGAGACATTGGGCATGATGACATTGCAGCCGGCTAAAACTCCGGCCTTTCGTCCGTCGGTATCCAATGAACCCAAGGCAGTAGTGGCAGGCAAAAGCACTGTTGGCAGCATGATGCGGCAAAGTGAGAGCAAAAATATAGTTAAATCCACACTGCCGTGGGCATATTGGCTAAAGGGCGTCTGATGATGAGGGATAAAAGGTCCCATGCCGATCATCTGCGGTTTAAAGCTCGCCATGTAATACATATCTTCCGCTAAGGTTTGCACTGTTTGAAAGGGAGCGCCGATCATAGCGCCGCAGCCGGTTTGATAGCCGATGCTTTTTAAATCTTCCAAACACTTCATGCGGTGCTCAAAACTCATTTCAGCGGGGTGGAGCGCATTATAATGCTCCTTGGTAGCTGTTTCGTGGCGGAGCAGATAACGGTTGGCGCCTGCCTCAAAAAACGCTTGGTAGGAGTCATGTTCCTTTTCCCCGATGGAGAGGGTAATAGCACAGTCAGGATAAGCGGCGTGAATAGCCTTGATGATTTCTAACATCTTTTCATCGGTGTAGTAGGGATCTTCGCCGCTTTGCAGGACAAAGGTGCGAAATCCCCAGTCGTAAGCGTTGGCACAGCAGTTTAAAATATCCTCCAAACTCATGCGGTAGCGGCTGCACTCGGAATTGCTTTTGCGGATACCGCAATAGTAGCAGTCGTTTTTGCAAAAGTTGGTGAATTCGATAATGCCGCGGAAAAATATCCGACTGCCGAAATGTTTTTGGGCTATTTTTTGCGCTGTTTCTTGAGCATAGGCTTTATCCTCTGGGGTATAAGTGGAGATAAGCTGAGCAAATTCCTCGCGGGATAAAATGTGCTCTTCTTTTAATTTATCGATAAGCTCTTGATTATTCATATTAATTTCTCCTTAAGTTAAGGTAGCGTAAGTAGCTTTGACATTGACCTTAGGCAAAAGGCTCAAAGCATGAACCAATTCCTCGATGCGTTCTTTGGGCGCTTTTAAGGTGATATTGATAATGTAAACATTGTCTTCTTTATAAGGCATACCCATGCGCCCGATTAAATACTCGCTGTAGCAATGCAGGAGATTGTTGATGTTTTCCGCCTGGGCAAAATCGCCGTTGATGATGGAAATGACGGCTAAAGCTTCTTTGTCGGGAGTATCGGTGTAGTTTAAAGGATCGGTAAGCACGCTTAAGGGGATAACGTCGGTAAACATCTGCCCCGGGGTTTCTACCTGACCGATGACCGCCTTGACGCCAAAGGCTTTGGCGATGTTTTCTTCGGTAATCAGACTGCGGGTCGGTCCGAATTGATATTCGCCGCCTTTGGAGAGAATAAAAGCCTTATTGGAGCGCTGAAGAGCGTGGGCGGGATAGTGGGTGTTGAAAAGGCAAATCATGCCTTGAGCTGCCAAAGCAGAAATGGTATCTAAAACGATCAGTTGGTTTTTAAAATCCAAATTGCTCTCCGGCTCATCAAGAATGAGAATCTGGGCGTTGCTGGCTAAAGCCCGGGCGATTAAAACCATTTGCAGCTCGCCGCCGCTTAATTGGTTGCAGTGCTTGCCTTTAAGCTTGGTGATGTGCAGGCGTTCCAACAATTCATCGACCAACTCAAAATCCTTAGCCTGGGGCTTGCTGAAAAAGTTTAAATGACTGCCTCTGCCCAAAAGCACCATTTCTTCCACGCTGAATGCCGAAGAAACGCCTTTGGCTTGGGGCACATAAGCTATTTGCTGCCAAAGATTTTTGGCAGAGATAGTGCGGATATCTACTCCGTTTAAGTAGCTTGCTCCCTGGCGCCAGGGAAGCAGTCCCATAAGGCACTTGAGGAGAGTTGTTTTGCCGGCGCCGTTGGGTCCTAAGATGGCTAAAACATCGCCGTCGGTAACAGAAAGATTGACATTTTTAAAGATTAATTTATCTTTGCGGTAGCCGAAGCTAGCGTCTTTTATTTCTAATTTCATAATTGCCAACCTCCGCTTTTACGCATGAGAATGATGAAAAATGGTGCGCCGATAATCGCCGTTAGGATGGAAATAGGAATTTCCGCCGCTAAAAGGCTGCGGGCAATAGTATCAACGATGACCATAAAGCTGGCGCCCAAGGAAGCCGAAGCCGGCACCAAAGACAAATGATTGTTGCCAAAACGCATCCGGCAGATGTGGGGAATCAAAAGTCCCACCCAGCCAACCTGACCGCACATGGCGATGCAGGCACCGGTCATCATAGTTGCGCAGATAATGGTGATGAGGCGCAGGGTGCGGATATTAACACCGCTGGATTTGGCTTCGTCGTCGCTGAGGGGAAGAATATTGAGCCGCCAGCGCAGAGCATAGAGCACAACAGCGCCGATAATGATTAAAGGAGCGCCGATTTTTAAGGAATCAAAGCCGGTTTGCTGCAAACTGCCCATCAGCCAGTAAGTGATTTCCGGCAGCTGGGAGTCAGTATCGGCGGTGTATTTAACTAAGGAAACCAAGGCGCTGAAAAGTGAGCCGATCATGATACCGCCCAAAACTAAGCTGGTAGTAGAGCGGTTTTTGCCGCTGGAGGACAAATAGGTTAAAAAGACAGCGACAGCGCCGAAGAAAAAAGCGGCGATTTCTATGCCTATAAGATTAAATCCCAATAAAATACCCAGCGCTGCGCCAAAGGAAGCGCCGCTGGCTACACCTAAAGTGTCCGGCGTGGCTAAAGGATTAGCAAATAAGCTTTGGAAGGCTAAACCGGAAAGGGACAGCCCTAAGCCAACCAATAAAGCCAGGATAATGCGGGGAAGCCGGACATTATAGATGGTAGCGTAGGTAAGGGGATTGACTGTAATATCGGAGTTAAAGGAAGAATGCAGTGCATTTAAGACTTCAGCGGGCGAAATATTCATCCGTCCGATGCCTAAAGCAAAAAATGCGCAGATAAAAGGCAAAATTAACAGAACGATTTTGCTTAATAGGGATAATTCACCGATAAGTGGTTTTTTCAAGATTAGTACACCTCCAAAGAAAAAAGGCTGCACCAAAAAAAGGTGCAGCCTAAGAAACGCAAGATAGCTAAAATTCATAAGATAATAAATTGTAGTTTGCAAATAAAGGGCTTTCACCGCAAAAAATATTTTTGGTGTCAGGGATTATTAAATTAAAAATCTTTGTGAAAAGTAAACTCGTCACGCAGAAAGATTGATTATTCTTGATGGGAGACCACATGGGAAAGGACGGTTTTGGCGCTAACTCCTTTCAGACGACCGACTTTGCCGGATAAAGCATTGATGATATCCTGGGGAGCGTCAATGGCAACACTGATAAGGTTAATGCCTTTATCGCGGTAAGGTATGCCCATGCGTCCGATGATATATGTACCGTATTCGTGCAAAATAGCATTGACTCCGTCAACGGAATTTCGTTCTTCCACAATAATAGCCACCACGGCAACTCTGCTTTCCATAAAAACCCTCCTAAAAATAAAAATAGCTATACTGCGAGTATAGCCCAAATAAACGAAAAAATTGCTTTTCATCTCTAAGAAGGCTTCCATCGCAATAAAATTTTGATGTCAGAATCTAATTTTATTATAGCAAAGAGTTAAATTTTGTCAAGGAGTCCTAAAAAAGTTAGCAATAAGAATAATTATAATTAAAAATAAGCCATTTGCTAAAGATAAGGACAAATTAGGATAACAATTAGAAAAATTAAGAGGTAAAAACTAAGGCGATATCTTGACATTTGCCAAAGAAAGATTATAATTAAAATATTAGCTATAGTAAGCTTTGATGAGGACAAGAAAGAAAGGACAAGCACTAAAGAGAATGACGTCTCAGGCTGCAAGCGTCTGTGCCGAGCTTATCTTTTACCGCCTCGGAGCAGTTAGGGCGAACCCTAACCGGCTTATCCCCGTTAAAGGATCGAGAGTGGGAGCTATGCTTCAACTTGGGTGGAAACACGGGAAATATATTCTCGTCCCAAAAGGGACGGGAATTTTTTTTATTTAGACGAAAATTTTAAGGAGGAAATTAAGATGATAAACATTACCTTACCGGACAACTCAGTCCGCAGTTTTGAAGGAGAAAGCATTACGCCGTTAGAAATCGCTAAAAATATCAGCAACGGTTTAGCGAAAAAAGCTGTTGCCGCCAGCGTAGACGGCGAAGCAGTAAGCTTAATGGAGCCAATCACCAAAGATGCTAAGGTGGCAATTTACACTTTTGACGATGAAGAAGGTCGTCATGTTTTCCGCCACAGTGCTTCGCATATTTTGGCAGAGGCAGTAGTAAGATTATTCCCCGGCACTAAGTTAGCCATCGGACCGGCTATCAAAGACGGCTTTTACTATGATTTAGACAGCGAGCATAAATTTGTGCCGGAAGATCTGGAAAAGATCGAAGCCGAAATGATGAAAATCGTCAAAGAAAATCAAGAGTATATCCGCAAGGAAATTTCCCGCCAAGATGCTTTAGAATTGTTTAAAGCCAAGGAAGAGCCCTATAAAGTTGAATTAATCGAGGATTTGCCGGAAGACGCGGTAATCACCACCTACCAAAACGGCGAATTTTTGGATCTCTGTGCCGGTCCTCATTTGCCCAGCACCGGCTATGTCAAAGCAATAAAGCTGATGAGCGTTGCCGGAGCATACTGGAGAGGCAGCGAGAAAAATAAAATGTTGCAGCGTATCTATGGTACTTGTTTCCCGAAAAAAGCCGATTTGGACGAGTATTTGTTCTTGCTTGAAGAAGCAAAACGCCGTGACCACCGCAAGTTAGGTCAAGAATTACAATTATTCACTTTTGTTGATGAGGCTCCGGGCTTTCCGTTATTTTATCCCAAAGGAATGGTTCTGCGCAATGAGCTGGAGAATTTCTGGAAGGAAGTTCACCGCAAAGCCGGCTATGAGGAGATCAAAACTCCTTTAATCATGAACCGTGTGCTCTGGGAGCGCTCCGGTCACTGGGATCATTATAAAGAGAATATGTATTTCACCCAGATTGACGATGAACCTTATGCGATTAAACCGATGAACTGCCCCGGCGGTATCTTGCTTTACAACAGCACCTTGCACAGCTACAGAGATTTGCCTTTGCGCTGGGGTGAATTGGGCTTGGTACACCGCCATGAATTATCCGGTGCTTTGCATGGCTTGATGAGAGTAAGAGCCTTTACCCAAGACGATGCCCACATTTTTATGCTGCCGGAGCAAATTACCGATGAGGTAAAAGGGGTTATCAAATTAATCGACAGCATTTACAAACTCTTTGGCTTTGAGTACCATGTAGAATTATCCACCAGACCGGAAAATTCCATGGGCGACGATGCTTTGTGGGAGAGAGCTACCAATGCTTTGAGAGATTCCTTAGTGGATATGGGCATGAATTACATCGTTAACGAAGGCGACGGCGCTTTCTACGGTCCGAAGATTGACTTCCATCTGAGAGATTCATTAGGCAGAACCTGGCAGTGCGGTACTATCCAGTTAGACTTCCAGATGCCGGAGAAATTTGACATGTGCTATATCGGCGAGGACGGCGAAAAACACCGTCCGGTCATGGTTCACCGCACCTGCTTCGGCAGTATCGAGAGATTTATCGGTATTTTGACCGAGCATTATGCCGGTGCCTTCCCCACTTGGTTATCACCGGTGCAGGCGGTTATCATTCCTATTACCGATAAATTTAAAGACTATGCCGATGAAGTAGCTAAGAAATTAGAGGCTGCCGGAGTCAGAGTTGAGGTAGACGGTCGTAACGAAAAGGTTGGCTATAAAATCCGTGAAGCACAATTACAAAAAGTGCCTCATATGTTGATTGTCGGCGAAAAAGAGGCTACCAGTGGCACTGTTGGTCACCGTGATAGAGCTAAAGGTGACATGGGCGCTGTAGCAGTTGATGAATTTATTGCCGAAATTTGTCGGGAAATCTCCTCCCGCGAGAGTGTGTTGACAAAATAATATTTTTAAGCTAAACTAAAAGCCGAGGTTAAAACCTCGGCTTTTGTTTTTTATAAGGATAAATGCATCGCATCTTTAACTTTGCGCACCGTTTCATTGCCGATTTGGTTGGCAAGAGCTGTGCCGGATTCGATAATTTCTTTAACTTCGTTACGATGATTTTCGTAATAGGCTCTGCGTTCCCGGATAGGATCTAAAAGGTTATTTAAAGCGGCGGCTAAATTTTTCTTGCAGGCTACACAGCCGATTTGGGCGTTTTTGCACATCTCGCAAACATTGGCATGCTCGGCGGTGTTGAAAATCTGGTGATATTTATTGACCACGCAGATATCCGGATGCCCCGGATCCTTTAAGCTGATGCGGGAAGGATCGGTGATTGCTGATTTAACCTTGCTTGCTACGGTTTCGGCGCTGTCAGAAAGATAGATAGCGTTGCCTAAGCTTTTGCCCATCTTGGCATTGCCGTCCAAGCCCATCAGGCGGGAGCAGGTGCTGAGCATGGTTTTAGGCTCAACTAAAACCGGATTGTCCGGAGCGTACATTTCGTTGAAGCGGCGGACGATTTTGCGGGTAACCTCCATGTGAGGCAACTGATCCTCGCCTACAGGCACTAAATCGGCATTCAGGAAGGTAATGTCTGCCGACTGACTGACCGGATAACCTAAGAAACCGTAGGTCATATCATCATAGCCGTAATTAGCGGCTTCGGTTTTAATGGTAGGGTTATGACGGAGGGAATTAACGCTGACTAACATGGAATAAAAAATGGTTAATTCGGCGATAGCCGGAACATGGGACTGCCAAACCCATTTAACCTTATTGGGGTCGAGTCCTACTGCCAGATTGTCAATAGCTACTTCGTAAATGCTCTGCTTGATAAGCTCCGGATGCTCGAAATGGGTAGTCAAAGCTTGGATATCAGCGATTAAAATAAATGTATCGTATTGGTCCTGCAATTTTACTCTGTTTTGCAGACTGCCGACATAATGTCCTAAATGAAGTTTACCGGTCGGGCGGTCGCCGGTTAAAATGCGTTTTTGTGCCATAAAAGAAAAACTCCTTTTTATCGTAAATTGTTATCTTTTATTATATATGTTTCAGAGAAGTTTGTCAAATTATTTAGCTTAAAATGGGGGGATAATTATGGAGAAACCAAGACTGGGAGAAATGTATTGGTATATTGAAGTGGATAGCGATGACAGTTGGCGGATATTGCAGAAAGAAAATCATTTGGAAGATATGGATAAATATAATTTCGCCAGTGAAAATTTTTACCAAAGTAAAGATGAGGCACAGGACAATGCCTTTGAAATGCTGATGAAATTAACTCTTTTATCCGCCGAAGAAGTGGGCAGAATGATAATGAATTATAAAGAATAAAAACTCGCCATAGGGCGAGTTTTTTTAAAGCTTTTTCATGAAATTGCCGTAAACCCGGGCTTTGCCTTTAACAACTACAAAGGCATGAGGGTCGATATGGGCAACGATACGCTGCATATGGGCAACCTCGTATTTGGACATAACCGAGTAAAGCACTTCTTCCTGATCGTTGGTATAACCGCCGACGCTTTGCCAGCGGGTGACGCCTCTGCCCAAAGCATTGGTCAAGGCTTGGGTGATCTCCGAAGCGTGGTTTTTGGAGATAATCAGAACTTCCATATTGATATTCTGCGTATGCACTAAATCAATAGTTAAGGAAGAGATAACGGAAAAAACGATGGAGTACAAAGCGGTAGTGATATCAAAAAGGAAGAAACACATTACATAGATGCAGAAATTTATAGCCATGTTTAACCGTCCGACGCTGAAGTTAGGCTTCTTTTTGATGAGGTAAATGCCGATAATATCCGTGCCTCCCAAAGAACCGCCGGCGTGCAGTGCCAAGCCTAAGCCTATTCCGCACATGATGCCGCCGAAAAGGCAGGAGCCTAAGGTGTCATCCGGCAGCAAAGATTCCGCCGGCAACGGAATAACAGAAAGACAAATAGTCGTCACTGAAACACAAATCAAAGTGCGCAGGCAAAAATGCCGTCCTACTCCTAAAAAGGCTAAGATGAACAACGGGACATTGAAAATATAATATAAAATACCGGCGATATCCAGGCTGCCGAAGGATAAATCGGTAAACATCAGCAAAGAGGAGCGAATCAGCTGACAAAGTCCCAAAAGACCGCCGTTGTAGAGGTTGATTGGGGCGATAAATAAATTAACGCCGCAGCTAAAGAGCAAAATGCCGCATAACGCTTCAAAGGGGCGGAAAAACTTGAGAAAAGAATTGGCTGCCATGATGATCCTCCGAAAAAATATTTTTAGTAGTTACAATATATATTATAGCAGATTTTAGGGTAATTTCCAATAAAAATTTGTGAGTAATTGTTATTTCCTTTAATCAGCTGATCAAGGCTTTGAGCTTTTTTAAGGCATTGCGCTCCAAACGGGAAACCTGTACTTGAGAGATACCGATAATCTTAGCAACTTCGCTTTGAGTTTTGTCCTGAAAAAAGCGCAAATTTAAAATATCCTGTTCTCTTTGGGGAAGAGAGGAGAGCACCTCTTTGAGCGCCAGGTGATCAAGCCAGCTTTCGCTGTTATGGCTGGGGTCAGCCAGCTGTTCCAAAACGCTTAAGTTATCATCACTGTCCCGGTAGGCTTGTTCGTTTAACGAACTAACTGCTTGATTGGCATCGAGGGCATAGAGCACATCCTCAAGGGGGGCGTCAATTTCAGCGGCGATTTCGGCAGGGGTTGGTTCGCGGTTTAAGCTGTTGCTCAATGTGCTTTCCGCTAAGCGGATTTTGGCGCCTAATTCTTTAATAGAGCGGGAAATGCGGATAGGGCTGTCGTCCCGCAAAAAACGCTTGATTTCACCGATAATCATCGGCACGGCATAGGTAGAAAATTTCACATCATAGTTTAAGTCAAACTTGTCAATGGTTTTAATAAGCCCGATGGTGCCTATTTGAAACAGATCTTCCGCATCATAGCCGCGGTTTTGAAAGCGATTGATGAGGTTAGCTACCAGACGTAGGTTAGAATTGATTAGTAATTCCCGGGCATTTTGGTCGCCGGCTTGCGCCAGCCGCAAAAGCCTTTTGGTTTCTTC
This sequence comes from uncultured Clostridia bacterium, assembly GCA_944391285.1. Taxonomy (GTDB): domain Bacteria; phylum Bacillota; class Peptococcia; order Peptococcales; family Peptococcaceae; genus QAKL01. The sequence goes on from CALXSY010000001.1 coordinate 103,353, forward strand.
GTCGTTCAAAAGAGGCAGGGCTTGAAAATTGATATTGAGCATTCAGACGGCGTCGGCGTTAAAAAGCTGCTCGCTTTTTAAATTGCGCTTCATGAGGACGGTAGTGCCATGACCTAACGTACTCGTGACCTCCAGCGAATCCATAAAACTGTCCATAAAGACAAATCCCAGTCCCATATGCTCCGGACGAGTGGAAAAGGTCGGCTCCATTGCTTGCTTGATATCGGCAATGCCTACTCCTTGGTCAATGACGGCAAGGGTCAAAATGTCATCGGCTATGGTGAATTCCACGGTGACCATTTGGCTGGCATCTTCACCGTAGCCGTGAATAATCGAGTTGGAAACGGCTTCCGAAAGGGCAATTTTCAGCTCGTCCAAAGCAGATAAGGATAAGTCATAGCCGGCTAAAAGGCTGCTTAAGACCATGCGGCTGGTGGCAACATTTTCACCGATGGCGGCAAAGGTTAATTTTACATAGTTGTCTTTCATTATAAGACCTCCTTTTTGGCTTTTTTGGTCTCCAGCAGCTTTTTCAGCCCGGCCATTTCCAGTATGCGGCGCACATTGTCGCTGGCGTTGGTGATAACCAAGCTGCCCTGGCGCAGAGAAATATTTTTGTAGCGTCCGATGATGGCACCTAAACCGGAGCTGTCGATAAAGCTGACATCGGCTAAATCTATTTGCAGAATTTTTATCTGGGGATTGAGCAAAAGAAAGGTATCGACGGTGTCCTTAAAATTTTTTGCTTCTACCATATCCAAATCCCGATCGAGAGAAACGATCATCGTTTCGCCAACAGTCTGCATATTAAGCATAGAATCACTCCTTAGAAAAAAAGTACAAATAAGATATTCGCCAAAAATTGGAAAAATCCTTTTTTCTTTGGCATATAATGGTAATTAACTTTGTTTAAATTCAGTATATCTTCACTTTCTTTCGGAGAAAATAGCAAAAGGAGGTGAGATTGAATGTTTAAAAATAAAAATGATAACTCTATGCAGGATTTTCCCAAAGAATTATCTCAGGTGATTTTGGACGGTGAAAAACACGGCATCGGTGATGAGCTGATGATTAAAGGCATGGTGTCCGTGGGCAATTTGATGGGCAGATTTGTTTCTCCTGATTCGCCGGAGGAAGCGCTGATGAAGGAAATGTGGGAGATTGCCGACGACAATGAAAAAAATACTATCGCCGGTTTAGTTTTAAAAATGGGTAAAAGCAAACTGCGCAGGGATAATTAAAAAGCTAAAATAAAAAAGGACTTTTCGGCGAAAGTCCTTTTTTAAAATATTTATTTACATAAAAAATTTGCTGTAAATAAGCAAGATCGCTCCGGGCAGAAGAAAAACATAGCAAAGGATATTCCAGCGCCAGTAATTTTTTTTGCGTTTTGCCATATCCCACTTGACATTGCTTAAATTATGCAGAGCGATTCCTTTGAACAGAGCAGAGATTAAAATTAGGACAAATGCGATATTATCAAGACTTAGCAAACAAGTTCACTCCTTTTATAATGGATAAAACTATTATAGCAAATCAAAAGGCGCTTGTCCAAACAAATTTATTTTTGATTATAAAAAATGAAAGGAGTAAGCAGTGATGGTTGAATTTTTCGTAAGACTGCCGGTGGTTTATCTGGTGTTGCTTTTGGCCACCAGAATAATGGGCAAGCGGGAAATCGGACAGCTTTCCAGTATAGATTTTGTAGTGGCAATAGTAGTGGCAGAGCTGGCAACTATGCCCATAACCGATATTAAACTGCCGCTTATGCAGAGCTTGATTCCGATTCTGCTGCTTACTTTGTTACAGATTATAACCTCCATGGTTTGCCTGAAAAGTGACAAATTTCGTCAGTTTTTGTACGGCAAGCCCAGCATATTGATTAGCAACGGGCAGATGCAGGTGCGGGAAATGCGCAAAGCCCGCTATAATATTGATGATCTTTTGACTCAGCTGAGACAAAGAGACGTTTTTGATATAGCCGATGTGGATCATGCTGTGCTGGAAACCTCGGGAGATTTGACCGTCGTTTTACGTCCGGCAAAGCGGGGCGTGACTTTGGAGGATATTAAAGATGATATTCCCGACAACGAAGCCATGCCTTTAAGCCTGATAGTCGACGGTGATGTCAACCGTATAGGTTTGAATGAGGCGGGTTTGGACGAGAATTGGCTGAAAGACAGACTAAAAGAACGGGGAGTAAAGGATTTTTCCGAGGTGTTTTTTGCTTCGTTAAGTGCTAACGGCAGTATTTATTTAATGAAAAAATCTGCGGACCAACGTCCGCAGAGAAATATTAATTAGCATAGAAATTAAAAAGGTAATCGTTGATGTTGTTGTAGTTTTGGCGGATTTTGCTGTAGCCGTAGAAACACTCACCATCGATGCCTAAAGAACGGTTTAAGTTAAGCTGGCGAATGATTTCCTCACATTCCAGCCAAGCGTCCGATTGAGTGTTGTCGCCTAATTTGTATAAGGCGATACCGGGATAAAGCCGGACAGAGGTGTCTTTGGTCAAATCATGCCACCAGTTGATGAGGATTTCATAATCAGCGGGAGCATAGCCGATATTCCAGTAAATCTGGGGTGTAATGTAGTCCAGCCAGCCTTCCAAAACCCACTGGCGGCTGTCGGCGTAATGGGTGTAATAGGTTTCACTGCCGCCCCAGGTAGCTGAGCCCTCCGGGCGAGAAGTTTGATTTGCCCAGACACCGGCAGGAGAGACACCGAACAATAAATCATCGCCGTAGGCTTTAACCAGTTGGTAGGTTTTTTCGATTAAGTTGTTGACATTGTCTCGGCGCCAGTCTTCCACCGAGTCAAAGTCCTGCCCGTATTTTTTGAAGGAATCTTCGTCTTCAAAATCGCCGTCCGGATAAAAGTAATCATCATAGTGAATGCCGGCTAAATCGTAATTTTGTAAAAGCTCCTCCACCGCCGCTAAAATCAGCTTCAGGCTTTGCGGCTCGCCGGGATCCATATAAACCTCACCGCTGGAGTGGTAAACTAAAATTTCCGGATACTGGCGCAAAGGATTATCCTCTGCCATATAGCTTAAATCAAAGGACGGATTAGCTTGCGAGCCACGAGTTACCTTGTAAGGATTGAGCCAAGCGTGAACGGAAATGCCTTTTTTCTTAGCCTCGTCAATTAAATAAGCCAACGGGTCGAAATCAGCGGCTAAGCTCTGCCCTTCCTTGGCAACTAACCAGCGGGATAAAGGGAAAATATCCGACTGGTAGAGAGCATCGGCAGTGGGTCGCACTTGAAAAAAGATGGCATTAGCGCCGATAGAAGCGGTATTGTCAACGATTGCCGAAAGTTCAGCCTTTAAGCTATCGACCGAAAGGGTGTTGGAAGAGGGAAAGTCGATATTGTAAACCGAAGCAATCCACACTGCCCGCAAGGGTTCAACCGCTGTCAGCTGACGGGTACTGCTTTCTTCTTCGCTTTCTCCGCCGAACGAAAAGGGCAGACCGAAGGGGATAAACAAAAGACAAACTAAAACCAGGAATAGAAAGAAAAATTTTTTCATAAAATTAAATCACCTCAGAGCATTATATGAAAGAGCCCGGGGGTATATCCCAAAAGGAGTCTCTTTTTAATAAAAGTATAACGAAAAGCTGGCGAAAGCGCAAGGAGAAAATACAGGTAAAAGAGACACATAAATAAATATAATTTATAATAATGATAAAAAACAAAACAGAAAAAATCAAAATTTGACCTTCTTTGACTATTGCATTTTTGCCAAAGCGTGCTATAATACAATTAAAGGTCAAAGAAAGTCAAAAGGTTAGCGAAAGTCAAAACACAAAAGAGGTGATATCTATGAATAGTCTATCCTGGGAAATCGAACAATATATTAAAGAGCTGATGAATAAACAGCATCTGGACGTCTTGGAAATTCAGCGCAGTATGCTTTCCGAATTATTCAACTGCGTACCGTCGCAAATCAATTACGTCTTGAGTACTCGCTTTACACCGGCTCAAGGTTATCTGGTCGAGTCCAAAAGAGGCGGCGGCGGATTTGTGCGGATTGTTTGTTTATCTTTGGATGATGATAACGATATCCAGCATATCTTAGCAGAAACTCTTGGCGATTCGATCAACCAAAACGAAGCTGAAGGGCTGTTGGATTACCTTTACCAGCAGGGCTTCTTAGAAGAAAGAGAAAAAACTATCTTAAAGACTATGCTTAAAGACCGAGTGTTAGGCAAAGAAAAAAAAAGCAGAGACAGCCTGCGGGCGAGTTTATTGCAGCACGCTTTAGGGGCTATCTGCCAATAGATAAGCCAGTAAGTAAAATAACAATATGAAAAATTAGGAGGCGTTGGTTTATGTATTGTGAAGTTTGTAAAAAAAATCCGGCGACTATCCATTATACAAAAGTAGTCAACGGTTTAAAAGAGGAAAAACATCTTTGTGAGGAATGTGCCGCTAAGTTAAAACAAAACGGCGAATTTGCTGATTTTTGGCAGTTGGATAATAAAACTAAATTTGGGCTTTTGCCGGACTTTTCTATGGCAGATTTTATCGGAGGGTTCTTTAATAATATCGGACAAAATCAAGGCTATGTCCAGCAAATCAACCAAAACAGTGCTTGCCCTTTGTGCGGCATGACTTTGGCTGAGTTCCGCCGCGAAGGCAGAGTCGGCTGTAAGGAATGCTACAGATTTTTCGGCGATTATATGCCGTCCCTTTTGAGAAGAATTCACGGCAGTACCGTGCACAGCGGCAAGGTGCCGAAGGTTGGGCATGCTAAATTAAGCGCTAAACGGCAGATCGATGATTTAAGAGAAAAGCTGAAATTAGCAGTTGCTAATGAGGATTTTGAAAAAGCTGTAGAGCTGAGAGATCAGATCAGAGAATTAGAAAAACAGGAAAACGAGAAGGAGGCGTAATAAATTATGGCTGATTTATTTACCAGCACCATAAGCCCTTGGAGCAGCGGCAAAGGTGAACAGGCAGATGTAGTATTATGCTCCAGAATTCGTTTGGCCCGTAACTTTGCGCCTTATCCTTTCCCGTTAAAAGCCACCGAGGAAAGCAGCCAAAAGGTCTTGGATATTATGAAAGACTTTTGCCAAAAGCATGAGGGCTACCGCTTTTTAAGCTTGGGCGAGTTAAGCCCGTTACAAAAAAGAGTATTGGTGGAAAAACATCTAATCAGCCCTGAGCATGCTCAAGGCGACGGCAAGTATAAAGGTTTGGTGTTAGACGATGAGGCGACTGTCAGCATTATGGTTAACGAAGAAGACCATTTACGCTTGCAATGTTTTGCCCCGGGCATGGATTTGATGGGGCTTTGGGATAAAGCCGATAAATTAGATGATTTAATCGAAGCGGATAATGAATACGCTTTTGACGAACAATATGGTTACCTGACTTGCTGTCCCACCAATTTGGGCAATGGCTTGAGAGGCTCAGTGATGATGCATTTGCCGGCCTTAAGCTTAAGCGGTCAGTTAGGTGTTTTAAATCAATTAGGCAATATTGGTATGACCGTGCGCGGGCTTTACGGCGAAGGCAGTGAAGCTATCGGGGATTTGTACCAAATCTCCAACCAGTTAACCTTAGGTCAAAGTGAAAATGATATTTTGACCAATCTTTACGGTGTCAACCAGCAATTGATCCGTGAAGAGCGCAATGCCCGCGATTATCTCTTGGAGCATAATCGGGTTCAGTTGGAAGACCGTTGCTGGAGAGCTTTGGGCACCTTAACTCATGCCCGTTATTTATCCTCCAGAGAAGCCTTAAGCTTGATTTCCTTAGTGCGCTTAGGCGTAGCGGTAGGCATAATCGGGCATTTGACTTTGGAGGCAGTCAGCAATCTGTATATGCTGGTTCAACCGGGATATTTACAGTTGATTGCTAAGAATAATGACATCAACGAAACAGAAAGAGACTTATTGAGAGCTAAACAAGTAAAAGAATATTTAGCCTAAAAAAGGAGTGAAGAAACATGTTTGAAAGATTAACTGCGAAAGCGCAGAGAGTAGTATATTTGGCTCAAGAGGAAGCTCGCAATATGCGCCATCAGGCAGTAGGTACCGAGCATCTTTTGTTGGGCATTTTAGGTGAAGGTCAAGGCGTTGCCGCCAGAGCCTTGGCTTCCTTGGGAATTCAGGCTAACGATGTGCGGGAGATGGTTTTAAAGATGATTGCTCCCGGCAATGCCATCGTTACCAATGAGATGACCTTAACTCCCAGAGCAAAAAGAGTATTTGAATTGGCACAGGATGAAGCTGTGCGCTGGGGTGTAAATTATATCGCTACCGAGCATATTTTGTTAGGCTTGGTTAGAGAAGGCGAAGGCGTGGCTTTCCAAGTATTAAACGCTTTGGGAGCAACTCCTGATAAAATCCGTAAGCAAGTAGCCGCTTTGTTAAACGGCGCCAGTACCGTTAACGATTTAAACAGCTATCAAGCCGGCGGCAGTGATGCAGATAATACTAATCGGGAAACTATCAATGAATTCGGTCGCAACTTAAATGAATTGGTTAAAGCCGGCAAAATCGACCCGGTTATCGGCAGAGAAAAAGAGATTGAAAGAGTTATCCAAATCCTCTGCCGCCGCAGCAAAAACAATCCGGTCTTGTTAGGCGAGCCCGGTGTCGGCAAAACTGCTATTGCCGAAGGCTTGGCGCAAAGAATAGTTCAAGGCAAAGTTCCGGAGATTTTGCGGGATAAGGAAATCGTAACTTTGGATATGGGTACTTTGGTTGCCGGCAGTAAATACCGTGGTGATTTTGAGGAAAGACTGAAGAAAATCATGGATGAAGTGAAGAAGAATAAAAATATTATCCTCTTCATCGACGAAATGCATACTTTGGTCGGTGCCGGTGCAGCAGAAGGCGCTCTTGATGCGGCTAATATCTTAAAACCCGAATTAGCCCGTGGTGATTTGCAGGTAATCGGTGCTACTACCCTGGACGAATACCGCAAACACATCGAAAAAGATGCCGCTTTGGAGCGTAGATTCCAGCCTATCATGGTTGATGAACCTTCCGAAGAAGACGCTATCGAGATTTTGAAAGGTATCCGTGACAAATACGAAGCCCATCACAATGTTGAAATTACTGACGATGCTATCGAAGCAGCGGTTAAATTGTCCTCCCGCTACATTTCCGACAGATTTTTGCCGGATAAGGCAATCGACTTAATCGATGAGGCTGCTTCCAGAGTTCGTTTGCAGGCTTATACTGCACCGGTTGATTTAAAATCTTTGGAAGAGGAAATTGCTAAAATTTCCAAAGAAAAAGAAGCCGCAGTAGTTGCCCAAGAATACGAAAAAGCCGCTGAATACCGCGATAAAGAAAAACAATTAAAGGCTCAGCTGGAAGAGCAGACTAAAGAGTGGAAAAACCAAGCCAATACCCGCACCGAAAAGGTTACTGCTGAAGAAATCGCCCAGATTGTTTCTTCTTGGAGCGGCGTACCGGTTACTAAATTGAAAGAAGCCGATGCTGAAAGACTCTTAAAGATGGAAGAAATCTTGCACCAGAGAGTTGTCGGTCAGGACGATGCGGTAACAGCTGTGGCTAAAGCTATCCGCAGAGCTCACAGCGGCTTGAAAAATCCGAAACGTCCTATCGGTTCCTTCATGTTCCTTGGACCTACCGGTGTTGGTAAGAGTGAATTAGCTAAGGCTTTAGCAGAAAGCTTGTTTGACAACGAAGATGCCATTGTCCGTATCGACATGAGTGAATACATGGAGAAACACTCCGTATCCCGTTTGGTTGGCGCACCTCCCGGATACGTCGGCTATGACGAGGGTGGTCAGTTAACCGAAGCAGTCCGCAGAAAACCTTATTCGGTTATTCTTTTGGACGAAATCGAAAAGGCTCATCCTGATGTCTTTAACATCTTGCTGCAAATCTTGGATGACGGTCGTTTGACGGACTCTCAGGGCAGAACCGTTGACTTTAAAAACACCGTTATCATCATGACCTCCAATGTCGGTGCCAGCAACATTAAGGGTATCGGCAAATTAGGCTTCAGCAACGGTTTAGAGGAGGAAAAAGATGATTTTGCTAAAACAAAGGAACGGATGCTGGAAGAAATGCGCCGTACCTTCCGTCCGGAGTTTATCAACCGTATTGATGAGATTATCGTTTTCCATCCGCTTAACGAAGAGCATATCTCCAGCATCGTTGATTTGATGATGAAAGATCTGCATAAACGCTTGGCTGATAAAGAGATGAAGCTGGAATTCACCCCGGAAGCTAAGGAAAAACTCATCAAGGAAGGCTATAACCCCGAGTATGGTGCTCGTCCGCTGCGCAGAGCTATTCAGCGTTTGGTCGAAGATCCCTTGGCAGAGGAGCTTTTGAAAGGCACCTTTGTCAGCGGTGATACTGTAGTGGTAGATGTCAAGGACGAGGATATCGTCTTAAAGAAAAAAGAAGCAGTAACTGCTTAAGCAAAATGGTTCTTGCCTTTTGGCAAGAACCATTTTTTGTGTAAAATAACAGACAAAAATTGGCTGTAATTTAAAGGCAGAGTTGGCTTGGTTTTTCCTCACAGCTACTTGACAGAGGATAGGATTTTTGGTATAGTAAAAAAAACAGAGGGGAAGATTGTGAACTATGTCAAATGCCGGATTATTAAACAAAAAAACAAACCGCATGTTAGACCAAGAAATTGGTTTATTTATAGACCGCAATATTACCCCCAAAGCAGCATAGGAAACATATTAACTGACCATGATTTATTTCACCGTCAGTTTTTTTATGGGAAAAATGCTTGAAAAAACAGGAGGTATTGGCAAGATGAGAATGATTTATAATGTGAGCGATAAGCCACCCTTTGGGCAGCTGATTATTTTTGCTCTTCAGCAGCTTCTGGCAATTATGGCAGCTACCTTGGTGGTACCGGTTATTATCGGTAATGACATGAGTCCGGCAGCGGCTTTGTTTGGCGCCGGTGCAGGCACATTGGTATATATTGCGTTTACCAAAAGGCGTTCGCCGGTATTTTTGGGCAGCTCGTTCGCTTTTATCGGCTCTATGAGCACCGCTTTTGCCGGAGCAGTATCGGTTAGTGTAGGTTATGTGGGTTTAATTATCGGTGCATTTTTTGCCGGCTTGGTGTATGTAGGGATTGCAGCCGTTGTCAAAATTGCCGGTGTAGGCTGGGTCAATAAATTGATGCCGGCAGTGGTTATCGGACCTACAGTAGCCATCATCGGTTTGTCCTTAGCCGGCAATGCTATCGGCGATTTATTAAGCGGCGATGCTCATATCATAGTTGACGGTGCCAGTGTAATGGCGACCTCACCTTATGTAGCTTTAATTTGCGGCTTGGTTACGCTCTTTGTAACGATGATTGCCAGTACCTACGGCAGAGCAATGGTTAAATTAATTCCCTTTATTATCGGCATTTTAGCCGGCTATGCGGTAGCAGCAGTCTTTACAGTTATCGGCAATTCTACCGGCATGGATAGTTTGTGCGTCATCAATTTCGGAGTATTTAGCTCTATGGACAGCATTTTATCCCTGCCCCAATTTACCTTCGTAACTGCCAAAGAAGGACTGGCTATGGTTGACGGAGCGTATTTGGCAACAGTGGCAGTGGCGTATGTGCCGGTAGCTTTTGTAGTATTTGCCGAGCATATCGCCGATCATAAAAATTTGTCCTCCATTATTGAAAAAGATTTGCTGGAAGATCCGGGACTGCACCGCACCTTGCTTGGTGACGGCGTTGGCTCGATGGTCGGTGCCTTTTTCGGCGGCTGCCCCAATACGACCTACGGCGAATCGGTAGGGTGTGTGGCTATCACCCGCAACGCTTCGGTAGTGAGCATTATTGCGGCGGCTTTAGGCGCCATCATCATTTCTTTTGTAACGCCATTTGTTGCTTTTGTTGAATCTATTCCGCCGTGTGTTATGGGCGGGGTGTGCATGGCATTGTACGGCTTTATCGCAGTCAGCGGTTTAAAGATGCTGCAAAAGGTGGATTTGGACGAGGAGAAAAATTTATTTGTTGCTTCGGTTATTTTGATTGCCGGTATCGGCGGCTTAACTTTAACCTTTGGCAAGGTTACCTTGACCTCGGTTGCCTGCGCGCTTATTTTAGGTATTATCACTAATGTCATTCTTTCCAAGAAGAAAGAATATTAATATTAAGAAAGGTCGGGATTGCATGGGAAAATTGACGGTTTTTGATCATCCGCTTATTCAGCATAAAACTTCAATCATGCGGGATAAGCGCACCGGCAATAAGGAATTTAAGGAGTTGGTAGAGGAAATTACTACTTTGATGTGCTATGAAGCCTTAAGGGATCTGCCGTTAGAAGAAGCAGAAATTGAAACGCCTATCTGTAAAACAACGGTGAAGGTGCTTTCCGGCAGGAAATTAGCGGTAGTACCGATTTTGCGAGCCGGCTTGGGCATGGTCGGCGGCATATTGTCCTTAGTGCCCAATGCTCCGGTGGGACATATCGGTATGTATCGAGACGAGGAAACCTTGGAGCCCCATGAGTATTACTGCAAGCTGCCGAAGGATATCAGCGAGCGCTTAATTGTTGTAGTTGATCCGATGCTGGCTACCGGCGGTTCGGCAGTAGATGCTATTCGGCAAATAAAAAGCTACGGCGGCAAATGGATTAAATTTATGTGCTTGATTGCCGCTCCGGAGGGCATAAAAGCCTTGTCAGAGGCTCATCCGGATGTGGAAATTTACTGCGCTAATGTGGACGAAAAATTAAATGAAAAAGGCTACATCGTTCCCGGGTTGGGCGATGCAGGAGATAGAATATTCGGCACCAAATAAAAAGAGCTCAAGGGCAACCTTGAGCTTTTAACGCATACGTATCACAGAAAGAATATTGATTATTACCAAAAGCACTATCTGAGCTGCGGTGAAGGCAAAAAGACCGTTGCCGCCGGCAAGGGACAAAGCATTAGACGGAGTTTCAGCCAAAATGGTGAATACTTGATTGATGCTGCCAAAGCCGGTGCATAAAGCGATTAAAATCACACAAAGCCATTTCAGCCCTAACCATTTTTGGCGGATAAAGCCGAAATGGAAGGCGGTGGCGTAAATGATGCCCTGCACCAGGCAGATTAGGGCTGCCGGCAAAACGATGGTACGGTAAAGAGCAGGAACGAGCAAGAGGATTAATTGCCCATCGGCGACCAAAGGCTGCTGAAAGGCTTGCCAGCTTAAAAATAAAGCTGCCGCTGCTCCGCCCAGCCAAAGCTGCGAGCAGATGAGGTGAACGATTTTCATCAGCTTAAACAAACTTTTTTTCATAAGGAACCTCCTTGTCAGTCCTTGCGCTTTAAAAGAATAATGGCGTGAGCAGTCAGCCCAAAAACTAAAGATACAGTGATACCTAAAAACAGGGACATCGCCCAAATATTGTAGGTCATAAAATATAAACCCACGCAGAAAAAGATACCAAAGCCTAAAACAATGCCGATAGCATAAAAAAGTCCGATAGCGATATCATATTTGCTGAAGCGTTTTTTGGGTTTAGCGCTTATTTCCTGGCTCATATTTTTGTGCCCTCCTTTGATGAGTTCATCCATAGTAACGCCGAAAATGCCGCAGATTTTGCAGAGGGTAGAAAAATCCGGCTCAGATTTATTGCGCTCCCAGTTGGAAATAGCCTGGCGGGAGACGTTGAGTTCTTCTGCTAATTTTTCCTGAGAGAGATTGTGTTGATTGCGCAGAGAAACTATTTTACTGCCTAAATCATCTATTTGGTTATTTTGATTTGAGGTGAAATCGGCTTTGAGCAAATTATTTTCCATAGAAACACTCCTTTCTTGAATTTAGTATAGCCGAAAAGGCGCCTTTGCACAAGAAATGCTTCGTTGCTATAGGGCAAAGCATCTTTGCAGCAAGGTTTTTGGGTTAAAATTAGCTAAGCTTGAGCAAAGCTTAGCTAAAAATTATTTGTCTAAAAGCTGATGGTTGACAGCGCTGATTAAAGCATAGACCGAGGAAGTGATGATGTCGTCTTGAATACCGACACCCCAGCTGACTTTGCCTTCCGGCGAGGTGATGCTGACATAGGAAATAGCCTGAGTGTCGGTGCCGCTGCCGATGGCGTGCTCATGATAGGTTAAGTCGTGAAAATCTATACCCAAATTATCATGCAAAGCATTGCTGACGGCGTCCAAGTGACCGTTAGCCGAAGCGACAAACTGATGGGTTTTGCCTTGGTAGCGGAGATAAACCGTTACCATGATCACCTTGCCTAAGTTAAAATGGAAATCCAAAAGTTCTAAAGGCGCATTGATATTGACAAATTCTGCGCAAAAGGAATCGTAAACCTCTTTGGCAGTGAGCTCGGTGTGCTTGTGGTCAGAAATATTTTTGATAGCAGAGCTTACCGCTGCCCTTAAAGGCAAGGGCAAAATGATTTGGTAGTAATGCTCCAAAAGATAAGCGATGCCGCCTTTGCCGGATTGGGAATTGATGCGGATAACGTCGGTCTCGTATTCTCTGCCGACATCGGTAGGGTCTATAGGCAGGTAGGGCACATTCCAAAAGGGGCAGTCATGCTCTTCCCGCCATTTTAAACCTTTGGCAATAGCGTCCTGATGCCCGCCGGCAAAGCTGGCAAAAACTAATTTGCCGCTGTAAGGAGAGCGGTCATCGACATTCATATGAGTCAAATGCTCATATTGATTGACTAAAGAGGGGATATCGGAGAAATCCAGCTGCGGATCAATGCCTTGGGAGTAGAGATTTAAAGCCAAGGTTATCAAATCCACATTGCCGGTGCGTTCGCCGTTGCCGAAAAGAGTGCCTTCGATGCGGTCAGCACCGGCTAAAAGCCCCATTTCCGCATCAGCTACCGCACAGCCCCGGTCATTGTGCGGGTGCAGGGAGAGGATGATGTTTTCCCGATAGTTAAGGTTGCGGGACATATATTCCACCTGAGCGGCGTAAACATGGGGCATGGAATGCTCTATGGTTGCCGGCAGATTGATGATATGTTTGCAGCAGGAGGTGGGGGTCAAAATATCCAAAACGCTGTTGCAGATATCTAAAGCAAAATCAATTTCGGCGCCGGTAAAAGATTCAGGCGTGTATTCCATGGAGTAATTGACACCGTACTCCTGACAGAGGTCAAAAAAGGTGTTGGCACCGTCGGTGGCAATTTTTTTGATTTCTTCTTTAGTTTTGCCGAAAACCTGTTCACGCTGAGCGACAGAAATAGGATTATACAAATGGACGATGGCTTTTTTGAGTCCTTTTAAGGATTCAAAGGTTTGGCGCATGATATGCTCCCGCATCTGGCTCATGACCTGAATAGTCACATCAGCGGGAATTAAATCTTTCTCGATTAAGGTGCGCACAAAGCTAAACTCCGTTTCCGAGGAGGCGGGAAAGCCTACTTCGATTTCCTTAAAGCCTAAATCCACTAAAATCTGAAAAAATTTCACCTTTTCCTCCAGACTCATGGGATTGACCAAGGCTTGGTTGCCGTCTCGTAAATCAACTGAGCACCAGATGGGCGCTTTAGTGAGGCTGTCGGTTTTCGACCAGTCATAGCTCATTTGCGGCGGGAGAAAAAATTGCTTTTTGTATTTTTCGTAACCTTTCATAAAGTACACTTCCTTAAAATGCTAGAAAAAATTTGCGCGAAAATTAGTATGCTGTTAATTGATATTAATTTTAGCAAGCTTATCGGGGCTTGTCAAGATTAATCAAAAGAGCGGCGAGATAATTGCTGGCTTTTGTTGTCAAAGGAGAGGATTTATGCTATAATAAAGCAAAAAAGAAATGAGGGAATGTTATGAAGATTATCGCTGTAAACGGCAGTCCGCGCAAAAATTGGAATACTGCCCGCTTATTGACTGCGGCTTTAGAGGGAGCAAAGGCTAAAGGCGCAGAAACCAAAATTTATCATCTCTATGAGCTTAATTACAAAGGCTGCCAAAGCTGTTTTACCTGTAAGCGTTTAGGCTCGCCTTTGTACGGCAAATGCGCCATGCGAGACGATTTAACGGACATCTTAAACGAAATTTATGAAGCTGACGGGTTAATTATGGGTTCGCCTATTTATTTTGGTTCATCTACCGGTGAGTTTCGTAGTTTTTTGGAAAGATTGCTTTTTCCCGTAAAAGCTTATGATAATGAAAAGCCGTCCCTTTTAAAGAAAAAAATCGTTTCAGGCTTAATTTACACTATGGGAGTGAAGGATGAAAGTGTCTATATGACTGAGCGGATGATTACCCAAAGAATGTTGACGCAAACTTTCTTTGCAGAATCAGAAATTATGTGCCATACCGATGCTTATCAGTTTGAGGACTACAGCAAATATCATTGCCCGGCGTTTAATGTCGAGGAGAAAAAGGCGCATTATCAAGAATTCGACCAAGAGCTGGCTAAAGCCGGGGAATTGGGGCGGAGAATAGCGGAGAGAATTTTAGAAAAGTAAAAAGGCGGTTAAAGGTCAGCCTATAAAGGAGAGGATAAAAAAGTGAGCAAAGTATTGGTAGTGGTTGATATGCAAACAGACTTTATAAACGGAGCTTTGGGCTCCGCTGATGCCGAAAAAATTGTGCCAAGAGCAGCAGAGATTATCGCAAATTTTGACGGGGAAATTTACTGCACCTTGGATACTCACGGTGAGGATTATTTAAAAACACAGGAAGGGAGAAATCTGCCTGTCGCACACTGCATCAAAGGCACTGACGGATGGAGGCTCGATAAACGAATAGCCGCCGCATTAAGCGGCAAGGCAAGATTTGTGGAGAAACCGTCCTTTGGATCACCGGAGCTGGCGCATATGCTGGCAGAAAAAAATAAACAGGAGAAAATAGAATCTATTGAAGTAATAGGGCTTTGCACCGATATTTGCGTGGTGAGCAATGCGCTGATTATTAAAGCCGCTTTGCCGGAGGTTAAAATTATTGTAGATGCTTCGGCTTGTGCCGGTATCAGCCCGGAAAGCCATCAGGCGGCGTTAAAAACGATGCAGATGTGCCAGATAGAGGTTTTAAATGGCTAAGGTAACGCATAATATTGAACCGGTCTTTGACGAAAGAAGCCGAATTTTGATTTTAGGCAGTATTCCTTCGCCAAAATCCAGAGAAATCGGCTTTTATTATGGGCATAAGCAGAATAGATTTTGGCGGGTGCTGGGGGAAGTATTGGGCGTGGAAATACCGGAGAATATTGAAGGCAAAAAAGCGCTGCTTTTGGCTCAGCATATCGCCCTTTGGGATGTTTTGGCGGAGTGCGAAATTACCGGTGCGGCGGATCAATCCATCAAAGAAGCGCAGATCAACGATTTAGGGCGGATATTAAAAAGCGCGCCCATCAGGCAAATCTTTACCACCGGCAAAAAAGCCGGCGAGCTTTACCAAAAGCTGCGCCATGAGGATTGGCCCGAAAAATGCATTATTTTGCCATCCACCAGCGCTGCCAATGCCGCTTACAGTAAAGAGAGATTGGTGGAAAGCTATCGGGCGATTTTGCCTTATCTGAAAGACGGAGATGAAAAATGATTATTAAAGAAAACTGGCTTTTGCTCCCTGAAGACTGGGATAAAAAAGAAGAATATACGGAAATCATCTGGCAAAATGAGCATTTGCGTTTGGAGAGAATTATTTCCTCGGGGCATATTTCGCCTGAAGGCTTTTGGTATGAGCAGGACGAAGACGAATGGGTTCTGGTTATGGCAGGAGAGGGAGAAATCAGTTGGGATGACGGTGGAGTCAGCCGTTTAAAAGGCGGCGAAAGCTTGTTAATCCCTAAGAAAAAACGCCATCGGGTGAGCTATACAAGCATAAATCCGCCGTGCATTTGGCTGGCGGTCTTTGCGGCTAATAAAGAAGGGTAGAAGAT
This sequence comes from uncultured Clostridia bacterium, assembly GCA_944391285.1. GTDB lineage: Bacteria > Bacillota > Peptococcia > Peptococcales > Peptococcaceae > QAKL01. Next base: position 119,166 of record CALXSY010000001.1, read on the forward strand.
GAAAAATATTGCAGGAAAGATTTATCAAATATTGCGCACGCAAAAGGTGCTGGACTGTGCCTTTGTTTGCATGGTGGTATCCATGTTTTGGGTGCCGCCGTCTATAGGGTATATCAAAGCTATCGATTGGCGGGTTTTAGCGCTTTTGTTTTCTTTGATGCTGGTTATCGCCGCTTTGGAGCGGCAGGGAGTGTTTCGGCTTTTGGCGCAAAAACTGCTCCTTAAGGCAAAAACGCAAAGAAGCTTAGTGTTGATTTTAGTGCTGCTCACCTTTTTCAGCTCTATGCTTATCACCAATGATGTGGCGTTAATCACCTTTGTGCCCTTTGCTATTTTGATTTTGCAGATGGTTGGTTTGCAAAAAAGCATTGCCTATGTCGTAGTTTTACAGACTATCGCTGCCAATACCGGCAGCATGCTCACTCCTTTGGGCAATCCGCAGAATTTATATCTCTATAATTATTATCAATACTCGGTCGGAGAGTTTATTTGGGCGATGCTGCCATTGACTTTGGTGGCGCTGATAGTGCTGGCAGGCGCAAGTCTTGTGCTTTCGGCTAAAGAATTAAGTGTGGATTTTGCCGAAAAAGAGCGTATCAAAGACCGCAATCTTTTGTGGGTCAATTTGTTATTGTTCGGCTTGTGCATTTTAAGCGTTTTAAGAATCTTGCCCTATTATATCTTAGTGGCAATTATTATTGCCGTGATGTTTGCGACCCAAAAGGATATGTTTATCCGAGTGGACTACAGCTTATTGGGGACGTTTATTTGCTTTTTTGTCTTTGTGGGCAACTTGCAGGAGATTCCGGCGATTGCTGAATTTTTAAAGGCAAACTTAGCTGATTATCCCTTAATTTTACCTATCATTACAAGCCAAATCATCAGTAATGTGCCGGCAGCCCTTTTATTGAGCGGTTTTGCTGAAAATGGACTATTGCTTTTGTGGGGAGTAAATATCGGCGGCTTAGGTACGCTGATTGCTTCCATGGCCAGCTTGATTTCTTATAAATATTTCGTGCGCTTTGCACCTAAAGAAACGCTGCATTATATGAAGCTGTTTACTATCGCCAATATTATCGGGCTGATAGTGTTAATCGCCTGTGGTATGGCGGTGTTAAAGATTATGTAGCAGGGTAAGGCCAAAAGGAAGGTGGCTTCCTCTGTGCCGGCTGCCAAGCATAATGGCTTTGGGTTTATAACGCTTGTTTATCTGGCGGCAAAACGCCGCAGAAACAGCAAAAATCCTTGAATCAAACGATTCAAGGATTTTTTATTTGCGGGATAATGCTGACCTCACCGCTGTTAAGATAACGAATTTCGCCACTAGCAAGCTGAACTTTGAGGGCAAAGTCTTCCCTTAAATCCAAAACACGGGCTTGGAAGCTTTCGTTGCCTTGCTTAATTAAAATATCCTCGCCCAAAATAAACAGCCGTTTTTTGTACTCCTGATAAAAAAATGGTTCCTGTAAATGAGGAGCAAGCTGAAAATAATTATCCAAAACTGCCGCCACAATAACCGCCCGCAAATCTTCAGCGGGAGGTGTTGGAAAAAGACCGGTCGCTTTAGCGGCTAATTCGCCGTTAAAGGCATCGGCAGGGGGAAAAATATTGATGCCGATCCCCAAAAGGGCATAGGCAAGCCTGTCACCGCTTGGAGCGGGAATGCCTTCTGTTAAAATGCCGGCAGTTTTTTGGCGGTGGAGATAGACATCATTAACCCATTTGATTTGCGGTGCTAAGTTAAAGACCTGCTCTAATGCCCGGCAGATAGCAACTGCGGCGGCGGTGGTGATGAGATGATTGTCCTTTAAGGGCAAATCAGGCTTTAAAAGGACGGAAAAATAAACGCCGCTTTCTTTAGGCGAATAAAAGGAACGGCCAAAGCGTCCCCGACCGCCGGTTTGCTCCTCTGCTACCAATACTAATCCAGCCGGAGCACCTTGCTCGGCTAATTGGCGCAAGACGGTGTTGGTAGAGGAGAGAGTAGGGCGCACATCTAAGGTAAGATTGGGCGTGTGCAAATGTTGGGCAATGTCTTCTGCCTTTAAAGGCGGATAAAGCATAGTTTGACCTCCGTAAAAGGCTGCTCTCCGAAGAAAGCAGCCTAAAAAATTATTTTGCGTTGTAGTAAATGGTTTGGTTGGGCTCAACAGAGCTGGTGAGCCAAACGTTACCGCCAATAACGCAGTTGTCGCCGATAAAGGTGTTGCCGCCCAAGATGGTAGCATTGGCGTAGATGACAACGTTATTGCCAATATTGGGATGGCGTTTAATGTCTTTGATGGGGTTGCCGTTTTCGTCCAGCTTGAAGCTCTTAGCACCTAAGGTAACACCGTGATAGAGTTTGACGTGGTCGCCGATAACGGTAGTTTCACCGATAACGATGCCGGTGCCGTGGTCGATAAAGAAATATTCGCCGATAGTTGCGCCGGCATGGATATCGATACCGGTTTTTTGGTGAGCATGTTCGGTCATGATGCGGGGAATCAGCGGTACATTGAGTTTGTAAAGCTCATGAGCCAAGCGATAGATGCTGATAGCATAAAAGCCCGGATAGCAAATCAAAATTTCCTCATAGGTTTTAGCAGCCGGGTCGCCTTCGTAGAGGGCAACGATGTCTTTTAAAAGCAGAGATTTGATTTTAGGCAGAGTGGTTAAAAATTTATTGCAGATATCCTCGGCGGTTTGGTCATTTACTTGATTGCCGAAAAGGAAAGCTCTTTTTAGCTCTCTTTTTAAATTGTAGTAGATGCTTTCCAAAAGTTCACCGTCAGCGATATTGCTGTGGCGTTTGAAGCACATGGGGAACATGAGGGACTGCAAATCCTGAATGATGCGGGCGATTTCGTCGGTGTCGATGATTTGACCGACATAATCAGCATCGGTTAAAACGTTCTCCATAGTAATTTGATCCAATTCTGCTACTGTCTTTTTGATGATGTCCATAATAATACACTCCTATTCTAAAATATATTTAAAATTACTTAAACATGGGGGTAGATAAATAACGCTCGCCGCTGTCCGGAAGGATAGCAACGATGTTTTTGCCTTTAAAATTTTCCCGCTTTGCTACTTCTGCGGCAGCAGATAAAGCGGCTCCGGAGGTGATGCCGACTAAGATTCCTTCTTTGGCGGCAAATTGACGACCGTAATGATAAGCGTCCTCTTCGGCGACGGTGATGATTTCATCGTAAATATTCTGATCAAGGGTTTCCGGTACGAAGTTGGCACCGATGCCCATTAATCCGTGGGGACCGGCTTTGCCCTGGGAAAGCAGGGGAGAATTAGCCGGCTCGACGGCGACGATGTGAATGGAAGGATTTTTCTCCTTTAAATATTTGCCGATACCGCTGATAGTACCGCCGGTACCCACACCGGCTATCAAAACCTCTACTTTACCGGCAGTATCTTCCCAGATTTCCGGGGCGGTAGAGCGGTAATGAGCTTGGGGGTTGGCTTGATTGGTAAACTGACCGGCGATGATGCTGCCGGGATTAGCGGCTTTAATCTCATCTGCCTTGGCTAAGGCGCCGCTCATGCCTTGGGCGGCAGGAGTTAAAACCAACTCAGCGCCGTAGGCTTTCATCAAAAGCTTGCGTTCCTCGCTCATGTTTTCCGGCATAACGATGATGGCTTTGTAGCCTTTGGCGGCGGCAATGGCAGCGATGCCGATGCCGGTGTTGCCGCTGGTCGGCTCAATGATGACTGAGCCGGGGACAAGAAGATTGTCTTTTTCCGCCTGCTCAATGATATTTAAGGCTACCCGGTCTTTGATGCTGCCGGCGGGGTTAAAATATTCCAGCTTGGCTAAAAGAGGGGTGTCGAGCCCTAAGCTTGCGCTGAAGTTTTTACACTCCAAAAGGGGCGTACGCCCTACCAGCTCGCTTAAATTATGATAAATTTTCATGCTAAAAACCTCCAAATCTTAAGAAATAAAAAAAGCAGAAAGCCAAAATGACTTTCTGCTCAAAATAATCTCGAAACTACACCCTGCAATAACCCCTTTAAATAGGCTTAACAGGTGTGAGAGACAGGCGAAAGCATTTTGCTAAAATCGGCGCACAAAACTACAGACATAGCGTTACAACACATGCCTTCGCAACAGATAGCGTTAAAGAATTGGCTGCCTTTTTGCATCATTGCTTCCTCCTTTTCCATAGATTAAATTTAGTTTAACACTAATAAATGACTCTGTCAAGAACGGAGATTAAAAATATTTACGTTAAACATATAAAAATGTTAAATACCTAAATACGGATTAGGTTTGGTATGCTGACCGTTGATACGTACCTCAAAATGCAAATGAGGACCGGTGCTTAAGCCGGTTGAACCGACTAAACCGATAACTTCGCCGACAGTGACCGTATCTCCTACACCTACTAAACGCTTGGACATATGAGCGTAAAGAGTACTCATGCCGCCGCCGTGGTCGATTACAACATAATTGCCGTAGGCGCTGTTGTAGGTGGAAACGATAACAGTGCCGCTGGCTGCTGCTAAAATATTGGTGCCGTTGCCGGCGCCGATGTCAATACCAGTGTGGAAAGAGTTCTGTACCTTGGTTACCGGATGAATTCGCGGACCATAGACGGAAGTAATATAACGGCTTGCCGGAGCGGGCCACATCAAGGTGGAAGGAGCAGTGCCGCCTCCGGACTGCAAAGCGGCAATATTGGCAGCAATGCGATCGGATTCTTCCTCAATAGCATCCAAAATAGCGGTAAGATTGCTTTCTTCCGCCGCTATCTCTGCAACCATAGCTTCTTTTTCCTGGCTGGCTAATTCTAATTCAGCCACTTTAGCCTCATGCTCTTTCTTTTGGGCTTCCAAAGAGGTTTTCTGCGTTTCTAAAGAAGCTTTTTGCTCCTCCAAGGAAGTTCGCAGTTCCACTACTTCCGCCAATAATTCTTTATCATTTTCTGCCACATAGCTTAAATACTCAAAACGGGTGAGAAAATCGCTGAAGTCCGAAGATTGGAAAAGCACATCGACATAATTCATTTCGCCGTATTGGTAGAGCTCTTTTAAGCGGTTGCAGAATATTGCCATGCGCCCGTCATAATCCCTTTGCTTGTTGGCAATTTCACCTTCGGTATAAGCGATATCGCTTTCCGTTTGAGTGATACTGGCTTGCAGGGAATCAACAGTATTTTGCACTGATTCGATATTGTTGTTGATTTGGTTTAATTGTTTTAATTGTTCGTTTTTCTCGATAGTGGTATTTTGCAGTTCGTTTTTAGTAGACTCCATCTGCTCTTGCAGATTTTGCTGCTGCTGATTTAATGCGTTTAACTGATCGTCCGTTTCATCACCGAAGGCGAAATTGGGAACGACAGTAGTTGCTAAAAGGGAGCCGATCAAAACCACACTGCCAAAGATGGTAAATAGATTTTTTTTGCTTTTTTTCTGCAAAAAACGTCACCTGCCTTAATATGTATAATTGGGAAAGTTAAATTTGAAAAAGATAAGCCTATTTAAGATATTTTACGCTAAAATTCTTCTTTTGGCAAGACTTTTCGCTAAAATAACAAATTTTCTTAAAGATTAGTCTAAAATTTTCCAGGTACTTAGGGACTCGCTAAAGGCATATATATAAATAAAGAGAGGAAGGGGAGAGATTTATGCATCGATTGCTGGGGATGTTGGTGATAGTGAGCATGGAGATCGGACTTATCGGAGTTTTTTTCGCTTTAAACGGCGGCTGGATGACTATCGCAGCCAACGCGGAGCTTTGGGAAAGCCATATTTTGCGCGGCTATTCTTTAAGCACCATCATTATAGGGATTTGCGGTTTGGCATATTTAAAAATCATTTGGAAGCTGATCAACCGCTACTAAAAAAATAAGTACCGCTTAAGCGGTACTTATTTTTGGTATTATTCAGCTTTTTTCTCGTCCTGAGCAGCTTCAGTGGAAGCCTCGAGCTTATTTTGCTCTTTGCTTTCCTCTTTGCCGTCATTCATCTCAGTTTTAAATTCTTTAATGCTTTGACCGACAGCTTTGCCGACACCGGGCAATTTACCGGGTCCGAAAATAACTAAAGCAACGACCAAAATCAGAATTAAACTGGGAACTCCAATATTTGCAAAACCCATCATAGATCACTCCTATCTGTGGATTAAAAATTTACTTAAATCCTCATCTGTACTAATCATACATGATTTCAGTCAAAAAAACAAGGGGAAAAATGTTTTTTGCGGCTATAAAGATAGGTAATATGCATAGCAAAAATATATGGGAACTATTCAAGGCTGTATTTTTTCTTCCAATAGCGGGCGATATAAACTACCGGAGTATCTAAAATCGCCATGACAAAGAAGACTAAATAGCTGGACAAGCAGATGGAAATTAAGGTTTGCAGGCTGTAAACGCCGCCAAAACAGAAAACGTTGAATAAAACAGCGTTAAAAAGCTGGGAGATCAAGGTGGAGCCGTTATTGCGCAGCCAGAGATAAGCGCTGGCGGAGCCTTGGCGTTTGTTGGTGAAATCCCACCATTTATGATAAAGCCAAACATCCAGCCGCTGGACAATGGCGAAAACTACCAAACCGCTTAAAAGCACCCGGGGGGTATTGGTAAAGATTGCTTGGAAATGGGGAAATGCCCAGTCGTTGGTGCTTGGCAGATAAGCTAACCACACCTGGCTGATGACAATAAAGACAACAGCTGCCCCGATGCCCAAGTTAACCGCTTTTTTTGCCCAAGCTTTGGAGGCGTTTTCGCTTAAAATATCGGTGGCAATAAAGGTAGAGGCAAAAAGAATATTGCCTAAAGTCTGCTCTAAGCCGTAGGCATCGATTAAAATCAGCACCTCAATATTGGCTAAGATGGTAGCGATGCAAATCCAGCAGATAAGCCCGTATTTGCCCCAAACTCGCCAAAAGAAGAGAACCAAGCCGTAGACCAGCAAAAGGTTGAGCAGTAAAACTAATTCATTGTGCATAAAAATACCTCTTTTCTTTCTTTTCGCCATAAAAAAATGGGCACACTAAGGTGCCCATCAATTAAATGACGAAATCCCTAGTTTTGTTTTGCGACAGGATGGTTACGAACTGTCGTATGAAGCTGAACGGCATTATAACACAATTAAAGAGAAAATGCAAGAGTAAATTTTAAATCAGGAAAAAAATTAAAAATATGACAGGTGGTTAATAATGTAAAAAGGATAATGGAGAAATATGCCGAATCTTTTCTTCATAGCAGGTTTTGCAGGTTTTATAGCCAATATGAAAGGTTTAAGTTTAATTTATTACAGTCAAATTTATTTGCTTTAGGGAAAACATATTTTTATAGCAAATGTCAATTTACCCTTGGAGCAAATTGCTTATTTTTAGAAAAAAAGGGTATATATACAGTGAAGGGGGAATGAGTGATGAGTGAAAAAGACTTAATACTAACAGAGATCGCTAATCGTTACAATCCGGTAGGTTTCGGCGAGGGAGAAGTGGCTAAGGAAGACTTAGAGGCTATTATGAAAGCAGCGACAATGGCTCCCAGCGCATTTGGAGAGCAGCCATGGCGATTTTTTATAGCAACTGAGGAAGAGGACAGAGAGATGCTCTTCAGCTACATGACACCGGGCAATGCACTGTGGGCAAAAAATGCTCCGGTTTTGATTGCGGTAGCCGGATATATTTATGGTACCGGCGATCGGACGTTTAATTATTGGAGCGGCTTTGACAGCGGAGCGGCTTGGGGATACTTGGCACTGGAGGCAATGCGCCGAGGTTACGCCGTTGGTTTTATCGGAGGTTTTGACCGCAATGACATCAAGCGGGAGTTTGTGCTGGACGATGAAGATTTTTACGATTTTTACGCAATCATCGCTATCGGCAAGCCCAGTGAGAATGAGCCTAAAGAGCCCATAAAAGCTAAAGCGTTGGCAGAAGTGCTTTTGCAAAAGAAAAAATAAAATAGCTACAATATATAAAGGATATTGATAACAAAGGGGTATATAAGGCTTTTTTTTGACAAGAATTTAAACGCAAAATTTTCGAAAAAAATTAGCGTAATTGTGCCCCTATTCACAAACAGAATCGAGCAAAAAATAAGCTGAGAATGGACGAAATAAAAAGATTAATAAGATGTACGCGCCTTTTTAATCGAGTTTTTAGAGGAAAAATAAGGACGAGAAAAGAAAAAATGGCAGAAATTTGTACAAAATATTAATAAATAAAACAGAAAACAAAAGGGGGAATTAAGAGAAAAGTTGCAACGGGTGAAAAAAATCACAAATAAAAATATGTTGTCAAATCTTTGCAGATGTATTAAAATATATTTGTTGATAATGATTTCTTGAGCGGATTGTGTCGGTGTATGAAGCTTAAGAATAGTCTTTATATTTTCCTGTTGTTTAATTTTAAAATTTAAATTTTAATATGTATGAGGTGAGAAAAACATGCAAAAACACGATGAATTAGAAAACAAAAAAGGTATGAGCAGAAGACGTTTTCTAAGTGTTATGGCTGGTGCAGGCATCGTGGGCGCAGCAGCTACTATGAGCGGTTGCTCTCCAGTGAGCGATCCCAGCGGAACCGGTTGGTTGCCTAATCAATATCGCAATGCCAGCGATCTTCCGGCGCAGGTAAAAGGAAGAGTGCCGCTTGATCCAGACAATATTTCTTTGATCAGAAATGACGAAAAATGTATTTTGTGCGGTCAATGTCTCGAAGCTTGTGAAAAGGTTCAAAGTATTTTCGGATATTATGAATTGCCGGTTCACGATGAGTTTATCTGCGTTCATTGCGGTCAATGTTCCTTGTGGTGCCCCACCGGTGCTATCAAAGAAAGAAGCGAGATCGAAAAGGTTCAGGCAGCTATCAACAATCCGGATGTTACCGTGGTTGTGCATACTGCTCCGGCTACCCGTGTTGGCTTTGGCGAAGAGTTCGGTCAAGAAGCCGGCGCTTGGGCTGAAGGTCAGCAAGTTGACGCTTTGCGCAAATTAGGCTTTGATTATGTCTTAGATACTAACTGGTCTGCCGATTTAACTATTATGGAAGAAGGTTCTGAGTTAGTTCACAGAATTACCTCTGGTGGTGTATTGCCCCAGTTTACTTCCTGCTGCCCCGGTTGGGTTAAATTCGTTGAATATTACTATCCCGATTTGATTCCTAACCTTTCCAGCGCTAAATCACCGACTATGATGCACGGACCGACCATCAAAACTTATATGGCTCAAAAATTGATGGATCAGGGCGTTATTGATAATCCTACTCAGATTTACAATGTAGCTATTATGCCTTGTGTAGCTAAGAAATTTGAGATTGCCCGTGAAGAATTCACTGATGCTGCTGCTTACTGGCAGGAGCAAGGCAAGGATTGGGCTACTTTAGAGAGCATGCGTGATATGGATGCAGTTTTGAGCGTGCGTGAATTGGCTGATATGGTCAGAGGCGCAGGCATCAAATATGAAGATTTGGATCCTAATGCTCAATACGATCCGATCGAAGGTATCGGCTCTACTGCCGGTCTTATCTTTGGCAATACCGGCGGTGTTATGGAAGCAGCAGTAAGAAGTGCTTACTATCTGATCACCGGTCAGCAGCCTCCCGAAGCATTATACACCTTAACTCCGGTTCGCGGTTTAGAGGGCATTAAAAAAGCTACTTTAAATATCCCCGGTGTAGGTGATGTTACTGTAGCAGTAGCTTCCGGTTTGGCAAATGCTCGTAAATTATGCGAACAAGTACGTGCCGGCAAAGCAGATTTCCAATTCATGGAAATCATGTCCTGCCCTGGCGGATGTATCGCCGGCGGCGGTCAGCCTCGAACCACTGTTCCTCCGCAGGATTGGGTTCGTCAAGCCAGAATCGATACTATTTATAACAAAGATAAAGTAGGCGTTATTAACGCAGCAAGTGACGAGCAAGGCAAGACCATGAAATTGGCTCTTTCCCATATGAATCCGGAAATCACCGCTATTTACGATGAATTTTTAGGTGCTCCGTTGTCTGATTTGGCTCATCACTTATGTCATACCGAATACTACTCCAGAGCAGATGCTTTGGATCCTAAAAACTAAGGTAAGGAGGCTGTAAAATATGGCTATTAAAGGTGTTTTAGTAGATATCACCAAATGTGTAGGCTGTGGCAGCTGTACCGTTGCCTGCAAAATGTGGAATAACCAAAATTACGTTAATCCGGAAACAAAAGAAACTGAAAATGCTCACGGCTTTGAAGCTGAGTTAGATAGCAATACTTGGACTACTGTACAGTATGTTAAAGCACAAAAAGACGGCAAAGAGGTTTTGCGTTATGTTAAACGCCAATGCATGCATTGCCAGGATCCCAGTTGCTCTTCCGTATGTTTTGCTCATGCTTTCCATCAAACTGAGGAAGGCGCAGTGCAATACGATCCGGAATTGTGCGTAGGCTGCCGTTATTGCATGATTGCTTGTCCTTTTGATATTCCCAAATATGAATGGGAAAAAGCATTCCCCTCTGTTATGAAATGTCAGTTCTGCAGCTCTAAATTAGCTCAAGGCGAAGCTCCGGCTTGCGCCAGCGTCTGCCCCACCAATGCTTTGGTATTTGGTGACCGAGATGCTTTGTTGGCTAAAGCTCATGAGATTATTGCCGCTGAGCCTGATAAATATGTTCAGCATGTTTACGGCGAAAATGAGGTAGGCGGTACTAACTGGCTTTACATTTCCGATGTTCCTTTCGGCGATTTAGGCTTCCCGACTAACTTGCCTCAAACTTCTGTTCCTTCCAATGTGCATAAGTTTACCAGATTTACTCCGGCTATCTTTATCGGTGGTGCTGCTTTGTGGAGCGGTGTATATCTGTATTCCAGCAGACGCCATAAGGTAGCTGAGCATGAAGGAAAACACGAAGAAGAGAAACATGAAGAATAGTTTTTTACTATAATTGGAGGAGGTTAGATTATGGCTTCGAAAAGATGGAATTTCAGAATTACAAAGACCAGAATAGTCATGCTGGTTATCTTTCTGTTAACCTTGTTGTTTATGGTTTGGAGATATTGTGTAGGCTTGGGAGCCAGCACAAATTTAAATGACGCTTATCCTTGGGGATTGTGGATCGGCGCTGATATGAACGTTATAGCTTTGGCCGGTGCCGGGTTTAGTATGGCGATTATTACTCACGTTTTCCACATTCACAAATATGAGCCAATGGCCAGAAGATGCTTATTGATTTCTTTCATTGGTTATGTATTAGTATTGCTGATCTTAATCGTAGAAATCGGTCGTTGGGATAACTTCTGGAGACCTTTCGTTTCTCCCGGTATCCATTCCCCGATGTTTGAAGTTTATATGTGTATCGTAGCTTACATGATTTTGCAAGCTATCGAGTTAGTTGATGTCGGCACTGAAAAAGTGGCTCCGAATTTCAACAAAAAAATGCAAAAAATCATGCCGGTAATTTTCGTTATTGCCTGCGTTGTTCCTTTGGGACACCAAGCTTCTTTAGGTTCCTTGTATTTGGCAATGCCTGCTAAATTAGATGGTATTTGGGCTTCGACCGCTATGCCGTGGTTGTTCCTCTTATCCTCTTTCTTTGTAGGTCCTGCTGTTGCAATCTTAGAATACCTCTGGAGCAGCAAACGCTACCATATGAAAACCGACATCGATATGTTAAGAGGCTTGACTCGTATTTCTGCTTGTTTGATGGCTGTTTATCTGGTTATCAAAATAGCTGATTTAGTAGTACGCGGACAATTAGGTAGAATCTTTGAATTCTCAGCAGTAAGCAATTTGTTCTTGTTAGAAATTTGCTTGTTGACTATCGTACCGATTATCATCACCTTATTGCCTTTCGGCAAAACTAAAGGCGGCGTAATGGTATTCTCTATCTCCGCAGTTTGCGGCTTGATTTTGACTCGTGTAAATGTAGTGTTCACCGGTATGCATGCTCATTTGGGCGGCGGATATTTCCCAACTTGGTTTGAAATTTTCTCCACTGTCGGCTTGTTCTGCATTTGCATTTTGGCTTACCTCTATATCACGGAAAACTTCCCCATCTTCTATGGTTTGCCCGGTGATGCAGATGGCGAAACCGAATTAGAGTCCGCTCCCAGCGGCTTCAATCAAGCAATTATGTAATTTAAAAATCAAAGAGCTGTTGCTTTGGCAACAGCTCTTTTTTGTTAAAAAGTAAAATTAGCGAGAGAAAAAGAGGATAAAAGAAAGATATTAATAATTTTTGCTGGAATTTTAGCCTTGACTATGGTATAATAGATAAAATACCTTTTGTCAGGAGGATACATTATGCAGGAAATTAACTCTTCAGAGGATTTACGTAATTATATTGAGTTTTCTACCGGCATGGAGGAACAACAAGAGCAGGAGCAGGAAGAAATTGAAAGCCAATGGGATATGTATATTACCGATTTAGAAGGTTCTAAGGCTTTGGTCTTGGTAGATATGGCATTAAGCGGGATTGCTCCGCTTATGGACTATAAATTTTTATTCGGCATTCAGCTGGAAATATTAAATCCGGAGGAAGATGGTTTTTACAGTGCCGATGAGCAGGCAAAATTATTTGAAATCGAGGATCGGGCAGTAGAAATAGTGACCAAGCAATCGCCCAGCCGCTTTGTAGCAACGGTGACTTCCGGCGGCAATCGCATTATGTACTTTTACAGCAAGAGTGATGAATTTTTGGCTGCCTTAGTGGGGCAGGTCGCTTCCGAATATCCTCAGTACAGCTTTAACTATATGATTGACAAAGACGGACCGTGGAATTTTTATTATAATGCTCTGCTGCCCGGAGTTTTGGAGCAGCAGCTAATGGACAACCGCCGTATTCATGATGCGATGGTAGCACAAGGCTTTGATGTGAAAAAATTGCGTCCTACCTGCCATTGGTTTTATTTTGAAAACGGAGCCAAACGCCGCCAATGCGCTGTGCGCCTGATGGCTTGGGGCTATGAGATATTGGATGACAATTTTTATGATGAAGAAGTAGTTCAAGCACCTTTTGGCTTAAAGGCTGCTTGCATGCAGGACATGCAGTTGGAAACCTTGTTTGAAAAAACCTATGCCTCCTTTGAGCTGGCAGAGGAATATGAAGGGCTTTACGACGGCTGGCAGCTGATGGACGAAGGCGAAAACGAAAATGAATAAACAGGAGCTTTCCGAAGAAGAGTATTTAGCAGCTTACGATGCTTCTCGTTATCCTAAACCGGCAGTGACAGTAGACGTGCTTTTAATAGCAAAAGATAAAATATTGCTCATCAAAAGGGGCAATCACCCGCAGAAAAACCGCTGGGCACTGCCGGGAGGATTTATCAATCTGGACGAAGAACTCTTGAGTGCAGCCCAGCGGGAGCTGGCAGAGGAAACAGGTGCTAAAACTGAAATGCTGGAATTGATAGGAGTTTACGGAGCAGTCGGGCGTGACCCGCGAGATCGGATTATCAGTGTGGCTTACGGCGCAGTTTTGCCTCAGGAGCAAGCCTGCCGAGGAGCTGATGATGCAGCCGAAAGTCAATGGTTTACTTATAAGCTTTCACAAACCACTCAAGGAGTAAATCTTGAGCTAAAGCAGGGTGAGGTGCAGTTAAAATGCTGCTGCACTTTAGCAAGATTGCCGGTCAGCGGTGGTTTGCAGGTTAAGGAGATTTTAGCAAGCGATCTAGCCTTTGACCATGGACAGATAATTATCGACGGACTGCTCAGGCTGGGTAAAGGAGATGAATTATTATGCGCAGAGACAATTTAACGCTTTTAAGCGATTTTTATCAGTTAACTATGGCAAATGGCTATTTTGAGCATGGTGTTGCTGAAAAAACGGTATATTTTGATTTGTTTTTCCGCAAAATTCCCGAATGCGGCGGTTTTGCCATTATGGCGGGGCTGGAGCAGGTGATTGATTATCTGAAAAATTTGCACTTCAGTGAAGAAGATATTGAATTTTTGCGCTCGAAGAAATGTTTTAGCGAAGGTTTTTTGGAGTATTTGCGCAACTTTAAATTTGCCTGCGATGTGTGGGCGATACCGGAAGGAACACCGATTTTTCCGATGGAACCATTGATTACGGTAAGAGGACCGGCGCTGCAGGCGCAGTATATTGAAACCATGCTCTTGTTAAATATCAACCATCAGAGCTTAATTGCCACCAAAGCCAACCGCATTGTGCGGGCAGCAGAGGGGCGGGCGGTAATGGAGTTTGGCTCACGCCGCGCGCAGGGAGCGGACGGCGCTATTTACGGTGCCAGAGCGGCGTATATCGGCGGCTGTGTCGGCACTGCCTGCACCATAGTAGACAGAGAGGAAAATATTCCGGCGCTGGGAACCATGGCTCACAGCTGGGTGCAATTGTTTGATTCGGAGGAAGAGGCATTCAGAAAATATGCTCAGACTTATCCCAATGACTGCACTCTTTTGATTGATACTTACAATGTTTTGGAGTCGGGCTTGCCTAATGCGATAAAAATATTTAACGAAGTAGTAGTGCCGGCAGGATTCAGACCCAAAGGCGTGCGCATTGACAGCGGTGATATTGCTTATCTGTCGAAAAAAGTGCGCAAGAAACTGGACGAAGCCGGTTTTCCGGACTGCGGTATTATCGCTTCCAACTCCCTTGATGAATATATCATTCGCGATCTGCTCACCCAAGGAGCAGAAATTACTTCCTTTGGTGTCGGCGAACGGTTGATTACAGCCAAATCCGAGCCGGTTTTCGGCGGAGTTTATAAGCTGGCGGCAGTAGAGGAAAACGGTGAGATCGTTCCGCGCATCAAAATCAGCGAAAATGTCGAAAAAATCACCAACCCGGGGCATAAGGTTGCCTGGCGGTTGTTCAGCAAAGAAACGGGCAAAGCTATTGCCGATGTTATCACCATGGCAGATGAGGTTATCGACGAAAATGAGCCTTATGAAATTTTCCATCCAGAGTATACCTGGAAGAGAAAAACGGTAGATAACTTCTATGCTAAAAAATTAGAGGTTCCGATTTTTGTTAAGGGTGAGTGTGTCTATGAATCTCCCAGCGTGCAGGATATTCAGGAATATTGCCGGGAGCAAATTGCCACTCTCTGGGATGAGATGCTGCGCTTTGAGCATCCACATAAATATTATATCGACCTTTCGGAAAAACTTTGGCTTGCCAAAGACAAGCTTTTGAAGAAATATGCGCAGGATTTTTCCAAAAAAAGAAGTGTGCGTAAACCGTCATCTTCGGAGTGTATTTGCTAAAATAACGATAATAACAGAAAAAAGCCATCTGCTTGAAGCAGATGGCTTTTAGTTTGCGTTAAATCAATTTTCCTGAGTTTCCTGGGAAATATCCTCCGAGGTTTCAGCGTCAGCAGATTCCTCCACAGAAATTTCTTTGTTCTGTTTGATAGTGCCGGTATAGTTATCCAGCATATCCAGCTTATCTTCCAGCTCTTTTAAATAATCGCCGTAAGCGGACCAGTTACCGGCTTGCGAGGAGGATTTGGCTTGAGCCAAAGCTTCATTGATTTGTGCTACCAGCTCATCGTAAGCGATGTTTTCGCCGCCGATTACTACTTCCGAACCGCTGTCGTCTTCGCCGGGATAAGTGATATTGGCGCCAAAGATTTGGTTCAAGGCTTCGTCTAAGGTGCGTGCCATGACGATTTGGTCATCGTAGGCAACGATAATGCGCACAATCTCCGGCAGGGAATTAGCCGTGCTGGCTGTCAGGTAAATAGGCTCGACATAGATAACCGAATCATTAATCGGCACTACTACCAAATCTCCGCGGATAACCGAAGAACCCTGCTGATTCCACAGCGAGAGGTTTTGCGAGATTTCCGAATCATTGCTGATGCGGTTTTCGATCTGCATAGGACCGTAGATCAGACTTTGTTTGGGGAAGGTTAAGACGACCATATCACCGTAATGTTCACCGTCATTGCGTACCGCCAGCCAAGCGACCATATTGTCCTTTTGGTAAGGAGTGAAAGGCTGAATCAGGAGATATTCCAAATCATCGCTGTTAGGCAGGCACATATTGACATAATAGGGCTCCATAGTGATAGTTTCGTCACCGTAGATTTCTTTGGCTACGCTCCAAGAATCCTCTTTGTTGTAGAAAACGGTAGTGTTTTTCATATGATAATCTTCATAGATTTCCGACTGCACATTTAAAAGAGGAATAGGGTACTGCAAATGGGAGCGCAGATCCTCGGGCATTTGCTCAATATCTTTAAAGAGAGTGGGGAAGATATTGGCATAGCTTTGGATAATGGGATCATCCTCGTCGATGATATAGTAATTAACATCGCCGTTATAAGCATCAACAGTAATTTTAACCGAGTTGCGGGCGTAGTTTTTGCCGTTAAAGAGCGAATTGGGATTGGTGTAAATTTCTGAGTAGGGATATTTATCGCTGGCGGTGTAAGCATTTAAAATCCAGAAAAGCCTGCCTTCGTCATTAATGACTAAGTAAGGTTCGTTGTCATAGATTAAAAAAGGAGCTATCTTCTGTACCCGCTCATTGATATTGCGGTTTAAGAGAATTCGGCTGTCCGAGTCAATCAAGCTGGAGAATAAAATGCGGTAGTTAGCTTTATCCAGGGTGAATAAGATACGGTTAGCAAAATTCATCTTGATGCCGGCTGTGCCTTCGTAGAAGGTTTCGGCATTGCTTTCGCCGATAGGATAGTCAAACTCCGGTTCTTCGGTGTTGACTAAGACATAATCATTGGTTAATTCGCCGAAATAAATTTCCGGGCGGGTGATAGTTAAGCCCTCGACAGAGGAGGTCGGCGGCAGGTCTTTAATCCATAATTCCGGCTGACCTTGGGAGGTAACTTCATTGACCGGAGAGAGAACTGCACCATAACCGTGAGTGTATTTTAAATATTTGTTGATCCAGGTTTGGTTAGCGAAAGCCGATTGATCCAATTCCCGGGCGGCGATAAAGACTTGTCTTTGGGTATCGCCGATTTCGTAGCGGTCGATATCGACATCAACAAAGGAATAGTAATAGCGCAAAACCTGCAGTTGGTTATAAATCTGCAAGGTAGGACGATAATCGGCAATACGGATATTTTGCACGGTAGCTGATTCATCCTGCAAATCCTGGGCTGTCAGATTAGGTTCGCCGGAGATTTCAAATTCGGCGATATCGGCTAAATCGTAAGCTTGATTGGTTGCTTCGATATTGCGGGCGATGTAAGGCGATTCTTTAGCCAATTCATCAGGATGAACGATAAATTTCTGCACCACTCCTTCAGCAGAGTAACCCAAAACTAAAACAGCCACCAAAAGAATCGGTCCGAAGAAGGCGATATGCACCTTGCCTTTGCGCAAGCCTACGCCCATGCTGACAGCAGAAATCAAGCAGCAGATGGCGGCTAAGGCATACATCGGCAGCGCCACTTTTAAATCAATATAGCCGGCACCATAAACTATGCCGCGGGTGGAGTATAAAAGATTAAAAATGCGGATGACAAAGCCTAAACTCAAAAGCACGAAAAAGGCGGTGATAAAGCCGGTAAAACGTCTGCCGCTGACTTTTAAGGCATTTTTATTAAAGCCTTGCATATACATGGTAACGATGATATTAAAGAAAGCAATCACGATTAAAAAGATAATCGCTAATTCAAAGACTTTTTCCAACAGCGACAAGCTGAAGAAATAGAAGCTGATATCTCGTCCGAAGACCGCATCACTTACTCCGGCAGCTTCTTGATTTAAAAAGAGCAAAATCTCCTGCCAAAGCACTCCGGCAGCAATAATGCCGCTGAAAAGCCCTAAGATTAAGGAAGGCAGCAAAATCAAGAAATTGCGGATTTTTTTGGGGCTGACATCAATCACTTCGCCTTGGGAAGCGTTGCTCGGGCGGTAGCGGGTAGAAAACCGCAGAGTAAAAAATGACAGCAAGAACACTATCAAAAATACTGCTAAGCCAATAGCAAACTTGGCAAAGGTGTAGGTGAGAAATACTTTTTCGTAGCCTACTTCATTGAACCACAAAAGGTCAGTCAAAAAATGAACTATTTGCGGCAGGAAAGCAAAAACAAAGAGAAAGACTACCAAAATAAGCACGATTGTTCGAACTTTCTTAAACAATAAAAAAACCTCCTTTGAGCTAAAAATACAGCTTTATGTTATCTTACCATAAAACAGCGGAGAAATCCAGAGAAATCGCTAAAATCTTCTCATTATTTTTTAGTAAGAATAAGTAACAGATTAAGAAAAGGATACATATATTAAACTGAAATACTTATCTCAAAAGAGGAGATGATTTTTATGGAATATACCGTGACAGCGGGCGATACTCTGCAAAGTATTGCTAATAGATATAGTATGTCGGTACAAAGATTGATGGAAATAAATAATTTGCGCACTGATAATGATTTGCGAGTCGGACAAAGAATTATTTTGGAGTGCGGCTCGCCGGCTAACCATTGCGGTCAAAACACCACAACTCCGGGCATATATTGCGAAGGCTGCGCAAACGGCATGCCTATAGGCAACACTCAGCAGCCGATTCAGCAAACCGGCAATATTTGCGGTCAGGCACCTACCAGACCTAATATGTATTGCGAAGGCTGTACAAACGGCGTGCCTATTGGCAGCACCCGGCAAACTACCCCAAGAG
The DNA here is from genome assembly GCA_944391285.1 of uncultured Clostridia bacterium. Lineage (GTDB taxonomy): Bacteria > Bacillota > Peptococcia > Peptococcales > Peptococcaceae > QAKL01. The sequence continues at coordinate 137,708 of CALXSY010000001.1, forward strand.
CGGCTAATAATGATCCGATGACCTTGGAACAAATTGATCCGGACTTTTCCTATCCGCCGAATAACGGCACCGTTACAGATCCCGGTCAGCAGCCGGGCTGGCTGGAGAGACCGGGAGAAATCTTGCCTCCCGGGCGTCCTACTTGGCCCAATACCCCGCCCGGAGTAAATGTAATTTTCCCCAATCCGCCGCAAGGAGGCACCGTGGTTTATCCGCCCAACTATTGGGGACAGGTGCAGATCATTGAGCCTCAGCTGCAAGGCTTAAATTACGCTTGGGAGGAAGACGGAGATTTCCGCTATATCCTTTCAACCAACAAATATCGTTACAGAGAAGGCGAAAAAGTCAACATTACCTTCCGTAAACGCAATATCAGCGATAAAACAGTAGTTTTGCGCTATCCATCGGGGCAATTATTCGACTTTTATATTTCCGATCAAAGAGGCAATGAGCTCTGGCGTTGGTCAAAAACCAGAAATTTCAGCAATATCATGCGGGAGATTGTTCTTTCTCCCAGACAGGCGGAAACTATTAACATCACCTGGGATCAAAAGACCAATTGCGGTTATTGGATTCCGGCGCAAACTTTGACTCTTTGGGGCGTAAATACAGCGACCAATGTCAGCATTCCTTTGCAAATTGTCATTTACTAAACTCAAACTCTGCTTTAGGGCAGAGTTTTTTTGCTTGTAAAAAGTAAGATGGGTGGGGTATAATGAGCAAGAGGTGAGAAAATGAAAATTTTAGTGGATGCTGATGCTTCTCCGGTAGTGGGGATAACTATCGATACAGCAAGAAAATATCAGGTGGCGGTGGAGCTTTTTTGCGATACCAATCATCTGCTGGCAAGTGATTATGCGGCGGTGCATATTATCGGCGCCGGCAAAGATGCGGTGGATTTGGCGTTAATCAATAATTGTGCCGCCGGTGATATCGTCATCACCCAGGATTATGCTTTGGCGGCTTTAGTTTTGGCAAAAAAAGCGCAAGCCATTAACCAAAACGGCTGGCTTTACACCGAAAAAAATATTGACAATCTTTTGGACACTCGCTGGCAAAATGCCAAGGCTCGCCGCTCTAAGGGCAAAAATCATTTAAAAGGTCCGAAAAAACGCACCAAGGAAGATGATGAAAGATTTGCCATAAGCTTAGAGAATTTGCTTCGAAAATATTTGCCAGCGGAAAAATAAAATTTGTTAGGCTGATGAAATATTTGCCACTCTTGGGAACATATAAAGCTTGAAGTGCGTCTTAAACCATAGAGAGAAAATAAAGGGGGTTTATGAGCATGAAAAGTTTGAGCAAAATATTGGCAGGTGTTTTAGTGTTAGCTTTAGGAGTGGGGGTAATGGGCTGCAATGAGCCGCAGGCTCAAGCATTGAGCGAAAAGACGGGGTTATTAAAATTTTCCTCTTATCAGGAGCTTTACAGCTATTTAAAGGAAACGGCAAATGATGAACAGCGCTATCTTTTCGGCAGCTTCGCTGCGGATACAGCCGTTAATTCAGCATTGTTAGAAAGCACTGAGGAAAGCAAGGAGTATTCCCAGACTAATACCCAAGTAGAGGGCATCGATGAGGGCGATATTGTCAAAACCGACGGCGAATACATCTATATTTTAAGCGGTGATGATATTTCCATTGTCAAAGCACAGGGCGCAGAAAGCGCTGAGGTGGCGCGCGTAAATGTTGCCAAAGATGATGAGAAGGGGCAGTCTTGGGAATATGTGCAGGAATTTTATGTAGCGGACGGTTTACTGAGCGTGATTAAGTTCAAAAACCAATATTTGCCGGCTAATGATCTCCAAGCGAGCAGTGATGTCGCTGTTAACAGAATTATGCCTTTGAAGAATGTTACGTACGTCAGCATTTATGATGTCAGCGACAAAGAAAATATTACCCTTAAAGCAGAGCTGGGGCAGGACGGATATTTTGTTTCCTCCCGCTTAAAAGATGGCAAGCTTTATCTTTTGAGCTCTTATGCCAATGGGCAAAGCTGGAAGGAAGACGATATTTTAAGCTATGTGCCGTGTTTATATAATGGAACGAAGACTGAGGCGGTAGCTATTGATGATATCAGTCTTTTGCCGAAAAAAGAGGGCGTCGAATACACGGTTATCAACGAGATCGACATAGAAAAAGGCAAAATCTCCTCTACTCAAGGCATCTTGGGCGGTTATGCCACGGTTTATATGAATGAAAATAACCTTTATTTAGCCTACGATCATTATAATGTCGAAAAAGAAGAAAAAACCATTGAAGGCAGAAAGGTTGAAGAATACACCAATACTACCGAAACGGATATCGTGCGTATTCCTTTGGCAGAAATGGAAACAGCCGCCTTCGGCAGTATTGACGGCTATCTTTTAAATCAGTTTGCCCTGGACGAGTATGAGGGCAATCTGCGCATCGCCGCCACAGTGGATAAATATGTTTATCAAACATCCGAGGATCAGGTGAAGGGCTACAGCAACTACGAAACTATTGAGGATACTAACGCCAATTGTCTTTATGTGCTGGACGATGATTTAAAAATCATCGGCACTATCAGCGATTTAGCACCGGACGAACGGATTTACTCGGTGCGTTTTGACGGCGAAGTCGGCTATTTTGTCACCTTTAGACAGGTCGACCCTTTATTCAGCGTGGATTTAAGCAATCCCGCAGCCCCTAAAATTATGGGCGAGTTAAAAATTCCCGGATTTTCGCAATATCTCCATGTTTACGGTGAAGATTTGCTCTTTGGCTTAGGCATGACTGCCGATGAAAAAACAGGCAGAACGGGCAGCTTGAAGCTGAGCATGTTTGACGTGAGCAATCCTTACGATGTCACCGAGAAGCACCAGTTAGTTTTAGAGGAAAACTATTCCACGGCTTTATATAACCACAAAGCGATTTTGGTGGCAAAGGAAAAAGACCTCATAGCCTTTCCTGTAGATAAAGGCTATAAGGTCTTTGGGTATGATGAAATGACGGGTTTTATAAATGTAGGTGAAATCGAGACCGATAATTGGTGTGGGGATAGCAGGGGAGTGTATATTGACGATTATTTTTATGTTTGCAGTGATAAGCAAATCTACATCTTGGACATGAACAACTTTGCTTTAGCTAAAGAATTAACTATCGGCAAAGATGCTGATGACTACGGCAGATTGATGATTAATTAAAGGTCTAAGCTTTCACCAAACTTCAAAACATGGCAAGGTATGCCTTTGGCTTGACAGCCTTGGGCAAAAATTTCAGGATCCTGTTGGATCACAGGAAAAGTGTTGTAATGCATAGGAATAACCATTTTCGGTTTTAAGATATCCAATGCCATTAAAGCATCGGGGATATCCATGGTGAAATTGCCGCCGATAGGCAAAATAGCGAGATCTATATCATACATTTTGCCCAGAAGCTCCATTTCACAGCTTAATCCGGTATCGCCGGCATGATAAATAGTTAAGCCGTCAAGCTTTAGGATAAAGCCTGCGGGACAGCCGGTGCCGAAGATATTTTCATTTTCATAGATTGCACTGCCGTGGGTGGCGGACACCATTTTGACATAGCCAAAGCCAAATTGGTATCCGCCGCCTATTTGCATGGCGTGGAGATTGGGCAATCCTTTTAACTCCAGATAATGAATAATTTCAGCGGTCGAGATGACCAAAGCTCCTTTTTGACCAAAATAAAGGCTGTCGCCCAAATGATCATTATGCCCGTGGCTTATTAGAACCACATCGGGATCGATTTCATTGGGCGCAACATCGGCGCAGGGATTGCCCGATAAATAGGGGTCAATGATAAGATGGGTGCCGTTATCGGTGAAAAATGAGAAGCAGGAATGAGAGTGAAACCAAAGACGCATAAAAACACACCCTTTCTAAAATTTTATTTGTGGGGATACTCGGACAGCTCTTGAGCGAGGAATTGCTGCCATTGGCGGAAAATCTGCTCTTGGCGCTCCTTGCGCTCGCATTGGCAAGCTCGCTCGATAAAATAAAACTGTTCGGTAGTTAAATTGTGCAATAAATCTTTAATATAGCTGGTTTGAGCATCTTCGTGAATGACGCGAAAAATCATATCCATCGCTCCTTTATAATATAATGATTGAATTTATCATAACATTTTGACTGGTGAAAATCCATGCAAAATATCTGGTAAAGGAGCCAAAAGAAGTGGGAAAATTACTTCCAAATATTTTTTTCCAAGGCCCGGTATTGGATGGCCTCTGTCAGATGATAGCTTTGAATTTTTTCCGTCCCTTCCAAATCAGCAATAGTGCGGGCAACCTTTAAAATACGGTTGTGTCCGCGGGCGCTCATGCCCAGACGGGTAAAGGCTTTTTCCAAAAGGGCTTGGCTTTCCTTATCTAAGGCGCAGTATTTTTTGATATCGCCGGCGGTCATGGTGCTGTTGGTAAAGGTTTTGCTGCCGGCGAAGCGCTTGTTTTGAATATTGCGGGCTTTGATAACCCGCTCTCTGACTTGGGCAGAGGTTTCGGTGGGTTGGTCTGAATGGAGGGCTTGAAAATCCACCGGCATGACTTCGATTTGCAAATCGATGCGGTCTAAAAACGGACCGGAAATGCGGTTGCGGTAGCGCTGCGCCTGCAAAGGCGTGCAGGTGCAAGCCCGCTTGGGGTCATTGTAATAACCGCAGGGACAAGGATTCATCGCCGCTACCAAAATGAGATTGCAGGGATAGGTCACCTGGGAAGTGACCCGGGAAACGGTGACAATGCGGTCTTCCAAAGGCTGGCGCAAAGCCTCCAAAACGTCCTTTTTAAACTCCGGCAGCTCGTCTAAGAACAAAACGCCGTTATGGCTTAACGAAATCTCTCCGGGCATCGGAATTCGTCCGCCGCCGATAATGCTGGCAGAGGAGGACGAATGATGAGGCGCACGGAACGGGCGGGTGGTTAAAAGCGCCTGGTGCGCCGGCAAAAGTCCGGCGATGCTGTAAAGTTTGGTGGTTTCCAAAGATTCTTCTAAAGTGAGCGGCGGCAAAATGCCGGGTAAGGCTTTGGAGAGCATGGTTTTGCTGGCGCCTGGTGAGCCGATGAATAAAATATTATGCCCGCCGGCGGCGGCTATTTCCAAAGCCCGCTTAGCCTGCTCCTGCCCTTTGATATTGGCGAAATCTTCGTACACTAAGGACGACTGTTCGCACAATGATTCATAATCAGGAGCGACGGCGGCTTTAAAAGGGGAAGGGTCTTTGAGAAAATCAATAACTTCATTTAAAGTGTTAAAGCCGTAGGTTACAGTACCGCCGATAGCGCTTTCTTGGGCAACTGATTGGGGAACGATGAGAATTTTGCCGCTGTGGGCGTAATTTAAGGAAACGGCTAAAAGTCCGTTAACTGCTCTTAGTGAGCCGTCCAAGCCTAATTCACCTAAAAAGATATAGTTCTGCAAATTTTTATCGTCGATTTGTCCGGTGGCTGCCAAAATAGCGATGGCGATAGGCAAATCAAACCCCGGACCTTCCTTTCTGATATTGGCCGGCGAGAGGTTGACCACCATATGGCGGGGCGGAAACTCCAAGCCGCTGTTTTTGATGGCAGTGCGTACCCGCTCCTTGCTTTCCTTAACGGCGGTATCCGGCAGACCGACAATATCCCACGAAGGCAAGCCGCCGGAAGCATCCACTTCAATATTTATATCGTAAACCTCCAAGCCCATCAGGGCAGTGCTGTTAATCTGAGAAAGCATCGGCATCGTCTCCTTTTGGTTGTTCAATCAAGTATTGCTGCCACAACCCGCCGGTTAAGGCGCTTTGCATGCGCTGGCGGATCAGGGGATTGTTCTGCGAGAGCTGGTTGATCAAATCTTTCATTTCCTGGCGCGAGGTTGTGCCATCGGCAGGGCAGTTATTGTGAACTATAGGCAAGTCCAACTTTTGGCTGATGGCAATAATATCGGACTCTAAAACGTAAATCATCGGGCGGATCAAGGTAATGTCGACCCGGTTTAAATAAGCTTTGGGAGCAAAGGTATTGAGTCTGCCCTCGTAAGTGAGGCTCATCAAAAAGGTTTCCAAGGCATCATCTAAATGATGCCCTAAGGCTACTTTGTTGCAGCCGTAGCTTTTGGCGATATTATGCAGCGCTCCCCGGCGCATTTTAGCGCAGAGCGAGCAGGGATTTTTCTCTTGGCGAATATCGAAAACAACTTCGCCGATATTGGTTTCTTCTATATGAAAGGGCACGGCTAAATCAGCGCAGAATTGGCTCAAGGCAGAATAATCATTCTTCCAGCCTACATCCAAGGTGATAGCCTGCAGTTCAAAATTAACAGGGATAGTGCGCTTGAGAATACTTAAAGCGTAAAGCATCAGCGAGCTGTCCTTGCCGCCGGAAAGACCGACAGCTATTTTATCTCCTTCTTCGATTAAACCGTACTCGCGGCTGGCGCGGCGCATCTTGGCTAAAAGGGGTTTGTTAAACTTTTGCGGCATAAAAATGAACCTCCGAATAAGATTAATTTCATTATACATTCTTTTAAGAGAGGATGTCAATGTTTTAGCAAAAACACAAGAAGAAAAAAGAAAAATTTGACTAAAAAGGGACTTTATTTTTGACTAATGATGTGCTATGATTAGTAAAGCTAAAAAAATTAAAGCGAGGGAATAAAATGTTGAAATTAATTGACGGTAAAGCCTTGTCTGCCAAGCTGCGCAGCGGGATCAAAGAAGAGGTAGCGGAAATAAAAGCCAAGGGAATAACTCCCGGCTTGGCAGTTATTTTGGTCGGGGATGATCCGGCTTCGCAGGTTTATGTGCGCAATAAGGAAAAAGCGTGCATCGAAGCAGGTATGCATTCGGAAGTATATCGCCTGCCGGAAGAAACCACCGAGGAAGAATTATTGGCGAGAATCGACAAATTAAATAAGGATGACAATATCCACGGTATCTTGGTGCAGCTGCCGGTTCCTAAACATATTGATGAAGATAAAGTTATCGATGCTATCAGCGTAGAAAAAGACGTAGACGGCTTTTCTCCTGCCAATGTAGGCGCATTGTTAATCGGCAAAGAAGCCTTCGAACCCTGCACTCCCCGCGGCTGCATTGAATTAATTAAAACTACCGGCGTAGAAATTACCGGCAAAAAGGCAGTAGTAATAGGCAGAAGCAATATCGTAGGCAAACCTATTGCTATCATGCTTTTAAGGGAAAATGCAACCGTAACTATTTGCCACTCCCGCACTAAAGATTTGAAAAAGGAAGTACGGGATGCTGATATAGTGGTGGCAGCTATCGGCAAAGCCGGATTTATCACGGCTGATATGATTAAACCAGGAGCAGTAGTTATTGATGTAGGCATCAACCGCATGGAAAACGGCAAGTTGACCGGCGATGTTGACCAAAATGCTTTAAAAGAGATGGATTTCGATTGCTATTTGACTCCGGTGCCCGGCGGCGTAGGTCCGATGACCATTACTATGCTGATGAGAAATACTTTAGTCAGTGCTAAAAGAAAGCTGAAGTAAAAAATATGGCATAAAACGACAAAAAGTTAAAAAATAGCCTTGACATAGGGGCGGGAGTGTGATATCATTAAAAGCACTTTCGCCTCTAATGCTTTTAGTAAGATTTGGCAAGAAGCAATACCGAAAAAAATAGAGAAAAAAAGATAAAAAAAGGTATTGACAAAGGGAGGAGAAAGTGGTAATATAATAAAGCTGTCACGAAAGACGGCGGGATCTTTGAAAATTGAACAGTCGAAACGAAAATAAACCTAAGTGATAAGTTTGGTTGATCAAGAGATTAACCGACGGACAAAAAGAGAAGGAAACTCTGAAAAACCAACCAGTAAATATGTGAATGAGCTGCAAGCTTGAGATAAAAGGAATTTTATGGAGAGTTTGATCCTGGCTCAGGACGAACGCTGGCGGCATGCCTAACACATGCAAGTCGAACGGAGTTTAGTTAGCAGAAGCTTTCGGGCAGAAGCAGATTAAACTTAGTGGCGGACGGGTGAGTAACGCGTGGATAACCTGCCTTGTAGAGGGGGACAACAGTTGGAAACGACTGCTAATACCGCATAATGTCGTTTTGCCGCATGGTAAGATGAAGAAAGATGGCCTCTTAACAATGCTATCGCTATAAGATGGATCCGCGTCTGATTAGCTAGTTGGTAAGGTAACGGCCTACCAAGGCAACGATCAGTAGCCGGCCTGAGAGGGTGAACGGCCACATTGGGACTGAGACACGGCCCAAACTCCTACGGGAGGCAGCAGTGGGGAATCTTCCGCAATGGGCGAAAGCCTGACGGAGCAATGCCGCGTGAATGAAGAAGGCCTTCGGGTCGTAAAGTTCTGTCCTTATTGAAGAGAGGTATTAGTGTAAATAATGCTAGTATAGGACGGTAGATAAGGAGGAAGCCCCGGCTAACTACGTGCCAGCAGCCGCGGTAATACGTAGGGGGCGAGCGTTGTCCGGAATCACTGGGCGTAAAGGGCGCGTAGGCGGTTTGTTAAGTCAGATGTGAAAGGTGAGGGCTCAACCCTTAGAATGCATCTGATACTGGCAGACTTGAGTACAGAAGAGGAAAGCGGAATTCCTAGTGTAGCGGTGAAATGCGTAGATATTAGGAGGAACACCAGTGGCGAAGGCGGCTTTCTGGGCTGAAACTGACGCTGAGGCGCGAAAGCGTGGGGAGCAAACAGGATTAGATACCCTGGTAGTCCACGCCGTAAACGATGGGTACTAGGTGTCGGGAGTATCGATACTTTCGGTGCCGGAGTAAACACAATAAGTACCCCGCCTGGGGAGTACGATCGCAAGATTGAAACTCAAAGGAATTGACGGGGGCCCGCACAAGCGGTGGAGCATGTGGTTTAATTCGACGCAACGCGAAGAACCTTACCAAGACTTGACATCCTGCTGACTGATTGGGTAATGCCGATAGTTATTCTTCGGAATACAGCAGAGACAGGTGGTGCATGGTTGTCGTCAGCTCGTGTCGTGAGATGTTGGGTTAAGTCCCGCAACGAGCGCAACCC
>CALXSY010000002.1 GCA_944391285.1 uncultured Clostridia bacterium
CAGGAGGAATTCTTTTGCTAAAGCTTTTTCCCGTCCACACGCATAGCGTGTGGTTTTTATTGTGTTACAATAAAAAGGATAGGAGCATAACTCCTATCCTAATTTTAAATATAAATTTTAACCTTTGCCGACTACGCAGGGGATACGCAGATCCTGCCCGATATTAAGGGTATAAGGAGCAGTCAAGTTGTTAAACTTAGCGATATCCTGCCAGGTGATGCCGGGCACTTTAGCTTGATATAAAGCGGCAATCTTGGAAAGCGAATCGCCGGCTACAACAGTATATGGATAACCTTCAGCAGGGCAAACCTCTTCTGTTGGGGGATTATTAGGTTCTTCCACCGGCGGAACCTCTTCTTCATATGGCGGCTCTTCGACCATAGCTTCCCGGGTGATGTCGGTAACGACGATAAAGTCGCGTACCTGATATGCGCGGACACAGGCTTCGATGATGGCAATGGCACGTACGGTGGAGGTTTCGCAGCTGACACCGTCAATTTTGGCGTCGGTGTATTCCACCCGATGGCGAACCTTAACGGAAGTATCCGGGGTTAAACCATCGAAATGCACAAAAGTGGTAAAGGGGATATCAGCGCTGGTTTCTCTCAGCTCCTGCTCGCCGCCGCAGGCTACATAGTAAACCTGGACATGGGCGATACCTTTAACGATAACTTTATTGGGTATTTTTTCATACGTTACATTGCGCAGGCAAGCGGTAGTATTTTTGGCTTTTTTAACTTTGAGTCCGCAGACGTCTTCGGGAGTATTGACATCAATGGATTGGTTGATAGCTTCTTGATGACAGTTGCGTCCGATGATATCCTCCACTCTGATGCGGCAGCGGCAAGCCATGGCTCCTTGAACATCGGTGACGATGTACAGCTGGCAGTACTCGGTGACTTTGACGATGACTTGCAGGACACAGTTGACTCGAATTTGAGTGGTAGGAGCATCACAGGTGAGTTTGGCTTCGCAGAACTCGATATGGCATTTGGGATAAACCTCCATATTGGGGCGAGCGCCGGGCACATCTACCACGACGGTGAACTCATTTTCAAAGGTTTGCTCTTGGACTGATTCGTCATCATAATCCACGTAGTAAACCTGCTTGTGCAGGGTACCGCGTACCAAAACTTTGTCAGGCAAGATCTCGTAGTCTAAATTTTTGCAGACACAGTCGATATCATAGACCTTTTTGGCGTTCATATCCAGCACATGCTCTACTGAATAATTAACCTGCTTTTCGGTCATGCCGATCAAGCTTTCGACGCTGAATAACTCCTTGGTAGCAGTGATACCTTCGCCGCAGACATCCGTTACGACATCTAAGGTTAAAATATCAACCACGGTGACATCAACAGCAACAACGGCAATTTGGAAGATGCTGTCGGTGGGGAAACATCCGTTAACAGGGTTGGTATCGACAAATAAAATATGGCCGTCTAAAATAGCGTCCATTTGGGGGGTAGCACCGGGCACATGGAGGAAGTCGGTAAACTCTTCCCGCATGATAGTATACTCCTTGACTACATAGTCCCCTTCCTCGACATAATAAATTTGTTTATGCAAGGTGCCTTTGATGATAACCTTATCCGGAATAATCTCGTAATCTAAATCAACTATTTCGGCATGAACATCAACAATTTTACGAACAACAGAAGGCAGAGTCACATTACGGGTAACATTGACTTGGGTAGTACCCTTGCCGATAATGTGCTGAACCTTGATTCGTCTTTTATTTTGGGTAATAGGCAGCATAAATGTATATTCCTCCCTCCAAGTGCAAATAGCACTTTATAATACGATTACAATGAAGTATATGAAAAAATTTGCCAAATGGTGCTTGAAAAAAGATAAGCATGAGAAAAATTTTTAAGTAAAATGTTCAAGATACTTGAGAAAATTTTTAAAGAGGTATATAATATAAGCGATACTATCTTAGGAGGATATTATATGAACCTGGTTAATAACGTAACTGAAAATTTGCGAGCAGCTTTAGCCAATGCCGCAGAAAATGCTAAAGCTAAAGGAAAGATAAATTATGAAGAACTGCCATCTTTTGTTTTAGAGGTGCCCAAGGATAAAAGTCACGGTGATTTTGCCAGCAATATTGCCCTGGTTTTAGCCAAGCCGGCTAAAATGCGTCCGCGTGATATTGCCGCAGCCATCAGCGAAGAAATCGAAGAAAATGAATTAATCGCTAAAATAGAAATTGCCGGCGCCGGCTTTTTAAATTTTTTCTTGAGCAATAGCTGGTTATATGAGGTTTTGCCCGTCGTAGAAAGCCAAGACGAAAAATACGGCTCCAGCGATTATGGCAAAGGCGAAAAGGTGCAGGTGGAGTTTGTCAGCGCTAATCCCACCGGCTTGCTCCATATGGGCAACGCCCGCGGCGGTGCTTTAGGGGAAACCTTGGCAAATGTTATGAATATGGCAGGCTTTGAGTGCCAAAAGGAATATTATATTAACGATGCGGGAAATCAAATCGTGAAATTAGGTTTATCTTTAGAAGCTCGCTACCGTCAGGTTTTGGGCGATGAAAAATACCCATTCCCGGAGGACGGCTACCATGGCGTAGATATTATTGACACTGCCAAACATATTGTTGAGCAATACGGCGACAGCTATTTATCCTTGCCGGCAGAAGAGAGACAAGCCAAAATGGTGGAAATCGCTTTAAAAGAAAAACTGAGTGCTATCAAAAGCGGACTGGAAGCTTTCGGCGTTACTTATGACAATTGGTTCAGCGAGCAGAGCTTGCATGACAGCGGTGCGGTAAAAGCGGTAGTGGAGGAACTGCGCCAAAGAGGCTATGTTTACGAAAAAGACGGCGCTTTATGGCTGGAAACTACTAAGTTCGGCGATGAAAAAGACGAGGTCTTGATTCGCTCCAACGGCATTCCGACATATTTTGCGGCGGATATTGCTTATCACAAAAACAAATTTGACCGGGGCTTTAACAGAGTTATCAATATTTGGGGTGCAGACCATCACGGACATGTTGCCCGCATGAAAGGCGCCATGACTGCTTTGGGCTATAACGGCGATAACTTAATCGTTATTTTGATGCAGTTGGTGCGTCTATTTAAAAACGGCGAAATCGTGCGCATGAGCAAGCGCACCGGTCAGTTTGTCACCTTGCAGGAATTAATCGAAGATGTCGGCAAAGACGCAGCCCGCTATTTCTTCATCATGCGCAATCCGGACAGTCAGATGGATTTTGATTTGGATTTGGCAAAAAGTCAGTCCAATGACAACCCCGTTTATTATGTGCAGTATGCTCACGCCCGTATTTGCAGTATTTTGAGTGTAGCCGGCATGGCAGTGCCTAAAGCAAGTGAGGTTAATTTAAATCGTTTGAGCACTGCAAGCGAATTGGCACTGATTAGAAAGATTGCCGATTTGCCGGAGGAAATCGCTGCTGCTGCCAGAGATTTGGCGCCTTATCGCTTGGCAAGATATGCCACCGACTTGGCTACTTTGTTCCACAGCTTCTACAGCGAATGCCGGGTGCTGACCGACGATGAAGAGCTGAAAAAAGCCCGCTTGGTTTTGGTTAATGCGGCGCGCATTACCCTGCGCAATGTCTTAACTCTCTTAGGAGTAACCGCTCCGGAAAGAATGTAAAGCAGATGGAAAAAACAAGGGCTGAAATCAGAGAAAAATTGTTTGCTTTAAGTGAAGAAAAATATGCAGATTTTACTGCCAAGCTGACACCAACCATTCCCCGGGAGCGGGTAATCGGCGTAAGACTGCCGGTTATGCGCAAATTAGCCAAGGAATTGGCTAAAGATGAGCAAAGTCTGGCATTTTTAGAGGATTTGCCCCATTTTTATTTGGAGGAAAATACTCTGCACGGGCTTATGATCGGGCAAATAAAAGATTTTGCGCAGGTTATGGAATATACGGAAAAATTTTTGCCCTATGTGGATAATTGGGCAACGTGCGATACCTTTGCTCCGAAAATTTTTAAGAAACATCAGGCAGAAGTGTTGGTATATATTCAAAGATGGCTCCAAAGCGACCATCCTTACACCGTGCGTTTTGCGGTGGTGACTTTGATGAGCAATTACTTGGATGAGTATTTTGAGGAAAAAATGCTGGATTGGCTGGTTAAATTAAAATGGGAAGATTACTATGTCAAGATGGCCATCGCCTGGTATTTCAGTACGGCGTTAGTCAAACAGTATGAGATAACTATTAAGGTTTTGGAAGAAAAGCGCTTAGAAAAATGGGTGCACAATAAGTCTATTCAGAAGGCTTTGGAAAGTTACCGCATAGATGAGGAAAAAAAGGCATATTTAAGGACACTGAAAATAAAATAGAGTATAAAAAATATTGCTCCTTGGGCTCAAAAGCTGATTTAGTCCAAGGGGCAATTTTATTTAAAAAAAACAAAATATCTGTCAGAAAAAAGTTACATTTTTTAGCGAAAAAGGGCTTTATATGCTATACAAAAGAGGTAAATAGTGTTATAATAATAAATTAATAACTATTTTGAGGGGGTGAGATTATGCAGGCAAAACGCTGGATTATCAATGCGTGCGATGAAAAACAAAGAGATATGCTGAGTCAAGAATTAGGAATATCGCCCTATATCGCCGAAATATTGATCAAGCGGGGAATAAGCACCTATCAGCAGGGGGTGGACTTTTTAAATCCCAAGCTGCAAAATCTCTCGCACCCGATGGAAATATTAAATATGGCAGCGGCAGCGGAAAAAATCTGGCAAAGCATCGATAAAAAAGAGAAGATCACCGTTTACGGGGACTATGATGTGGACGGAATGTGTGCCGGCGCTATTTTATATGAAGGATTAAAGGATTTGGGAGCCGATGCCGAATGCTATGTGCCCGACAGAATCGAAGAAGGCTACGGCTTAAATCAAAAGGCTGTAGAAACTATTGCTCAAAAGGGCAGCAAGCTTTTGGTAACGGTTGATTGCGGCATTTCCTCGGCTAAGGAAGTGGCGGCGGCGCAAAAGCTGGGCTTGGAAGTGGTAGTGACTGACCATCACCAACTGCCGGAAATTTTGCCTAAGTGTATTATTGTCAATCCGGCTTTGCAGGCGCAAAAAGGAGCGAAATGGGGCAGTTTATGCGGAGCAGGAGTTGCATTTAAGCTGGTGCAGGCGCTGTGGAAATGGAAGTTTGGCGCTAAAGAGGTTTGGCAGAAAACCTTTAAACTTTTGGATTTGGTAGCTTTGGCAACTATTGCCGATATTGTGCCGTTAAAAGGTGACAATCGGATTTTGGTGAAATTCGGTTTAGAGGTTATGCAAGGAGGCAAGCGGGTCGGCTTAAAGGAATTAGCTAAAGTGGCTGCCGGTAGTTATCAGGTGGAAGCAACTCCGATGTTTGCCAGCTTTGGCTTAGCACCCAGACTCAATGCCTGCGGACGTATTGGTGATGTAAAGAACGGTTTAGAGCTGCTTTTGACCAAGGATCAGAATAAGGCTTGGGCGATTGCCAAAAGACTGGATGATGAAAATCGGGACCGGCAGAATATTGAAAGGCAGATTTATGAGGAAGTGCTGGAGATTATCGCTCAAAATGAGCTTGATACCCACCGCGGGATAGTGGTTTTTGGAGAAAATTGGCATCCCGGAGTTATCGGCATAGTAGCTTCCCGTATTGCAGAAAAATTTTATACACCGGCGATTATTTTCACCCGAATTAATGATACTTACAAAGGCTCGGGCAGAAGCATCGAGGGATTTCATTTGCAGCAGGCTTTGAGCAAATGCGCCGATATTTTGGAGAATTTCGGCGGGCATGCTCAAGCGGCAGGTTTAAGCATTAAGAAAGAAAACATGGCGGAATTTATCAAGCGTTTGGGCGATTTGATTGCCCAGAGCGATGAGCAGATTTTCCTGCCAAAGGTTAAAATTGATTGTGTGCTGAGTAAAGAAAGCGTGAATTTCAGTTTTTATAATGAGGTAAACAAATTGCAGCCCTTTGGCATGCAAAATCCGGCACCAATTTTTGTGCTCAGAGGCTTAAAAGCCAGTGAATGCCGGGAAGTAGGCACCAACGGCGACCATTTAAAGGCGAGATTTATCTCTTATAAAGGCGATTTAAACGCCATTGGCTTTAAAAAGGCTTATTTGGCAGAGATAGTCGGCAAAGACAAGGTTGATGTAGCCTTTAATCTGGAAAAAAATAATTTTAACGGTCATACTACCTTGCAGCTTAATATTTGCGATATTAAACCGCAGAAACGCAGCGATGAGCTCAGTATGCTGGATAAACTTTTTTTCTACAGTGAGGAATATTTAAAGGATGATCCTTATAAGCATTTAGCTGAAAAAAATGAGTTTTACACCAAAGTAGTGGGCGTGACCTTTGAGAATCGCCAAAGTCTGTTAAGCGATTTGAGCGAAGGACAGGAACTGGAGCTTAAAAGAGAAAAAGAAAATGAATATGACAGCAACGCTGTGGCTGTTTATGCTCAAGAAAAACATTTGGGTTATATAAAACGGGAGATAGCCCGGCATTTAGCCATGAATATGGACAGCGGCATCAGTTATAAAGCCATGGTCAGCCAGCTGACCGGTGCGGATAAAGAAATATTGGGAGTGAATATTTTTATCCGCCGTGTGCCGGAGGCTGTGGCTGTTGATGAGCAGGAAAATCTCAAACAAAGGGAGCAGCTGGAAAAATTGGCTCCGGAGGCTATCCGTTTGGAGATTCAAAGGGTGCTCTTGGGTTCGCATGATTACCGCCCCAAGCAAAAAGAAGCTTTGGAAGCTTTGGAAAAGGGCGAAAATGTTTTTGTAATCATGGGCACCGGCAGAGGAAAATCGGCTGTTTTTCAAAGCTACGGCGCTTATTTGGCATTAAAGGAAAGAAAGCGGACAGTGATCATCTATCCTTTGCGGGCGCTGGTCAATGACCAATACTTGCGCTTAAAGGATAAAATGGCGCTTTTAGGTATAGATGTAGTTAAAGCTACCGGAGAAATGAATGCCGAGGAGCGAAGTGAGTTTTTCCATAAGCTGAGTGAGGAAGGTGCCGATATTATTTTAACTACACCGGAATTTTTCTATTGTAACCGCAGCCGGCTTTTGGAGAAAACCAATATTAGCTTTATGGTTTTGGACGAAGCCCATCATTTGACCCAAAGACGCAATGGCTACCGGCAGCTGTTAAAATTTTTAGGCGGCTTCAAAGGGCAGATTTTGGCTTTAACGGCTACGGCTGCCGACGATGTTTGGCAGAAAATCAAAGAAAATGTGTCTTTTGACACTTTGGTGATTGATAAACACATCCGCGAGAATCTTATTTTAGATGATAAACGGGGAATTAAGGAAAAAATAGCCTGGCTGGCAGAATTAGCGGCTGGCGGAGAAAAAACCATTGTTTATGTCAACAGCCGCCGCAAGGCGGTGGAGATCGCGCAAAGTCTCCGGGAGCGTTTGCAAAACGAAGACTTGAAAAAGCAGATTTGCTATTATCATGGCGGCTTAGAAACTCGTGACAGAAAAATGATTGAAAACAGCTTCCGCGACGGCAAGCTTAAATTTATCGTTTCGACCAGCGCTTTTGGCGAAGGCATTGACATAAGCGACATAAGGCATGTTGTTTTGTATCATTTGAGCTTCTCCTGCGAAGAATATAATCAATTAGCCGGCAGAGCAGGAAGAGACGGCGAGAAAGCGTATATTCATCTTTTGTATAACGAAAAGGACAAACGGGTCAATGAACTGCTTTTAATGGAAAGCTGTCCTCAAAGAGAAGTTTTAGCCGGTTTTTATAAAACTCTGCGAACCGTAGCTCGTCAAGGGGAAATTAAAATGACCAATGAAGAGCTGGCACAGAGCACGAAAAATGTCAGGGGCTTAAGCGAAAGAGCGGTGAGCCATTGGCTGGGGATTTTTGAAGAACTGGGCTTTTTGGCGCGGGAGCTTAATGGCAGCAAACGCACGATCATCGTTAATGAGCGTCCCAATAGGTCTAATTTGGAGGACTCATTAAGATATGCCGAAGGCTTAGCTGAGCTGGAGGATTACGAAGAGTATGTGACGCTGGCTTTTAATCCCCGGGCAGAGGAATTATTAGAAGCTATAAATCGTCCTATTTACCCGAAAAATTGGCAAAACACACAAGGCGGTGAGAAATATGAGATTTAAAGATTTGTTGGATGTTGTATATGAAAATAATCCCGAGGCAGATTTGTGTACTTTAGAAGAAGTCTATCGTTTTGCAGAGGATTTGCATAAAGGACAGTACCGCAAATCCGGTGAGCCTTATATTAATCATCCTTTGCATGTAGCGATGATTTTAGCAGAGTTGGGTTTAGATGAGCAAGCAGTGGCGGCAGGGCTTTTGCATGACATAGCGGAAGACACCAACTGCACTTTAGATGGCTTGATTGATCATTTTGGTTCGGAAATATCCTTTTTGGTCAATGGTGTAACTAAGCTGAGCAAACTGGAATGCACCAATAAAGAGGAGCGTCAGCTGGAAAGCTACCGCAAGATGTTTTTGTCGATGGCGAAGGATATTCGCGTTATTTTAATCAAGCTGGCTGACAGACTGCATAATATGCGTACTTTAAAATATCAACCGCCGGAAAAACAACGGGAGATTGCTCAAGAAACTTTGGAAATTTACACTCCTATCGCTAACCGCTTAGGTATTTCCCGCTTGCAATGGGAATTGGAAGACCTATGTCTGCGCTATCTGGAGCCGGATCGTTATTATGAATTAGTTAACAGCATCTCTATGAAGCGTCAGGAGCGGGAAGAATATATCAATGAGGTTATCGATATTTTGACCAAAGAATTGGCCAAAGAAAATATCAAGATGGAGATAGTAGGCAGACCGAAGCATTTTTACAGCATTTATAAAAAAATGGTGCGGCAGCATAAGGATTTGAATGAAATTTACGATTTGATCGCAGTCAGGATTTTGGTAGACAGCATCAAGGATTGCTACGGAGCTTTGGGGGTAGTGCATGCTTTGTGGAAGCCTATTCCCGGGAGATTTAAAGATTATATCGCCGTGCCTAAAGCCAATGGCTATCAGTCGCTGCATACGACTGTTATCGGTCCCCGCGGCGAGAGATTTGAAATTCAGATTCGCACCTATGAAATGCATATGACAGCCGAATACGGTGTAGCGGCGCACTGGTTATATAAAGAAAGCGGGCATTCGAAAGGAGCAGACAATTCCGGACAGCTCAGCTGGATTAAGCAATTGCAGGAGATTCAGCAGGAAAGCAGTGACAATAAGGAATTTGTCGAATCCATTAAGATGGATCTCTTTTCCGATACGGTTTTTGTTTTCTCGCCCAAGGGAGATGTCTACGAACTGCCGGTAGGCTCGACACCTATTGACTTTGCTTACAAGGTGCATACCAATGTCGGCAACCGTTGTATAGGCTGCAAGATCAATAACCGCATTGTGCCGTTGGATTATCAGCTGCAAAACGGCGAGATTGTGGAAATATTGACTTCCAAGCAGATCAACGGTCCCGGGCAGAACTGGCTCAGTATCGCCAAAACTTCCATGGCGAAAAACAAAATCAAGCAATGGTACAAAAAAGACCGCCGGGAAGAAAATATTATTAAAGGCAAAGAGAGCTTAGAGCGGGAATTAAAGAAACATAATATTGACAGCAGCAACTATATTAAAGGCGACGGACTCAACCAGGTAGCAGCAAAAATCGGCTATCACAATAAAGATGAAATATTTATTGCCATCGGAGGCGGCTCTTTAAGCCCGGTGCAGGTAATCAATAAGCTTAAAGATGAGCTGCATACTGCCGATAAACAGCCGGAAAACCTGGAGGAGATGCTCAACAGCAAGAGCAATCGGGAAGTAAAAAACAAAAACCGCAAAAAAAGCAGCAGCGGTGTCGTTATTAACGGGTTGGAAGGTGTCAGCGTGCGCTTTGCCCATTGCTGCAAGCCGGTGCCGGGCGATCCTATAGTCGGCTTTGTCACCCGCGGCAGAGGGGTTACAGTTCACCATACAGCCTGTCCGAACTTAAGCAATCTTTCGGAGGAAGAAAAGTCCAGGCTTTTATATGCTTATTGGGAGAATTACGAGGAAGAGGTATTTCAGGTTAAGCTGCATATCACTGGCTTAGACAGACCGAAGATTACCGCTGATGTTATGACTTTGGTCAATGACACCAAGGTGCATATTACTTCCATCAATGCGGTCAGCCGCAATTTCCACGTCAATATTGAAATGAGTTTGGAAGTAGCTAATTTGGATCAGCTCAATGTTTTGATTGACAAGATCCGCAGTATTAAAGATGTAGAAGACGTGAAACGTTCTTTAGCAGAATGAGGTGAAAATTTTTGCGGGCAGTAGTGCAAAAGGTGAAAAAGGCTCAAGTGCTTTCCGAAGGCAAGCTTTCCGGTGAGATTGGGCAAGGGTTAGTCGTATTTTTAGGGGTAACCCATGATGATACAGAAGTCGACGCTAAATATTTAGCAGAAAAAGTCGCTAATTTGCGCATTTTTGAGGACAGCGAGGATAAGCTCAATCTTTCTGTGCAGGATGTAGGCGGAGAAATTATGAGTGTGTCCCAGTTTACGCTATATGGCGATTGCCGCAAAGGCCGCCGTCCCAGCTTTACGCAAGCGGCTAAGCCGGAGCGGGCGAATGAATTGTATGAGCAATTCAATGATTATTTGCGTAAAGAGGGATTAAATGTGGCTACCGGGGTGTTTCAGACGCAGATGGAGGTCTCCTTAGTCAATGACGGACCGGTAACCATGCTTTTGGACAGCAAAAGGCAATTTTAGGAGGAAAAAATGAAGATTAAAAAAATGTTGGTCAGCGATTATGACACCAACTGCTTTATTTTAAGCGATGAAGAAACTAAAGAAGCCGTCATCATCGACCCCGGTGATGACGGAGTAGTCTTGATGGAGTATGTGGAAGGGGAAAATTTAAAGGTTAAATACATCTTAAATACCCACGGACACAACGACCATGTAGGCAATAATGACTATATGAAAGAAAAAACCGGAGCTTTAGTGGCAATTCATGCTGATGATGTTGATATTTTGACCAATCCTCAGCTTTATATGAAATATGACGGCATAAAAGGGCAGTCTGCGCCGGATATCATTTTGCATAACGGCGATGAAATTCATTTCGGCAAATACACTTTGACCGTTATTTATACCCCGGGACATACCAAAGGCGGCGTCTGCTTTTGGGAGAAGAAGGAGAATGTCTGTTTCTGCGGCGATACTTTGTTTAGAGGCACAGTGGGCAGAGTGGATTTGTACGGCGGTGATTTAACAACAATCATTAACAGCGTGCAGCAAAGACTGGCAGTTTTAAAGGACGATACTCAGCTTTATCCGGGACACGGTCCGGCTACAACTATGGGCTATGAGCGAAAATTGAACAGGTACGTGCGCAAATGAAATGGTATTTAAATGAGAATTCTAAAGAGTATTACCGTGAGCTTTTAGATGTTATCCGTGTCTTTTTACCCGACTTTAACTGGAGCGAAAGCGCTGAAGACGCCGAAATAGTTTATTTGGAAGTATTAGATGAGAATACGGAAAAGTTGCATATCAGTCATGATGTATTAGAGGTAGAACAAAAGGGCAGAGAAATCATTCAGGAGAAACGGCGGGCAAGGGCGAAGGTGCTTTATAATTATTTAAAGAAGCGCCTTAACCACGAAGGCAGCAGCTGGGGAACCTTGACCGGTATGCGCCCCAATAAATTAGTGCATTTCCGCATGGATAAAGGAGCCAGTGCTCAAGAGGTTAAAGCATGGCTGATGGACGAATTTGTTTGCAGTGAGGAAAAGGCTGAGCTGTTAGTCGGCATTGCCGCAAGACAGAGAAAGTTTTTTGAATCCCGAGAAGAGGCGGTCAAAAGTGCCGGCTTGTATGTGGATATTCCCTTTTGTCCAACTCGCTGTTCCTACTGCACCTTTCCTTCCTTTAATTTGCCGAAGCCTAAGAAGATGGCGGAATATTTAGCCAACCTCAAGCGGGAGATAACGGCGGTAACTCAAGCTTCCCACGAAATGGGGCAGAAAATCAAGGAGATTTATATTGGTGGCGGTACGCCTACTACCTTAAATGAGGTAGAATTAGACGACTTATTGCAGCATTTGAGGGAATGTGCGGGCGATGATTTGCTGGAATTCACCGTTGAAGCCGGCAGACCGGATACGATTAATAAAGAAAAGCTGGAGATTATGAAAAAATGGGGCGTCAGCCGCATCAGCATCAATCCCCAAAGCATGTGCGAGGAAACCTTGAAACGCATCGGACGCTTGCACACGGTGGAAGATATCCGCAGGAAATTTTATTTAGCCCGCAAGGTGGGTTTTAATAATATCAATATGGATTTAATCATCGGTTTGCCCGGAGAAACGACAGAGGATTTTGCTTATACTTTAGCGGAGATTGCCAAACTCAAGCCGGAGAATGTAACGATTCATTCGCTGGCACTCAAGCGTTCTTCACGCTTAAAAGAAGAGGAAGGCTATGAAAATGAAAGCCTGATTATTAACCAAATGGCGCAGTTAGCGGCAGAATGGGTGAAAAAAGAGGGCTATGCGCCATACTATCTCTATCGCCAAAAGCATATGGTCAATAATTTGGAAAATGTCGGCTATGCCTTAAAGGGCTATGAATCCATTTACAATATTTTGATGATGGAGGAACGCCAGAGCATTTATGGTTTAGGTGTTGGCTCTTCCAGCAAATATGTCTGCTCTGACGGCTGGTGTTTGGATGGGGATTTTAACCCCAGAGATTTGATTTTGTATAACGAAAGAATCGAGGAAATTATCCAAAGAAAAGTTGACAAAATACACGCAATCAGTTAAAATAGAAAAAAATAGCTCGACCAAGAGCCAAAAAACCGTCCGCTTATTTCCCAGGGAGTCGGTCCTGACTGAAAGCCGATAAATAATGACGGTCAATGACAGCTCCCAGTATTTGGTCAAACGATAAAAGTGGGATAAATATTTTTATCCAATTTGGGTGGCACCGCGGAAATGATTTTTCCGTCCCAATGAGATGGTGCTCTTTTTGTGTCAAAAAATATTTTAGATAAATTAACGAGGTGAAGAAAATGCTGACTAATCGACCGAGAGGGACTAATGATTTCCTGCCCGGGGAAACAGAAAAATGGCAGTATATCGAACAAGCCATGCGCAATATTTGCCGCACCTTTGGCTATAAAGAAATCAGAACGCCTATTTTTGAGCATACCGAATTATTTCTGCGCAGTGTGGGCGATACCAGCGATATTGTCGAAAAAGAAATGTATTCCTTTGAGGATAAGGCTTTTCGCCATTTGACATTGCGACCGGAAAATACCGCCGGAGTGGTGCGGGCGTTTTTGGAAAACCGCCTGTATGCCGACCCGCAGCCCACTAAGCTTTATTATATCGGACCGATGTTTCGTTATGATCAGCCGCAGGCAGGGCGTTACAGACAGTTTAATCAATTTGGCGTAGAAGTCATGGGCAGTAACGACCCATCGGTAGATGGTGAGGTTATCGCCTTAGCGGCGGAATTATTTAAAGGCTTGGGGTTAAAAAATCTTACAGTGAAGATTAATACTGTCGGCTGTAAAGACTGCCGACCTAATCACAGCAAAAATTTAAAAGAGTACTTCAGCCAATATAAAGACGAGCTTTGCCCCACTTGTCAAAGCCGCTTGGAGCGCAATCCTTTGCGTATTTTGGACTGCAAAGAGGAGAAATGCAAGGAAATCGCTAAAGGAGCGCCGACTACTATCGAGGCGGCGTGCGATAATTGCAAGAGCCATTTTGCCAAGGTGCAGAAATATTTGGATATGGCAGGCATCAGCTATCAGGTCGATACCAATTTGGTTAGAGGGTTAGACTACTATACTAATACCGCTTTTGAGATTGTAGTTAATACTATCGGTTCAGCGCAAAATGCCGTTTGCGGCGGCGGTCGCTACAATGGCTTGTTGGAGCAAATCGGCAGTACCGATATGCCGGGAATTGGCTTTGCGGTAGGTATGGAGCGTTTGTTGCTTACGATGAAGGAGCAGGGAATTGAGCTCTCTTTAGAAGAAAATCCTGCTGTGTATATTGCTTCCTTAGGCGAAAAAGCAGCAGAAGCCGCCTTCGGCATTACTCATGAGCTGAGAAAACGGGGCATTTATGCCGAAAAAGATTACCTAAGCCGCAGCTTAAAGGCGCAGATGAAAGGTGCCGACCGTTTAAAAGTCAAATATGTGGTGATAATCGGCGATGATGAGTTAGCCAAAAATGCTTTAGTAGTGCGCAATATGGCTGACGGTTCGCAAGAAGAAGTGGCGATAGAGGAGATTGTTAATTATCTCGAGGGGAGATTAAAAAATGTATAAGTATAAGAAAACCCATAACTGCGGGGATTTAAGAAAAAATAATGTCGGGGAAAAAGTCACCTTGACCGGCTGGGTACAGCGCCAGAGAGATTTGGGCGGTGTGGTCTTTTTAACCTTGAGAGACCGCAGCGGCATCGTGCAGATCACCGTTGACGGCGATAAAGCGCCGGCAGAAGCGCTGGCAAATGCGCAAAAGGTGCGCACGGAATTTGTCTTGGCAGTGCGCGGAACAGTTACTGCCCGTCCTGATGATATGATAAATCCCAACATGGCAACCGGTGAGGTGGATATCGCCGCTGAGGAAGTAGTGATTATCAATAAAGCGAAAACTACGCCTTTTTACATCATTGACGGCTTAGATGCCGATGAAAATTTGCGTTTAAAATACCGCTATTTGGATTTGCGCCGTCCGGAAATGCAGAAATCCTTGATTCTGCGCCATCGGGTGGAGAAATCTATGCGGGATTATTTGGATAATGAGGGATTTTTGGAGTTGGAAACTCCTATTTTGATGAAAAGCACGCCGGAAGGCGCTCGAGATTATTTGGTGCCCAGCCGGGTTTCCCCGGGCAATTTCTTTGCCTTGCCCCAGTCTCCTCAGCAGTTTAAGCAATTATTGATGGTGGCCGGTTTTGAAAAGTATTTTCAAATTGCCCGTTGCTTCCGTGATGAGGATTTGCGTGCCGACCGCCAGCCGGAATTCACCCAGTTAGATATGGAGATGAGCTTTGTCGACGAAGAGGATATCATGACCTTGGCAGAAAACATGATGGCTCATATCTTTAAAGAATCCTTGGGCGTAGAAATGCAATTGCCATTAGTTCGCATGACTTGGCAGGAAGCCATGGATAATTACGGTTCCGATAAGCCGGATACCCGTTTTGCGATGAAATTTATCGATTTAAGCGAAGTAGTCAAAGACTGCGGTTTTAAAGTATTTAAAGAGGCAGTGGCTAACGGCGGTGTGGTTAAAGCCATCGTCGCTAAAGGCGCAAGCAAAATGAGCCGTCGGGAGTTGGACGATTTAACCAAATTTGTCAACACTTACGGCGCTAAAGGTTTGGCTTACTTTGTGGTAAACGAAGAAGAAATCAAATCACCGGTGAAAAAGTTTTTAAGCGAAGAAGAGCTGGCGAATATTTTAAGCACTTGCGGGGCAGAAGTAGGCGATACCGTCTTCTGCGTAGCCGATAAATATAAAGTTACTTGCGATAGCTTGGGACATTTGCGCTTGGAGTTAGGCAAGCGTTTGGGCTTGATCGACGAAGATAAGCACAACTTCCTCTGGGTAACCGAATTCCCCTTATTGGAATGGGACGATGAAACCCAAAGATATTACGCTATGCATCACCCCTTCACCGCGCCTTTGGAGTCGGATATTCCTTTGATGGCAAATGAGCCCGGCAAAGTCAGAGCCCGCGCCTATGACATGGTATTAAACGGTGTGGAAATCGGCGGCGGCAGTATCCGTATCCATGAGAGAGATTTGCAGGAGAAGATGTTTGCGCTTTTGAATATGAGCGAGGAAGAATATACCGAGCAGTTTAGCTGTCTTTTGGGCGCTTTTGAATATGGCGCTCCGCCTCACGGCGGTTTAGCCTTCGGCGTAGACCGTTTGGTGATGCTGATGGCGAAAAGAGATAGTATCCGTGATGTTATTGCCTTCCCCAAAACTCAAAATGCTACTGATTTAATGGTAGAAGCTCCATCAAAGGTTTCTCAAGCTCAATTAGATGAGTTAGGGTTAATTTTAAATGTTAAAGAAAACGACTAGAGGTGAACAATATGCCATATATAGCAATCAAAGCTTATCCTAAAGACGAAGAGACCAAAAAGAAAATTGCCGAGCGGATTAACCAAGCATTTTTGGAAATTTGGGGCTGCTCACAAGAGGCTATTAATATTTCTATCGAAGAGGTAGCGCCGGAGAATTGGGACGAAAAAGTAATGCAAACAGAAGTAATCCCCCAAAAAGATAAGATGATGATTTTTGAAGGTCAAAAAAATTATTAAAAAATGTCAAATTAAGCAAAAAAAAGCTTAGATTATTTTATCCCGAGGCTTGCAAAAGTAAATTATTTGTGATAGAATAGAGCTTGTAGAAAAGTTGATCACCCTGCTATGTGCGTAATGCATGAGCCATTTTTGAACCAACGCATCTTTATAGGGATCCGATTCTTGTATGAGGGATTTGAGACCTTCTTCCAGCTTTTTGCGTTAATTAGGGACAGTGAAATCATGCGGAGGAGCCCACCTGCTTAGGCAGGTTCAAATTTAGCCGGTATTACGGCAGTGCGGGGATAGTCAAAAAATTAGCGATTGGCTTTAGCCAGTCGCTTTTTTTGTGTGATTTTCAGGAGGAGAAGATGCAGGGGTTAGGAAAGCTGTTTTTCATATTTTTTAAAATCGGCGCTTTTACTTTTGGCGGCGGTTATGCCATGCTGCCGATAATTTACCGGGAATTGTGCGAGAAAAATCAATATTTCCCCGAAGACGAGATGGAAGAGATTGTTGTCTTAGCACAGGCTATGCCTGGAGCAATGGCTGTTAACTGTGCCACGGAGGTAGGATATAAGCTATACGGCAAATTTGGAGCAGTCATCTGCGCTCTGGGAGTAGTTTTGCCTTCTTATTTGATAATCGTGCTTTTGGCAGGGCTTTTGTTGACCTATAGTGACAATAAATATGTTTTGGGCGCTTTTGCCGCCATCAGTGCGGTTGTTGCAGGGATGATTGCGGCGGCTGGCGTGAAAATGTTTAAGCCTATCGCCAAAGATAAGGTGCGCATCGCGATTATGGCATTGACGATAGTTTTGTATTTAATCACCGGCTTAAATCCCATATTTTTTATCGTTGCCGGTGGAATCATAGGCTATGTGCTCAGTAAAAAGAGGGAGGCAGGAAAATGATTTACTGGAAACTGTTTTCGACCTTCTTTTTAATCGGCGCCTTTTGCTTCGGCGGAGGATATGCGGCGATACCGTTAATTCAGGATACGGTTATCACCAATGGCTGGATGAGCATGAATGAATTTATGAATATGATTGCCGTAGCCGAAAGCACTCCCGGACCGGTAGCGGTCAATACAGCGACGTATGTCGGCTTTAAATTGGTGGGCTACAGCGGAGCGGCGGTGGCAACTATTGGGCTCTGCACTCCGGCATTTATCATTGTCGTGGCGCTGAGTGCCTTTTTAAAGACCCAGCGCGGCAAGGATTTGATACAGAAACTGATGGTAGGCGTCAAACCGGTGGTAGTAGGCTTGATTTTCTGTGCCGCCTGGAGTGTGGCTAAAGAGGTAATTTTCACCGATGGCTCAGTAAGCGCCGGCAGCCTTTTAGATGTGGTGATAATGGTTATAGCTTTTCTGGCGATTCATAAATTTAAGGTTAATCCTATCTTGTTAATCGTTTTGGCAGCGGTTTTAGGAATAATTTTGGTATAAAAACAGCTCTTGCAGATAAGCAAGGGCTGATTTTTTTGAAAAAAATGCTTGACAAAGAGGGAAATAAATGGTATAGTAAACTTAAGTTAGCAATAGCTAACCAAATTTTCTACATACTTTCGCCTTTTGGCGAATTTTTTAAAAACACAAGTTAGCCATAGCTAACAATAATTTA
Organism: uncultured Clostridia bacterium; assembly: GCA_944391285.1. GTDB lineage: Bacteria > Bacillota > Peptococcia > Peptococcales > Peptococcaceae > QAKL01. The sequence continues at coordinate 17,963 of CALXSY010000002.1, forward strand.
AAGGAGGAATATTATGAGTATCGTGATCGTCGGCGGCAATGAATGTATGGAGCGTCAATATAAAAATATTTGTCAGGAGTATCAGTGTTCCGGCAAGGTGTTTACCAAGATGGAGGATGGGCTGAAAAGCAAAATCGGTCGCCCCGATTTGCTGATTCTTTTTACCGGCACGATGTCCCACAAAATGCTTAAATGTGCCTTAAATGAGGTCAAAGGGCAAAAGGTGAAAATTGCCCGTTCGCACTCCAGCTCGGCTTCTGCCTTGAAACGCATCTTGGCAGAAAATACTTGTAAGGCTTAAAGAAATATGCTATCATGGTGTTGACATTAACACCATGGAGGAAACGATATGAAAAAAATTATAGCTGTAATGCTGATGCTCATGCTTTTGGCTTTGGGCGGCTGTGGAGAAAAGCAAAATGTGCTGGAAGTGGCAGAATTTTCTCAAGAAACGCAGAGAGTTTTAGATTTATTGCAAAATAAGATTTACTTTTTTGATTATACTATTGATGAAAGCATTAAAGCTAATTCTATCGAGCTTTGGAGTTGTACGGACGGAGTCTGGGAAAGCAGTGGCAAGAGTTATGGAAATATAGATGCGGGAAAACGGCAGATAGCTATTCAAATAGAAGATAATTATGTTGAGTTTTTTGATATAGACGATAGCGGATATTCTTCTGCAAGGCTGAACCTATCAGAAGAGCAGATGAAAGATCCTAACATGGGTACTATGAGCACTTATTGCACCAATTCGTCGAAGATAGAGCCGAACAAGGAAATTGCTCTTTGGGCAAGATGGAGCGATGAGGGTGAAAGTGCTGCGGGGTATTCGTTAAATGATTTTCGTGAAGGCTACTGCGATAAAGGCTTGGCAGTTACTGTGATTTTTTACGATGAGCCTTTTGCCGACGACAGCGGAGAAGCTCAGCCTTTAGTTGAAACGCTAGAGATTGAAGCAGAAGTTGAGTGAAACATTTTAGTGTAGAATAAATAAAAACCTTGGAGCGAATGTTCCAAGGTTTTTTAAATGCGGTAAAAATCGTAATGCTTAAGCATTTGCATGAAAATCTGGGCTTGCGGTGAGAGGGTATTTTCTAAGTTGGTTACTAAAGTAATATTAGAGCTGGAAGGAATTTTTATAGGGATAACGGTGAGATTCTTGTATTTAAGATAAAGCTTGCGAAATTCAAAAGAAGTGATAACGGATACAGCTAAGCCTTTGAGAATCATATCTTTATGAAATTGGATATTGTTGGAGAAAAAGCGTTTATATTGCTTTTCCGGAGTTTCGTTATATTTACCGGTCATTGCTGGATGAGAATCAAACAGAACCAATGAAGCGTTGTTAAAGTCTTGGTTGGTGATAATTTTTTTGCCGGCAAAAGGATGCTGCTTGCTGCAGCAAACGATAAAACTGTCAGAAAATAAAACCTGCAAATGAATGTTGTCGAGGAAATGATAGTGTTTATCTTTTTGGCTAGAGGTTTGGGCATTTTCATTCAGCAAAAAATCAGGAGCAAATATAATTCCCAAGTCACATTCCTTTTTGCTGACTGCTTCAATAATATCAATATTTTCTTTTTCTTTTAGAATAATTTTGATATTGGGATAACGCTTGGTAAACTGCTCCAAAATATCTATTAAGAAAACGCCTAACACTCGAGTGTGACAAAAAATATGCAGTTCGCCCTCTTGCAAGACTTCGGGCGCTGCAATAGTTAAGTAGCTGAAATTGTCCTTTATTTTAGCATAGGTTTCCAAAATATTTTGCGCTTGCTCTAAGAAATATTCTCCTTCAGCTGTTAAAATAACTCCTTTGTTAGTGCGAACTAAAAAGATGGAATTAAATTCTTCTTCCAGTTTTTTTATGGTAGAGCTTAATGCTTGCTGGCTGATAAAATAGCGCTGAGCTGTTTGGGTGATTGAATGGGTTTGGGCAATATCATTTAGATAAATGATTTGTTCAGTTTTCAATAAAAAACACCTCTGGCAAACAAAAAATGTTATTAAATTATTATATAAGAAATTTTGATATAATGCAATACTTTTTTAAAGGATCTGCGACATAAAAAAATTGTCGCAAAAAAACAATTTACTTGTTTTATATGTTGTACAAGCAAAAGAATACTATTTATAATTAATATTGTAAAGAATAAATTATTTTCATAATAATAAAGGAGTGAATTTTATGGGAGAACCAAACAAAGTAATTGTTTTAGGGATTGATGGTCTGGATCCGGGACTGGTCAATCGTTTTCGGGCTGAAGGAAAAATGCCCAATATGGATGCTTACATTAAAAGAGGCAGCACAGCCAAGGATCTGGTAATGCTGGGAGGAGTTCCGACTATTACGCCGCCGATGTGGACAACATTGGCTACCGGTGCTACACCGGCTACCCATGGTATTACCTGTTTTTGGGGTCAATCAAAGGACGAAATGGACGGATTTGTTTACAATTTAAATTCCCATCGCTGCAAAGCGGAACTGTTGTGGAATGTTACCGCAGAGCAAGGTATAAAAACCTTAGTTTTCCATTGGCCGGGCAGTTCATGGCCTCCGACTTCAGATAATGCTAATTTGCATGTCGTTGACGGAACACAGCCTACATCCATTGGTACCGGTGACTGTATAGTCGATGATGACAAACTGATTATTGCTTCTACTCAGGTAAAAGACTTAGTATATAAACCAAAAGTACGGGATACTTCCGGTGCCGGCTGCATTATTACGGATGTGCCGGAAGAGACAGAAGATTTTGACAGTGATATGGGCTCGTCGAAGAAAGCTAACCTTATTCTAAATGAACATGACGGCGATTTGGGTGCTGATATGATTCCGGTGGACTTGGTTAATTCACCTATAGTTGAGCCGAAAAAATGGGAAATAGATATCCCAAATGGTGCTAAGGAATTCAGCATAGTTATCGATAATGGTTTAATGCGTTATCCTGCTTTAATTTTGTGCGATAAAGATGGGAAATATACGCAGGTAGCTATTTACCGCAATAAAAAGAGCGCAGAGCCTTTAGCTGTTTTAGGCGATGAATTTGTAGAAAATGTTGTTGATGAAATAATTAAGGATGATAAGCCAATAAAAGCTAATAGACACATGCGTTTAATTGAAATTGCTGAGGACGGGAGTTTTGTTAAACTTTGGTTTAGTTCGGCTTTAGACATAGCCAAAGATGATCTATGGCATCCTAAACATTTAAAAAGAGAGGTTATTGTTAATGTAGGACCGGTTCCTCCGGTTTCGATGAGCGATGCCAGCAACGAATCTTTGGTAAAATCCGTTCTTTTGCCTTGCTGGGATATATATTGCAAATGGCAGGCTGATGCGATGCAGGAATTAATTGCTCAGGAAAACTATCAGGTAGTATTTTCTCATTTGCATGGAGTTGATACTTGCGGTCATTTATTCTGGTATTTGAGCAAGAAGCGCTCTAAGAGAGGCAATAACGAAAAAGTATACCAGGATGCAATTGAATGGGCTTATAAATTTACTGATATGTATGTAGGAGAGTTTTTGCATTACTTAGATGAAGGCTGGAATATATTGATTGTTTCCGACCATGGCTTGTTAGTTCCGCCGGAAGAAGATATTCCGTTATTAGGTGACGGCTTTGGCTGCAATGTTCGTCTAATGGAGAAATTAGGCTATACAGTGCTGAAGCAAGATGAAAAAGGCAATACTGTTATTGATTACAGCAAAACTAGAGCAGTTGCCAACCGGGGAAATCATATTTATATCAATCTGAAAGGTCGTTATCCGGATGGTATTGTTGACCCGGCAGATAAATATGAATTAGAAGCTCAAATTATCAGCGATTTGTACAACTACCGCCAAGACGGCAAACGGGTTGTTTCTATCGCTTTGCGTAACAAAGATGCAGCAATTTTGGGTTTGACCGGCGAAGAGTGCGGCGATATTCTTTATTGGCTGGAGGAAGGATACAACAGACTGCACGGTGATTCTTTGCCAACATTTAAAGGTGAGTATCAGAGCTCCGTTTCTCCGATATTTATCGCTGCCGGCAAGAACATTAAAGAAGATTACACGACCACACGGACAATTCGTATCGCTGATGTGGCTCCGACAGTGGCTACTATTTTAGGAGTACCGATGCCGAAGGATTGTGAAGGAGCACCAATTTATCAGATTTTACAATAGTTATGTCGATCACTAAGCAGGCAGTAGGCACTGTCTGCTTAGCTTAATAAAAAAAGGAGGAGTTATCATGTCTGTAGCCGGAGAGAAGAAATATTCTTGGGCAATACATTTAATTATTTCGCTGTTAATCATGTATGCTTTTCGTTTAATACCTGCACCGGAACCAATCACTCCTTATGGCATGGAGGTTTTAGGTATCTTCATCGGTATGGTTTATGCTTTATGTTCACCGACCTCGACGGTAGCTTGGGGAGCTTTATTAGGTCTTATCATGCTTGGCACAACGGATTTTGGCAATGTTACAACGGTATTATCTGCAGCTTTCGGCAATTATGTTATTTTGATGATGATTGTAACTTTGCTGTTTATCCCGGTAGTGGCTGACTCCGGATTGTGCAATTATTTATTTGCTAAAATTATGACTAGCAAACTGTGCAAAGGCAATCCCTGGAGAGCAGTTTATGCGATTCAGATTTGCCTGCTTTTATTATGCTTTATTTTGCAGCCAATGGTTATATTATTTTTGACATATTCTCTTTTTGGCAACATCTATAAATTAGCCGGATATACCAAAAAAGATTTATTTCCAATGTTTTTCAACATGGGCATATTATTATTTTGTTGCATTGTTCCTTTAAAATTTCCCTGGGCTGGCATGGCATTGCTTTCTCTAAATAATATAACGCAAGCAACCGGATTGACTTGTCCGCCGATGCCTTATATGGCTATGGTTATTCCCTATATTCTTTTAACTTGCGGCGGCTGGTGCTTGGTTATGCGCATTTTCCCCGGCTGCGATGCCTCTAAATTAGCTAATATTGATCTTGCTGAATTAGTTCCTGAAAGCGGTAAGCTGGATATTTTAGGTGTAATGGCATTAATTGTAGCAGCTTGTGCCTTGATTACGATTGATGGACAGCCGTTATTGGCAATGAACAGTGCCGCAAAATCCTTTTCTTGGCCGACGGTTTTTGTTTTTTCGGCAGCGACTACCTTGGGAGGAGCTTTGACCGCCGCTGATACCGGCATAAGTGCCTTTTTATTGCAAAAGCTTTCGCCGATCTTATCTACCTTCAGTTCTACGCAGTTTTTGCTTATTTTGGCTGTCATTACAATTATTGCAACCAACTTATTGAGCAACGCAGCGGTAATCGTAGCTTTATCTGCATTTACGGTATCAATGTTTACCGGAGGATTAATTGATGAGAGTACGATGTATGTTGGCTGTGTTATGGTTGGCGTCTTAGGTGATGTGGGGGTATTTCATCCCGGAAGCAGTGCTATTTCAGCGGTATATCATTCGCAGGAAATGGCATCGCCAAAGACTGCCTATACGGTTTCCAGTTTAGCTTGCATTTACTGCATCTTAACCAGCTGGATTGTAATGGTTCCGTTGGGAGCAATTTTCTTCTAAAAAAATATTAAAGAAAATATTCAAGGTATCCACTTTTTGCAGGTGGATACCTTTTTATATTGTTTAAGGGCGTATTAATTATATTATTTTTTACATAAAAAAGAATTTAAAAAGAAAAATCTGTAAGATTGTAAAATATTTAATACCTTTTATTGAATTAATTAAAAAAATAGCATACAATAATTATTGATTTTTTGGCAAATATGTAGCATAATATAATAGTGAGATTATAAAAATTGCCGGAGGGGGTGGTGGTCATTAATTTAAATCAAAGGCAAAAGGATATCTTGAACATTGTGAAAGAAAGCGGACCGATTACCGGTGAGAGCATTGCAAACCGATTGAAATTGACCAGAGCATCATTAAGGCCGGACTTGGCGTTTTTAACTCAAGTAGGGCTTTTGGACGCTCGTCCCAGAGTGGGCTATTTTTTTAAAGGCGAGGATAATAATTATGACGCCTATCGCAAAATAATTGATCTTAAGGTTAAAAACTATCAAAATGTCCCAGTCGTTGTCAGTGAAAATACCAGCGTGTATGATACCATTGTCAGTATGTTTGTGAATGATGTCGGCACTATTTATATTGTTAACGGTGACCGTGAGCTGATGGGAGTAGTTTCCCGCAAGGATATGCTGAAGATGGCTATTGGGCAAGCCAATATTACCGAACTTCCGGTTAGAATTGTGATGACGCGGATGCCTAATATTATCGTGGTGACTGAGGAAGAAAGCCTTTGGCAGGCTGCTCGCAAGATGATTGAGCATGAAGTTGACAGCTTGCCGGTAGTGCAGATGAATGAGCATGGCGGCTATGAAGTGTTGGGACGGCTGACCAAAACCAATATTACCCGAGCTTTTATGGATTTAAGCAGCGGTAATGTTTTGGATTAAGGAGGCGCTGGATGAAACAGACTATATATATTCTTTCTGATTCGTTAGGAGAAACGGCGGAATATGTTTGCCGGGCGGCTGCTTGTCAGTTTGCTTGCCCGGAGATGGAGTACAAACGCATTCCCTATGTTAACGACACGAGCTATTTATTTGAGGTGCTGGATGGGATAGATCCTCAAAATAGCATTTTAGTGTATACTCTGGTTTTAGATGATGTGCGTTTGTCGTTGGAAAAGTATGCAAAGCAAAAAGGCATTATTACAGTTGATGTTTTAGGACCAATGATGAATGCTTTGAAGAGAATAAGCGGGCAAGTGCCCAGTGCTACGCCCGGCAAATCCCACGTAATGGATGACAGTTATTTTAAGAAGATTGAAGCGGTGGAGTTTGCGGTAAAATATGACGATGGGCAGGATACCCGCGGTATACTTTATGCGGATATTGTGGTTTTGGGCGTATCCCGCACTTCAAAAACTCCGCTGTGTATGTATTTGGCTCACAGGGGATTAAAGGTGGCAAATGTGCCGTTGGTGCCGGAGGTTAAGGCACCGGATGAATTGTTCTCTTTGCCGAAAGGCAAGGTAATAGGCTTAACTGTTAAGCCTCAGGTATTACATGAGATCCGTACCGAGCGTTTAAAGACGATCGGTATTGGCAATAAAGCTGACTATGCCAGCTTTGAGAGAATACTGATGGAATTGGATTATGCCGAAGGAATCATGAAGAAATTAGGCTGTCCGATTATCGATGTTTCTCACAAAGCGGTAGAAGAAACTGCCAGCAAGGTTTTGCAAATTTATTACAGAGGGGATAATATTTTATGAGCAAGAAGTATGTTTACTTATTCAAAGAAGGCAACAAAGATATGCGCGGCCTCTTAGGCGGTAAAGGTGCCAACTTAGCGGAAATGACCAATATAGGCTTGCCGGTACCTCAAGGTTTGACTATCACGACTGAAGCTTGCAACAATTATTTTGCTGACGGCAATAAATTGTCTGATGAATTGTTAGAGCAAGTATGGGAAAAATTTGCTATTGTTGAAGAACAAATCGGCAAAAAATTTGGCGATTCCCAGAATCCTTTAATGGTTTCTGTGCGTTCCGGTGCAGCTATTTCTATGCCCGGTATGATGGATACCATTTTAAACTTAGGTATGAATGATGTCACCGTCCAGGCAGTTGCAAAATTAACTAACAATCCTCGTTTTGCATACGACTGCTATCGCCGTTTCATTCAAATGTTCAGCGATGTTGTTATGGAGATCGAACATTACAAATTTGATAATATTTTAGAGAATCATAAAAATAAAGAAGGCGTACAGCATGACCATCAATTAAGCCCCGAAGGTTTATTGGGAGTAATTGAAGACTATAAAAAGTTAGTTAAACGGGAAAAAGGCGTAGATTTCCCGCAAGAGCCTAAAGAGCAATTATTGATGGCTATCGAAGCTGTATTCCGTTCCTGGGGCAACCCAAGAGCTATCGTTTACCGTCAGCTGAATAAAATTCCTGATGATTTAGGTACAGCCGTCAACGTGCAGTCCATGGTTTACGGCAATATGGGCGATACCTCCGGCACCGGCGTTGCATTTACCCGTAACCCATCTACCGGTGAGAAAAAATTATACGGCGAATATTTGATCAACGCCCAGGGCGAGGACGTTGTTGCCGGTATCCGCACTCCTCAGCCCATCAGCAAATTGGCTGAAGATATGCCGGAAGTTTACGAGCAATTTGTCAACGTGGCTAACTTATTGGAAAGCCACTATAAAGATATGCAGGATATCGAGTTTACTATTGAAAACAGCAAATTGTATATGCTGCAAACCAGAAACGGCAAACGCACCACGGCTGCTGCTATGCGTGCTGCCGTAGAAATGGTTCAAGAAGGCTTGATTGATAAAGAAACTGCTTTAAATCGTATCGATGCTCAGCAGATCGACCAATTATTGCACCCCAGCATTGATCCCAATGCTAAATTAGATGTAGTAGCTCAAGGTTTGCCGGCTTCTCCGGGCGCTGCCTGCGGTAAAATTTTATTTGACGCTAACGAAGCAGAAGAAAGAGGCAAAAAAGGCGAAAAAGTATTGATGGTTCGTACTGAAACCACTCCGGATGATATCCATGGCATCATCATGGCACAAGGTATTTTAACCAGCCGCGGCGGTATGACCAGCCATGCTGCTGTTGTTGCCAGAGGTATGGGTAAACCTTGCGTCTGCGGCTGCGACGCTTTAAAAATCGATTATGAGAATGAATGTGTCTATATCGGCGATTTGAAATTAAATAAAGGCGATGTACTTTCCGTTGACGGTTCGACCGGTAATGTTATGTTAGGCGAAGTTCCGCTCTTAGCTCCGGAATTAAGCGACAATTTCAAACAAATTCTCGCTTGGGCTGACGAAATGGGCGGCATGGAAGTTTGGGCTAATGCTGACAATCCCCGCGATGCTAAGAAAGCCCGTGAGTTTGGTGCTAAAGGTATCGGCTTGTGCCGTACTGAGCATATGTTTATGGAACAAGACCGTTTGCCGATCGTGCAAGAAATGATTTTGGCTGAAAATGTGGCTGACCGTGAAGTTGCTTTAGCTAAATTACTGCCTATTCAACAGCAGGATTTCTACGGCATTTTAGACGCTATGGTTGGTTTACCGGTAACTATCCGCCTCTTAGACCCACCGCTTCATGAATTCTTGCCAAATGCTGAAGAGTTAGCCTTGGAAATCAACGATATGCGTCATGAAGGTGCCAGCGCTGAGGCTATTGCCGAAAAAGAAGCTTTATTGCGCAAAGTAAGAGGCTTGCACGAGATGAACCCGATGCTCGGTCACCGCGGCAGCCGTTTGGGTGTAACTTATCCGGAAATTTACCGTATGCAGGCTAGAGCCATTCTTCAGGCTGCTGCTCAGTTGATTAAAGAGGGCAAAGATGTTAAACCGGAAATCGAATTGCCGCTGGTAATTGATCCGCAGGAAGTAAAAATGCTGCGTGAGGAAATCGAAGCTGTCGGCAAGAGCGTTATGGAAGAGATGGGCGTTGAGTTTGAATATCAAATCGGCTCCATGATCGAGCTGCCCCGCGCTTGCCTGTTAGCTGACGAATTGGCTCAATATGCCGATTACTTTACCTTTGGTACCAATGACTTGACCCAAACCACTTTGGGCTTCAGCCGCGACGATGCTGAAGGTAAATTTATGCCGGCATATCGTGAGAAGAAAATTTTGAAAGAAAACCCATTTGCTGTTTTGGATCGCAAAGGTGTAGGTCAATTAATCGAGCTTGCTGTTCAAAAAGGCAGAAGCGTCAAAGCTGGCATGAGCTTTGGTATCTGCGGTGAGCATGGCGGCGAACCCAGCTCCATTGAGTTCTGCCATGGTGCCGGCTTAAGCTTTGTCAGCTGCTCTCCTTATCGTGTACCGATTGCCAGAGTCGCTGCTGCTCAGGCACAAATCAAAAATCCCAGAAAATAACTTTTAAACCCTTTTGCTTGTAAGCAAAAGGGTTTTTGTCTGTCAAAAATTATTATACAATTCATAGCTGATTGACAATCAGCTAATTTGTGCTATGATATAATCATATAGTTAGTTACGATAAACACTTTGAGATACAGAAGAAAAGGAGAGAGCCATGAATTCACCCGCTGAAATTGCTAAAAATTATCTAAACACCGGCACTGCCAAAACCCAGCTGCCTATAGCTAAAATGTTTGTTTTGAGCATTTTTGCCGGTATGTTTATCGCTATTGCGGGAGTAGGCGCTACGACGGCGGCAGTCAGCATCGCCAGTCCTTCGGTAGCAAAGTTGGTGGGAGCCTGCATTTTCCCCGCCGGTTTAGCGCTGAGTTTGATTGCTGGCAGTGAATTATTTACGGGAAATTGTTTGATTATTATGCCGGTTTTATCCAAAAAGGCTACGGTCGGGGCAATGCTGAAAAATTGGCTGGTAGTTTATGCAGGCAATTTTGTCGGGGCGTTGATAGTGAGCTCCTTGGTGGTTTACAGCCATACCTTTAATTTATTTGACGGCAATTTGGCGGCATCGGCGGTAGCAACGGCTGACGCTAAGTGTGCTTTGAGCTTTTTTGATGCTTTTTTAAGGGGAATAATGTGCAACTTATTAGTTTGCTTAGGCGTTTGGATGGCTTTTGCCGCTACTGATGTGGCGGGAAAAATCATTGGCTTGTACTTCCCGGTGATGATCTTTGTGCTCTGCGGCTTTGAGCACAGTGTGGCAAATATGTATTATATTTCATCCGGTCTTATGGCAAGCGATCTCTACCAGATTGCGGCAGCAAATTTAAGTATCGGTAATTTCATCGGCAATTTAATTCCGGTGACTTTAGGCAATATTGTGGGCGGTTTTATTGTAGGCATCGGTTATTGGTATGCATATATTAAACACAATTAAGCTACAATAATCGATAGACTTTATATAAAAAGGAGGAGTTTGTATGTTAAAGGGAAAAGTAGCTATTGTAACCGGCGGCAGCCGAGGTATTGGTTATGCGGTGGTCGAGAAATTCTTGGCTAACGGGGCGAGTGTTGTGCTCTGCGCTTCCAGAGAAGAAACTGCTAAAAAGGCAGTCGATCAGCTTAAAAAAATCAATGCCGACTATCAGGTCGAGGGTATTTGCCCTAACTTGAGCAATTATGACGAAGTAGAAGCGGCATTTGCCAAAGTCAAAGAAAAGTACGGCAAAATCGATATTTTAGTTAATAATGCCGGCATCTCCGCCGACAAAAAGCTGGAAAACTATCCGGCTGAAGAATTCAAGAAAATCATGGATTTAAACGTCACTGCTATCTTTAACTGCACCAAAGCAGTAGTGCCTTACATGAAGGAAGCCAAAAGCGGAGTTGTCTTAAACACCAGCTCCATGGTCAGCAAATTCGGTCAGCCTTCCGGCTGCGGTTATCCGGCATCGAAATTTGCCGTTAACGGCTTAACTATTTCCTTGGCCCGTGAATTGGGTGCAGATGGAATTCGTGTTAATGCCGTAGCTCCCGGTGTCATCAACACTGATATGATGAAGGCTGTACCGGAGGAATACATTGCTCCTATCGTCAGAAATATTCCTTTAGGACGTATCGGCGAACCGGAGGATATCGCCAACGCTTTCTTGTTCTTAGCCAGCGATTTGGCAAGCTATGTCTCCGGCGCAGTTTTAAGCGTAGACGGCGCAACTTTAACCTAAAAAAAGCAGCAGATTATCTGCTGCTTTTTAACTGTCAGACATTTGAGGAGGACGAAAATAATGGGCTTTTTTAAGCTGGGGAGTGCTTTGGATTATCTGGATCCTTTAAAAATTAACTCAAGCAAATGCCTGCGCAATCTCAGCCCGCTTAGCAGCTGCCAAAAATGCGCCGAGATTTGTCCTGCCGGCGGCTTGTCCTTCAGCGATGGTCAATGGCGCTATGATGAATGTCATAACTGCGGCTTGTGCGCTTATGTTTGCCCGCAAAAGGTATTCAGCTTGGACAGAGACAAGCTGGCAAAGCTAAAAGGGCAAAAGGTGCTTGTAAAATGCGTCCAAAATGCAGAGAAAATTGAGGGTGCAGTGGAAGTTTACTGTTTGCAGCAGTTCACCTTGGAGGAATTTGTTTCCTTTGTCAAGGAAAATGAGAAAGTAACGCTCTATCTGCCGGCGGATAAATGCCAAAGCTGCGCCGAAAATTTTTATTTGGAGGGCTTGCTTTTGCGTTTAGCGCGGCTGAAAATCGATTTGCCCAATTTGGTAATTTTGGACTCAGCGCCAAAGCTGGCTGAATGGCAAAATGCCAAAAAGGAGCCGGCGGAGCCTTTAAGCCGGCGTGAATTTTTCAGCACGCTTTCCGGCAAAGGGCAAAACGAGCTGAAAAGCCTGGCTGTAAAGGCGGCAGAGGCGGCGGAAAAAGCTGTAGATGAAACATTGGCTAAATTGAACGAAGAGGAAAAAACTTTTGAAGCTTTGCATCTTTCTTCCGAGCGGCAAAAATTCAGCCAATATTTGACCGAAGCGGTGGAATATCTGCCATATCATCGTTTGAAAAGCGAAAAGTGCAATTTTTGCACTGCCTGTGTGCGGCTTTGCCCTACCGCTGCCTTGCAAATAGCGGAAGAAGGCGAGAAAAAAAGCCTGGTCTTTGAGCCCAAGCTTTGCAATGAATGTGATTTGTGCCGGGAGGTTTGTCTGGAAAAGGGGCTTTACTGGGACGAATTGACATGGGAAGAGTTTCAGAGCGAAAATCCTCTGCCCTTAGCCGAAGCCCAGGGGCAGAAATGCCGTAAATGCCAGCGGGAGTTTTGGCAGTATCCCTCCGACGGCGAGCTTTGCCGGTTCTGCAAGGACTAAAGCACAGCCAAAAGCCACTCTAAAGCGAAGCGCACAGTTTCTTCCCGCACTTCCCGGCGGGAATGATTTTTGAAGCAAAATTGGCGCACAAAAGTTTCATTGGGCGTGCTTAAAGCGATAAAGACCGTGCCTACCGGATTAATGCCGTCACCGTCAGGACCGGCTAAACCGGTGGTGGCGAGGGAGTAATCGCTCTTTAAGATTCGCCGCACATTCTCCGCCATAGCCTGAGCACATTCCAAGGAAACGGCGGAATATTTCTCAAGCACTTCGGCGGGAATATTTAAAAGGGTCATCTTAGCTTGATTGGTATAGGTAATAACGCCGCCTTGGTAGACCTTTGAAGCGCCGGGGACGGCGGTTAAGCTTTGGCCCAAAAATCCGCCGGTTAAGCTTTCGGCGGTAGCCAGCGCCAGATTCATTTGCTGCAGGCGTTCGATAACTTTTAAAGGCAAAGCGGGATCAAGGGGAGTAAAATGCTCAATAATTTGCGGATTATTCATAATTAACACCTCCGCTTATATTATAGCAAAGCAAGGAGAAAAAACCAAGAGCACAGAGGGTTTTACATAATATTGATAGAAAAAACTTAGGGAAATTTAAGGAAAAACTATTGCATAATTATACATAAAGTTGTATAATTATCTAAAAAATAAGGGCTTGGAGGCGATATTAATGATTAAAGCAGGTATAATAGGTGCAACAGGATACACCGGAGGCGAGCTGTTAAAAATTTTAGCCTCTCATCCGAACGCTCAAGTAGTGCGGGCGGCTTCCCGCAGCAATGCAGGCAAGCAAGTGTCCAATGTGCATAAATATTTGTATAAAGCGTTAGATTTAGAGGAATGTGCCATCGACAGCGCCAATTTCCGCGACTGCGATGTGGTATTTTTGGCTTTGCCCCACGGGGCATCGTCGCAAATGGCTAAGGAATTGGTCGGTATGGGCGTTAAAGTTATCGATTTGGGCGCTGATTTTCGCTTGAGAAGCATCGACAGCTACAACGAATGGTACGGTGCCGAGCATAAATGGCCGGAGGTTTTGCCCGAGACAGTTTATGGCTTGCCGGAGATTTATCGAGAGAGAATTAAAGATGCCGATTTGGTGGCTAATCCGGGCTGTTATCCTACCAGTATTATCTTGGGGCTCATGCCTTTAATCAAAAATGATTTGGTTGATGTGCATACTATCGTGGCAGACAGCAAATCCGGCGTCAGCGGTGCCGGCAAAACTCCTGCTGCCAATACCCATTATCCCGATATGAACGAGGGCATCAGCGCTTATAAAATAGCCGGTACCCATCGGCACACGGCGGAAATTGAGCAGGAGCTGGGATTATTGGCTCAGGAAGAGATGTATATCACCTTTACTCCTCATTTAACGCCGATGAACCGCGGCATTTTATCCAGCATTACCGTGACGGCGAAAAAGGAATTGACTCAGGATATTATCGACCAATGCTATTATGAAGCGTATAAAGATGAATATTTCATCCGCCTGCGCTCTTTGGCTGATCTGCCCAACACCAAATGGGTTGCCGGCAGCAATTTCTGTGATATTGCTGCGGTGTGGGACAAACGCACCAAAAGAGTGAATGTTATCTCCGCTATCGACAATCTGGTCAAAGGTGCCAGCGGGCAGGCGGTGCAAAATATGAATATTATGTTCGGCTTAGAGGAAAACGCCGGTTTGAAATTTGGGTTTGTTTACCCATAAGGAGTGAGAAAAATGATATTTGAAATAAAGCATTTGCAAAATGCCGTAACAGCACCCAAAGGATTTAAGGCGGCAGCTGCAGCCTGCGGGATTCGCTATAACGGCAGAACAGACTTGGCATTAATCGTCTCCGACGTGCCGGCTCAGTGTGCGGCGGTGTACACGCAGAATAAATTTAAAGCCGCTCCCTTGGTTATTACCGAGGAAAATTTGGCTAATGGTCAGTGTCAAGCCTTTGTCTGCAACAGCGGCATTGCCAATGCCGGCATGGGTAAGGTAGGCTTGGAGTGTGCCAGACTGATGAGCGATATGACCGCTAATGCGTTAAATATCGCTAAAGATGATGTCGTAGTGGCTTCCACCGGTGTTATCGGCATGCCTTTGCCGATGGATAAACTGGCAAAGGGCATTGAGGAAGGCGCCAAAAATTTGAGCTATGACAAAGGGCTGGAAGCGGCATTTGCCATTATGACTACCGACTTGGTAGTGAAAGAATGTTCCTTAGCTTATGAATATCAGGGCAAAACTATCACCATCGGCGGTATCGCCAAAGGCAGCGGCATGATCATGCCCAATATGGCAACCATGCTGGGTTTTATCACCACCGATGCCAATATTTCCGCTAAAGCTTTGAAAAAAATTATCAAACAAGAGGTCGATAAAACTTTCAATATGATTTCCGTAGACGGCGATACCTCTACCAATGATATGGTAGCGGTTATGGCTAACGGTCTTGCGGGCGGTGCTTTATTGGACGATGATGAGGAAGGCTTGGCTTTGTTTGCGCAAGCCTTGGGCGAAGTATTTTTGTATTTGGCAAAAAGCATCGCCAAAGACGGCGAAGGTGCTAATAAATTGATTATCGCCACGGTTAAAGGCGCGAAAGACGAGCAAGACGCTAAATTAGCCGCTAAAGCTATTATTAATTCCAGCTTGGTGAAAACAGCCGTCTTCGGCTGTGATGCCAACTGGGGCAGAATTGCCTGCGCGGTCGGCTACAGCGGAGCGGAGTTTAAGCAGGAAAATGTCGATATCTATATCGGCAAGATTCAAGTAGCCAAAGACGGCATGGGCTTGGATTTCGATGAAGAGGTAGCAAAGCTTTATTTGGAGCAGCCGGAAGTGGAGATTTTGGTGGATTTGGCAAACGGCGGGGCAGAGGCTACCGCGTACGGCTGTGATTTAAGCTATGAATACGTCAAGATTAACGGCAGCTACAGAAGCTAGGAGGAAAAAGCGATGACTTCAAATACAGCAGAGATATTGGTGGAAGCTTTGCCTTATATCCGCAAGCTTTACGGCAAAACTATCGTTATCAAATACGGCGGTCATGCGATGACCGATCCGGTGATTAAAGAAAAGGTTATTTCCGACATTATCCTCATGCGCTATATCGGCATCAATCCGGTAATCGTCCACGGCGGCGGACCGGATATCAGCAGTCAGCTGGCGAAAAATGGCATCGAAAGCCAGTTTGTTGACGGGCTGAGAGTTACCGACAAAGCAACTATGGATGTAGCGCAGATGGTCTTGGTCGGCAAGATCAATCAGGAATTGGTAGGCTTGATTGAAAAATTAGGCGGCAAAGCAGTAGGCTACAGCGGTGTTGACGGGCAAATGATTAAAGCCAAAAAGCTCTACCGGCAGAAGGACGGCGTAAATATTGATTTAGGCTATGTCGGCGAGGTAGAGGAAGTAAAAACGGAGCTGATTGCGCAGACCGTAGCCTTGGGGTATATCCCGGTTATTGCGCCGATTGGCTGTGATGATGAGGGCGAGGTTTATAATATCAATGCCGACTATGCGGCAGGCAGTATCGCTGCCGGCATCGGCGCTGATAAATTATTCATGCTTACCGACATTGACGGAGTGCTGGACAAGGAGAAAAAACGCATTTCCCATTTGACCTTGGCGGAAATTAAAGAAAGAATTGATGACGGCACTATTCAAGGCGGCATGATTCCTAAAGTGGAATGCTGCAAATCAGCTATTGAAAAAGGCGTCAGAAGGGTGCATATCGTTAACGGTACTACCGAGCACAGCATTTTGTTAGAATTATTTACCGATAAAGGTATCGGCACCATGGTAGTGAAGGAGTGAATAAAATGAATATGCAGGAGTGTATCGCTCAAGGTGAGCAATACGTGATGAATACCTATAAACGGCTGCCTATCGTTTTGGAAAAAGGCGAAGGTGTTTATGTCTGGGATATGAACGGCAAGAAATATTTGGATATGGTGGCAGGCATTGCGGTCAATAGTTTGGGTCATGCTCCCCAAGCGGTGACGGAGGCTATCGCTAAACAGGCGAAAATTATGATGCATTGCTCCAATTTGTATTGGAATAAAGAGCAGAATGCTTTGGCAGAGGTGCTGGTGAAAAAAAGCGGCTTAGGCAAAGCGTTCTTTTGCAACAGCGGCGCCGAAGCCAATGAAGCAGCCTTAAAATTGGCTCGCAAGTGGGGCAAGGATCAGGGCAGATATGAGATTATCACCCTCTTGAAATCTTTCCACGGCAGAACCATGGGTTCATTGGCAGCAACCGGTCAGGAGAAATATCAAAAAGCTTTCCGCCCTTTGCCGGAGGGATTTAAGTATGTGCCGGCCGGCGATTTGAAGGCGATGGAGGAGGCTATCACCCCTCAGACAGCGGCAATAATGATTGAGGTTATTCAAGGCGAAGGCGGTGTTTATGCCCAAAGCCAGGAATATTATGACGGCGTGCAGGCATTGTGCGCTAAATACGGCGTGCTTTTAATCGTGGACGAAGTGCAGACCGGCATGGGACGTACTGGCAGAGCCTTTGGCTTCCAAAATTTCGGCTTAAAACCTCATATCATTACTTTAGCTAAAGCTTTAGGCGGCGGATTCCCTATAGGAGCAATGGTGGCTAAAGATGAGATTGCCCAATATTTTGCCCCCGGCGACCATGCGTCCACCTTTGGCGGCACACCGCTGGCTTGCGCAGCCGGCTTGGCAGCATGCAAAATTTTACTGGATGATGACTTTTTGGCACAAGTACGCCAAAAGGGTGAATATTTGCGCACGAGTGCTAAAAATTTAAGCGAAAAACTCCCGGGCAAGATAACTGATGTTCGGGGCTTGGGCTTGATTGATGCTATTGAGTTAAGCGTTGATGCTCCGGCAGTTGCCGCAAAAATGCTGGAAAAAGGCATTTTGGTTAATACTATCGGTGAGCACATCTTGCGTTTAGTGCCACCTTTAATCATTGAAAAAGAGGAAATTAATTTCTTTATGAATACTTTAGAGGAAATTTTAAAAGGAATGTAAATGAGCTTGCTGCTTTGGCAGCAAGCTTTTTTCTTTGCCGGGGGAAAAATGCTTGACGAATAATAAAAAAAATAATATGATGTAGATAATAAGCAACTAAGGAGGAAGGAAAAATGAGTAATTTAGATGAAAAAGTAAAAGAAAGTTTGGCTTATATTGCTACGATTACCCCCCTGCGCCCCGAGATAGCTTTGGTCTTAGGCTCGGGCTTAGGCAAACTGGCAAGTGTGATAACTGAGAAGACGGAAATAAATTATCAGGATATTCCTCACTTTTGTTCGTCCACAGCGCCGGGACACGTCGGAAAATTGATTTTCGGCAAATTGGGCGCTGTAGAGGTAGTTTGCATGCAGGGGCGGATTCATTATTATGAAGGCTACGGCATGGAGCAGACGGTGTATCCGGTGAGAGTATTGGCGAAAATGGGTATCAAATATTTGCTTTTGTCCAACGCTTCCGGCGGGATAAACTTGAGCTTTAAGCCCGGAGATTTGATGCTTTTGACAGACCATATCAACTTTATGGGCATAAATCCTTTGGTTGGAGCTAATGAAGCAAGCTTTGGAGTGCGTTTCAGCGATATGAGCTATGCTTACAATCCCGCTTTGCGCCAGATAGCTTTAGAGGCGGCGGCGGAATTGGGCGAGGATTTAAAGCAGGGAGTATACCTGGCTTGCAGCGGTCCCAGCTACGAAACTCCGGCGGAAATCCGCATGTTCCGTCAATGGGGCGCCGATGCGGTAGGCATGTCCACTGTGCCGGAGGTTATTGTGGCTAATCACTCAGGGATAAAAACTATAGCAATTTCCTGCGTCAGCAATATGGCAGCGGGCATTTTGGATCAGCCGTTGACGGAAGAAGAAGTATTGGAAACAGGAGAAAAGAGCAGTCAAAGATTTTGTGCATTGATGACGAGAATTGTCGAAAAAATTGACGGGAGATGAGATGATGGAGGAAAAATTTACCCTGCCGGATACCGTGGGCTTTGATAAAGAGAAAAATGCCTTGGTCATCATCGACCAAAGCCAGCTGCCCAATAAAACCGAAATGCTTTATCTGAATACTATTGAGCAGGTACATCGGGCTATTTATTTATTAAAGGTGAGAGGAGCACCGGCTATCGGCGTAGCGGCAGGCTATGGGCTGTATATAGCGGCTTTAGACATCGAAACAGAGGACAGAGAGGAGTTCGACCGGAAATTGGCTTTGGCGCGGGATTATCTTGCCGGCGCCCGCCCGACAGCGGTTAATCTTGGCTGGGCGGTAAAGCGGATGTATGCGGTGGTCAAGAACAATCCTGCTTTAAGCGTGGAAGAGTTGAAAAAGAAATTGTATCAGGAAGCGGTCAATATTCACGAGGAAGATATTGCAATGTGCCTGAAAATCGGCGAATACGGCTTAAGTTTGCTTAAAGACGAAATGGGTATATTAACCCATTGCAACGCCGGCTGGCTGGCAACCAGCAAATACGGCACTGCTTTAGCTCCCCTTCATTTGGGTAAGGAGAGGGGCATGAATTTTCATGTCTATGCCGATGAAACCAGACCCATTTTGCAGGGCGGTCGCTTGACAGCCTATGAATTGGCAAAGCACGGCATCGATGTGACGGTGATCTGCGACAATATGGCATCGCAGGTCATGAAAAACGGCTGGGTGCAGGCGGTTTTGGTCGGGGCTGACCGCATCGCCGCCAATGGTGATACTGCCAATAAAATCGGCACTAATGGAGTGGCGATTTTGGCTAAATATTATGGCATACCTTTTTATGTTTTGGCACCTTATTCGACGGTTGATTTAGAGTGCGCCGACGGCAGTCAGATTAAAATTGAGCAAAGACCGGGCAGCGAGGTGCGGGAAATGTGGTATCGGGAGAGTATGATTACCGAAGAGGCAAAGATTTTTAATCCTGCCTTTGATGTTACACCGCAGGAATTGATTACTGCCATTATAACTGACAAGGGCATCGTCTATCCGCCCTTTAAAGAGGGTATTGCCGCTTTAAAGGGGGATGAATGATGTTTCCGACAGATGAAGAAGCCAAAAAAACCATTACTGCCATTTGTCACAGAATGTACGAAAAAAACTATGTGGTGTCAAACGACGGCAATGTTTCGCTGAAGGTAGGAGAAACTGCCCTTTGGACTACGCCTACCAATGTTTGCAAGGGCGATATTTCCGAGGAAATGTTGGTTAAGGTGGATTTAGAGGGAAATATTTTATCAGGCAGGCTGAAACCCTCCTCGGAATTAAAAATGCATCTGCGCGTTTATCGGGATAATCGAAAGGCTGGTGCCGCAGTGCACGCTCATCCGCCTATTGCTACAGCCTTTGCCTGCGCGGGGCTGGAATTGGCTGAACCGATATTGGCAGAAGCTATATTGAAGATGGGCAAGGTGCCGTTGGCGCCTTATGCTTCGTTGGGCACCGCAAAAGTTGCGGAGGCAGTTGCTCCCTTTTTGGCGGACCACAACGCCCTTTTGCTGGCTAATCACGGCGTGCTCACTTGGAGTGAGGATGCTTGGCAGAGCTATTATTTATTGGAGTCGGTGGAGCAATATGCTAAAATATTGCTTTACACTCACCTTTTGGGTAAGAGAGTGCCTTTGAGTGAGGAAGAGATAAAATTTTTAAGAAAATAGAAGCAATAAAAAAGTCCAGGTTAACCTGGACTTTTTGGCGTTTTTAGGTAAATAAGCAGCTTATGATTTTTTATTGTTGTTGGCGAGGTTTGCAACTACATTGTAAATATCGTCTCCGATACTTTTTTTATAAATCGTGATCAAGCTTAATTTTAAATCTGTCGGACGAATAACTACATCACGGTTTGCAAAAATTTTGGAGAAAGCAAACGCATTATTGGCAAAAGGAACATCAGCGGCAATATAGCCTAACTTTTCGACATAATCAATAAAGACACCTTCAAGTTTGATTGATAAAGTTTTAGGTGCGAGCTCTTTATTTTTGAAGAACAGATAGCCACGGGAAAAATCTAAAGTTTCTTTAAGCGTGCAAAAGGAATAATCATAGAGCATATCAAAACTCAAGGTTTTTTCTTTAGCTAACGGAGAGCGTTTACTGCACCAGATATAGCAAATATAGGTATTGATAATTTTGATTAAAAAGCTATCATTAGGATCATTTATTTTTTGTTTTAAATTTAAAATGGTTGCATCTCCGCTTAAAGTAATAATAAAATCAAAATCATGGATATCACTTTGATTTAAAACGCCAAAATCAAAAAAAAAGTTAGGGAACACTTTTTTTAAAGAATTGTATAAAAATTCACCATATGTGGACATTACATAGGTGCTTAGCCCAACTTTGTAGGTTATATTTTTTTGAGAATTATTTTGACATTCAAGAAGTTTTTGCTTAATCTGCACATTTGCTTGAAAAAAATTTTTAGCATACTCAAAGAACAACTCGCCTTCTTTAGTAGTTTCGATTCCATTTTGTTTTCGGATAAAGAAGCAGCTTTGCAGTTCATCTTCTAAACGTTTTATGGAAAAAGAAAGCGATTGGCGGGAAACCATAAGATTATTTGCCGCTTTTGAAAAGGATTTCTGGCGGTAAACTTCTAAAAAATAATAGATTTGTTCAAAAGTCATAACTGCGCCTCCTTTTGGAATATATAATTATAAAATAATTATACACCAAAGGGCAAGCGATAGCAAGATAGAAAAAGAAGCAACATAAATGTTGACAATAAATAATTTATGTAAACAATATAAGTTCTTTTATAATATATATTCTTAGTATATAATATAGTTGCGCGCAGGAGATATATATCTAATATATTTTATATGGAGGGTTTATAATGTTAAAAAGAACTGCCTTAACAAACAAAATACTCTTATTAGGTTGTGATGGGATGGATCCGCGCCTAACTAAAAAATATGTAGATATGGGACTGATGCCTAATGTCAAGAAATATATTGAGCGTGGAGCAGCAAGAGAAGACTTAATGATGCTGGGCGGACATCCAACAGTTACTCCGCCAATGTGGACTACCTTAGCCTGTGGCTGCTATGCTAATGTTCATGGTATAACCGGATATTATCGCATGGGAAATGACATCGATCAGATAGATTATAATTTTGATTCTCGTGATTGCAAAGCTGAGCCTTTGTGGAATGCCTTTGCTGAAGCAGGCAAAAAAACTCTTGTTTGGCATTGGCCCGGATCTTCTTGGCCGCCAACCAGTGATAATCCTAATTTGCTGGTAGTTGACGGCACTTCTCCCGGTTCGGTCGGCATGGCTACCTCGCAGGTAGAAGGGGAGTTTTTAGTTGGAGCCTCTGAATTGATAAAAGAATTGGTTTATATACCTAAAGCTCCGATGGAGGCAAGCGCTGCTTGTGTCGTGAATGATTTGAATTTGGAAAAAAGAGAAACTGCTAGAATGTTAAGTATCGTTGGCAAGGTAAAAGATGATGATACTAAGCGGAAAATGATAACTGGTTGGGATAAACATACAACTTCCACTACAGAAGCCTTGGTAGATATGATTCAATCACCGATTAAAGAAGCAACAGGCTGGGCAAATGCACCGGCAGGGGCTAAGGAATTTGCTATTTTATTTTCTGCCGGCTTGATTCGCCGTCCGGCTTTAATTTTAAAAAACGAAGAAGGCATTTACGATAAAGTAGCTATTTATAAAAGCAAGAAATCGGAAACGCCCTTGGCTGTTTGCCCCATAGGCAAAATGGTGGTTGAAGTAAAGGATGAAGCTATTCGCGGAGATAAAACCTATAAGGTTAACAGAAATATGAAGCTATTGAAACTGGACCCGGAAGGAAAAACTTTAACCATGTATATTTCCGGTGCGATGGATATGGAAAATGACAGCTGCTATCATCCAAAAAGTTTATTTAAAGAAATTACGGAAAATGCAGGTTATCCCACCCCGACATCTATACTTGGCAGACAGGATCCTATGCTGATAACAGATTGCATGTTGGACAACTGGTATGCTACGGCAGACTGGCAGGCAAGAGCAATGCATTATGTTATTGAGCATGAAAATATTGATGTTGTTTTTTCTCATTATCACGCTATTGATTTGGAGGAACATCAATTTATTAAACACATGTCGGAACATGAATTTAACCGCAATCCTGTTGAAGTAGCGCAAAAATGGATGCAGGATCTCTATGTGCAGACGGATTACTATTTAGGAAAATTTTTACACTATCTTGATGAAGGCTGGACTGTTATAATTATGTCAGACCATGCTCAGGTTTCTCCAAAACATGATTTATCTCTTTTGATGCCGCTGACAGGAGTAGCTACCACTGTTTTTGAACAAATGGGCTTCACCAAAAGTTATGTTGATGAAAATGGCAAGACTCGTATTGACTGGACTCAAACTAAAGCGGTGTGCCAGCGCGAAGGTCACGTATATATTAATCTTAAAGGCAAATACGATCATGGCATAGTTGATCCCGCAGATCAATACGAACTTGAGGAAGAAATTATAACAAAATTGTACCAACTGACAGATGAAAAAACCGGACACAGAATCGTTTCGGTAGCTTTGCGCAACAGAGATGCCGTCTTACTCGGACAAGGTGGACCGGAAGCAGGCGATATTATTTTCTGGATGGCAGAAGGGTACAACTATGATCATGCCGATTGTTTATCTACGACACAAGGTGAAAGTGATACTTCTATTTCTCCGATATTTATCGCAGCAGGTCAAGGAATTAAGAGTGGATTCACTACTGACAGGATAATCAGGCAGATCGATTTTGCGCCAACCGTTGCTGTTTTGGGCGGTGTACGCATGCCGGCAAACTGCGAAGGTGCTCCTGTTTATCAAATTTTAACTGAAGAATTCTAAAAAAATATGCGTCAAAATACTAAAAAGTATTTTGACGCAGAAAATAATTAATAGGAGGTCTTATTATGTCTGTTGAAAGAATGTCAAAATCTGCAGCTATAGGTTGGTTGATTACCATTGCATTAGCAATAATTTGTTTGCTTATTCCTGAACAAGGCTTTTATACCAATGCTGTGAAAATATTTTTAGCCATTACCGTTTTCTTTTTATCTGCAGCAGCATTTGAAATATTGCCAACATTACTGATAGGGCTTTGCTTACCTTCTTTCTATCTATTCTTTAATATTGCTCCTGCCGCAACGGTTATGTCACCATGGGTTGGCTCAACAATGTTGATGATTATTGGCATATATGTTTTGGCCATGGCGCTTGAGGATTGCGGTTTTTTAAAAAGGGTGACCATGATACTGATGTACAGGATTAAGTCAAATTACATGGCATTAATCATAAGCATCATGTTTATAGGTATTTTGCTTAATTTAGTAACATCAGGACGGGCATACATGATTTTGCCGCCTTTGTGTGCAGGTCTATGCATCTCCTTGAATTGCATGGGGAAAAGAATGGGAGCCGGAATTGCAATGGCATGTATGGTTGGTTCTTGCACCTCACATTCATTTACTTATCAGTCAACAATGTGGGGAATAATTTATAAAATGATGGAAGGCTACATCAGTCCGACTGCTATTACACCATTGAATATGATAGTGTATACATGGCCATTGTTAATAGTTTCATTATTAATAGTTTTCGTTATTGGCAAAATATATAAACCAGATCAAAAAATTGGTAATATTGATTATTTTAAGAATGAATTAGACAGTTTAGGAAAAGTAACCCGCGAAGAAAAGATTAATGCAGGTGTACTTTTAGTATTATTAATCTATATATTTACTGTAAACTGGCATAAGCTGGACTTAAATTTGGGTTTTGCAATTATTCCATTTATGATCTTTCTGCCGTTTTTGAATGGCGCTGATCCGGTCAAAGTTGCTCATAAAGTTAATTGGTCAGCCATTTTCTTTTGTGCAGGATGCGTTTCGATCGGAAGTGTGGCAGGAGGTTTGGGCTTAGGAGAAGTTATCAGTAGCTTAGTTTTAGAGATTTCTGCAATCAGCGGCAATAGTGTGATCAGCGTATTTGCTTTAGTATTTGCGGTAGTATTTATTTTGAATTTCTTAATGACACCGATGGCTATCTTATCATTAATTGCTCAGCCAATGTGCTTGGTTGCCTCTTCTTTAGGTTATTCAGCTGTACCTTTTGCTTTAGCTATCAATGCTTGCACAGAAGCTATCATTTTACCATATGAATATATCCCGTATTTGTTGGTGTACAGCTTTGGGATGATGTCGATGAAAGATTTTATTAAAACAAATATTATTAGATCAGTGATATTCTTTTTAGGATTTTTGTTTGTTTTGGTACCATATTGGATGCTCATTGGTTTACTGTAGAGACAAACCTAAATAATAAAAACCTAAACATGGTTTCAATAACCATGTTTAGGTTTTTTTGTTTACTGGGGAGAAAATTGGGCATAATAGCCTTTGGGAGGAATGTGGAATGATGACAGTTTGGCTTGATTTAATTGCCATCGGTCTGGTGGTCTATTATGTTCTGAAACGCTTGAATGAGGAGGCAGAATAATGCTGATATTTTTGCAGGCAACGATATCTTTTTTTATCTTGTTGGCTTTAACTCGCTGGATAGGCAAACAGCAGGTGGCGCAGTTAACTTATTATGAATACATCAACGGCATTACCTTTGGCTCCATCGCTGCCAATATGGCGACGGACAGCTTTGATAAATTCGGCGATCATCTGATAGGCTTATTGGCTTACGGCGTGCTGACATTTTTAGCAGCTTATGTAGCGCTGAAAAGCCGGGGACTGCGCAAGATCATCAACGGCGAGCCGGTGGTGGTGATTCAGGACGGTAAAATTTTAGAAGGTAATTTGCGCAAAACTCGGCTTAACTTAGATGAATTTATGATGATGCTGCGTTTAAAGGATATATTTGATTTTACCGAGGTAAAATTGGCTGTTTTGGAGGAGTCGGGCGGTTTAAGCGTCATCAAAAAAGCGGAATACGAAACAGTGCAGCGCAAGGATTTAAAGCTGAATGAGCAGGGCGAAGCGCTGGCGGTAGAAATAGTGCAGGAAGGCAAATTTATCGGCAATAATTTAGAGCGCTTAGGCTTAACCGAGGACTGGTTTCTCAGAGAACTGAAAAAGAGGGGCGTTAAAAATTTAGAGGCGGTAGAATATGCAGCTATCAGCGCCGGTGAGAGGATATTGCTGGATTTAAAGGAGGACAATATCGCAGACACCGTAACCTTAATTGACAAACCGAAGAAATAAGAAGCGTTAGTAAAGGTATAATCCCTATGCTTGGGCATATATTGGAGGTAAAGGGGTGAAAGTGTATGCACAAGGGGGATTTACAAACGCTGGTGAGAAATTGGGCAGAACAAACTAGCAAGATAACTATTGACACAGCAGGTAAAATTTATATAGAAAATCAGGGGCTAATCAAAAAATACTCTGACAGAGAGATAATATTTCAGACCAAAGAGCTGGAAATCGGCATTTTAGGGCAAAATTTATACTTGGAGTTTATCGCAGGCGATTGTGCAGAGGTAAGAGGAAAAGTTAATAATGTGGCCTTAAAGGAGCTATAGGGATGGAGAAATTTTGGGATAATTATGTGGTGATCAAGGTTGAAAATCTCTCTGAAGCAGAGCTGATCAACTGCTGTTTAAGAGAAAATATAGTTTTGCGCCAAGTAAAGTCAGCGGACAATGCTCTGTTAATCAGCGTTTGTTCTTATGACGGCAGAAGATTATTAAATATACTCCGCAGCAAACGGGCGAAAGCCAAAATTATAAAAAAAAGCGGCTTAGTTTTCGCTTGGCTGGCATTAATGCGGCGGCAGGGGTTGATTTTAGGGCTGGCAGTATGTTTTGCTGTTCTTTATGTAGCCTTGTCATATATTTGGAGCTTTGACATTTCCGGCAATGAAAAATACACTGAGGAAGATATCATTGCTATTGTGGAAAAATACGGAATTCAAAAGGGCATAAGCAAAAATAATCTGGATTTTGAGGAGATTACCAAGGAGATCTTGAAAGAGTATAACGGCGAATTGTCCTGGTTTTGGATGCAGCCTAAAGGGACAGTATTGGAAATACGCTTAAAAGAGCGGGACAATACTTTTTTGGATTATGATAAAAGGGCGGATTTGGTAGCAGCTAAAGATGGCATTGTCGAAGATATTTTAGTGTTAGAGGGCACAGCCCGGGCAGAGAAAGGCGAGAAAGTGCAAAAGGGTCAGGTTTTAATCGAAGGAGTCGAGTATGATGAATGGGAGAAAGACGAAATGGGCATTTATCAGCCTGCCGACGAAGGACGCGGAATCAGGGCACAGGGCAGAGTAAGCGGATTGGTAGAGTATGAGGCTATCGGCATTTGCAGCTTAAACGAAGGTCATTTAGAAGCGACCGGCGAAAAAGAAAAAGGCTATCGGATATTGAAAAACAATGAAGAGGTTTATGCTTCTAAAGCCATAGCGGGCATTGGCTTGGAAAAAATATTGTGGCAAAAGGAAATTAAGCTTGGAGAGGATATTTGGCGCCTGGAATCCTGGGAAAGCAGCGGACAGCAGCTGGCATTTCAAAGCTATGATTTAGCAGAGGCTTATCAGGAATGCTTAAAACGGGGACAGCAAACACTGGTAGAAAAGGGAGTTAAAGCGGAGGATGTTTTAAACACCGAAAGCCTGCTGATGCCTACTATGGACAGCCGTTTGGTCAAGGTCAAAAGCTTGGTTACCGTGAAGGAAGATTTGGTGGAAGTGAGGTATCGTTAACAAAGAGAAGCTCATTTGCGGAAAAATGAGCTTTATTTTACATAAATGATAAAATAGATGATGGCTGAGAGGTAAAGAAAATGCTAAAATTAGGGCTAAGGCGACCATTGTCAAATTTTATTTTGGAAATACGCAGATATTTTAGGGAAAAAGTGTTATAAATAAGAAAAAAGTGAAAAAAATTAGTATCTTTTTTGGTGTTTTTAGTGTATAATATATGCCAAATAGGTATTTTAAAATGGGGAGGCATCTCTTTGGGAGAACAGGAAAAAATATGTTTTGCTGATATCACACAAGCCGGCAGGGTAGCGGGAGCGATGGACGAAAATTTTCATTTGATTGAAAAAAGTCTCGGTGTTGCTATTGCTGCCCGGGGGCAGGAAATATATATAAGCGGAGAAGCAGAAGCAATTAAAAAAGCTAAGGAAATCTTGAATTATTTGATTTTATTAGCGCAAAAGCAAGAGATCACTTTAGCCGATGTCAGCTGTGCTTTGGGACAAAAAGAGTCTATGGACAGCCAAAGACTGGCTGAATGTCTGGCGGAGGTTTTTTTAACAACTTCCCGCGGCAAGCAAGTGCGGGCAAAGACTATCGGGCAGTATAATTATTTGAAGACTATTGAAAAGAAGGATATCACCTTTGGCATAGGACCGGCAGGCACCGGCAAAACTTATCTGGCAGTGGTGATGGCAGTTAAAATGCTGAAAAACCGCAAAGTGGAGCGCATTATTCTCACTCGCCCCGCAGTGGAAGCCGGAGAAAAGCTGGGCTTTTTGCCGGGGGATTTGCAGGATAAGGTTGATCCATATTTGCGACCGCTTTATGACGGGTTATATGATGTCTTGGGCTTAGAGGTGGCGCAGAAATATTTGGAGCGGCAAATTATTGAGATTGCGCCGCTGGCGTATATGCGCGGACGTACTTTAGATGATGCTTTTATCATCTTAGATGAGGCGCAAAATACGACTAATGAGCAGATGAAGATGTTTTTAACCAGAATAGGCTTTGGCTCCAAAGCGGTTATTACCGGCGATGTTACGCAGGTGGATTTGCCGAAGAATACATCTTCCGGCTTGGTGCAGGTAGAGAAGATTTTGCAAGGCATAGATGAAATAGGCTTCAATTATTTAACAGCGCAGGATGTAGTGCGCCATCCGGTGGTAGCTAAGATTATTAACGCTTACGAAAGGTTTAGCGGATGAGGAGAGAAGTTTTTAAATGAGCCAAAATATCGTGAAGAAAAAGTCAAAAAAACTTAATAAGCAATTAATTTTGTGGACTGTGCTCTTCTTTTTTATTTTGCTGGGGGTTTTTTCTGCCTATTTTATAGCTTCTCGAGAAGAGGTCATAGTTGGACAAGTAGCCAATGCTGATGTGCAAGCAAATCGTTATATGACGGTGGAAGATAAAGTTGCTACTAAGGCAAAAGAGGATTTGGCATTGGAAGGCTTTCAGGATATCTATGCCTTAAATCTGGACGATTACAATAATTTAACTATCGCCGAAATAAGCGATTTCTTTAATATAGTGGAAGAGATAGTTTTAGGCGAAGTGCCGGAAGAGATAGAAGATGAGCATATCAGCACGTATAAAGTGAGCGAGCTGAAGCAAAAAAGCCCTATCGAATTAACTGACGGCGATTGGTATAGTTTAACGGCTTATACCAGCGAGGATTTTAATCAGCTGCACCAAGAGTGTTTGCAGATTCTTTCCAAGGTAATGATAGATTCTGGCGGTGTGGTAGAGGAAGATTTAACAGCGGCTAAAGAAGAAGTTTTGGCTGAGGTGCAGGATAATTATGATGGAGTAAGATATAATGTTTTGACGGCGCTTTTGAATAATGTGCCTTATTATGCCACCTTAAAGGTGGATACCGAAGCCACAGAAACGGCTAAAGCCAAGATTTTGGCTACTGTAACGCCTGTTTACCGCACTATCTTAAAGGGCGAGATGATAGTTTCCAAAGGTGAGGTTATCACCGAAGAGCAATATGATATCCTTTATCTGATGGGCTATACTGACAATGTAAGCGTAGTTAATATTATAGGCGGCTTAGCTTGCTTGATTTTGGTAATGCTGATTTTATCAATAGTTTATCTGCGCTGGCTGTTTAAAGATTTGTATGAGAGATTGGAATACATGCAGATTTTGATGCTGATTATTTTAGCTCAAGTTTTGCTAGATGAATTGATTTTGTCAGTAACAGTCAGTCCATCCAGTGAAATAGCGGCACAGATCGGCTTTTTATTGCCGACAGCTATGGGCACGATGCTGATAGCGACATTATTTAATGCCAATCTGGCCATTTTCTTTGACGGAATATTTGCTGTTATGGTAGGTGTTTTAACCGGCGAAGTAGAATTTGGCATTTTAGCGGCTACAAGCGGTTTGGTCGGAGCAGTTGTCATTGCCCGTCTGACGCAGAGAAACGATTTGTACAAAGCGGCGTTATATGTCGCAATAATTAACGCGCTGGTAGTAGCATCTTTAGGATTTTTAAACAAGACAACGACAGAGGTTATTTTATACGGCATGGCATTTGGTTTTTTGGGCGGAGTATTTTCGGCTATTTTAACCTTGGGACTTTTGCCTTTTATCGAAAGTGTTTTTGGGGTAACGACTTCCATTAAACTTTTGGAATTGTCCAATCCCAATCAGCCATTGCTGAAAAAGCTGATGTTAGAGGCGCCGGGCACATATCACCACAGCATTATGGTGGGCAATTTGGGCGAATCGGCGGCTGAGGCTGTCGGCGCCAATGGTTTAATTGTACGGGTCGGGGCTTATTATCACGACATCGGCAAGATCAAGCGTCCTTACTTTTTCAGTGAAAACCAGTTAAACGGCGAGAATCCCCATGATAAAATCAGTCCGACTTTAAGTGCCTTAATTATCAGCTCCCATGTCAAAGATGGTGTGGAAATGGCAAAAGAAGCTAAATTGCCGCCGATGATTATCGATATGATAGCCCAGCATCATGGCAATTCGCTGATTTCCTTTTTCTATCAGGAGGCAAAAGAGGGCGATGAGGAAGTAAGGGAAGAAGATTACCGCTATGGTCAGCCTAAGCCGCAAACTAAAGAAGCAGCAATTTTGATGATGGCTGACACTATCGAAGCGGCAGTGCGCAGCAAAAAAGATGCAACTCCGGGACAGATCGAGGGTTTTATTCATAATTTGCTTAAAAACAAGCTTAATGATGGGCAATTTGATGAGTGCGATCTGACCTTTAAGGATGTCAATAAGGTAGCAGCTGCCTTTACGCGGGTAGTTAACGGCATGTATCATAAGCGGGTGGAATATCCGGCAGAGAAAAATATGCTGGCGCAGGCAAAAAAGAAAGCAGAGTAAAGAGGGTGTGGCTGTGGCAATAATATTTAACAATGAACAGGACAAGTATCAAATCAAAGAAGAGTGGCAAAATTTAATGAATAAAGCGGCAGATATTTGCTTAAAGGCTGAAAATCTGCCTACAGATGTACAAATAGGAGTAACTTTTGTCGACAATGAAGGTATTCGCCAAATAAACAACGAATATAGAAACAAAGATACAGCCACCGATGTTTTGTCTTTTCCGATGTATGAGCCAGACGAGGAACTGGATGATTTTGACTTGGTGCTTTTAGGAGATATCGTAATTTCTTTGGAACGCACCGAGGAGCAGAAAGTTGAGTATAATCATTCTTTTGCAAGAGAGTTATTATATCTTTTCTGCCATGGCATGCTTCATCTATGCGGCTATGATCATTTGGAAGATGAGGAAAAGCAACTTATGCGTCAAAAAGAAGAAGCAATTTTAACGCAAATTGGGCAAAGTCGCTGATTGCAATTTGCCCGCAAATATGCTATAATAAAATGTGCTGTATCATAAACAAAGAAAAAATAAAAACAAAGAAAGCGAGAGGATTTTTTTATGGGTGATGGTATAGGTGGTCTTATGATTTTGCTGGTGATTTTAGTGTGCTTATCGGCATTCTTTTCATCTGCCGAATCAGCATTATTGTCAGCAAACAAAGTGCGACTTATGAATTTACAGGACGAGGGAAACAGAAAAGCCAAATTGGTCTTAAACCTTTTGGAGGAGCAGAGCAAGGTTATTTCCACGATTTTGGTAGGCAATAACGTAGTAAATATTGCAGCCTCTTCTTTGGCAACCAAAGTTGCTTTAGATATGTGGGGCGATGCAGGCTTAGGCTTGGCAACCGGTGCAATGACCTTGATCATCTTAATTTTTGGTGAAGTTGTGCCGAAAAATATCGGTGCCATCAGTGCTAACACTTGGTCAATGGTTGTAGCGCCGCCGTTAAAGCTTTTGGCAATCATACTTACTCCGATAGTTTGGGTTTTAAGTGAGATTTCCCGCCTGGCAGGCAAATTAAGCCGCAGTGAAGATGGCGACCCATTCATTACAGAAGATGAACTGAAAATCTTGGTTAATGCCGGTCAGGAAGAGGGGATCTTGGATGAGAGCGAAACTGAGATGATCAATAGTATTTTTGAGTTTGACGAAACTACTGTTAAAGAGATCATGGTGCCTCGTATTGATATGACGGCAATCAATGGTGAAGAGACTATTGAGAATATATTGCCAAAAATTATTGCTGCCGGACATTCCCGGATACCGGTTTTTGAAAACAGTATTGACAATATCACCGGTATTCTTTATGTGAAGGATTTGCTGAAAAACTTGGATGAAGATTTTTCAACTCTGAAAGTGAAAGAATTGTTGCGCAGTGTATATTATATTCCGGAAAATAAAAATGTCAGCGATCTTTTAGCAGAAATGCGGCAAAAGAGAGTGCACATGGCGATTATTTTGGATGAATACGGCGGAACTGCCGGGCTTATTACTATTGAAGATTTAATTGAGGAGATCGTCGGCGATATTCAAGACGAGTACGACTTGGAGGAAGAACTGATTAAACCTCTTCCGGACAGCAATGCCGTAATGGCTGACGCCAGAGCGCTGGTTTATGATGTAGCGGCAGCTTTGGATGTTGACTTGGAAGAAGAAACCGATTCAGAAACTATCGGCGGTTTGGTCTTTAATAATATCGGCGGTATTCCTGCTGTCGGTGATGAAGCAACCTACGAAAGACTGCATATGAAGGTTGCCGAGGTCAAAGGACGCCGGGTTTCTAAGGTAGAGGTTGAAGCTTTGCCCAAAGAGGAAGTCAAGGAGAAAAGCGATTGGTTTTCTCGCAGACTTGGTCATAAGGATGAAAATAATGACTGATATTGGTTGGGATAAATTAATTGATGAGGCGCAGAAAGCGCGGGAAAGGGCTTATGCGCCTTATTCCCATTTTAAAGTGGGAGCGGCACTTTTGTGCGGCGATGGCAGTATTGTCGCTGGGTGTAATATTGAAAATGTCAGCTTTGGCTTGACTAACTGTGCTGAGAGAACAGCTATTTTTAGTGCTGTTGCTCAAGGCAAAGAGGATTTCAAGGCGCTGGCGGTCTGGGCTGACACAAAAAAGCCTATTGCGCCTTGCGGTGCCTGCCGGCAGGTGCTGGCGGAATTAGCGCCGGAGATGCCCATTTTGCTGTTAGGGCAGGGCGGGGAAAGAATTTTGACCAGTGTGAAAAAATTATTGCCGCAGGCTTTTGACGAAAGCTTTTTGCCGGCTGAAACGGGGGAGGAAAAAGAATGAAAAGCGGTTTTGTTGCTATGCTGGGCAGACCAAATGCCGGTAAATCGACATTGCTCAATCAAATATTGGACCGCAAAATTGCTATCGTTTCGGACAAGCCTCAAACGACCCGCAATCGCATCACCGGCATTTATACCGATGATGAGGTGCAGATCGTTTTTGTTGATACCCCGGGGATTCATAAGCCCAAGCATAAGCTGGGCGAATACATGGTAGATACGGCTGAAAAAACAGCCGATGATGTTGATGTGATTTATTATCTGGTTGACGCTTCCGTGCCCTTTGGCAAAGGTGAGCAATATGTGCTGGATCAGTTAAAGACAAGTGCGGCGCCAATCTTTTTATTGCTCAATAAGGTGGACAAGCTTTCACCGGAGGAAATAGGTAAAGTAATTCTCTCTTGGCAAGAGCGGGGAGAATTTGCGGAGATTTTTCCTTTGTCGGCGTTAAAGGGCGACAATGTCAGTGAATTAGTTAAAGTGACGGAAAAATATCTGGAAGAAGGACCGATGTACTATCCGCCTGATGCTGTAACCGATCAGCCGGTGGAGATTGTTATTTCCGAATTAATCAGAGAAAAAATATTGGAGCTCACTCATGATGAGGTGCCTCACAGCATAGCGGTCTTTGTGGAAAATATGGAGCGCAGTGAAACGGGCAAAATGCAGATTGATGCCTGCATTTATGTGGAGAGGTCTTCACAGAAAGGTATCATCATCGGCAAAAACGGAGCAATGCTGAAAAAGATAGGCACCTTTGCCCGCAAGGACATAGAATATTTAATAGGTGAGAAAGTAAATTTGAAATTATGGGTTAAAGTCAGAGAGGACTGGCGCAATAAACAGCAGATTCTCGCTAACTTAGGCTATAATGAATTATAAAAGGCGATAATTCTCTTTTGGGGGTGATAGTATGGATAATATTCCTCGATGTAATAAAAAATATTGGCAACAAAAGAATAAACGGGCGAATAGTATCTTATGCTATTTCCCAGGGGAGGTATTGCCGTGGCAGAAAATGAAAAAGATGATGAACGCTTAAAAAGAGCACAGAAAAATACCAAAGAACTGCGGGAATATTTATATCGCCAGCAGCCGGCGGATATTGCGGAAATCGTGCAGCAGATGGACGACCGCGAGGATCAAAAGCGTTTAATTAAGATTTTGGAGCCGGAAGATGCGGCGTTAGTTTTAAATGAATTGGAAGACTCGGAGCTGGCAGCGGAAATATTGACAGAGCTGCCGGAAAATCGAGCTATAGATATTGTTAGCGAGATGTCTTCAGACGATGCTGCCGACTTGATTTTTGAGCTGGATGAAGACGACCGCGAAGCGATTTTGGATTTGTTTGAGGAAGAGGATGCCAACGAAGTTCAAAGATTGATGAATTATCCTCCCGATACTGCCGGTGGTTTGATGACGACCGAATATGTAGCAGTACCGGCTCATGTTACTGCTGCTGCTGCTATTGAAATGATTAGAGAGCAGGCGCCTGATGCGGAAACCATTTATTATTTGTATGTGATTGATTCCAAAGGGCATTTGGTTGGAGTTTTGTCGCTGAGAGAGCTGATTGTGGCGAAACCGCTGACTAATATTTCCGAGATTATGTGGCGCGATGTGCGCTATGTTAATGTTAATGACGACCAGGAAGATGTTGCTAAAATCGTCAGTAAATATAACTTTTTAGCGATTCCGGTCGTAGATGATGAAAATATTTTGCGGGGCATAGTCACGGTTGACGACGTTATCGACGTTATCCATGATGAAGCCGCCGAGGACTTTTTAAGAATGGCCGGTACCAGTCTGGCGGAGGAAGATGAGGACAGTGCTATAGGTAAATTTTCTACCGCTGTCCGCTCGCGTTTGCCCTGGCTTTTAATTACGATTATGGGCGGACTGTGCTCCGGGCAGGTTTTGAGTCATTATGAGAGTCAATGGTCGCAGGTAATAGCTTTATCCTTTTTTGTGCCGTTAGTTATCGGCATGGGTGGTAATGTAGGAACTCAATCCTCAACAGTTACCGTGCGGGGTATTGCTACCGGCAGTATAAGCGGCAAGCGGGTAATATTCACGGTTTTAAGAGAAGCAAGCATTGGTATTTCGTTGGGGGTAACGGTAGGTTCATTGGTTGCCTGTGCGGCGTATTTGTGGCAGGGAAGCATCACTATAGGAATTATCATCGGCATGGCTTTGGTATGCAATATGCTTACGGCGGCTACTTTAGGAACACTGGTGCCTATAGTTTTAAAGAAGCTGAAAATTGATCCGGCGGTAGCCTCGGCACCCTTTATCAGCACCACCAGTGACATAGTGGGACTTCTGATTTACGCAAATCTTGCGATAAAAATTTTAGGATTATGAACAAATGCCGATTTTTATCGGCATTTCTCTGTACATATAAAGATTGGGCTTCATGGATATACTATTCATGAGGTGAGAATAATGGATAAAACATATCATGGCAAAGATATTTTAAAAAGAGAAATAGCTGAAAGTCTGGGCTACGGCGCCAAAATCAAAGACTACGGTTGGGGAGAATTAACCAGCGTCGAAGCTGGAAAAATCGGCGGTTTAGTTACCAGCTATATGAAGAAGCATCAGTGGTGAAAGGAAAGATAGGCATGCAGGCATTTGTACATTTACACACCCATACAGCGTATAGTTTATTGGACGGAGCGGGGAAAATTGATTTGTTGGTCAAGCGGGCAAAAGAGCTGGACATGCCCGCTTTGGCGATTACCGACCACGGGGTAATGTATGGAATGGTGGATTTTTATAAAGCTTGCAAAAAGGCGGGAATCAAGCCTATTATCGGCTGTGAAGTGTATGTAGCGCCTAAAAGCCGTTTTGAGAAAATCGGCAGAGATGATTCGCCTTATCATCTGGTTTTGCTGGTTAAAAATGAAGAGGGCTATCATAATCTGACGCATTTAGTCAGCAAGGCTTATTTGGAGGGCTTTTACTATAAGCCTCGAGTGGACCGGGAATTATTGGAGCAGTATCACGAAGGCTTAATCGCTTTAAGCGCTTGCTTAGCCGGCGAAATCCCTCAGGATATTTTGAATAACGATTTGGCTAAGGCTAAGGAGGATATCCTCTGGTATAAAAATTTATTCGGCGAAGGCAACTATTATTTAGAGGTGCAGAACCATGGATTGCCGGAGCAAATGGTGGTTAATCAGGCATTGGCAAAGCTGAGCGCGGAAACCGGCGTGCCTTTGGTGGCGACTAACGATAATCATTATGTTTATCGGGAAGACGCCCAAATGCAGGACGTCATGCTCTGTATCCAAACGGGCAAAACTCTCTCTGATGCTAATCGTATGCGTTTTGAAGGCAGCGAGTTTTATCTGAAAAGCTATGAGGAAATGCAAAAAGCCGTAGGTGAATATCCTAACGCCTTAGATATTACCGTGGAAATCAGCGAAAAATGCAACTTTGATTTTACCTTTGGCGAAAATCACATGCCGATTTTTAATGTGCCGGACGGGTTCACTTTGGAAAGCTATTTGGAGAAGCTTTGTCAGGACGGCTTGAAGGAACGCTACCAAAATCTGAGCCCTGAGCATTATGAGCGGCTGGAATATGAATTAAACGTCATCAAACAAATGGGCTATACGGGTTATTTTTTAATCGTTTGGGATTTTATCAATTTTGCCCGCAAAAACAATATTTATGTCGGACCGGGCAGAGGTTCGGCGGCAGGAAGTATAGTCAGCTACGTTTTATATATTACCGATATCGATCCGCTGAAATACGATTTGCTTTTTGAGCGCTTTTTAAATCCGGAGCGGGTCAGTATGCCGGATATTGACATTGACTTTTGCTATGAGCGCCGGGGAGAGGTTATTGATTATGTAATCGAGCGCTACGGCATTGACCATGTGGCGCAGATTATCACCTTTGGTACTCTGGCAGCCAAAGGTGCGGTGCGGGATGTAGGCAGGGTGATGAATATTCCCTTAACTACGGTCAATAAAGTAGCCAAGCTGATACCCAATGAATTAAATATCACCTTGCAGAAGGCTATGGATAATTCGGCAGAATTAAGAGCTTTGATGGCGGAAGATGAGTCCATCAATCAGTTAATCTTAACGGCGCAGAAACTGGAAGGCATGCCGCGCCATGCCGGCACCCATGCTGCCGGAGTGGTTATCTCCGAAAAGCCCTTAGAGTATTATCTGCCGTTACAGATAACCAATGACAACAGCATCATCACCCAGCTGGCTAAGGAAAATGTGGAGGAAATGGGACTTTTAAAGATGGACTTTTTGGGGCTCAGAACCCTGACAGTTATCAATAAAGCCATTGATGCCATTTATCTGAATCACGGGGTGAAGGTGGATTTCAGCAAGATTGATTTGGACGATGCGCCGACCTATGAGCTTCTGCGCAAAGGCGATGCTATCGGCGTTTTTCAAATGGAGGGCAATGGCTTAAGGGCAGTTTTGAAAGATTTGGCGCCTACTAATTTGGAGGATATCATCGTTTTGGAAGCCTTGTACCGTCCTGGACCTTTAGCCAGCGGCATGGTGGCAGATTTTATCGACCGCCGACACGGCAAAAAGGAGATTGAATATTTACATCCGCTGTTAGAGCCGATTTTAAAGCCGACTTACGGTGTCATAGTTTATCAGGAGCAGGTCATGCGTATAGCCAGCTCATTGGCAGGTTTCACCTTGGGCGAAGCGGATTTGCTCCGAAGAGCGATGGGCAAGAAAAAGCCGGAAATCATCGCCGGTTTGAAACAGCAATTTGTCGAGGGAGCGCAAAAGAAAAATATTGAAAAAACTACAGCAGAGAAAATCTTCGAGTTGATCGAATATTTCGCCGGCTACGGCTTTAATAAGAGCCACAGCGCCGCCTATGCCGTGGTGAGCTTCCAGACAGCTTATTTAAAAGCCCACTATCCTGCCGAATTTATGGCCGCTCTTTTAACCAGTGTCATGGATAATATTGACCGAGTGACCTTTTATGTCGGCGAATGCCGGCGAATGGGCATCGAGGTCATGGAGCCGGATATTAATATCAGCGGTGAAGATTTTACCAGCGACGGCAAGAATATTCGCTTTGGCTTAGGGGCGATTAAAGGTGTCGGCAAAAATCCCATTGCCGCTATCATTGCCGAGCGGCAAAAGGGCGGCAATTTTGCTTCCTTGCAGGATTTTTGCATGCGGGTGGATTTGCAGAGTTTTAACCGCAAGGTCATGGAATCCCTGATTAAAGGGGGAGCATTCAGCAATCTGCCGGGAACAAGAGCACAGCAGCTGGCAATTTTGGAGCCTTGCTTAGCGCAAGGTTTGGAAGTGGAAAAACGGCGAAAAAGCAAGCAGATTTCCCTCTTTGATTTAGGCGAAGAAACAGATCCGACACAGGGTTTTGCACCCATTGAGCTGCCTAAATGCGGGGAATTTTCCAACCGGGAAATTCTCGCGATGGAAAAGGAAATGCTGGGGATGTACTTAAGCGGGCATCCTTTGAATGAATACAGCGCCCGCCTGGCAGAAGTGACAACTATGCCTATCGGCAGTATAAGCCCTGACGACGACCAAAAACAAGCCGTTTTAGGCGGAATCTTATCGGAAGTTAAATTTTCCACCACCAAAAAAGGCGAAAGCATGGCTTATGTGACTTTGGAGGATTTATCGGGCAGTATTGAAACTTTGATTTTTCCCCGCAATCTGGCGGCTAATCGACCGTTTTTGGAAGATGACAAGATTGTGCTTATAAAAGGGCGGATCAATTATCAGGAGGAGGCTCCCAAATTTTTTGCCGAAGAAGTGCAGCCTTTAAGCAAAGAAAATGCGGCAGAAAACAGCCAAAAAAATCAGGATATTAAACAGCAAGCCCAGAATAATGCCGTGAAGATTTATTTGCAGCTTTTAGGCGAAAAGGCGCAGAAAAGCTTTTTAGGGCAGATTTTGGCAGTATTGGGCGATTATCCCGGAGAATATCCGGTTTATCTGTATTATAAAGAGCATAAGCGCATGACCTTGGCGCCCAAAGAATATTGGGTGGCAGATGATGAGGAATTGTATATGCGCTTAGCACAGCTTTTGGGCAGTGAAAATATTTCCATCAAGGATTAAATGCATAATGAGCACGATATTTGCGACAATAGCATATATAAGGATAATCAACTCATATGTACAACGGAAATAAGGAGTGTTAACATGAAAAAAGCTGTGTTGGAATTGATGAAAGAAAGAAAAATAACCATCGAAAAAATAGCTGAGCTGGTGTTTATCCTGCAAAAAAGCTATTATGAAAATTTGAGCATGGAGCTTTGTTTAGATGCGGTGGATACAGTATTGGACAAAAGAGACGTGCAGCATGCTATCTTGACCGGCTTGGCGTTAGATATAGCGGCAGAAGAAGGACATTTGCCCAAGGTTTTGGAAGATATCATCAGCCGTGATGAAGCTTTATACGGCATAGATGAAGTTTTGGGCATGGCTATCACTAATATTTACGGGACAATAGGCGTTACAGGCTTTGGCTACTTAGACAAAACAAAGATTGGCTTGGTCGGTGAGCTGGACGAATCCAGAGAGCAGGTTAATACCTTTGCCGATGATTTGGTAGCAGCTATTGCGGCAGCGGCGGCGGCTAAGCTGGCTCACAGTGCCAAAAGGGAGGAAGAAGATGAAAAAGGGAGTTTATTCCGGGACATTTGATCCGGTGACTAACGGACATATCAGCGTTTTAAAAAAAGCTACGATGATTTTTGACGAAATCATCGTAGCAGTAGCTTATGACAATTACAAATCAACGCTTTTTAGCTACGAGGAACGCATCGAGCTTTTAAAAGAAAGCTCTAAAGATTTGCCTAATGTGCATGTGGAAGGCTTTGAGGGCTTGCTGGTTGAGTATGCCAAGAAATCTAATGCCAATGCGATCATTAGAGGTTTAAGAATGGTCAGTGACTTTGACTATGAAATGCAGATGGCCGCTTTTAACAAAGCTTTGGCAGCAGATATTGAAACGGTCTTTTTTGCTGCCAGCAATGATTATACCTATCTAAGTTCCAGCATGATTCGCAGTATCGCCAGTTTGCAGGGTGATGTGAGCTTGTTTGTGCCGGAGGTAGTAAATGAGGCATTAAAGAAAAAATATGCGCAAAAATAGAAAAATACCTTTGCATATGGGTATGTATATTATGTATAAATAATAGCTGAAAATAATAGATATCATTAAAACAAAAAAAGGAAAATTGGCTGCAAATCAGGCAAAAAGTGCCGTCATTATCTTGACAAGGGCGATAAAATGTGATATATTAAAAAAATCCAAAGGAAAGATATTTTCACATACACGTATACAAGTATGTGAGGATATTTTGCTAATGAAAAAAATATGGATAATTATACATTTTCATGCGGAAATATTCAAAAATTTCATCATTAAGCGATGCAGTAGCTCGCTTGCTTGCCATTTGTAGGCCTGATAGTGGATACTGCACTATCGGGTCTTTTTTTGGTATTTTGGCTAAAGATGTATAAAGCATATTTTAAATATTTTAAATGGAGGAATGAATAATGAGTTTTCAAAATCAGTACTTGGCAGAAGTAATGGACAAAGTCATCGCCCGCAATCCTGGCGAACCGGAGTTTCATCAAGCAGTGCAGGAAGTATTAGAATCCTTAGAGCCTGTTATCGCTAAACATCCTGAATACATCACTTGCGGTGTTATTGACAGCATCGTAGAGCCGGAAAGAATCATTAAATTCCGTGTTCCCTGGGTAGATGATCAAGGCAAAGTACAAATTAACCGCGGTTTCCGCATCCAGTTTAACAGCGCAATCGGACCTTACAAAGGCGGCTTGCGTTTTCATCCTTCCGTTTATGAAGGTATCATTAAATTCTTAGGCTTTGAGCAAATCTTCAAAAATGCTTTAACCGGTCTTCCTATCGGCGGCGGCAAAGG
This sequence comes from uncultured Clostridia bacterium, assembly GCA_944391285.1. Classification (GTDB taxonomy): domain Bacteria; phylum Bacillota; class Peptococcia; order Peptococcales; family Peptococcaceae; genus QAKL01. Next base: position 59,072 of record CALXSY010000002.1, read on the forward strand.
CGGTTCCGATTTCGATCCTAAAGGCAAATCCGACATGGAAGTTATGCGTTTCTGCCAAAGCTTCATGACCGAGTTGGCTAAATACATCGGTGCTGATACTGACGTTCCTGCCGGTGATATCGGTGTAGGCGGTCGTGAAATCGGCTATTTGTTCGGTCAGTATAAGAGACTGCGTGATGAGTTTACCGGTGTTTTAACCGGTAAAGGCTTAACTTACGGCGGTTCTTTGGCAAGAACCGAAGCTACCGGCTATGGTTTGTGCTATTTTGCTGACGCAATGTTAAGAGACCACGGTTCTTCATTCGAAGGTAAAACTGTTGTCATCTCCGGCAGTGGTAACGTAGCTATTTATGCTGCAGAAAAAGCTGCTGTTTTGGGTGCCAAAGTTGTAACCATGTCTGATTCCAACGGCTATGTATATGATCCCGACGGAATTGATGTTGCGTTGGTTAAAGACATCAAAGAAGTAAGAAGAGCAAGAATCAAAGAATATGTAGTTGCTCGTCCTAAGGCTGAGTATCATGAAGGCTGCAAAGGCGTATGGACTGTTAAATGCGATATCGCTCTTCCCTGCGCTACTCAAAATGAGATCGACGAAGAGTCCGCTAAAATTTTGCTCGCCAACGGTGTGCAGGCTGTTGCCGAAGGTGCTAATATGCCTTCTACTCCGGAAGCTATCCATGCCTTCCAAAAAGCAGGCATCCTCTTTGCTCCGGCTAAAGCTTCCAATGCCGGCGGTGTTGCTACCTCCGCTTTGGAAATGAGCCAAAACTCCATGCGTTATTCTTGGACTTTTGAAGAGGTTGACGCTAAGCTCCATGATATCATGGTTAACATTTATCATAATGCTTCTGCTGCTGCTAAAGAATACGGCATGGAAGGCAATTTGGTTGCCGGTGCTAATATTGCCGGTTTCTTAAAGGTTGCTGAGGCTATGAAAGCTCACGGTGTTGTCTGATTTAAAAATACAAAAGCGCTTGAGATATTCTCAAGCGCTTTTTTTATGGATTGCTTATTTATGAAAGAAGGCGACCGCAATACCGCCGGGTCCCACATGGGTGCCGATGGTGCAGCCGATAATGTCGATTGGCAGATGGTCGATATATTCCTGCCAGTCATCTGCATGATCGGCAATATATTTTTGCAATAGCGTATCATCCAAACCACTGTAGCCTAAGGCAACAGGGAGAGAGAAATCAATGCCGCCGTGCTTAGAAATCTGCTCCGTCAAAAGATTATTGCCTTTGCGGGAACCGCGGGCTTTGCCGAGGACGACTACGGTGCCGTCTTCGACGCTTACTACCGGTTTAATGGCTAATACTTCGCCCACCATTCCGCTTAGATTGGAGATGCGTCCGCCGCGGCGAAGATACTCTAAAGTGTTGAGCAAAGCGATAACGCAAATTTGCGATTTTTTCTCTTCCACCTTTTGAACAATTGCTGGTGCCTCGCAGCCTTGTTCAATTAACCTTAAAGCGTACTGCACCAATATTTTCTGCCCTAAGCAAACGTTTAAGCTGTCAATCAGATAAACCTTTTCGCCATATTCGGCGCAAGCTATTTGAGCGCAATTGTAAGTGCCGCTGAGCTTAGAGGACATAGTTATAACAATAGGTGTTTCTTTGGCATCTAAGGATTCTTTAATGGTTTGACTGAAAGCAAAAGGGGTTACTTGGCTGGTGGTCGGCAATTCGTCGCTTTCGATAAGCTTTTCATAAAACTCCCGCTTAGTCAAATTAACGCCGTCTTGATATTCTGTTTCGCCAAAGGTAACGCTGATGGGCAAGACGGTCAAATTTTTGCTTTCTTCATTGGTTAACTCGGAAGCTGAATCGGTGATAATTCTAATGGTCATACAAAATCTCCTTAAAACTTAAAAATTAATGATGTAAAAATATTCGCTATCACTAGGGAAAAATCCTTTTCGCAAGAAAAACTCTGCTTCATGAGCAGAGTTTTTCTATCTTTAGGCAGTAACGATTTTGGCTGCTTTTTGCAAGCCCAATTTTTCTACCGCCTGTTCGCGCATTTTGTATTTCAAGATTTTGCCGGCATCGTTCATGGGGAAACTGTCCACAAATTCAATATAGCGAGGTACTTTGTGTTTAGCCATATTAGCCAGGCAGAAATCTCTCAATTCATTCTCAGTCATGGTTTCGCCTTTCTTTAAGATAACGCAAGCCATGACTTCCTCACCGGCTGATTCATCAGGCACACCGATAACTTGAACATCTTGAACTTTGGGATTGGTGTAGATGAATTCCTCGATTTCCTTAGGATAAATATTTTCACCGCCGCGGATGATCATATCTTTCAAGCGGCCGGTGATGCGGAAATTGCCTTCCGGTGTGCGGCAAGCCAAATCACCGGTATGCAGCCAGCCGTCTTTATCGATGGCAGAAGCAGTAGCTTTCGGCATTTTGTAGTAGCCTTTCATGATATTGTAGCCGCGGGCGACAAACTCGCCAATGACTTCATCGGGGCAGTCTTCACCGGTTTCGGGGTTGATGATTTTGCACTCGATTTCCGGCAGAGGACCACCGACGGTGCCTACACGAACCTCTAAAGAATCATCAACACTGCTCATAGTGCAGCCCGGGGAAGCTTCTGTTTGACCGAAAACGATGGTGATGTCTGTCATGTGCATTTTTTCTACAACCTCACGCATAACGGCGATAGGGCAAGGGCTGCCTGCCATAATACCGGTACGCATATGGGAAAAGTCCGTTTTGGGGAAATCCTTATGCTGCAAAAGGGCGATAAACATAGTCGGAACGCCGTGGAAGCAGGTGATTTTCTCCATATTGATACAAGCCAATGCCGGACGCGGTGAGAAGTACGGCAAGGGATAAATGCTGGCGCCATGGGTCATAGCTGCGGTCATGGACAAAACCATGCCGAAGCAGTGGAACATCGGCACTTGAATCATCATGCGCTCGGCGGTGGATAAATCCATGCGGTCGCCGATGCATTTGCCGTTGTTAACGATATTGTGATGGGTCAGCATTACGCCTTTGGGGAAACCGGTAGTGCCGGAGGTATATTGCATGTTGCAGACATCATTGACATCAACCTGAGCTGCCATATGCAGGATTTCCTCTTGGGAAACTTGATTAGCCCGCTCAATAAACTCATTCCATTCCAAAGCGCCGGGCATTTCAAAGCCTACAGTGATAACATTGCGCAAGAAAGGAAGGCGTTTGGCATGCAAACTGTGACCTTTTTTGGTCTGAGCCAACTCAGGGCAGAGCTCTTTGATGATTTCTTTATAATTGGAGTCTTTAAAGCCGTCAATCAAAATAACAGTGTGGGTATCGGATTGCCGCAGGAGGTATTCTGCTTCGTGAATTTTGTACGCAGTATTCATGGAAACAAACACAGCGCCGATTTTAGTGGTTGCCCAAAAGGCGATGTACCACTGGGGAATATTGGTTGCCCAGACAGCTACATGGGTGCCGGCTTTAACACCGACTGCGACCAAGGCACGCGCCATTTCGTCCACATCATCTCTGAATTGGCTGTAAGTACGGGTATAATCCAAGGTAGTATATTTAAAGGCAATCTGGTCGGGGAATTCTTCAACCATGCGGTCCAACACTTGGGAGAAGGTTTGCTCAATGATGCTCTCTTTTTCCCAGATGAAATTACCGGTATGGGCTTTGTTGGAATAAAGGTGTTTCTTGCGCTTGGAAGGATTGTCGTACTGCTTCATTTTGTTGCTGACATAGGTGAGAATGATTTCTAAATCATCCAAGCCTTCGGGCCAAGCAGGATTCCAGACGGTAGTGATGAAGCCGTCATAGTTAATGGATTTCAGAGCGTTCATCATATCTACCAAGGGCAGATTTCCTTCGCCCAAAAGGGTGAAATTGCCTTTGCTGTCGCAGTCCATCAAATGCACTAATTTAACATAAGCGCCTAAGTTTTGAATAGTTTTTTCGCTCTCTTCACCCTGTAAAAAAGTAGCGTGCATTTGCCAGTCAGAGGCGACATAATCGCTGGCCATAGTGTTGAGCAAATCTCTCAAAAGAGAGGTATCGGCAAAAATACCGGTAGTTTCAATCAAGATTACTATTTTTGCTTCGCCGGCAGCAGTGACAGCTTTTTCTAAAAAGCTGACAGCAGCGGCAAAATCCTCCGCACTGCCTTCTGCTCTGACGGTGATATAAGGAATATTGGCTCCTTTAGCAGTTTGGGCGGCTGCTTTAAAGGCAGCTATATTGGCTTCCTCATTTTCTTTGGAAGCGATGTTGATGTCCATACTCAAGGAGGAGAGAGTTAAATCCATGTCTTTCAGCTGGCGTTTGCTTTTGCCGACTAAATCATTTTGCAAAGGATTCATGCGTCCGCTGAATGCCTTGCTTGCCAAATCTATTTCGATACCGCCAAAGGCAGTATTTTTAGCCATATTTAAAAAGTTGTCCCAGGAATAATCCCAGTGTTTGGTGGAAAATGCTAAATTCATCTGTTATCCTCCTCGTAAGCAATTTTGTTGAGTGCGCTGACATAAGCACGGATGCTGGAACCGATGATATCGGTAGAAATACCGGTGCCGGCATAGATTTTGCCGTTGTAGCGCAGTTTAACCAAAGCAGAGCCCATAGCTTCACGGCCTTCGGTGACGGATTGGATTTGGAAATCCTCCAGCTCATAATGATGACCGGTAATTTTTTCGATAGCTAAGAACGAAGCATCGATAGGACCGTCGCCTAAGCTGATGCCTTGCAATAATTCACCGTTTTTCTGCAAGCAAACAGTAGCAGTAGAGGTGATTAAATTGCCGCTGTTGATGACATAGTTGTCAATCTTATAAGTAGCCGGCACTTGCAAAGCGGTGCTGGCGATGATGGCTTCCAATTCACGGCTGCTGACAAAATCTTTCTTTGAGGCGATATTGGCAAAGGCTTCGTAAACCCGAGCATTGTCTTCTTCGGATAATTCATAGCCTAACTTAATAGTGGCTTGAGCGATAGCGTTTAAATCGTCATTTTTATCAAAGGTGACATTGGACTTATCATTGGAAACGCCGAAATCAAAGGGTGATTTAGTGTTTCTTTGGGTTTGCTGCAAATTAGCCAATTTGCTGACAGAGCGGGTTAGCTCGGTAGTTTTAATGTTGGTAGCTAAGCCGTAGCGGTCGCCTTTTTCGGCTAAAAGGTGAACCATATAGTCCAAATTGGGGTACTCGTGGCTGTTTGCCATGGTTTTTAAGACGATGGCTCCTTTGCTTAAAGCGGTAAAGGCGCAGGCCTCGGCCATGTTCAATTTGCTGTAAATCTCTACACCTAAGTTAACTTGACTTAAAGCGGGAATTGCTTGGTATAAATCGTCGATAAATTTAGCCATTTCATCGGGCATCATCATGCCGGCGGAATCACAAACGGTGATTTGGCTTGAGCCGCTAGCAATAGCGGCTTCGATCATTTGTTTTAAAAATTCGCTGTCGCTTCTGGTAGCATCGATGGCTACAAATTCTACATTGGGGCAGTATTCTTTGACTTTTTTGATTAATTGGGCAGTCATTTCCAAAACTTGCGGCGGTTTTTTGTGGCAGAAATATTCCATCTGGACGACGGAGGTAGGCACAGCTATTTGCAGGACAACATTTTTGGCGCTATTTACACAATGCCAAGTATCCTCAATATTCTGCTCATTTAACTCCAGCTGGCAAACCATAGTGCTGTTAGCCAATATATCAACGGCCATTTTCAAAAACAAGCCGTCAGTTTTCACATTTTTAATACTGGGGAGCTCAATGGCATTTACTCCCGTACGCTCCAAAAGCTTTAACATTTCCACTTTCTCACGGAAGCTTAAAACATGATTGGTGCTTTTGCTGCCTTCTCTGAGGCTGATGTCAGACAATATAACGTTTTTCATAAAAAATCTCCTTTCGAAAATAAAAATCAATAAAAAAAATCCCTGAAACATTGCTGTTTCAGGGACGATAATTAACCGTGGTACCACCCAGATTGCCAATTGGCCGCTTTGGAGTCAATAAACTCTGTCGCTTTGATAACGGAGCGCTGCCGTGATTTTTTACTGTAAATGTTCAAAAATCATGCTCAGATACGAGACTGCTTAAAAGTTTTTTCATCAGCTTGCACCAAACGCTGACTCTCTAAAGAAAAAGTAAATTTAAGCTTAATATCTTCATCGCTAATGCATTATTTATTATTTTTGAAGTATATCTCATGTTGAGAAATTTGTCAAGAGAAAAATTTCGCAAGTGAAATAAAAAAAACTAATCAGTATCCAAAGCTTAAAGCTGATGAAAGCTAACTTGCCGTTGTTTAAAGGTGGAAAGCTTGGTAATGCCCAAGGAGGGAAGCATCATGATAACTTCCTTTAAGCCGTAGCCCACATGGGGGATACGGTGGCTGTCTGCACCGACTGTCAATATTTCGCCGCCTAATTCATGATAGCGGCTGACTATGGGCAGATGGGGGATAGTGGCATGGGAATAATGTCTTAGACCGGAGGTGTTGATTTCGATGCCTTTGCCCCGGGCGATCAGCTTCTTTAAAAGATTATCTACGATTTCCCTGCCGATGTGGTAATCGTCGCTTTCATATTGATAAGGCATCACTCGGCGGATAAAGTCGATATGCCCGCAGACATCAAAATCATCAAAGCCGTCCAAAAGCTCGGACAATGTTTGATAGTAAGTGCAGTAAAGCCCGGCTTTGCCGCCGAAGCTTTGGAGATATTCCTGATTGCGCAGGCTTTGGCAGTTTAAGCGGTGCAAAGAAGCAATGACAAAATCAAAGGGATAGCTTCTGACAAAATTGCTGCACAAATCAAGGACTCCCGGATTTAAGCCTACTTCGACGCCGATATTAATAGTAAGTTCGCTTTGGTATTCCTTTTGCAAGCTCTCCAAAGTGGGAAAGTAGCGCTCGGCATCTAAGATATGGGTATCGTCATGGATTTCCGCCGGCAATATGTCCATGTGATCGGTAATGGTGATTTCTTCAAAGCCCATTTCGATAGCTCGCTCGATAGCTTGCCGCGGCTCAACAACGCTGTCGGCAGAAAATGTAGTGTGCATATGATAATCTATCAGCATTTTACCACTCCTTTAAGTTTTAGCCCAGCATGTTGGCTAATTCCAATAAATCTTCGATAAAATAATCCGGTTCAAAGGTTTGGAGAAACTCTTTGCCGAAGGCGCTGTATAAAACAGCGGCAGTTTTGGTGCCGGCGTCTTTGCCGCACTGGATATCAAAATTGCTGTCGCCGACCATGATAGCTTCCTTTGGAGCGACACCTAAAATCTCCAAAGCTTTTTTTGCCGGCTCACCGGTCGGCTTGTGATTGACGGTGTCTTCATAGGTTATAATGGTAGAAAAATAGGGCAAAAGGTCAAACTGCGCCAGATTTTGATAAGCGCCGTCATGGCGTTTGGAGGTTACTACCGCCAGCTTATAGCCCTTTGCTTTAAACTTTTCCAATGCCTCAATGACATGGGGGCAGAGGGTAATATATTTGCTCTGGTCCAAAGATTGCTGGAAACGATGGTATTCGTCGATCAGCTCATCAGCTTCATTTGGCGCCATTTCGGCAAAAACTTCGCTTAAAGGTTTGCCGAAGGTTCTAACTAATTCTTCTCGTGGAGGGCAGGAGCCCGTTTTTTCTTTCAAAGTATGCTCAAAGCACTGCAAAATGATTTCGTTAGTATTGACAAGCGTGCCGTCAAGATCCAGTAAAATAGCTTTTATACTCATAATTTTCTCCCTTAAAATTAAATATAGCCATATTATAGCACTACTTGGGAAGTAAAGCAAAGAGAAATAACAAAAAATTTTAAAAAAATTTAAGTAAAGGTGAAAATTTTTTGACGGCAAATCAGTTATATGTTATAATAAAAAATTAAGCAAAGCTTCGCTGAAAAGGAGGAGGGAAAGATGAAAAAGCTTACTGATGACATCACTGCCATCAAAGGCATTGGCGCCAAAAAAGCGCAGGATTTGCATAATTTAGGGCTGTGGCAGGCGGAAGATGTGCTTTACTATTTCCCCTTCCGCTATGAGGATCGGACAGTTGTGGCTGATTTAAGCACGTTGAAAGATGGGCAAATGGCGTTAATCTGCGGAGAGGTGGCACAGGTGAATAATGTACGCCTGCCGGGGCGCAAAATTCTTTTAAGGGTTGTTTTGCGCAGTTTTGGCGGCAAAATTACCCTTTTGTGGTTCAATCAGCCTTATTTGGCGCAAAAATTTTCTTTAGGAAAAATCGTTTTAGCTTACGGGCGCTATCATTACAAGGGAGAAAAGCAGCTGGCGGTGAAGGACTATCGGATTTTGGCGGAGGAGGAAGAAGCCGAGCAATATTTAGGGATTGTGCCGGTTTATCCTGCCAGCGAAAAAATTTCTGCCAATATGCTGCAAAAGCTGGTTGACGAAGCCTTAAAGGGCTATCTGCCTGTTGTCGGGGAATATTTGCCGGAAGCGATGCGGGAGAAATATCATTTGGCAGATTTAGCTTGGGCTCTTGAGGCTATTCATCATCCTAAGGAGTGGAAGGATTTAAATATCGCCCGCTACCGCTTGGTTTTTGATGAATTTTTGCTTTTAATCCTGAGTCTGCGGCAGAAAAAGAGAAATGAGAAAAAGTTAGGACTGGCGCAAAGGGCGGAGAGCACCTTGACCAAAGAATTTTTGGCAGATCTGCCCTTTCAGCTGACTTATGCGCAAAAAAGGGTTATTTTAGAAATAAAGCGGGACATGGAAAGCCCTTATGCCATGCATAGATTGCTGCAAGGTGATGTGGGCAGCGGTAAAACTATCGTGGCTTTATATGCCTTACTAAAAACTATAGAAAACAATTGCCAGGGAGTGCTGATGGTGCCGACAGAGATTTTGGCTGAGCAGCATTATCTGACCATGAACAAATATTTGGCGAAAAGTCAGGTGAAATTGAGACTTTTGACCAGTTCGCTCAATAAAGCCAAGATGAATGAGCTCAAAGAGCAGATAAGCTTAGGCAAAATAGATTTAATCATCGGCACCCATGCCCTTTTAGAGGATAATGTGGAGTTTAAGAGCTTAGGCTTGGTGATTATTGACGAACAGCACCGCTTCGGTGTCCGCCAGCAGTTGGTTTTGCAAAACAAGGGAGCAAATGCCGATTTGTTGGTGATGACAGCAACACCTATTCCCCGCTCGCTGGCATTAACCATTTACGGGGATTTGGATTTGTCGGTGATAGATGAATTGCCTCAAGGGCGTAAAAAAATTATCACCTGGCATATCGGTGAGAAAAAAAGAGAGGGCATGTACGGTTTTTTGGCAGAAAAAATGGCAAAGGGCGAGCAGGTTTATGTAGTGTGCCCTTTGGTGAGCCAGTCGGAAAAAATGGATTTAGCCAATGCCGAAGCCTTGGCGCACAAGCTGGCGCAGGAAGTGTTTCCCCAAAGGAGAATTGCCCTTTTGCACGGCAAGATGAAGAACGAGGAAAAGGCACAAATCATGGAAAAGTTTCGGCTGGGTGAAATTGATTTGCTGGTAGCTACTACGGTTATCGAGGTCGGGGTCGATGTGCCCAATGCCACGGTGATGGTTATCGAAAACGCCGAGCGTTTCGGTTTGGCTCAGCTCCATCAGCTGCGGGGGAGAGTTGGCAGAGGAGAGAAACAGGGATATTGTATCCTCATTTCCGAGCCCACTACCGATGAGGCTAAAAGCCGCATGCAGGTCATGACTAAGTCCAACGACGGCTTTTTTATCGCCGAGGAGGATTTAAATATCCGCGGTCCCGGGGAGGTGCTGGGGCTTAAGCAGCACGGTTTGCCAGAATTAAAAATTGCTAACTTGGCGGAGGATATCGCCATTTTAGAGGCGGCAAAAGAGGCGGCAGAGCAAATATTGGCTGAAGGTTTGGAGCATTACCCTAAGCTTACGGAGCGTTTGGAACGGGTAAGGACAAGCAAAATTTTAACGATGAACGGGGGAAAAGCCGATGGACAATTTATTTAGCAACACCATAAATCCTTTAAATGCCCCCTTAGCCCAAAGGATGCGTCCTAAATCTTTGGACGAAATATTAGGGCAGGAGCATATTTTGGCTAAAGGCAAGCTTTTGCGCCGTTCTATCGACAACGACCGCCTGTCATCGTTAATTTTCTACGGTCCTCCGGGCTCGGGCAAGACCACTATTGCCAATGTAATCGCTAAAGTGACCAATAAATTTTTCCAAGGGCTCAATGCCGTCACCGACGGCGTGCCGGAACTGCGCAAAATAGTGAAAAAAGCGCAGGAGGATTTGGAGCTGTACAATCAGCAGACTATTCTTTTTATCGACGAAATTCACCGTTTTAATAAGGCTCAGCAAGACGCCCTTTTGCCCTGGGTGGAAAAAGGCGTGGTGGTTTTAATCGGTGCTACCACTCAAAATCCTTATTTCAGCTTAAATCCGGCGCTTTTGTCCCGCTCTATCATTTTTAAATTAGAGGCAATCAGCGAAGAGGATATTATTAAGCTTTTAAAGCGCGCCTTAGCGGATAAAGAACGGGGATTGGGCAATTATAAGAGTGAGGTCAGCGCTGAGGCGCTGAAGCATTTGGCGCACTGTGCCCAAGGCGATGTGCGCATTGCTCTAAACGGCTTGGAGCTGGCGGTGATTTCCAGCGCTCCGGACGAAGAAGGCATAAGACATATTGACTTAGCCACAGCTGAGGAATCGATTCAGCGGCCGGCGGTGGTTTATGACGGCACCGGCGATGATCATTATGATATCATCTCGGCATTTATCAAAAGCATGCGGGGTTCTGATGCCGATGCGGCAATTTATTATCTGGCACGGATGCTGGATGCCGGCGAAGATCCTTTGTTTATTGCCCGCCGCATGGTCATTTTGGCGGCAGAGGACGTAGGCTTGGCGGATCCTCAGGCTTTGGTGATTGCACAAAACGCGGCAGAGGCATTGCAGTTTGTGGGATTGCCGGAGGGACGGATAATTTTGGCGGAGGCGGTTATTTATTTAGCCTGTGCGCCGAAAAGCAACAGCGCCATCATGGCTGTTGATACCGCTTTAGCCGATGTGCGCAAAGGCAAAATTGCTCCGGTGCCCAAGCATCTGCGGGACAGACATTATAAAGGAGCGGCAAGTTTCGGTCATGGCGACGGCTATCTTTATCCCCATTCCTATCCGGGAGCTTGGATTAAACAGCAATACTTGCCCGATAAGCTCCAAGGAACAGTTTATTACAGCCCTACAGCGCGGGATAAAACCAAAAAACGACAGCAGGAGGAAGAATGATGAGCAAAGTATTAATCGGCTTAAGCGGCGGTGTTGACAGCGCTGTCAGCGCTTATTTGCTGAAAAAAGCAGGCTTTGAAGTGATAGGCTTGCATTTGCTTTTACTGCCGGAATATTGCCAGGCTTCCCGCTCGGCAGAGGACGCAGAAATGGTAGCGGAGCAGTTAGGGATAGAATTTCAAACCTTAGACGGCAGAGAGGTTTTTCAAAAAAAGGTAATAGAGCCCTTTGCTTTTGCCTATTTTCATGGGCGTACTCCCAGCCCCTGCTTGGAATGCAACCGGGAATTAAAATTTGGCTTGATGGCGGATTTTGCTCAGAAAATCGGCGCCGATTATCTGGCTACCGGGCATTATGCCACCGTTAAAAATGGCGAAGACGGCGAATATTATCTGGCTAAAGGTGCTGACAGCAAAAAAGACCAAAGCTATTTTCTCTGCCGCATCAATAAAGAAACACTTCCTCATTTAATCTTTCCTTTAAGCGGCTACACCAAAGAGGAGATTCGCCGTATTGCGGAGGAGATCGGGCTAAAGGTTGCCGACAAACCGGAGAGCCAGGAGGTTTGCTTTATAAACGACAATGATTACAAAGGCTTTTTGCATACTCATTTCGGTCACGGCTTAAAAGGTGAATTGGTTGACGAAGAAGGCAAAGTGCTTTTGGAGCATGAGGGTGTAGAAAATTTCACCATCGGTCAGCGCAAAGGTTTAGGCGTAGCTTTGGGCAAGGTAGTTTATGTAAGTAAAATTGACGCATCTACAGGCAGAGTGCATTTAGGGGAAAATGAAGCGTTGATGCAGACTATCCTTTGGGCAAAGGATAATGTTTTCCATACAGATTTGCCTATCGGCGAGGGCATAGCCGTAGAGGCTAAGGTGCGCTACCGGGCGCAGGCGGCGCCGGCTATGCTTTGGCGGCTCAATGAGAGCGAAAGCAAGGTCGTATTTGACGAGCCTCAGCGAGCAATCACTCCCGGGCAGATCGTTTGCTATTATTGGCAGGACAGAGTTTTGGGCGGCGGAGTGATAGATAGGGTAGGAGATAAGGCTAATGATGAAGAATAAACATTTGAAAAATCTTTTAATCATAGTTTTTTGGTTAGCAGTTTGGGAAATAGCCAGCCTCATTGTAGGCTATCAGGTGCTGTTGGCCTCGCCGGACAGAGTATTGGCAAAATTTATTGCCTTTTTGGGGATGAAGGATTTCTGGCTTTCCATAGGCATGTCGCTTTTAAAAATCATGCTGGGCTTTTTAGGCGGCATGGTGATAGGCTCTGTTTTAGCTTTTTTGGGGGCAAAATTTTCCTTTGTGCATCAGCTGCTTTCGCCGTTATTAAATATCATCAAAGCCACACCGGTTGCCAGCTTTATCATTTTGGCATTAATCTGGATTAAAAGCGCTAACTTATCAACTTTTATCGCTTTTTTGATGGTACTGCCCATGTTTTATGCCAATATTTATCAAGGCATCAAAAGCGTAGACGGCAAACTGCTGGAAGTAGCCAAGGTTTTCGGCTTGAATAAAAAGAGAACGGTTTTGGAGGTTTATCTACCCTCGCTGCGCCCCTATTTAATTTCCACCTGCACCGTAGGCTTGGGTTTTGCTTGGAAATCGGGAGTAGCGGCGGAGGTTATCGGTTTGCCTGATAATACTATCGGCAATCAGCTTTATTATGCCAAGGTGTATCTGCAGACTGATGAATTGTTTGCCTGGACGGCGGCGATTATTATTTTAAGTATTTTGATGGAAAAGCTTTTATTGCAGGCTTTAAAGAGAATAGAACGCTAAAAAAGACACTTCCTTGGGAAGTGTCTTTTTTGGTGGGGAAATATTAAACATACTTGCGCATTTGATTTAAGGCGCCTTTTTCCAGCCGGCTGACTTGCGCTTGGCTGATGCCGATTTCCTCGGCAACTTCCATCTGAGTTTTGCCCTGGAAAAAACGCAAATCAATAATTGCCTGCTCCCGTTCGCTTAAATGCTCGATAGCTTGGGTAACCAAAATACTTTCTAACCAGCGGTGGTCGGTGTTTTTTTGGTCGCCTACTTGATCCATCAGATAGATGGGATCGCCGCCGTCATTGTAAATAGGCTCAAAAAGACTCATGGGCTCTTGAATAGAGTCCATGGCAAAAACTACATCTTCCTTTGGCAGTTCAAGCTTGGCTGCTATTTCATCAACAGTGGGCTCTCTGCCTAATTCATTTGCCAGCTTTTCCCGAGCCTGCAAAGCGTGATAAGCGGTATCTCTTAAGGAACGGGAAACGCGGATAGCGTTGTTATCTCTGATATAACGGCGAATTTCGCCGATGATCATCGGTACGGCATAGGTGGAAAAGCGGACATTCTGGCTTAAATCAAAATTGTCAATGGCTTTCATCAAGCCTATGCAGCCCACTTGAAACAAATCATCTGAATCCTCATTGCGGTTGCTGAAGCGCTGCAGGACGCTTAAAACCAAACGCAAATTGCAATAAATCAGTTCTTCACGAGCATGCTGGTTGTGGTTGGTTTGCAAATCATAAAAAAGACTGCGCATTTGCTCGTTTTTTAAAAGGGGGAGTTTGGAAGTGTCAATTCCGCAAATATCAACTTTACGCATTAAAGCCATGTTTTTACCTCCCAAGAAGAATATAATTTAGTTATTGCCACAACACAGAAGTATTATGCGGACAAATGGGAGGAAAAATAAATTTGGAAGATAGCGTAAAATTGCATAAAAAAAAACGATTGGGCAAACGCTCAATCGTTAGAAGATAAGAAAATTTATTTGATTCGGCTGGGAATAATAACAGCCAAAACGGTGTAGATTTCCAGACGACCTAAAAGCATGAGAAAAATCATCCATACTTTCCCCGCTAAAGGCATACTGGCGTAGGATTCCATAGGGCCGAATTCGCCTAATGCCGGTCCGATATTGCATAATGTTGCCGCAGCAACGGTGAAGCTGTCAAAAAGCTTTAAGCCGATAATGGTGAAAAACAATGTAGAAATGGCTATCAGGAAGATTGATAAAAAGAAAAAAGTAGAAACGCTTATGACTACGGAATCGTGGATGACAGCGTTGTTAATTTTTTGCCGGCTGACCAAGCGAGGGTGCAAATAGCGCTGAATATCAGCATAGGCTTGGCGAAATAAGATTACATAACGGTCGATTTTAATACTGCCTGAAGTTGATGAAGTGCAGCCGCCGCAGAAAAACAGCAGAATGATTAAACACAAGGAAAAGGTTGGCCATTGCTCATAGTTGTCAATGGCAAAACTGGTGGTTGTAATGGTAGAAATGACCTGAAAAGTGCCTTTTTGCAGACTTTCCAAAAAAGGCATATATCCTGACAAAAACAAATTTGCCGAGACTAATAAAGAGCAAATGATGGTTACTGCAAAATATGCCCGAACCTCAGTAGTTTTAAAAAGGGTTTTGAGTTTGTGAGAATAAAAGAATGTGCGATAATAAACGGCAAAGTTGATGGCGCAGAGAAACATTAAGACGCTGGCAACCATTTCGACGGCGCCGCTGTCGTAAAAACTCAAACTGGCATTTTTCGTGGAAAAGCCGCCGGTAGAAACAGTGGAAAAAGAGTGGCACAGCGAATCAAAAATGGGCATACCACAGAGGAAAAAAGCTAAAAAGCCGGCAAAGGTGAATATTAGATAAATGATCCACATGATCTTGGCATTGTCGCTGATTCTGGGGGTTAGTTTTTCGGCAATAATACCGGGCATTTCTGCTTTATATAGCTGAAGTCCGCTGGAACCGCCGCTGGAAAGAATAGCGATAAATAAGACCAAGATGCCCATACCGCCCAGCCATTGGGTCATGCTGCGCCAAAGGAGAATACTGCGGCTTAAAGATTCTACATCATTTAAAATACTGCTGCCGGTAGTGGTAAAGCCTGCTATAGTTTCAAAATAGGCATCAACTACATGCGGAATTGACCCGCTTAGAAGATAGGGCAGCATACCAAAAAAAGAGGCGATCAGCCAGCCGTAAGTAACGATGGCAAAGCCGTCCCGGTTGCGGATATGCTTAGTGGTGGCGCAGAGCTTGGTCAAGAGTATCCCTGAAAAAACCGTGAGCGGAATGCAAAACGCAAAAACCCAAACATCTTTTTCCTGATAATAGATGCTGGCAATAAACGGCAGTATCATACCGGTGCCGATAACTATGAGAAGTTTGCCGATCATTTGAAAGACAACTTTAAACTGCATGTGTATTTACCTCAAAATTAAGATTTTTTAAAGTTTAACTATAAAATATTGTAACTGATTTTTGATATTTAAGCAAGAAAATTGTGTAAAGAAGCTAAAAAAACAGCAATTTTTTTGAAAAAAATCAAAATATATTGCCGAAAGATTAGTAAAACAGTTTCATATTTTCAACTTTTTGACAGGATATGATTTTTCCTGTAATTGTTGCGTTAATTTCTAGTTTTTGTTGATTTTTAGACTAAATTATGGTAAAATTTATATTATAAATTAATTGTCAAAAAGTTTGGCATATTGATAATTAAATAAAACAGATAAAAGGAGCGTAAAAAATGTTAAAGGTTGAGCAATTATATTATTTATATTTGGTCTATCGCTTTGGTTCTATTAAATTAGCAGCTCAATCCATTCCAGTGACACCTTCGGCAGTTAGTACTGCCATCCATAAGTTAGAAGATGACATAGGAGTAAATTTAATGGAGCATAAATACAGAAGTGTAGAATTAACTGATGTAGCCAAAGAGATTGCTGTTGTTACAGAAGAAATTATGGATAAAATGGACAAAATTGAAGAGATAATCACTAAGGCTAAAGGTGAGAGAGAAATATTGACAGATAATAAATTGAATTTTTATCTTTCCAGAGGTTATTATCAGGGTGGATTAGGTAAAATATTTGAGTTTATGGAGAAGATAGGATTTGATGCCAATGTGCCTGACATTTCATGCGGCAACGAAAAATATCTGGAATTTGTCAGTCAAGACAAAGACGCAGTCTTGATAAATTTTTTTAAAGAGCCGGCGGAAGATTTATTGGAGCAATATCCCGAAGTGGAATATTATAAGATTTTATCTTTGCGACCATGCGTTTATTGTGCGCGAAATTACTCCGGAATTGATGAGAAAATAAAGGAAATAACTCCTCAGGATGTTTGCAAATTGCCTATTTTGTTGTTTACCGAAGGATTTGATTTGGCGATGCCAATTTGTGAAATGTTGGAAGAGTATGGTGAGTTAAATTTGATTGGCAAATATTCAAATATTTCTGTGATGACTGCACTGCTGGAAAAAGGCAAAGGGGTCAGCGTGTCAACAGAAATAGTTCCGTTTTTTTCTATTGATACTTCAGGAGATTTATTGATGAGAACCATACCGATAAAAACAGATATGAGGTTGGCATTGATGGCTTGTTATAATAAAAGAATAGATGACAATAAAAAAGAGCTTCTAAAAAAAATGGCGAAGCACATTGTGGTAAATATTTAACGGTCTTGCAAAAGCAGGACCGAATTTTATTATAAATTAAATATTGTTTAATTTATAGAGAGTAAGTGAAAAAACAAAAAATTGACTTATTCATACAAAAAGATTATTATATATGTATGAGATAAATAATCAGCTGATAATTTATAATAAAAAGTTAAAAATATATTGTATTTAGGAAAGGGGTAAGTTTTATGACCGTTACTACGCATCCGGAGATACAAAAGAAAATTGTTCGCAATTATATAAATATTGCGATTATTTTTGGCGTAATGATTCTTTTTCATTTTATTCCTGCTCCTGCTCCCATTACTCCGTTAGGAATGCAGATAATAGGAATATTTTTAGGCTTGATTTATGGATGGAGTACTTGTGGTATGTTATGGCCGTCTTTAGCAGGTATTTTAATGCTTGGCTTTACTGAATATGGTGTTAATCCTCAAACTGCATTAGGTATGGCAATTACTAATGCAACAGCAATTATGTCGTTAACTGCTTTTATTGCCTTAAATTATATCAGCGAAAGCGGACTAATTAATTATGTTTCCACTTGGTTGGTAACCAGAAAATTTGTTATCGGCAAACCCTGGGTGTTTATGATTTTTCTTTGGGCTATGGGTGTTTTGATTTCTGGTATATTTAATTGTATTGTTTTAATCTTGTTTATGTTCGAATTTTTGATTCCGTTATTTAAAGAAATGGGCTACACTAAAGAAGATATGCTCCCAACATATATGCTTTTAGGAACTTCAGCAATTCCAGGATTATTAACGGTTTGGCCATGGTTTATGCCCAATAGTATTTACACCAGAGGCATTATTTCTTCTGCTATTGGTTATGACATAGGCGCTATTGCTTATGTGATGTGCATAGTTTTTCCGATGGTACTTATGGCAATACTGTACGTTTTAATCGGCAAATTTTTATTGAGAGTGGACACCTCCAAATTTGCTAACAGTGCTGATCTAATGTTAGCTAAAATTGAGGCAACAGGGGGAAACGGATTAACAGCTGAACAAAAACGTGGTGCGTGGGTATTAGCATTTTTCGCTGTTGGCTGTGCTTTGCCATCTATTTTTCCTTCAACTTGGCCGATAATTAGCATTTTCTCTCGTTTAGGTGTTGTTGGTGTTTCAATGATTACAGTTATTGCCGTTATTGTTTTAATGACTAAAGACGGCACAACGTTTACCACTTTCAATCGTTTAATGCACGCAATGGATTGGAATATTATTCTGCTAACAGCAGCCATTATGACTATTGCAGGTTCTATTACCAGTGAAGGCACGGGAATTGTAGCAGCATTAAGTATGGTTATGATGCCGTTGCTTTCAAAAATGTCAATGGTTGCATTTGTTATTGCTGTTATGGTTATTATGTGTATTATCAGCCAATTCTCTATGAATATGGTTTTGCAGATGATTTTTGCTCCGTTGTTAGGACCGGTACTGGTACAGGCTGGATTTAATCCGATGATTGCCGTTATGGCAGTATATTTAGGCACTCAGATGGCATTTTTAGCTCCATCCGGCAGTATGATGGCCGCTTTTGTTTTTGCCAAAACGGATTGGGTTAAACCAAGCTACATTTATAAGATTTGCGTTCCCTGGATAATAATTACAATGATAATTTGGGTACCTATGTCAGTATCTTTCCCGGATATTTTCTGCCCAATGTAAGAAATTTAAGTATTTTGGCATTGGTTTTAGCTAAAACCAGTTAAAGAGTTAATAATTAAATCACAATATTAATTTAAAAGGAGTGTTGAATTATGGGTTTAAAGAGAGCTATGGTTATCGGCTTAGATGCTGCTGAACCGGTATTGTGCCGCCGCCTGATGGACGAAGGCAAAATGCCCAACTTAAAAAAATTGTTAGATAATGGTGTTGCTAATCATAATTTAGCTATGATTGGCTGTCTTCCCAGCGTTACACCGCCTAACTGGACTTCTATTGCTACCGGCTGCTGGCCTAGAACTCATGGAGTTACTTGCTATGGCAATCAAACGTTAGGTCAAGCTTTAAACATTGAGGAAGTAAACTGGACCAGTGAAAATGTTACTGCTGATTTTATCTGGGAAGCCTTTGCTAAAGAAGGGAAAAGAAGCATTGCTTTGAGTTACTGCTCTGCTTGGCCTCCTCGTGATACTACCAATGATAATACTATTATCATTGATGGTTCCGGCGTAGTGCCTTTCTTAAGAAGCGGTATTGACTATCAAAAAGTTGTTACCTTCCAAGAAGGCGATTTTCCGATGGAATTTATTCCTCATACCATTAAAAGCGATAACAAAGACTGCATAATCATGGGTGACCAATATGAGGAAATGAAGAAAAAATCTATCAATTCTCAAGCCAATATGCCTGCATGGGCTATGCCGGCATCAGTTTTAGGCTATCCGGTATCTCCGGAAGATTTGGAAGAAGAAGCAAAATCAGGTGCTCATGAAGAAGCATATCGTCCATCTAAAGCTGATCAGATAAAAACGCCTTTGAAAAATCCTACCAACTGGAATTTTGAATTGCCCGCCGGTGCTAAAGAAGCTACCATAGTTTTGGCAAGTGGTACAGCACGCCGCTTTGCAGTAATCAGCGCCTCTGATGGGGTAAATTATGATACGGTAACTATTTATAAAAATAAGAAAACTGCTGAGCCTTTAGGCTTTGTTAAAGGTATTGGCAATTGGTCAGAATTTTTGTTTGACTACTACATTGTTGATGATGAGGAGCATCAAGTAAGCTATAGGCTTTATTTATGTGATATAGCCAAAGATGGTTCCAGTGCTATTGTATATTTCTCTCATGCAACAGATATGGATAATTTAGATTATTTTTATCCGCAAGCTATGGGACGCAAATTATACGATGAAGTAGGTCCGTTGACTCAGTTTGCTTCTGTTAATATTCGTGGTGACCATAAAGAAAATGATAAATTAGTATTCGATACCTATGCTAAAGAAGGCTGCGAGTGGTTTGCTAAAGCCAGCCATTGGCTGTTCAAAGAGTATCCTGATTGGCAATGCTTCTATGTACACATTCACTCTATTGATAACTTCCAGCACTGGTTTGTTAACGAAACTTTGCCTGACCGCAATCCTGAATATGCATATTACCAAGAGCTTATTGACAAGGTTTATGTCGAAAACGATAAATATATCGGCGAAATGATGCAATATTTGGATGACGATACCGCAATTTTCGTCGTTTCCGACCATGGCTGCATGCCTAAGAGCGCTGGCGATGAATATGCCGGTATTGGTCATATCGGAAGCTTATCCACCAAAGTTATGAGCGATTTAGGCTATACTGTGACTTATCGTGATGAAAACGGCAAATTGCAGATTGACTGGAGCAAGACCAGAGCTGTAGCCCGTCGTTCCTCTTATGTCTATGTAAACTTAAAAGGACGCGATCCGCAAGGTATTGTTGAGCCTGAAGACTATCATCAATTAGTGCTGGATATCATCAGCGATTTGTATAACTATCGCAATGAGGACGGCAAACGGATTATTGCCCATTGCTTCACCAGGGATGAAATGGAATACTTGGGCATGGGCGGTATTCACTGCGGCGATATCCTGTATCAATTGGTACCAACTTTTAACAACGAGCATGCTAATGTTCTTTCTACTGTCCATCATGAAGGCTGGTCAATGCAGAACCTGTGCATTATGGGCGGCGGCGGCTTAAAGAAAGGTGTCTATATTGACCGTCCGGTTAGAATTACCGATATTGTACCGACAGTTTGTTATCTCACAGATACTAAAATGCCCGGCAGTGTTGAAGGCGGCGTAATTTATCAAGCTTTGGCTGACTTTGATGAAAGCAAATATGAACGCGGCGATGAATGGGCTCCATATGGTCGTTTAATCAAATAACAAAAGTTGAATAACTAAGCTATAAAGAGCCGGATATGTCAGCATGATGTTGTCATTTACCGGCTCTTTTGCATTAACGGAGGTGAAGGGATGAACATAATAGAAACTACAGATCTTTCTCATAAGCAGGGAAGCAAATACCTTTTGCAGGATATTAATTGGCAGGTGCGAGAACAAGAGCATTGGGTAATATTTGGCTCCAACGGCTGCGGCAAGACGACATTATTGAGCACGGTGTGTGGTTATCGGGCGTTTAGCCAAGGCAGCATTAAATTGTTTGGAGAAAAATTAACCAAAGAAAATGCAGTTGCTTTGCGCAGTCAGGTAGGCTTTGTCAGTGCCTCATATTTGGATCGCTGTTTTCATAACGAAAGCGGGTTCGACATAGTTTTAAGCGCGAAATTTGGCGGATTTGGGCGAAGAAGCGATATAACTGATGAAGATGTAATACGAGCGCGCAAGCTTTTGCAAGCTTTTGGCATTGCTGCAAAAGGAGATTATCCTTACTGTATGCTGTCGCAGGGGCAAAAGCAACGGGTTTTATTAGCCAGATCATTAATAGTTGCGCCCAAACTGCTGATTTTGGATGAACCGCTTAACGGCTTAGATATCTATGCCAGAGATTATTTTTTGAATACGCTTCAGCAAATTGTGGCAGAAACTAATGTTACGGTGATTTATGTCACCCATCATGCGGAAGAAATTATGCCTTTCTTTACTAAGGCAATGCTTTTGCAAAATGGCAAGGTATTTGCTCAAGGGGATATTAATGAGGTGTTCTCAGAGGAGACTTTGAGCAGATATTTTAAACATGAAACTAAAGCCGGCTGGCAGGGCGACAGATTTTATATTGGCATAGGGGAAGAGTTGCGTATGGATAGCAGTATTTGGAAAGGAGAGTGTTTATAGGGGCTATGGCAAACAAAACATATGGTAGTTACGATCATGAAGAATTGATAAAAAGAGCGAAGCATTGTGTTTGCAAGCGATGCGGTGGACCCTTAACCAATAGCTTAATCATTTACGATATTTACGGTGGAGTAGGAGAAGAGCTTTACTGTCCGCATTGCCAGAAACAAGAATTCGGCGTGGAAAAAGAGATTTATGATATGGCTGAATATTATGTGGAGAATTTTCAATTCAATTACTTTTACGATATGGAAGAAAATGATGTTAACTTTGAGCTAAACGTAGCTAAAGTAGCAGATATGATGAGCTGGATTTTGAAAAATCTCAATCTTTTGGATGATAATGGCTTGAAAGATAACAAGCCTGACTATGAATACTATTTAAGGCGACGCAGAAAAAATAAATAAGTGAGGCGGTAAAATGCTGTTAAAAGACAAAATTGCTTTAGTAACCGGCGGCTCTGCCGGCATGGGGAAAAATATCGTGCTGTCTTATTTGCAGGAAGGGGCAATTGTTATTGCCACAGCGCGCAGAGCAGAGAAACTGGAAGGTTTGCGCAATTGTACCGAGCATAATGAACGTTTATTTTTATTGCCGGGTGATGTGAGCAAAAAAAGCGATGTTGAAGGCTGGTTTGCTTTTATTAAAGAAAAATTCGGGCATTTGGATATAGTAGTGAATAACGCCGGTATCATGGATAATATGGAACCTATAGCCGATGTGACTGATGAAGTTTGGGAAAAAATATTAGCGGTGAATTTAAACGGTCCATTTTGGACTTGCCGTGAAGCTATTCAATTGATGCTAAAGCAAAATACTAATGGGGTGCTCATCAATGTTGCTTCCGGCGGCGGAATCGGCGGTGGACGAAGCGGTGCTGCTTATGTTGCATCTAAGTTTGGTTTGGTGGGCTTAAGCCGCAATATTGCTTATATGTACGCTCCGCAGGGAATTCGCTGCAACATCATTTGCCCCGGTGCGGTTAATACAGAAATAGGTAGTCACATGAATAACGTTCACCCCTATGGCATGAAACGGGTTCAGGAAGGAGTCAAAAATATCAGAATTGGTGAACCGCAGGAAATCGCTGATTTGGCAGTGTATTTAGCCAGTGATAAATCATCGTTTATTAATGGAGCAACTATTGTGGCAGACGGCGGCAAAGGCGCTTGGTAAAATAAAAAAAGATAAGAGTTTAACTCTTATCTTTTTTTATTTTTTTGCCGGTATTAATAAGCCCAGCAAACTGCCGACTACTGCCGGCAAAAACCAAGCCACTCCGGCATCATATAAAGGCAAAGCTTGGACAAAGCTGCTCAAGAAGCCTAAAGAAATATTTAAACTGTCTAAGCTTAAAATTACTGAGACGATAAAAGTGAAAAGCAAGCCCAGCCAATAAAAGCCCCGGCGGTTGCCGACTAATTTTGCAAAAAAGGCTTGCAGACTGATAATAATGGTTACCGGATAAATGATTAAAAGCACCGGTAAAGAGAATTTAATTAAGGTGGTTAAACCAACATTGGAAATTACTAAGCTGAAAAGCGTTGTGGCAAGAATCGCCGCCTGATAGCTGATGCGGGGGTACTGCACGGAGATATATTCACCAAAGGCGGTAATTAAACCGATAGCAGTAGTGATGCAGGCTAATAAAACAGCGATGCTTAACAAAAATACGCCGATTTTGCCGGTGGTGGTATTGGCAATGGCGAT
This sequence comes from uncultured Clostridia bacterium, assembly GCA_944391285.1. Classification (GTDB taxonomy): domain Bacteria; phylum Bacillota; class Peptococcia; order Peptococcales; family Peptococcaceae; genus QAKL01. The sequence goes on from CALXSY010000002.1 coordinate 82,301, forward strand.
TAGCATTTGCCCGCCGTTTTCAAAGGTACCTAAAGCGCCGCTGTGAGCTCCCAAATAAGCTAAGGCGAAGTAAACAATTGCTAAGACCACGCCGGAGCCAAAGCCGCTGATGATGGTATATTTGGCAATTGCTTTTTCCGAGCGCAAGCCAATCCCGCGGATAGCGGTGATGACAACTGCCGCAAAAGCTAATCCTGCCGGTCCGTCTACAGCATTGTAGCCTTCGATAAAACCGGTGAAGAAGGGATAATCCTGATAGCCGCCGGTTGCTTGTCCGATTTCGCCGTAAGGATTTAACAGCGCAGTAATAAAAATTAAAGCGATGGAAAACAAAAGCAGCGGAGTTAAAATTTTGCCGACGATTTCAACAATTTTTTTGGGATTGCGGCTGAGATAGTAAGCCAAAAAGAAAAATATAGAGGTAAAAATTACAGAAGCTAAGAGCTTGGATTCGCCGCTTAAGAAGGGCACTATCGTAATTTCAAAGGAAACAGTTGCTGTACGAGGCAAAGCAAAAAGCGGTCCGATTAAAAGGTAAATAGCCAAAGCGAAAACTACGGCAAATTTTTTGCCCACTAAATTACCTAAATCGTGCAAGTCTTGCCCGACTAAGCTGACAGCAGCAATACCTAAAATTGCTAAGCCTGCATCGCCCATGACATAGCCCAACAGGGCAGTAAAAACATTTTCGCCTGCCGCCGCACCTAAAGTGGGCGGGAAAATCATATTGCCGGCGCCGAAAAACATGGCAAAAAGCATCAAGGAAACGGCGCATATTTCTTTAAAACCCAGATGTTCCGTAGTATTTGAAGATTTTTTCATAAAAACAACCCTTTCTTTAATTGCTTGCTTAGTTTATCCTCTGGGGACTATTTCTAACCAATATCCGTCCGGATCAGCAATAAAATAAATCCCCATTTCCGGATTTTCATAGCAAATGCAGCCCATTTTTTGGTGGAGCTCATGCGCTTTTTGAAAATCATCAGCTTGAAAAGCCAAATGAAATTCACATTCGCCTAAATTGTATTTTTGCGGATGCTCATCTAAAGCGGTGAGTTCCAGTTCAAAATTGCTTGAAGGGTTGCCGATATAGACAATAGTAAAGCCGTTTCCTTTGATTCGGCGCAATTCCTTTAAGCCTAAGGCTTTTTCGTAAAATGCTAATGAAGCATCTAAATTGGCGACATTGTAATTTTCGTGAATCATTTTAAATTCCATTCATAGCACATCCTTAAAGTTATTTTGCAAGATATTTAAAGCAACGTTATATAATATAACACATTTAAGGTAAAAAATCAATGAAAAAAGGATATACCCGCCGCAAGAAATTGAAAATTAAATTTCGCAAAATAAAAAAACACAGCTGCATATCAAGCCGCTGTGTTTTTCTGGGGCATCAGGGACTCGAACCCTGGACACCCTGATTAAGAGTCAGGTGCTCTACCAACTGAGCTAAAACCCCTCGTTTTTCAAGACTTTAAATATTATAGCGTATGAAGAAAAAATTGTCAAGATCTTTTTTGGGAATTTTCTTAGCATTATCTTGTTTTAGTAAAAATATTACCCATGACTTGACTAAAGAATAGCGGCGTTGTAAACTTAAAATAATAGTGACATTAAAGGGGAAAAAAGATGAGAGAAATTTTACGGATTTTTTGTGATGACACTAAACGTTTGCTGAAAAACCCGGTGGCAATAATAGTGACCATAGGGCTGGTGGTGATTCCTTCATTGTATGCCTGGTTTAATATTGTGGCTAACTGGGATCCGTACGGCAATACCGGCAATTTGGATATTGCTGTAGCCAATATGGATCAAGGTGTAACTATCGCTGATGCTTTGGCGGACTTTGAGGATTTGCCCAATGCGGATAAATTAGCTTTGGATCCCGATAAAACTATAATGTGCATCGGCGACGAATTTGTCAATAATTTGCGGGAGAATGATCAAATAAATTGGATTTTTGTTGAGCAAGAAGAGGCATTAGCCGGAGTGGAGAGAGGAGAATACTATGCGGCAATAGTTGTGCCGGAGAATTTCAGCAAGGATTTCTTTAGTTTTTTAAGCGATGATATTGTGCATCCTACCCTGCAATATCATGTCAATGCTAAGAAAAATGCCATTGCAACTAAAATTACCGATACAGTAGTTTCCAATATTAAAACTCAGGTCAACGAATCTTTTGTTAATACGGTGACCGAGATTTTCGGGATAACTGTTAATGATATTGCCGTCGAATTAGACGAAGTAAAAGATGCCACTTTAGGTGATAATTTAACCAATTTGCGCTTGATTGATGAAGCTTTGGTTAATATGGAGGATACTTTAACGATAATTGACAGCTCCTTTAAATCAACGGGAATTGTGCTGGAAAATACTTTAGAGGATATTCCTTATTTAAAAGAGGATTTGGAGAAATTAAAAACCGATAGTGTTGATGCGGCGAATTTAGGAGCAGCGGGCAAGAATCTGGCTCATATTACAGAGCTGACTTTGGAGAGCATTATGGCTAATACCGATGATCTGGCAGAGGTCATTAAAAAGCAGCTGGATATTACCTTAAATCTTGCTCAAGAAGCTGATCAAGCCGATTTATTAGATGGTGTAACCACCATAACAGAAAAAAATATTGCTTTGCTGGAGAAAGCAGAGACCTTTGTTAATGATTTCTTTATTATAGACGGTCAAATCAAGCAAGGCTTGCTTGAGAGAATTGCCAATGTTAAAGACCGCGAGCAAAAAGTAATAGATGATATCAATGATTTAGAGGCTGATTTAAAAGGTTACGGCAGATTCAGCGAAAAGAATATGCAGAAAATCGAAAACAGCCTGCAGGAGATGGATACCGCCTGCAATGAGATGCATGAGTATTACCAAGATAAGATAGCACCGGTATTGGCGGATAATCTGGATAATCTGATTAATACCGCCGTTGATACTCCGCAGGCAGCAGAGCGGCTGCAAAGCATGCTTACCAATTTAAGCGGAGCGTTAAATGGCTTAGATGCTCTATTAAGCAATCAAGAGCAAAATTATGACAGCATTAAGCGTTTGCTGGAGCACAGCCGCGCTCAGGTTCAGGATTGCATCGCTATTTTGGAACGAGGCGAACAGCTGGGAGAGGAAAACTATCTTTATAATCTGATGACTAATGACCCGCAGAAGCTGGCGTCCTTTGTTTCTTCGCCTACCAATATTGAAACTATCACCATGTATCCGATTGCTAATTACGGCTCAGCGATGGCGCCTTTTTATACAGTGCTGTCCTTGTGGGTCGGGGCGCTTATTTTAGCGGCCATCCTCAATGTCAATATTACCAATCCGGCATTTAAAGGTTTCAGGCTCTATCAGCAATATTTTGGCAGAAGCATTACTTTTTCCATTTTAGGTGTGCTGCAAGCTTTGGTTGTTTCGTTAGGTGATCTCTACATTTTGCATATCCAATGTTTGTCACCGTGGAAATTTGTGCTGGTCTGCGTAGTATGCGGCTACACCTTTAATAAGATTGTTTACACCTTGACGATTGCGTTAGATGATGTAGGCAAGGCTATTGCGGTAATTTTGCTGGTTTTGCAGGTAGCAGGCTCAGGCGGAACATTTCCCAGCGAGGTTATGCCGGAATTTTTCTCAGCAGTCAATTCGGTATTGCCCTTTAATTTTGCTCTGGCAGCTACCAGAGAATGCATTGCCGGGTTTTATGGCAATATGTACTGGCTCAATGTATTTTTGGAATTTTTGTATGTGCCGCCCTGCATTATTATCGGCTTGCTCACCTGGAAAAAGGTTTATAAAGCTAAAAATTATTTCCGCCGCAAGATGGAAGAAACCGGCATCATGTAAAAATTAAAGTCTATCAATCCCCGTTTTCGGGGATTTTTTTTGTGGGAAAAATTTTAAAAAAATTAAAAGAAGCTCTTGATGTATATTTAGCCGGATATTAACGCACAATAGGCAAAAAAGGAGGTATTTTTTATGAAAAAGAAAATAAACATCTGGATAATTATTTGCTTAGGTGTAGTTTTAAGTGTTGGGCTTGCCACGCAAGCTTGGGCAGATTTAATGCGGGAGTACGAAGAAATGGATGAGCTGGATGAGGGCGGTTTTTATATGCTGCATGATATAGAATCCGGCGAAGAATTGGAGCGAATGAATCGGGTTTGCTTTGAAGATGATGAAATTATTTTAAGCGACAATCGCCGCTATCGGGTTAGTGTGATAGATGATGAAGGATTTAAGGCGCATTGTGAACAAATTATGGATTACGAGGCGCCGGTTTTGGCAAAGCCGGTTATGGAGCAGAGCAATTTGGCTGAAGCCGGCACCAAAACTGTAGCTATTTATGCTACTCATTCCGATGAATCTTATGTGCCCACTTCCGGCACCGAGAGCCAGGAAGGCGGCGGTGATATTTTAGAAGTAGCGGAAACCATAGCCACTTATTTGGAAGACGAAGGTATAGAGGTTTTGCACAGCGACAACATCCATGATCCTCATGATGCTGATGCCTATGACCGTTCCAGAGAAACGGCAACTGATTTATTAAAAAGCGGCGATGTTTCGATGATAATTGATGTGCATCGTGACGGCGTGCCGGATCCGGAATTTTATGAGAACGAAGTAGACGGTGAGCAGGTCACCCAGATTCGCTTGGTTGTCGGCGCCAGCAATGAAAACAGCGAGGAAAACGAAGCTTTTGCTGAGCAATTAAAGGCTTATTATGATGAAGCCAAGCCCGGACTAATCAAGTCTATTTATATTGCTAAAGGAGAATATAATCAGGATTTGGCACCGCATTCGATTTTATTGGAAGTGGGTACACATACCAATAGCTTAGAGGAAGCTGAAGCCGGCGCCAAAATATTCGCCGAAGAATTGCCTGGATTTTTGCAGGTTTCCAGCGCTTCCGGCGACAGCACTGCCGGCAATACCACTAATGCTGCCAATGAAGATAATGCCGGCGAAGAAAACGCCGATGAAACTGAGCAAGCAGCAGATAATGCTGAAAGCCAAGGCAGCATCTGGCCGATAGTATTGATTGTCTTTGTAGTATTGGCAGCCGGAGCGGCTGTTTACTGGTTTACTAAAAAGGATGGGCAAAGATGAGTGCCTATGTAACGGCAATAATTCTGGCGATGGCAATGGGCTTTATGGACAGGCTGTATCTTTTGTGCAGTGATTACCGCAATTACCCGTCCTATCCGCATGGCTATATAATTCATCTTTCGCTGGGAGCAATAGCGGCTGCTTTGGCTGCTATTGCTATTCCGGCACTTTTGGAAAAAGAATATACAGCGATTACTTTTCTGGTTTTGTGCGCTCAGCAATTTCGGGATATTCGCAATATGGAGCGGGAAACACTGCTTAAATTAGAGGAAAATCAGCTGGTGCCGCGGGGAACTGATTATATTGAGGGCATTGCCAAGGTGTTTGAGGCGCGCAATTATTTAGTCATGCTGGTGGCGCTGGTCACCTGCGGCGGGGCTATCTTTATCAATATTTGGGGCGGCGTGGTTTTAGGAGCTGTGATGATTGTCCTGAGCCGCCATCTCATGAGTGGCAAAACCATCGGGCAGGTAGCAAAAATCCGTGAGGGTAAGCTCAGCTTTCAAGGACCATTATTAATGGTGGACGATATTATCATCATGAATGTGGGCGAAGAAGCGGTCAAGCAGAAAATTTTGCAGGAAGGCATCGGAGTAGTTTTAGAGCCAAAAGATGCTGATGCCCGGGCGAGCTTGAATAATTTGGGACAAAGGCAGGCAATCTTGCACGATGTGGCAGCTTTGGTAGGCTCTAAAGCGGAGATTGGCGAACCGGCATTTACCCCGATGGCGCGCAAAAATGTTGACAGCGGAGCGATCGGTATTTATTTTTTGCCTAATGAACGGGATGTTGCCTGTGTGCTGAAGGCAGTCAGCCGCACTCCTCTTTTAGAAAGTGCCATTTTAAAGCCGTTGGCTACACAGATTGGTCGGGAGGCGGCAAAAGAGGGGGAGAAAAATGAGTGATATCATCGCTATCGTAGCGACCAAGGACAATGCTACCGATTTAAGCGGAGCGCAGGCGATTTTTTGGGTGGATACCATTGAGCAGGCACAGCGCAAGGCGCTGTTATTAGCAAGGATATTTAAAGCCATGGTGCATGATTTGGAAGGCGGGATATATTTAATCGTCAGACATTAGAAAGCAGGTGAAATATGAGAAAACCACAAAAAAGCGTACAAAAGCTGCTCGAAAAAGAAACTGAAAAGCAATTTTCCGGACCTAATCAGCCAATCAGCTATTTATTGAGTGAAAACATTGCCTGGCTTAAGGAAAGATTCGGCGAATCCAATGATTTTGTCCTGCGGGAATTTAAAATCGGCAGCCGAGATGCTGCCTTGTGTTTTTTTGATGGTTTAATCGATAAACGCCTGCTCAATGTCGATGTATTGGCGGCACTGCAAGCAGCAGAGGGTGAGGTCAGCTATCGGGATATCGGCGAAAAATTGCTGGCAGTAGGTGAATTAAAAGAAAGCGCCTATCTCAATGAAGCGGCAAAGGGCTTGGAGGACGGCGACGGCGTGCTTTTGGTGGATAAAGCCACGGAGCTTTATATTATCGGCGCCAAAGGCTGGAATATGCGTTCTATCGGGCAGGCGACCAATGAGGCTACTTTAAGGGGACCGCAGGAAGCATTCAATGAAAGCATCATCAACAATGTTTCTATGCTCAGACGGCGCCTACATACAGAAAAATTAAAAATTCAGATTCGCACCATCGGCACAATGACCAAGACCAAGGTAGCGGTGGCTTATTTAGACGGAATTGTCAATGAAAAAATTGTGGAGGAAATTCAAAGAAGGTTAGATGCTATCAAGGAAGTAGACAGTATTTTAGATGGCGGCTGTATCGAGCAGTATATCGAGGATAATACTTATTCGCCGTTTCCGCAGATGCAGATTACCCAAAAACCCGACCGGGTCAGCGCCAATCTTTTGGAGGGCAGGGTGGCAATAATAGTGGACGGTTCGCCGGAGGTTTTGATTGCGCCGGCATTATTGGTGCAGTTTTTGCAGACGGCGGAGGATTATTACAGCCGCATCTGGGCGGGAAGCTTTGCTCGATGGATAAGATATATCGGTATTTTTGTGGCAGTGCTGTTTCCGGCGTTATATATAGCCATAACCTCTTATCATCAGGATATGCTGACAACGGCAATGGCAATTTCAATTGCCGCCGCCAGAGAGGGCAAACCTTTTCCGGCGTTTTTGGAGGCGTTAATCATGGAAGCGGCTTTAGAATTGCTGCGGGAAGCCAGTATTCGCCTGCCTCGGGCGATCAGCAATACTTTAGGTATAGTGGGAGCGTTGGTTATCGGTCAGGCGGCGGTGGAGGCGCAGATAATTGCTCCGCAGGTAGTGGTAGTAGTTGCCTTGACGGCGATCGGAACCTTTACGGTGCCTTCCTTTGAGTTTTCCTATCCTATCCGGCTGATTCGCTTTCCGCTAATGATTTTAGCGGCTATTGCCGGGCTTTACGGGGTAATGGTCGGCGTCTTGTTTTTGCTGATTCATTTGGTGAATCTGAAATCAGTCGGTTGTTTTTATCTGGAACCTATCGCTCCTTTGAAGCTCAGGGGGCTTAAAGATGTGATAATTAGAGCACCGCGCTGGCAGATGATGACCAAACCGCAGTTTACCAAAGCCAAAGAAAATACCCCGCAGAATTTTTGGCAGCGCAACTTTTTAAAGGTGAAGGGGAATGGCTATGAATAAAATCTCCTCCGGTCAGCTTTTCTTTTTGATGTTCATGGTTTATAACAATGCTTACGGGGTGATATTACCTTATAATCTGGCGCAAACTCAAGCTTTAGGCGTGATAGGTGTTTTGCTGTTATGCGCAGCAGTAGGCGAAATAGTCATTTTTTTGGCATTGCGCTTAGGCAAGGACGGACGGTTTTTTTCGTTAAAAAGCCAAAATGCTTCCCTTTGGCAAAAATGTCAAGGGGTAATTTTGAGTTTCTTTTACTTGGCAATAGTCATTATTGCTATTGATTCTTTTTGCGGGATGCTGGAAACGGAGTTTCTGCGGGATACGCCCAAAGGGGTTTTATTGGTGATGGCACTGGTGCCGTTATGCTATTTGGCGCTGCATGATTTAATCAATATAGCTTGGCTCAGCGTGATGATAATTCCCTTATCGTTGGTGGCTTATGTAATTGCAGGAATTGGCAATATGGATAATTTTTGCCTGATGAATATTTTGCCTTTGCAAATTCAGTATGATAATTTTTTCCGCTGTTTTTTATTTGCTTTGCCTATTTATGCCCAAAGCTTTATTTTGGCGCAAATGTATCCTTATTTGCGCCGTCCGGAAAATGCCTTTAAAATAAGCTCTTTGGCATTGTGGGGGCATATTGGGCTTTTATTGGCACAGCAGCTTTTGGCTTACGGAGTTTTCGGAGCAATAGAGAGCGAAAGACTGTTGTTTATTCCCTTTGAGTTGATGGGAATACTGACCTTTGGGCAATCTACCCTACGCATAGAAGCTTTGGCGATTTGGCATTGGCTGGCGATGGGGGTGCTGGGCGGAGCTTTATTTTTTAACGGTATTAAGGCGATTTGGCTGGGAGAGGAAAAGATGAAAGGCTATCTGCCTTTGGTTTTAGGGGCAGTTATTTGGATTGTGCTGGTTATTTTTGATGATTTGTATGCTTTTAATTTCTTAGCAAGGGTATTTGGCAGAATTACGGCAGGGGTCATCATTATCTTGATTTTCTGGCGAAGGAGTAAGGTCCATGAAAAGTAAGGGACGGTATTTGTGCCTGATATTGATAAGTGCGCTTTTGCTCAGCGGCTGCTGGGATAAAAACGAATTTACGGAGGTTAGCTTTGCTACGACGATGGCGATAGACAAAATAGATGAAGAATACATTATTACTGTCATGCTCATGCTGCCCAAAGATGAAAGTCAAGGAGGCGAGGAAGCGCCTACTTGGCTAATAGAGGGCAGAGGCGAGAGCATTTACAAAGCCATCGAGGATTTAAACAATCGTTCCCCCCACGAAGTGCATTGGGGGCATATGCAGTTGGTAATCTTGGGCGAAGGCACGCTGGATGATGTAGATACTTCCTTGGATTATTTTTTCCGCAGCAGCCAGTTTAGGCGCAATGACTATGTGGTAGCTGTTCAAGGAAACGGAGCGGAAATGCTGGAGATTTCTAAGGAGCAGAGCAAGGTCAACACCTTTTATATTTACACTTTGCTGAAGGATTTAGAGGGCAGATATAAAAATTCGGCAGTAACTTTAAATGATTGCTTTGTTTGGGACAACTATCAAGGCGGAGGAGCTTATTTACTGCCGTGTATTGGTTTGGCTAAAGCCAGTGAGTTAACTAAAGCCGATGAAGAAATTCCTCAGTTAGAAGGTGCGGCTTTAATTCAAAATAACAAGCTAATCGAGTGGATGGATGAAGAATATATCGAAGGGTATCGTTTTATAACCGATGAAATTCATGACGGCGCTTTTGTGATTAAAAATCCTTTAGGCGATGGGGATATTACGTTTTCCATCAAAGAAAGCAAGGCTGATTTGTCATGGAAAGATGAGGTTTTAACTATTACGATTAAAGGCGATGTCAATTTGGCAGAAATATTGGGAGCCAAAGGACCGGTAGGCAAAAAAGAGTATGACAAGAAGGTGATCGAAGAGAAGGTTAATGAATATGTAAAAAAAGAAGCGGAAAAATGTTTAAATTACGCTGTCGGGCAGAACATCGATTTTCTGCATTTGGGTCAATGGCTTAACAGCTACCATCACAAGGATTTTGCCCGCTATGACGGCGAGAATTATTTAGCGAAGCTTAATATCCAAGTCGAAAGCAAGTTTAAGCTGAAGCTGATAGATATCTATGAGTAAAAGTGAAAAAATTTTTTCCGGACATGTTTACAAACCGAAACGGCAATGATAAAATATTAAGCAATGAAAATGAGAAGAGGCTTAATAATGACAAGAACAGTAGCAAAAAAATCTTGGGCAATGATCATTGCCGCCGGCTGCATGTGGGGAAGCATGGGCTTTTTTAACCGTTTTATAACCGTTTACGGCTTAAGCCAGCTGCAAATAGTTTATCTGAGGATGCTGGTGGCGACAGTAGGTTTGGGTTTGGTGCTGATGGGCACCTCAAAGGGCTTGTTTAAGGTGAAAATTAAGGATTTATGGTGCTTTATCGGCAGCGGCATGATCAGTATGCTGTGCTTAAATATTACATATTTTTTTGCCATGCAGTATACGACCTTGTCGGTGGCGGCGTTATTGCTGAGCACTTCGCCGGCATATGTCATGCTGTTTTCGGCAGTGCTTTTCGGAGAAAGGCTCAATAAAAGAAAAGTGACGGCATTAATAGTCATGCTGGCAGGATGTGTTTTTATCACCGGTGCGGCAGAAGGAGAATTGGTGCTATCCTGGCAGGGGCTGCTTTTTGGCTTAGCCAGCGGCATTTGCTATGCTTTATACAGCATATTCGGTCGTTTTGCGTTAAATAAGGGCTACCAATCGGAAACTATTGCCTTTTATACGTTTTTGTTTGCCTTTATAGGCATTGCTCCTTTCGGCGAGGTGGGCTTAATAGCTCAGGCGGCGGATTTAAAATTGATAGTGCTGGTGTTAGCCATGGGTGTGGTAACGTGTATTTTTCCTTATGTGCTTTATACTAAAGGCTTGAGTGGAGTGGAGAATTCTCTGGCGGCGATTTTGGCAACCAGCGAGCCTATCACGGCGACATTGATCGGGGGCATCGTTTTTAAAGAGGAGCTGAGCTTGGGAAATTTTTTAGGCATCGTTTTAATTATCAGCAGCGTGCTGATTATGAACTGGCAGAAGAGGATAAGATATAAAGAATATATTTAGCTGATATATTTTATGCTGACAACTTAGATAAAAAATAATTTTGCCGATAATTGGGCAATATTAAATTCTAAAGTTTGAAAAAAATATACAAAGGGTGTATAATGACAGTAGTTAGCATGATGAAACTTGAAAAATTAAGGAGGGGACACTGATGCAGGAATCAGGCGAAGATTATTTAGAAACTATACTGCTTTTAAAAATGCGTCAAGGCTATGTCAGAGCCATCGATGTGGCTAATGAAATGGAATATAGCAAAGCAAGCATCAGCCGAGCCGTCAAAATTTTGAAAGAACAGGGATTGATTTATTTAGACGATAACCGCATGATCAATTTTACCGAAGTAGGACGAAAAAAAGCGGAGGAAATTTATCATAGGCATCGTCTGATTACCGATTATTTGCATGAAGTATTGGGAGTGTCGGAGGATACTGCGGCAAAAGATGCCTGCCGTATTGAGCATGTGATCAGCGCGGAAACTATCGAGAAGATAACGCAGGCTGTGGAAAAGAAAAAATTTGACAAGGCAGAATAATTTTTATATAATAAAGACATTATGCGAAAAAAGAACTCGTGACAGAAAAGAGGAAGCAAGATGCAGGAACGTTATGACTTTACGGCCATCGAAAAGAAATGGCAGGAAAATTGGGAGAATGAAGGAATTTACAAGGTGAGCGAGGATTCGCCGAAGCCGAAATATTATTGCTTGGAAATGTTTCCGTATCCGTCGGGCAATCTGCATATGGGGCATGTGCGCAATTATTCTATCGGTGATGTAATCGCCCGCTTTAAAACTATGCACGGATTTAATGTACTTCATCCGATGGGCTGGGACTCCTTTGGTTTGCCGGCAGAAAATGCCGCTATCAAGCACGGCGTAGCCCCGGCAAAATGGACTAAAGAAAATATTGCCAATATGAAGATGCAGTTAAAGGCTTTGGGATTAAGCTATGACTGGGACCGTGAGGTTACGACTTGCCTGCCGGATTATTATAAATGGACACAGTGGCTGTTTTTGCAGTTTTATAAAAACGGCTTGGCTTATAAAAAGGGAGCCAGCGTTAACTGGTGCCCGGGCTGTCAGACCGTTTTAGCCAATGAGCAGGTAGTGGAAGGCAAATGCGAGCGCTGTGATTCGGTCGTAGAGAAAAAATCCTTGGAGCAATGGTTCTTTAAAATCACCGATTATGCTCAAAGATTATTAGATGACTTGGATAGATTAGAAGGCTGGCCGGCAAAGGTTAAAACCATGCAGGAAAACTGGATCGGTCGCAGCGAAGGTGCGATGCTGCGCTTTAAAATTGCTGAAAACGACGAACATTTCTGGGTGTACACCACCAGACCGGACACAGTTTTCGGCGTAACTTATGTAGTTATGGCGCCGGAGCATCCTTTGGTAGAAAAATTGATTGCCGGCACGGCGTATGAGAGTAAGGTAAGAGAATTTATCACCAAGGTGCAAAAATTGAGTGAAGTAGACCGTTCCTCCAGCGAATTGGAAAAAGAGGGCTTGTTTATCGGAGCTCATGCCATTAACCCTGCCAACGGCAAGGAAGTGCCGATTTTAATCGGTAACTATGTTATCTATGAATACGGTACCGGTGCAGTTATGGGTGTACCGAGCCACGATGAAAGAGACTTCTCCTTTGCCCGCAAATTAGGCTTGGAGATTATTCCGGTTATCTCTAAAGACGGCAGTATGTATACGGCTGAGGAGATGAGCGAGGCTTATATTGACGAGGGCAAATTAATCAACTCCGGTAAATTTGACGGCATGGACAATGAGCAGGCAAAGAGCGCTATTGTTGAGGAATTGGCTAAAAGCGGCGACGGCGAGAAAAAGGTTAATTTCCGTCTGCGTGACTGGCTCATAAGCCGCCAGAGATTCTGGGGAGCACCGATTCCCATTGTTTATTGTGAGCACTGCGGTGCGGTGCCGGTGCCGGAAGATCAGCTGCCGGTTTTACTGCCCAGTGATATTGAGTTTAAGCCAACCGGTGAGTCGCCGTTAAAATACATGGACGAGTTTATCAACACCACTTGCCCTATCTGCGGGGCTCCGGCTCGCCGTGAAAGCGATACTATGGATACTTTTGTGTGCTCCAGCTGGTATTATATGCGCTATAGTGATCCCAAAAATACCGAAAGACCGTTCAGAAAAGAAAAGGCTGATTACTGGTTAGATGTCGACCAATATATCGGCGGTGTCGAGCATGCGATTTTGCATTTGCTGTACTCCAGATTTTTCACCAAGGTTTGTCATGATTTAGGCTTGGTTGAGGTGGAAGAACCGTTTAGAAATCTCTTAACTCAAGGCATGGTTTTAAAAGACGGCAGCAAGATGAGCAAATCCAAAGGCAACACTGTAAGCCCGGTAGAAATAGTCGGCAAATACGGTGCTGATACTGCCAGATTGTTTATTCTCTTTGCCGCTCCGCCGGAAAGAGATTTGGAGTGGAATGACCAGGCGGTAGAAGGCTGCTATCGCTTCTTAAACAGAGTATGGCGGATTATCGACATTTACGAAGCCGGCAAAGCTCAGGGCGGCGATAGTTTCGGCAAAGCAGAGAAGGATTTGCGCCGATTATTGCACAACACCATTAAAAGAGTAACTGAGGATATCAGCGTGCGTTTCAACTTCAACACAGCGGTCAGCGCTATTATGGAGTTGGTTAACGGCATGTATCAGTATAAAGAAAATAATAATAACCAAGCTGTCATGACAGAAGCAGAAGAAGGGTTATTGTTGCTGTTGGCGCCTTTTGTACCGCATATTACCGAGGAATTGTGGCATGAAATCGGACATACTGACAGCATTCACAAGCAAACATGGTCGGTAGTTGATGAGAAGGCTTTGAGTGTTGATGAAGTAACTATAGTAGTACAGATCAACGGCAAGGTTCGTGACAGAGTGGAATTGGCGGCTGATTTGGCTCAGGAAGAGGTTAAAGCACAAGTGCTGAGCCGGGAAAAAATTGCCGCTGCTTTAGACGGCAAAGAGCCGAAGAAAGTAGTAGTAATTCCCAACAAACTGGTTAATATCGTTTTATAATTTGTCAAATGGCAAAAATTTTATCTACAAATGCCCGTAGAGCTTATGATATAATAGCTTGCGGGCATTTATGAGAGATAGGAGGTAATTTATGCAGTATAATATACCTCGCATAGTAGTAGGAGCCGGTCAAGGTCGCTCAGGAAAGACAACCTTTACCTTAGGGCTTTTGCGGGCTTTATACAATCGTGGTTATCAGATGCAGCCATTTAAAAAAGGACCGGATTATATCGACCCCAGCTGGATGACCTTTGCCTCCGGCGGAGTAGAATGCCGCAATTTAGATGCTTTTATGATGGATAAAGAGCAGATTAAAAGCACCTTTATTAAACATAGCTTAAACAAGGACATAAGCATTGTTGAAGGGGCAATGGGATTATTTGACGGACTTGATATCGAGGGCAGCAACAGCACGGCGGAGATTGCTAATATGTTAGATGCGCCGATTATTCTGGTGGTTAATTGTCAAAGAATCACTCGGTCAGTGGCGGCTCTCATTAATGGCATTACAAGCTTTGACGAGCGCTTAAAGTTCGGCGGGGTGATATTGAATAATGTAGCCCGTGCCAGACATCAAAATATTATGACCGGGTCAATCGAAAAATATTGCAATATTGAAATTCTCGGCACTATCCCCAAATCCAGCGATATTGAAATACCCGACCGCCATTTAGGCTTGATTCCTGCCGGCGAGATGGAGAGTTTGCAAAAACGGGTGGATAAATTAGGCAGTTTGATCGGCGATAATGTCAATATCGAAAGAATTTTGGAGATTGCCAAAGCAGCTAAGCCATTAGAGGGCGAAGTAAAGAGTGCTCCGATTGTGGTAGAGGACAAAAAATGCCGGGTAGGTGTTTTAAGAGACCGGGCATTCAGCTTTTATTATCCGGAGAATATCGAGGCTTTGGAAGAAGCCGGAGCGGAGATAGTCTATATTGACTCCATGAAAGACAACCATTTGCCTGATATAGCAGGAATGTATATCGGCGGAGGGTTTCCGGAAGTGATGGCGGAAGAAATTTCTGCCAATAAGACATTGATGGCAGAAGTGAAAGCCAAAGCCGAGAAAGGCATGCCTATTTATGCTGAATGCGGAGGTTTGATGTATTTATGCAGGAATATTATCAATAATGATAGAAACTATTCTATGGTTGGCTTATTTGACTGTGATGTGCAAATGGAGAAGAAGCCGCAGGGACATGGCTATGCTATTCAAGAGGCGTTAGAGGGACAGGTTTTCTTTGAAAAAGGAGAAACAATCTTAGGTCACGAGTTTCACAATTCCCGCATCGTCAATTTAGCTGATGAGGTGAACTTTGCTTATCAAACGAAAAGAGGAAAAGGCATCAGGAATGGTTATGACGGTTTGTGTTATAAGAATGTTTTAGCCTGCTATCATCACCTGCATGCAGCGTCGGTGGAAGATTGGGCGGATAATTTCGTAAAATTGGCTAATAAATTCATAAAAAAATAAATAACACAAGAAATGCTGGAATAGAAGATAAAAAAGATACAATATATTTATAAAAAATTTGCGAAATACTCTTGCAAAATCGGCGCAAATATGGGAAGATAGAAGTGTGTTTGAGTACATTCATTTCGAATGTTAGGTTGCTGGGATTTTGTGATATTCATTTGCGAACAATCTAAAATCAAAGAAAGGAGATGTACGAAAGATGTATATGGTTTCTGTAGACGCAGATAAATGCGTAGGCTGCGGAGCTTGTGCTGCTGCTTGCCCTGGTTCCGTTTATACTATCGAAGACGGAAAAAGCGTAGTTGGCGAAAATGAGTGTATGGGTTGCTATTCCTGCACTGCTATTTGCCCGGCTGAAGCTATCACTATTAGCGAGTTTTAATTTTGCTAAAAAGCATTAATTAACTATTATATTTTTATACTACGGAGGTGTATGAATTTGTCAAGCAAAGTTAGACCTATGATTGATGAATTAAAGAACGGCAAATGGCCTTCTTACATCAAAGAGATCGAAAAAAGTGCTGCTGACGGAAATGCTACCCATGCTTCTCAATGTACAGCATTGCTCGATTTGCTCGAAGATTCCTTTAACGAAAAACGTCCTCACTGGAAACACGGCGGTATCGTTGGTGTTAGAAGTTACGGCGGCGGTGTAATCGGTCGTTATACTGATAATCCGGAAAAATATCCTGAGGTTACTGAGTTCCATACTTTACGTATCAATCAACCTTCCGGTTGGTTCTATAAATCCGATGATATCCGCACTCTCTGCGATATCTGGGAAAAACATGGTTCCGGTTTGACCAACTTCCACGGCGCTACCGGTGACATCGTATTCTTGGGAACTACTACCGAACATTTGCAACCTTGCTTCAATGATTTGTCCGAAGCTGGTTGGGACTTGGGTGGTTCCGGTTCTGACTTAAGAACTCCCAGCTGCTGCGTTGGTCCTGGTCGTTGCGAATACGCTTGCTTTGACAGCTTGGATTTGTGCTACAACTTAACTCAAACTTATCAAACTGAGTTGCACAGACCAATGTGGCCTTACAAATCCAAAATTAAAATTTCTGCTTGTCCTAACGACTGCGTTGCTTCTCAGGCTCGTGCTGACATTTCCATCATTGGTAAATGGAGAGACGCTATCATTGTAGATCAAGCTGAAGTTGCTAAATATGCTGACGCAGGTTTAGATATTGAAAACTTAGTTTGCGGCTACTGCCCGACTGCTTGCTGCAGCTATGATGCAGAGAAAAAAGAAATTAACATTGATAATGCAAACTGCACTAAATGCATGCACTGCATCAATGCTATGCCTAAAGCTTTGCATGTAGGTCAAGAAAAAGGTGCTACCATCATGCTCGGTGGTAAAGCTACTATCGTACAATCCGCATTCCTCTCTTGGGTTATCGTTCCTTTCATGAAATTAGACAAAGAAGACGATTATCAAGAGTTGAAAGATTTCTTAGAGAAAGTTTGGGAATGGTGGGATGAGAACGCCAAAGTTCGTGAACGTCTCGGTGAGTTAATTTACAGAAAAGGTATGGCTGAATTCTTGAAAGCCGTTGAATTAGATCCAATTCCGCAGATGGTTAAACATCCGCGTGAAAACCCATACTACTTCTGGTATCCAGAAGATTTTAACGGAGGTGACAAATAATGATCGCACAATTCGCTCCTACTGATATCGGACCTCCCCATTATTGGGACAAAATGCCTGAAATGTGCCAAAAGAACTACGGCAAATGGCAGTATCATGAGTATGAAAAAATCGGCGTTATGAAACACGTTGGTCCAGAAGGTGCTTTGTACACTGTACGTGTAGGTTCTCCTCGTTTATTGAGCACCGTAACCTTAAGATGGTTTGCTGAATTAGCAGACAAATATTGTGATGGTCATTTGCGTTTCACCAGCCGTCATAACGTTGAGTTCTTGTTGGTTGATCATGCAAATATTGATCCATTAGTAGAAACTTTGGAAGCTGCTGGCTGGCCTGTTGGCGGTACCGGCAAATCCTTGAAAAACTTAATTCATACTCAAGGCTGGGTACACTGCCATTCCTCCGCTACTGATGCTTCCGGTACTGTTAAAGCAGTTATGGATGATCTCTATGAGTACTTCAAGAGAGATGATCTGCCGGCTAAATTGAAAATTTCTATGGCTTGCTGCTTGAATATGTGCGGTGCTGTACACTGCTCCGATATCGCATTTGTTGGTGTTCACAGAAAGATTCCTCGTGTAGACGATGCCGGTGTTGCTAACTCTTGCGAAATTCCAAATGTTGTTGCTTCCTGCCCGAATGCTGCTATCAGACCTAATCCGAAAGCTAAATCCGTTATCATCAACGAGGAGAAATGCATGTACTGCGGTAACTGCTTCTCTGTCTGCCCGTCCTTACCGATCGCAGACCCTGAAAACGATGGTATCGCTGTATTTGTTGGTGGTAAAGTTTCCACTACTCGTAAAGGTCCTGCATTCAGTAAGTTAGTAATTCCTTACATTCCTAACGAGCCTCCGAGATGGGACAGCTTAGTAAAAGCTATCAGAAACTTGGTTGAGGTTTGGGTAGAGAATGCTCGTCCGGGCGAAAGATATGGCGAATGGATTGAGAGAATCGGTTGGGAGAAATTCTTCGAGATGACTGGTTTAGAGTTCACCGATAAACACATCGACGACTTTACCTTCTCCGTAAAAACCTTCCGTACCAACGCTCAATTCAAATTCACCGAGTAATTTGGTTTAAAGTGTGGTAAACTATTTTTACTAAGGTGGTGTTTAAAATGGCTGAGTACACAAGAGAAGAATTAGAAGCTAAGATTTTGGAATTTTTAGCTCCGGAAGGAAAAAAAGCTAAAAATAAAGAAATCGCAACTGCTTTAGGCGTTTCTAAAAAGGAAATTGACTTAGCAGTAAACGAATTAGCCAAAGAGGGTAAGGTAGAATTCCTTTATTTGGGAACTTCTTACGTTACCTTGCCAAAGGCGTAAGAGATGTTGCTTGATGCTGTGCGGAGCAATGCTTCGCATAGTATTTAGGAGGGATGAAAAATGTCATTGATGGACGACTGCATAGAGTTATTGGCATTTTGGGATGCATATGCCTATGAGATGAAAAATACTAAAGCCAGTGAGTATAAAATGGGCATTGGCGAAGGTATTGATCAGGCTGCCGAGATGCTGAGAACTTATCTGGTTGAATATCCTGAGTTTGTTGATCCCAAAGTAGAATTAGACAAATTTAAAATGTGAGGTGCTTACAAAATGCCAACAATTGAAGTTAATGGCCAAACTGTAGAGTTAGACGAAGACGGTTTTATCGTTGTATTAGACCAATGGAATGAAGACGTTGCTAGATATTTAGCAAAAGAAGAAGGTATTGATGAATTAACCGAAGATCATTGGAAATTGATCAAATACTTGAAAGATTACTTTGCTGAGTACGGTATCGCTCCTATGATCCGTAAGATGACCAAACAATCCGGTTTCTCCTTAAAAGAAATCTATGATTTGTTCCCATCTGGTCCTGCTAAAGGAGCCTGCAAAGTTGCTGGCTTGCCAAAACCTACCGGTTGCGTCTGATTTATCAAAAGTCGCCTGAACCGCGCAGATTTGAAATGCTTAAAACCGATAAGCTTCAGGCTTATCGGTTTTTATTATTTGTGCTTTGAAAAAAATGCAAATAAAAAAACCACATCTTTCGATGTGGTTAATTGCGTCTGTCAAAATCTTTAACTATATATATTAAAGTTTTACAACATTAGCAGCTTGAGGACCTCTAGCGCCTTCAACTACGTTGAATTCAACTTCTTGACCTTCTTCTAAAGTTTTGAAGCCTTCTTGTTCAATAGCAGAAAAATGTACGAATACATCTTTGCCGTCTTGACCTTCGATGAAGCCATAGCCTTTTTCAGCGTTAAACCATTTTACTTTACCTTGCATTAAAACCCATCCTCTCAAGAATAAACTGTAACATTTTACCTGTTACTAATATTGATTATAACTGTTTTGTGATAATTTAGCAAGAGTTTTTTTATTTTTTAATTGGAACGCTTTAATAATAAAACACAATCAATAAAATAAAAAATAATTATCCAAACTAATTATCAAAAAACATTATATCAGCTTAACTCAGGAATAATAATTCCATAATTACCATCTTTGCGTTTGTACACGACATTGATTTCGTTGCTGGCACCATTTTGGAAAACGAAGAAATCATGAGAGAGCAATTCCATTTGCATAATTGCTTCTTCTTCGCTCATTGGTTTAACGGCAAAATGTTTAGTGCGGGTAATTTCACCATTTTCCTGCAAAGTATCAGGTGCTTCTTCGCTAATCACAGGGGCAGAGACTCCTGTTTCCTTGGATTTGCGATTGATGCGGGTTTTGTATTTGCGAATCTGACGCTCCAATTTCTCCTCAACTGCGTCAATGGAAGCGTACATATCGTCGCTTTGAGCCTCTGCCCTAAGGATATAGCTGCCAATGGGAATAGTTGCTTCTACTTTATGCAATGAATGCTGCTCGACAATCAAAGTAATCGTACCGGTCATTTCCTCGGTAAAATATTTTTCCAACTTACCCAAACGTTTGTATACATAATCGTTTAAGGCATCGGTGATTTGTGTGTTTTTTGTTTTTAATTTGAGTTTCATAAAAACCTCTCCTTTATAAATCAACTAAAGAAAGTCACCTTTCTTTTCAACTACAGTATAGCATACTTCTCGGCAAAAGTAAATGTTTTTTATAAATTTTCTATATAGATATTTGGCAAATATTTTACGTTTAACGTCGAAATAAATTATAGAAATATCTGGTGAAAAGCGTTCGGAGATTAATGTAAAAATGACGAAAAATGAGTAAAATCTCTTGTTTTTTCGCTGGTTTTGTTATATGATAAAGAGAAAGCTTTGCACACCAAAAAATATTGAAAGGGTGTTTAAATAAAATGGGTATAGAAGTTTTGTTTAAAAAATTTAGTGACGACAATAAAAAAGACATAAAAAAATTGGAAAAAGCTGTGGCGCGGATCAATGCCCTTGAGCCTCAGATGGAGGCTTTGAGTGATGAAGAATTGCAGGGAAAAACTGCCGAGTTTAAGGAGCGTTTGGCTAATGGGCAAACATTAGACGATATCTTGGAGGAAGCTTTTGCGGTAGTGCGGGAAGCCTCCAAAAGAGTTTTGGGCATGCGTCATTTTGATGTGCAGCTGATGGGCGGCATGGTTCTGCATCAAGGACGTATCGCCGAGATGAAAACTGGTGAAGGTAAAACTTTAGTGGCAACCTTGCCGATATATTTGAATGCTCTGACCGGTAAAGGCGTGCATTTGATCACAGTCAATGATTATTTGGCTACCCGCGACAGTGAGCAAATGGGCAAGCTTTATAATTTCTTAGGTTTATCAGTAGGCTTGATTGTTCATGGTCTGGACTTTGCCCAAAGAAAAGAAGCCTACAATGCCGATATTACCTACGGCACCAACAATGAGTTTGGTTTTGACTATCTGCGTGATAATATGGTTATGCAGATGAATAATATGGTACAAAGGGAATTAAATTTTGCCTTGGTGGACGAGGTCGACAGCATCTTAATCGACGAAGCCCGTACTCCGTTAATCATTTCCGGTGCTGCCGCTAAACCCAGAGAGTTATATAAAACAGTGGCTCGTTTGATCACCCTCTTGAAGCCGGAGGAGCACTATACCGTTGATGAAAAGCAGAAAAATGTTACTTTAACCGAAGCCGGTGTTGAGCGCATGGAGGAACTTTTGGGCGTAGAGAATCTGGCAGATGAGGCTAATATGGAGCTGAGCCATCATGTCAACCAAGCTTTGAAAGCCCAGGTTTTGATGAAAAAAGACCGGGATTACGTCGTCAAAGACGGCGAAGTCATCATCGTTGACGAATTTACCGGGCGCTTGATGTTTGGACGCCGTTACAGCGAGGGCTTGCATCAGGCTATTGAAGCTAAGGAAGGCGTTAATATTGAAAAGGAATCGCAGACCTTAGCGACCATTACCTTCCAAAATTACTTCCGCATGTATAAAAAGCTGGCCGGCATGACCGGTACAGCAAAAACTGAGGAAGACGAGTTCCGTGGTATTTACGGCATGGATGTTGTGCAGATTCCGACCAATAAGCCGGTTATTCGTGTCGATAAGCCAGATGTAGTTTACCGCACCCAGATGGGCAAATATAAAGCTGTTGCTGACATGGTTGCTGAGCGCCATGCTGTCGGACAGCCGGTGTTAGTCGGTACAGTATCAATCGAAATATCGGAGCTTTTAAGCGAGATTATCAAGCGCAAAGGTATCCCGCATAATGTTTTGAATGCTAAATATCATGAGCAAGAGGCAGAAATTATTGCCAAAGCCGGACAATGGGGCGCAGTAACTATTGCGACCAATATGGCCGGTCGTGGTACGGACATTGTTTTAGGCGAGGGCGTTAAAGAGTTGGGCGGCTTGTATATCATCGGTACCGAGCGCCATGAATCCCGCCGTATTGACAATCAGCTCCGCGGACGCAGCGGTCGTCAGGGCGATCCGGGTACTACCCAATTTTATATTTCCTTAGAAGATGATTTAATGCGCCGCTTCGGCTCGGACAATATTGCCGGCATGATGGATAAAATCGGCATGAATGACGATACGCCTATTGAAAACAAAATGATTTCCCGCAGTATCGAAAATGCTCAAAAACGGGTGGAAAGCCGCAACTTTGAGATTCGTAAGCATGTCTTGGAGTATGACGATGTCATGAATCAGCAAAGGGAGATTATTTATGGTGAGCGCCGTCAGGTATTGATGGAAGAAGATGTGAAGGATAACATCTTGAAGATGGCTGAGAAAACCATTGATGAGATGGTAACTAATATTGCAGCAGGCGAAACTTATCCGGAAGCTTGGGATTTGGACAGCTTGGATCAAGAGTTTGAAAAGGTTTTCGCAATGGAAAATGTCCTGCCCAGAGAAAATATTCCCAACATGAGCGGCGATGATGTGCGCCAATACTTAAAGGATATTGCGCTTAACCGCTACGAAGAGCGGGAAGCAGAGCTGGGCAGCGAAATGATGCGCAGCTTGGAGCGCATGATTTTGCTGAAAAATGTCGACAGCAAATGGATGGATCATTTAGATGCGATGGATCAGCTGCGCCAAGGTATTTATTTGCGGGCGTACGGTCAGAGAAATCCTTTGATCGAATATAAAAATGAAGCCTTTGAGGCATTCCAAAATATGATTTACGCTATCCAATACGATACCGTATCGATGATGTATCGGGTTAAAGTGCAAGTGGTGGAAAAACCTCAAGAGCGTACGGATATATTAAATGCTACCCACGGTGATGAAGCACCGGCTAAAAACAAGCCGAAAGTCAACAAAGAAAAAGTCGGACGCAATGAATTATGTCCCTGCGGCAGCGGTAAAAAATATAAAAATTGCTGCGGCAGATAAATGTCAGGCACTTAAGGGAAAAAACGAGAGATTTATATATAAGGATGTGATTTTATGGATTTTGAAATTAAAAAGACTCTGGAGGAAGCCAGAGCAATCCTAAAAGATTTGAGGGAGTCTCTTTGACTTTGCTACCAGAGAGCAGAAAATAAAGGAATTGGAAGATTTATCAGCAGCAGCTGATTTTTGGGATAATCCGGAAGAAGCGCAGAAGGTAATGCAGCAAATTTCTACCCTGCGCAGCAAGATTGAGCGTTACAATGAAGTTAAAGCCATGCTGGAGGACTGCGAAACTTTGTATGAAATGGCAAAAGAAGAGGGCGACGACGAGGAATTATTAAACGAAGCCTTTGAAAGCCTAAAGCCGATGATGAAGGAATTGCAGGACTTTGAACTGGAAACTTTGCTCAACGGACAATATGATGCCAATAATGCCATCATCTCCATTCACCCCGGTGCCGGCGGCACTGAGGGGCAAGACTGGGCAGAAATGCTCTATCGGATGTATGTGCATTGGGCTGAAAACCATAAATATAGTGTCACGGTTTTGGATTATCTGGCCGGTGAAGAAGCAGGAATTAAAAGCGTCACCTTGCTTATCAAAGGAGAAAATGCCTTTGGCTATTTAAAGGCAGAAAGAGGAGTGCATCGTTTGGTAAGAATATCGCCCTTTGATGCTTCGGGACGACGCCATACCTCTTTTGCCGCTTTGGAGGTCATGCCGGAGGTTGAAAACGATGATTCTATCGAGATCGATCCTAAGGATTTGCGCATTGATACCTATCGTTCGACTGGTGCCGGCGGACAGCATATCAATACTACTGATTCGGCAGTGCGCATAACCCATTTGCCGACGGGAGTAGTTGTGCAGTGCCAAAACGAGCGCTCGCAGATTCAAAACAGAGCGACAGCGATGAAGATGCTGACCAGTAAGCTGGTCGAGCTAAAAATGAAGGAGCATGAGAAAGAATTAGCCGCTTTGCAGGGTGAGCAGCAGGAAATTGGCTGGGGCAGCCAGATTCGCTCTTATGTTTTCCACCCGTACAGCATGGTTAAGGATCATCGCACCAATGTAGAAAAAGGCAATGTGCAGGCAGTTATGGACGGGGATATTGACGAGTTTATTCAAGCCTATTTAAAAATGCAGGCAGCTAAAAAAATCGGCGGCTAAGCTTGAAAAGAGGAGGCGGCAGTGTGAGCATAGCGGAAAAATTGGCGGCTTTGCCGGATAATCCCGGAGTGTACTTGATGAAAAATCAAGAAGGGAAGATAATTTATGTCGGCAAAGCGGTGAATTTAAAAAATCGTGTGCGTTCCTATTTTCGCACCTTGCCTGCCGAAGCGCTGAAAACCAAAGCTTTAGTGCGCAATATTGCTGATTTTGAATATATCATTACAGACAGCGAAGTAGAAGCGCTGGTCTTAGAATGCAATTTAATCAAAAAATATCGACCTAAATATAATATTAGCTTAAAAGATGATAAAACCTATCCTTATTTAAAAATAACCAATGAAGATTACCCCAGAGTTTTGGTAACCCGGCATTATGTCAAAGACGGCGGAAAATATTTCGGTCCTTATCCGTCAGTGACGGTTTTAAGAGAAACTTTAGAGCTTTTGCACAGCATATTTCCCTTTCGCTCCTGCAAGCAGAAAACCTTTACCAATGACAGACCATGCTTGAACTACCAGATCAAGCGCTGCTATGCTCCTTGCGCAGGCAAGATTTCCAAAGAGGAATACGGTGAGCTGATTGCCAAAATCAATGATTTTTTTGCCGGCAATCACGATGATTTGCTGAAAAGCTTAAATGAGCAGATGAATAAAGCGGCAGAAGATTTGAATTTTGAGCAGGCAGCCCGCTTTCGCGACCAGATCCGCGGGATTGAAAAGGCTATTGCCGAGCAAAAAGCCGTTTTAGCCAGCGGCGATGACAAAGATGTGCTGGGGATGTGCTTTGACGGCGGCGAAGTAGTTTTGCAGGTGTTTTTTGTCCGCGGTGGCAAAATCGTCGGCAGAGAGAACTATTGGCTGAAGGAAACGGAGGACGGCGGCGAAGCGCAGGTTTTGGCAGCGTTTATCAAGCAGTTTTACTTAGACAATCAGTTTATTCCGCCGGTGGTGCTGGTGCAAGCCTTGCCGGCTGATGAAGAAATCATTAAAAAATGGCTGAGTGAAAAACGAGGCAGCAAGGTACAGTTTGTGGTACCCAAAAGAGGCAAGCAAAAGGAACTGCTGGATTTGGTAGTGCGCAATGCCGAAGAGGAAGCGGAAAAGCGCAATGCTTTGCATGAAGCAGACAAAAAACGTTTGCAAGAAGCTTTGGAGCAGCTTCAAAAAGAGCTTAATCTGTCAAAATTGCCTAAACGAATCGAATGCTACGATATTTCCAATACTCAAGGCACGGAAAGCGTGGCGTCCATGGTGGTTTTTGTGGACGGCAAGGCAAAAAAAGACCAATACCGCCGTTTTCGCATAAAAACAGTTATCGGACCTAATGACTTTGCCAGCATGAATGAGGTTCTGAAAAGAAGATTAGGGCATATGGATAATGATAAAGAGTTTGCTAAGGATAATCCTGACTTAATCATTGTCGACGGCGGCAAAGGACAGCTGTCAATGGCAGTCGAAGCTTTAGAGGAAATGGGCTACGATGACATAGCAATTTGCGGCTTAGCCAAAAAGGAAGAGATTTTATTTTTGCCCGAACGGGAGGAAGGGGTCTACCTGCCCCGGGATTCTCAAGGGTTATATTTAGTACAAAGAATTCGTGACGAAGCTCACCGCTTCGCTATTACCTACCACCGCTCGCTGAGAGGCAAGCGCAATCTGTCCTCGGTATTAGATGATATTCCCCATGTGGGGGAGAAGCGCAAAAAAGCGCTTTTACAGCATTTTGGCTCGTTAACTAAGATTATGCAGGCAGATAAAGAGCAAATAGCCGAGGTTGAGGGAATCGGTGAAATGGTGGCAGAAGAGATATATCAATATTTAAAGACTCATCAGGATTTACAGGCGAGATTGAAAAAAACAGGAGGAAAAGGATGAAACAATTTATCGTACGATTGTTAATTAATGCTATGGCGTTAATGGCGACAGCTACCTTAATTGACGGTATCAGTGCTAACGGCTTCAGCGGAGCTATCATAGCGGCGTTAGTTTTGGGAATTATTAATGCGGTAATTCGACCGGTATTGCTGCTCTTTACTTTACCGTTAAATTTTTTGACTTTAGGCTTATTTACCTTTGTCATTAATGCTTTGATGCTGATGCTGACCAGTTTCTTTGTTTCGGGATTTGTGGTAGACGGCTTTTTTGCCGCATTAGTTGGTTCAGTAGTCTTGTCAGTCATCAGCGCAGTTTTGACTTGGCTGGTAAAATAGGAGGATAATATGCCTATCGGAGCACATATGACTATCGGCAAAGGCGTTAACAAAGCCTTGGACGATGCCCTGAGCATCGGTGCTGATACAATGCAGATTTTTACCCGCAATCCTCGGGGCGGCAAAGCTAAGGAAATTGGTGAAGACGAGGCAAGGTTATTTCGCAGGCGCATCGAAGAATTAAATTTTGGACCATGGATTGCCCATGCGCCTTATACAGTTAATCTCTCTTCGGTCAAGGAAGAAGTCAGAGAGTTTGGTATTCAGACCTTGAAAGAGGATTTAAAGCGAGTGGATTTTTTAGGCGGGCAGTATTTGGTAGTACACAGCGGAGCTCATACCGGTCAGGGCACCGCAAAAGGGCTGGAGCTTTTAGCGGAGGCGCTGGAGGAAATTTTGGCTCAATCTCCGCCAACGGTCAGTATTCTTTTAGAGGGCATGAGCGGCAGCGGCAGTGAGCTGGGAGCGACCTTGGAGCAGTTAAAATGGGTGTTAGGCAAGCTGGATAAGCCTAATTTGGGAGTGTGTTTAGACACGGCTCATTTATTTGCAGCCGGCTATGATGTGCGCCGGTGGGAGAAACTCTGGCAGAATATTGACGAGATTATCGGTGAAAAATATGTTAAGGCAATGCACATCAATGACAGCGTAGTGGATTTGGCGAGCCATAAGGATAGGCACGCCCCGCTGGGCGGAGGTATGATTGGGCTGGAAGCCTTTGCAGAAATAGTTAAGCATGAGCAAGTACGGCGGCTGCCGTTAATATTAGAGACGCCAAACGAATTGGCAGGCTGGGAAAAAGAGATAGCGCTTTTAAGGAAATATCAAAAAGTATAGGGGGATTTATCATGAAGTGGAAAATTGTTGTAGACTCATCATGCGATTTAAGGGAATTGGATACTTTAGGCAATGATGAGATCGGCTTTGAGGTCGTACCGCTTAAAGTCATAGTAGGCGAAAGAGAGTTCGTCGATGCTAAAGGCTTGGATACAGCGGAAATGATGGAGGTAATGAAAAATTACAACGGCAAAACTTCCAGCTCGACACCGAATATCGGGGAGTGGAAAGAAGCCTTTGCCGATGCGGAAAATGTTTTTGCTGTCACTATTACCGGCACCCTTTCCGGCAGTGCTGCCAGTGCTAACAATGCTAAAAGAATCCTGGAGGAAGAGGGAAGCAAGCAAAATATTAAAATAATCGATACCCTTTCCACCGGTCCGGAGATGAGTTTATTGGTCGAAAAAATAGTTGAGCTGATCAATAAAGGTCTCTCCTTCGAAGAAATCTGCACAAAAAGCGAAAAATATCTCAGCACAACCCACCTACTATACGTTTTGGAGTCCTTGGATAATCTGATCAAAAACGGTCGTGTCAGCAAATTGGAAGGCGGCTTGGCAGGATTATTGGGCATCAGAATCTTAGGCATCGCCAGCCAAGAAGGCACCTTGGAGTTATTGAGCAAATGTCGGGGACAGAAAAAGGTTTATGACCAAATGTTTGAAAAGATGGTGGAGTACGGCTATAACGGCGGCAAGGTCATCATCAGCCATTGCTTTAACGATAAATGGGCGGAGTATCTGAAAGAAAAAATTAAAGATAAATTCAATGCCTGCAAGGTAACTATTATGCCTACCGGCGGTTTGTGCAGTTATTATGCGCAAATGCATGGCATCCTGCTGGGTTTTGAAACTAAAGCTACTGCTAATGCTTAAATTATAAAGCTTGCGTGGAAAATACTTTCTGCGCAAGCCTTTTTACATAATTATAACGCCATATGGTTTATTTAGCGAGAAATTCAGTCAAATGTAAAATTTATGAAAAATATTTATTTCTTCTTTGGGCATTATGCTTTATATATGTTGACGAAAGAAGTAAATAATGGTAAGATAAATAAGTAGTATTACAACTATTTCAACTAATTGGAGGGTGTAAAAATGAAAAAGAAAATCAGTGTATTGCTGATCGTCGTTATGGCACTGGCTATTATGCTTGCCGGCTGCGGTGGCGATGAACAAGGTAATGCGGAAGGCATGGACAAGGTTAAAGCCGGATTTATCTACATCGGCGCTGCCAATGACGGCGGTTATTCCCAAGTTCATGAAGAAGGTCGTCAGGCTGCCGTTGCTTCCTTAGGCGAAGATCGGGTAGAAACTGTAGTAGCAGAGAATATTCCTGAAGACCAAACTGTTGAGGGTATCATGAATGACATGATCGACCAAGGCTGCAACATCATTTTCGCCAACAGCTTTAACTATCAGCCATTTGTTGAGGCTGTAGCTAAGGAAAATCCTGATGTAAATTTCATGCATTTTTCCGGCAGTATCTTGGGCGAAAACTACGGTAACTATTTCGGCAGAATGTATCAACCCCGTTATTTAACCGGTATTGTAGCCGGCATGACCACTGAAAACAATAAAATCGGTTATGTAGCTGCTCATCCTACTCCTGAGGTTATCCGCGGTATCAATGCTTTTACTTTAGGCGTACGCAGTGTTAACCCCGAGGCAAATGTATATATCGTTTGGACCAATACTTGGTATGATCCGGCTGTTGAGAAACAAGCTGCTGAAGCTTTGTTAGACGGTCAAGGCGTTGACACTATCTGCCAGCACCAAGACACCACCGCTGCACAGCAAGCTGCTGCTGAGCACGGCGCTTACTCTGTAGGCTACAATATGGATATGTCTCAAGCTAACGAAGAAGGCTTCTTAGTATCTGCTGTTTGGCATTTAGGCGCATTCTATACAGATCAATTGGATAAAATGCTCCAAGGCACTTGGGAACCTACCGTTTACTGGGGAAGCATGGCTGACGGTGTAGTAGGCTTATCTGATTACGGTCCGGCTGTAAGCCAAGAGGCTAAAGATGCTGTTGCTGCTGCTCAGGAAAAGATCTTCAGCGGTGAATGGGATGTCTTTACCGGTCCTATCTATGACAACCAAGGCAATTTGGTCGTTGAAGAAGGACAAGCTTTAACTGATGAAGAAATGTTGAGCATGATGTGGTTGGTTGACGGCGTTATCGGCGAAGTACCGGAGACTAACTGATAAAAAAACCTCTGTTCTTTTGAACAGAGGTTTTTTCAATGCCGCTTGTAAGGGATTTAGAGATGGGCTTTAAGCTTGAAGCGCTTTTTCAGAAGATAAATCGGCTGATTCTTCCAGTTTTTCGCTGATAAAATCAACGACTTGCTGGGGTGAAATGCCTAAAACGAAAGCAAATTCATCATATAGAAGCTTTTCGGCATCTTTAAAGAAACGTTCGTCGGACACGTGCATTTTGCTGCTGCGTTTATTTTGCAGGCGTTTTTGCCGCTGCAAATAGAGAGTTTTGATTAAGCTGATTAATTGGTAGCGATCGCCTTCGTCAATAATATGCTGGAAAACTTCTTTGCGTTTATGGTCATCTTCGATCCAGATATAATCTGCCTGGGGCATGGCGGAGATCAGCTGATAGATTTCTTCTTTTGAGAGAATACTGCGCATTTTGCTTTTAAGCTTAAGGTTGTTGGTGGGGATGTAGATGGTGGCTTTCTCATCATAAACGGGGCGCAGGATATAATACTCAATTTCTTTGCCGCCGAAATTGCGGGTAGTTATTTCGGCGATTCGACAAATGGTATTTAAGGTATACAGCACGAAATCGTTGACTTGATACATAATTCTCCTCCTTTTTAGCAAATATATTTATATATAGTATATCATATTCTTTAAAAAAAATACAGTGTTTAAACTAAAAATTTTTCTGGCATAAGCCAAAAAAAATTTATTGGCAATGATTGCAATAGATATTTATTAAAACAAAAAATAACTTTTATCTTGCAAAAAGACCCGGCAACGCCTTTATTATTAGCTTTTTGGAATTTTTATTAATAAATTATCTTAATCTTCTTGACGAATAATTTATAAACGTGT
The DNA here is from genome assembly GCA_944391285.1 of uncultured Clostridia bacterium. Lineage (GTDB taxonomy): Bacteria > Bacillota > Peptococcia > Peptococcales > Peptococcaceae > QAKL01. The sequence goes on from CALXSY010000002.1 coordinate 112,470, forward strand.
AAAATTATAATACAAGTAGTCTCATCGCTGTAAAGTAGGTTACGGCGATTTTTTTAATTATAAGGAGTGCAGAGAAGATGGACAATCATACTGCTTATATTGAAATGGTGGGCATTACCAAAACCTTTGGCAAAGTAATAGCCAATCATGATATCAATCTTCAAGTAGAAAAAGGCGAGATTCATGCTCTTTTAGGTGAAAACGGCGCCGGCAAAAGTACATTGATGAATATGCTTTCCGGTATATATACTCCCGACAGCGGGGAAATATATTTGGAGGGCAAAAAAGTCAGCTTTAATTCGCCTAAAGATTCTATTGATGCCGGCATCGGCATGGTGCATCAGCATTTCAAAGTTATCGAAGTAATGACTGCGGCAGAAAATGTCTTGCTGGGGCAAAAGGGCGGAATCTTGTTTAAAAAGGAAGAGAAGAAAAAGATTGCCGAAATCTCCGAGCGCTATCATTTACAGGTAGAACTGGACAAAGTGGTTAATGATATGTCGGTAGGCGAAAAGCAGAATTTGGAGATTTTAAAGGTGCTCTACCGCGGAGAGAAAATCTTGATTTTGGACGAGCCAACTGCAGTCTTAACACCGCAGGAAACGGAAAAGCTGTTTCAAATCATGCGGCGCATGAAAGAAAACGGCTGTGCGGTTTTATTTATCAGCCATAAGATGAATGAAGTTATGGAGATTACCGACCGGGTCACAGTTTTGCGCAAAGGAACAACGATTAAGACTTTAAACACCAAAGAAACTAATCCTCAGGAACTGACGGAGCTGATGGTTGGTCACAAGATGGACTTATCCATTGAGCGGGTGGAGCAAGAGCGTGGAGATTTGGCTTTAAAGGTCAGCGATTTGACAGTAGTGGCTAATGACGGACACCAGAAGCTGAAAAATGTTGCCTTTGAGTTGTATTTCGGCGAAATTTTAGGTGTAGCCGGAATTGCCGGCAGCGGACAGAAGGAATTGTGTGAGGCTATTGCCGGTTTGCAGGAGGTAAAAAGCGGCGAGATTATGTTTAAAGGCGAAAATTTAGCCAAATTAACGCCGCGCAAGATTATCGAGCTGGGAATTCACATGAGCTTTGTGCCGGAAGATCGCTTGGGCATGGGTTTAGTGGCAGGCATGGATATGGTTGATAATTTGCTTTTGAAAAAATACCAGAAGCAAAAGGGATTATTTTTGGACAAAAAGCCGGCTATTGAGCAGGCGCAAAAAATCACCGATGAGCTGGAAATCGTTACTCCCGGCATTTCTAATTATCCGGTGAAAAATCTTTCCGGCGGCAATATTCAAAAGGTGCTTTTAGGCAGAGAGTTAGATTTATCGCCGGAGGTTTTGGTGACAGCTTATCCGGTCAGAGGATTGGACATCAACACCTGCCATAAGATTTATGATTTGCTCAACGAATCCAAGAAAGATATGGTAGCGGTTTTATTTATCAATGAGGATTTAGATGTTTTAATCGATTTATGCGACAGAATTATGGTGCTTTCCAACGGTGAAGTAATTGATGTAGTAGATGCTCATAATATCACCAAGGAAGAAATCGGGTTGATGATGCTCGGCAAAAGGGTGAAGGGTGGTGATTCGGTTGTTTCAAATAATTAAGCGCAGTGAGATTACTACCTTAAAAAAGACGATTAATATGCTTATAGCTATATTTTTGGCCTTGGTTACGGTAGCAATCTTTTTGGCTATTTTGGGCTATAATCCCTTAAGCGTTTATGCTTCCATGCTGGACGGAGCCTTTGGCAGCAATTACCGCATTAAACAAACAATCGTCAATACCATTCCTTTGGTTATTACTTCTTTGGGTATTTTGATTGCCTTTAAGATGAAATTTTGGAATATCGGCGCCGAGGGACAAATTTTAATCGGCGGCTTTTGCGGCGGCTATTTCGCCTATAATTTTGCTTATTGGCCTAAACCGATTTTATTATTGGTCATGCTGATTGCCGGTTTTATCGGCGGCGGCTTGTGGGGCTTGCTGGCAGGGTATTTAAAAACACGCTGGCATGCCAGTGAAGCCATCACCACCTTGATGATGAACTATATCGCCTTAAAATGGATTGTCTACTTGCAGTTCGGACCGTGGAAGGATCCCAATGCTTTTGGCTATCCTACCATGAGCCGTTTTGCGGAAAATGCGATTTTTCCTAAACTTTTCGGCGTGCATATCGGCTGGATTATTGCCCTGGTGCTGGTAGTGGCGGTGCATATCTTTATGACCCGCACCAAAAAGGGCTTTGAAATTGCGGTAATAGGCGAAAGTGAAAACACCGGTCGCTATGCGGGCATTAATATTAAACGCACCATGCTTTTGGCAATATTTTTAAGCGGTGCCTTGTGTGGTTTAAGCGGTATTATTCAGGCTTCGGCGGTAAATAATATTTTATCGAGCACTTTAGCCAACGGCTTAGGTTATACGGCAATTATTACCACATGGCTGGCTCATTTAAATGCACCGTTGACTTTGGTAGTCTGTTTTTTGTTCGCTGTTTTAACTCAAGGCGGCAGCTTTATTCAAACGGCAATGGGCATTCCTTCATCGGTAGCCACCGTATTGCAGGCGATGATTTTATTTTTCGTTTTGGGCAGCGAGCTCTTTAATAATTACAAAATCGTGCGCAAAAATAAACAGCAAAAGGAGGTCAAATAATGGATTGGTGGATTGGATTTTTAAGTGCGGCAGTAGTTGCCGGAACGCCTTTGTTGTTTGCCTCTTTGGGCGGTATTTTGTCCGAGCGGGTAGGAAATCAAAATTTAGGTATTGAGGGCATGATGCTGATGGGCGCTGTCAGCGGCTTTATCGTGGCAGTTAAAACTTCAAGTCCCATTTTGGCAATGCTGGCGGCGGCTTTGGCAGGCTTGGCAGGAGCGTTTATTTACGGGGTGCTGGCAATCACCTTCCGCACCAACCAAGTTGTCAGCGGCTTGACCTTAACGATGTTTGGCACCGGCTTAGCCAGTTTTTTGGGCAAGCCTTATGTAAGCATGATGACACCGCAGGCGATAAAAAGCTTTTTTGCCAGCCGTCCAATTCCTATTTTGGGCGATATTCCTTTTATCGGACCGATATTTTTTAAGCAGGATATTTTTATTTATTTTGGCTATGCGCTGGTTATTGTCTTAGGCTTTTATATTTATAAAACCCGTCAGGGCTTGAATATGCGGGCTGTAGGACAAAATCCGGCGGCAGCTGATGCGGCAAGTATCAATGTCACGCTGTATAAATATGTGCATGTGCTTTTGGGTGGCGCTTTGTGCGGCTTGGGCGGCGCATATTTATCATTGGTGTATGTACCGAGCTGGCAGGAAAATATTACTGCCGGATTAGGCTGGATTGCCGTTGCTTTAATTATTTTTGCGACTTGGAATCCCTATAAGGCAGTTTTTGGCTCCTATTTGTTCGGCGGCTTAACTATTTTAGGCTTCCGCTTACAGGGAGCGGGAATTCATATCAATCAATATTTGGTCGATATGACGCCCTATGTCGTTACGATTTTAGTTTTAATTTTGGTTTCGCAAGGGCACAGTGTGAAAAATGCTCCGCCGAAATCTTTGGGACTGCCCTATTTTCGCGAGGAACGTTAAAAAGCTTGAGTTTGCTCAAGCTTTTTTTGTTGTATAAATTTGGCAAAAAAGTTTTTCGCTGAAAGATTGCTCCCAAAGATTAACGCTCATTATTACGAGTTTTCTTGGCAAAATAGTAATATCCCAAGACAAAGTGAGGTTAGGAAAATGAGAAAAAATGTCGGCTTATTTGAAGCATTTTTGCGCACGATGATCGGCTTTTCCATGTTTGGCAAAGGCATAAATTGGAGAAGCAGCATTATGGTTGGCCTTGGCTCCATGCTGATCGCCACCGGCATTACCAGATATTGTCCGTGCTATCAAATGCTTAACCGCTCAAGCTTAGACACTCCTTGGAAATACGCCAAGGCAACAGCGGGCAAAATCATGCATTAAGAAAATTTATTTGCAAATTTCTGCCGTTCCTCCTATAATTAAGCTATGAATTAATTTTAGGAGGGATAACGGTGGAAATTAACAGAGAAGAAGCTTGGGAGTTATTGAATAAGTACAACAAGGAAAAGTTTCATTTGCAGCACGCCTTAACTTTAGAAGCGGTGATGAGATATTTTGCCGAAAATCTGGGCTATAAAGACCAGGCAGAATATTGGGCAACGGTGGGACTTTTGCACGATATCGACTTTGAGATGTATCCTGAGGAGCACTGCAAGAGAGCGCCGGAATTGTTAGCCGGATTTGATGCGGATTTTATTCATGCAGTTTGCAGTCACGCTTACGGCTCCTGCAGCGATGTAGAGCCAACTTTGGAGATGGAGAAGGTGCTTTTTGCAGTTGATGAGCTAACCGGGCTTATTTGGGCAGGCGCTTTGATGCGCCCCAGCAAAAGTATTCAGGATATGGAGCTTAAAAGCGTGAAGAAAAAGTACAAGGATAAGCATTTCGCTGCCGGCTGTTCCCGGGAGGTTATCGCTAAAGGAGCGGAAATGCTGGGCTGGGATTTGGACAAGCTTTTAGGCGAAACTTTGGAAGCGATGAGAGCTTCGGAGATGGAAATTAACGAAAAAATGGCTCAATTGGCATAAAAAAGAAGCAAGCGTTACGCTTGCTTCTTTTGTTTGAGGTGAAATTTACTTTAATTGGGCACTGCAAATATTTTCATTGGCAGTGTTGTAATAGTAAAGCACATCATCGCTGACAAAAGTGGAGGTATAAGCCGCAGGATCGGCAGATTTAAAGACGATTTCGCCTGTTTTGTCGATAACGATGAGGCGGTAAGAGGTTTGTGTAATCTCGGGGCAGAGCACTACCAGATAATCATCTTTAACGGTAAAGTTGGACAGATACTCAGCCTCTTCAATGGTTTCTACTTGTCCGGATGGGGAGATTTTAAGGAGCTTAGCGGGGATAGTGCTGGTAGAGGTGGAACTATTAATGGTTGAGAGGTAGACATAGTTATTTAATACTTGGATAGTGCCGATATTTTGTACACCTTGCGGAAGGGCATAAACTTCTGAAGTTGTACTGCTTTGGAGATTATAGCGATAAACGGTATTATCGCAGAAGTAATAGAGATTTCCGTTATCGATGGTGAAGTAAGCTACCTCTTGGCCTTCCGGAGTGATGCGTACGGTTTCATTGGTGGTCACATCAATGCGGTGGATACCAGTGGTTTCACTTGAGTCTGAAGCTTGATTAAATGCCGGGATATAGAAATATTTACTGCCGTCATAGTAAGCGACATTGGTTGTATGACCGCCTTCGCCGCCGTCAGAAGATACTTTCCAGTTCCAGCCATAGATATAATCTGAAGAACCGATCTTTTGCCAGTTACCTGCTTGGTCAAGCATTAACAAATTACTATCGTAAGGTCTGGGACCGGCATAAGATTTAAACTGATCCTTGCCGAAAACATAAAGATGATGACTGCTGGTGTCTAACTCAACAGCTTCGCCTTTGTCATTAAAGGTGTAGAGACAATCATAGCCCATAATAGCGCCGCCGTTATGGTAAGAAAGGTAAACTTTACCGTTTTGCTCAGATAAAGAAGGTAAGCAGTAAGTTTTGCCGTCACCATAACTGTTTAAAGGCAGTTGATAAGCGGCTTTAGCCTGAGCAGGAGCAGTTAAAGGAGCGCTCATGATAACGCCTTCGTCAGCGGCATAGTAGACGTATTTGCCGTCGGTGGCGACAACATTTTTAAGCAGGCTGGAGTTGGACTGCTGGGGCAATGTGCCGTAGGTTTTGGCAGCATTGGCGCCGGAGGAAATGATTAAGCCATCGGCAGTGGTGAAAGAGTACTGCCAGTTAAATTCATCGACACAAAAGCGCCAGGTCATGGGGAAATATGTCACATCTCTAAAGAGCAAAAGGGGATATTCCTCTTTGGCATTATCGATGGCTTGCCCGTTTACCGTAATGGGGAAAGAAGCGATTTGGGCTTTATAAGATTTAGCATTTTTATTGGTCTGAGTGTAAGGATGGTAAGCACCCTGAATGCCGGTGGTGTCAATAAATAATCCCGTTTTGGCATCGGTCCAGCCGGTTTCTAAGCCTAAGAAACGGCAATCATAATAGGTCATGGGGAAATAGGTGATATCCTTGTAGACGATCAAAGGATACTGACTGTAATCATTGTCAATCTCGGTGTCGTTTAAGGTGACATCGAAGCTTGGTAATGTAACACTGACAGAGCCGGAGGCGGCAAAGACAGGAGCCGCGGTGGGCAAAAGCAGACCGAGAGCCAAAACCATTGACAGAAGACGTTTTTTCATAAAATCACATTCCTTTCTTTTGCAAAACTTCAAGCATTTTTGAACATACATCTATTATAATAAATAGGCTTGAGCTGGTCAAGAGCCTAAGAGTTAAGAGTTACGGAGCAAATTTCTTTTGTAGCGGTGTTGTAGTAGTAAAGGGTATCGTTCACTATACAAGTAGAGACAAGAGTGGTGGTGTCTGCGGATTTAAAAATAGTCTCGCCGTTTTTGTCAATGACAATAAGGCGGTAAGGGGTTTGCGAAATTTCGGGGCAGAGCACTATCAGATAATCGCCTTTTGCGGCAAAGTCGGTCAGAAATTCCGCTTCGTCAATAGTTTCCGCCTGCCCGGAGGGAGAGATTTTAATCAGCTCAGTCAGCAATAAATCATCGTCATAGGCTTGGCTTGTTTGCAGATAAATACTATCGCCAAAAACTGTGTAGCGGTAAGGGGCAAGATGTTCTGGTGCGAACTGGTAAATTACTTCAGTTTTCTCATCTTTTAGGTTATAGCTGTAAATGGTTTTGCCATAAATATATGTCAGATTATCCTGTATTATTTTAAAGGAGGAAATTTCCATATCCTCGGGAGTGATGCGCACGGTTTCATCGGTAGTGATGTCTATGCGGTAAATGCCGGTAGTTTCCGAGTAATCATTGGGGTCAGCATCATGCTTGGTATAAGCTTGTGCTTGATTAAAAGCGGGAAGATAGAGGTATTTATTGCCGTCATAGTAAGCGCTGCTGACGGAAAAACCGCCTTCATAGTTTGCTTTAAATTCCCAGTTTAAACCGTAGATATAATCGGCAGAGCCGACGTTTTTCCAATTACCGGTTTTATCAAGCAGATATAAATTATTGCGTTTTACATCAGAAGCGATATAACACTTAAACTTAGTGTCACCAAAGGTGCGAATTCTTTCAGTCGTTGAATTATTTCTTTCAACCGCTTCGCCATTTTCATTGATGACAAAGTAGTAAGGTCTGCCGGTAGTAGCCGAGCCTAAAAAGTAAGAAAAAGTGATTTCTCCGTTCTGCTCAGAAAAAGAAGGTTTGACATAACCATCGGAGATGTAGTTGACCGGCAGTTGGAAAACGCTTGTAGTATATGATAAATTATCCAAAGATGCACGTTTAATAATGCCTTGTTCATCGATATAATAAACATATTTGCCGTCGGTAGCAACATCATTTTGCAGATATGGATCTTTAGATTGCTTTAGCAGGGTGCCGTAGGATTTAACAGCGCCGTAGTTAGATGAGATTACTAAGCCATCAGCGGTTGAAAAAGAATATTTCCAAGAAAATTCATCAACACAGAAGCGCCAGGTTAAGGGAAAATAAGTCACATCCCGGAAAAGCAAAAGGGGATATTCCTCCTTGGAATTATCAATAGCTTGCCCGTTTACGGTGATGGGAAATGAAGCGATTTGGGCTTTAGCTGATTTGGCATTTTTGCTGGTCTGAGTGTAAGGATGGTAAGCGCCTTGGATGCCGGTGGTATCGATGAATAATCCCGTTTCGGCATTTTCCCAGCCGGTTTCTAAGCCTAAGAAACGGCAGTCGTAATAGGTCATAGGGAAATAGGTGATATCCTTGTAGACGATCAAAGGATACTGGCTGTAATCGTTGTCAATCTCGGTGCCGTTTAAGGTTACAGCAAAGCCGGGCAGAGTTACACTAACCGAGCCGGAGGCGGCAAAAGCCGGAACGGCGGTGGGCAAAAGCAGACCGAGAGCCAAGAGGATACTGCAAAGTTTTTTTGGCATGATTAGCACATCCTTTTTTAATCATTTTGTCATAATTTTGTCACCAATTCTTCATAAAATTAATATACTATAACACAAAATGGAAGTCAATAAAAACAGGATAATCTTGACAATTACTTAACAAATCACTCTTGACACGGAAGGACAAATTGTGATAAAATGCAAAGAAAGATCAGGCAATTTATAGCCGGGCCAAAAGGGCAGTGGATTGATCCGCGGGACAGATGAAGATTTGTCCGGCGGATATTTTTTTGCATAAAAGACTAAGCTATAGATATTTAGGAGGGTTTAAGATGAGTAAGCCTAAAGTTATTACTAATGAGGTAGAAATAAAAAAACTGATTAAAGAAGTGAGTATGGTAGGCATTGGGGTTAATGTGCTCTTGGTTATATTCAAACTTTTTGCCGGCATAATCGCTAATTCGGGAGCAATGATTTCTGATGCAGTGCATTCGGCAAGTGATGTTTTGGCGACATTTTTAGCTTTGCTGGGTGTTAATATGGCGCAGAAAGGACCGGATAAGGAGCATCCGTACGGTCACGAAAGGCAGGAATGTGTAATTTCCATCCTTTTAGCCGGCATACTTTTAGTAACGGGAATCGGTATCGGCTATCAGGGATTGGAGAAAATATTAAATATGGAGCAAGAAACGATTGCTGTCCCGGGCACACTGGCTTTAATCGCAGCTATAGTTTCTATTGCTACTAAGGAATGGATGTACCATTATACTAAAAGGGTGGCTTTAAAAATTAATTCAGCAGCCTTTTTAGCCGATGCTTGGCACCATCGCTCTGATGCCTTTTCCTCCATCGGGGCGCTTATCGGTATTGCTGGAGCAAGGCTGGGTTATCCGGTGTTGGATCCTTTGGCTTGTGTTATCATTTGTGTATTCATAGTAAAGGTTGCCTTTGACATATTTAAGGAAGCAACTTATAAAATGGTTGACCGGGCTTGTGACAGCGAATTTGAAGAGAGACTGCGGGAATTTATATATGAACAGGAAGGAGTCATGGGCATTTATAATCTGCGCACGCGTTTATTTGGCAATCGAATTTATGTCGATGTGGATATTTATGCTGACGGCGAAGAAACCTTAAATCAAGCTCACAGCATAGCAGAAAGGGTGCATAAAGGTATTGAGGAAAACTTTCCGGAAGTTAAGCATATCATGGTGCATGTCAATCCTTGGGGCTGTAAAAATTGTTGACAACAAGAAAAAATGGTAGTATACTAACATATATATCATTGTTGGCAGCAATAGCCATTGAGGAAAGAAGGGAAATTATTTGGGCAGAGTAATGGATGGTGATGAAATTCATCGCAAAAGATGGTATATTTGGCTAATGGTGGCGATCATTACTTTTGCTAATTGTGTTGATACCAGCTCGTTAAATGTAGCTTTGCCGGTAATTGCCGATGAGTTAAATATAACGATGGCGCAAGTGGAATTGGTTGTTACTTTGAATTTGATAACTATCATCAGTTTGATTTTAAGCTTTGGCAGATTAGGCGATATTAAGGGCAAGGATAGAATATTTACCTGCGGTATAGCTGTTTTCTTTGTTGGCTCGCTGATTTCTTTTTTAGCACGGCAGTATGAAATACTTTTGCTGGGAAGAATAGTAGCCGGAATGGGCGCAGCAATGACGATGGCGTTAAATCAAGGTATTATTGCCGAGGTTTTCAGCCGGGGACAACGAGGCAGAGCTTTGGGAATGCAGGGCAGTTTAGTTGCTTTGGGTACTATGCTGGGACCGGCGGTCGGGGGATTTATGACCGATACCTTTGGCTGGAATACGGTATTTCTTTTGAATATTCCCGTTTGCTTGATTGATTTCTTCTTTTGTTTGTGGCTTTTGCCTCATTTAGAGGGCGATAAGGATATGAAAATCGACATCAAAGGCTCCTTGGTGTTTGCGGTGTTCATTATCAGCTTATACTTATCCATTAAATTTTTGCAAAACGGTCACGAAGGTTATATTAAATTTATAGGGCTGTTTATCTTTGCTTTGGCTGTCGGCTGGCTGTTTTACAGGGAAGAAAGAAAAAATACCAGCCCGATGCTGGACTTTTCCCTTTTCTCTACCAAGCTATTTACGGTAAGCGTTTTTTGTTCATTTTTAGGTTTTTTTGCTATTTCCAGCAATAACTTTATCATGCCCTTTTATTTGCAGAAGGTGTTGGGATTTTCGGTAGGAGATGCCGGGCATTTGATGATGATTTATCCCTTGATGATGGTTTTGGTGGCGCCGATGAGCGGTGCGCTTTCGGATAAGATAGGTTCAGAAGTTTTAGGAGTAATCGGCTTGAGCTTTGGCGTCGCAGGTTTAGGAATAATGAGTTTGTTAGGCGAAAATTCCTCGGTTTTGCTATATATATTTGGCACGGTAGTTATGGCTTTTGGCTTTAGTACCTTCCAGTCACCCAATACGTCGCTGATTATGAGCACCGTGCCGCCCAATAAAACCGGAGCGGCAGGAAGCTTAAACGGTTTAACCAGAAATTTAGGCAATATCTTTGGTATCTCTATTTCCACTGCAGTTTTATACAACCTGATGAGTATGCGTTTAGGATACCAGGTCGATAGTTTTGTGGAAGGCAGAGCCGATGTGTTTGTTTTCGGCATGCGGGGAATTTACTTTTTGGCGATGGGTTTAGCGGCTGTAGGCTTAATTTTAAGTATTTTGCGCTTAAGAAGCCATAGCAAAGCCAAAAGTAAAAATAATTAAGATTTTAGACGACTTCGGTCGTCTTATTTTTTTGGGGGAAAAATTAGTTAATGGGGTGAAAAATAATTGCCTTTTAGCCGGCTTTGGGGTATAATTATAAATTAGGTTAGCAAAGCAAGGATGGATTAAAAGCATTTATGAATACTTAACAGGAATAAGAAAATAAAAAGCAGAAGTAAGATAGATAAACTATAAGGAGGATGAAGCATGAAATACCCTTACGGCGGACAAGCGCTGATTGAAGGCGTAATGATGAATGGCAGGGAAAACAGCGCTATTGCCGTGCGCAAAGCTGATGGCACTATTTCGGTTAAGATGGAGAAATTGAACCGCATCGGAGATAAATATAAATTTTTGAAATGGCCCTTTATCAGAGGCAGTGTAAATTTGGTGGAATCAATGGTTGTAGGCTTCAAAGCCTTGACTCATTCGGCAAATGAATCAGCCGAATATGAGGAGGAAGTGCTGGAGGTTAAGGATATTATCTTAAGCGTAGCCATTGCTCTGGTGCTGGGAGTGGGATTGTTTTTTGTTTTGCCGGTTGTTTTAGCGCATTTGCTGACACCGTTGGTGGAGAGCAGCTTTTGGCAGAATATGATTGAAGGCTTAATCAGAGTAGGAGTATTCTTGATTTATGTTATTGCTATATCGCGCATGAAGGAAATTGCCCGGGTATTCCAATACCATGGAGCAGAGCACAAAACTATTCACGCTTATGAGCATGACCGGGAATTAATTCCGGCAAACTGCCAAGAATATACAACACTGCATCCTCGCTGCGGCACCAGCTTTTTGTTTATCGTCATGATTATCAGTATCATCGTCTTTTCTTTTTTAGGAGTAGAAAATTTCTGGTGGCGAGTGACTTCCCGGGTTATTTTATTGCCGGTAGTTGCGGGCATAAGCTATGAGTTTTTAAAATTTACCAGCCGGCATATGGACAATAAGCTGGTTAAAGCTGCCGCCTATCCGGGATTGATGCTGCAAAAGCTTACCACCAAAACTCCCGATGATGATATGCTGGAGGTGGCGATTGTTGCCTTAAAAAAGGTGCGGGAAAAGGAGGAAAATATTCCCTTTGAACCTCTCACTTCGCCGGTAGAAATGTGGCAGGAGAAAAAAGAGAAAATAAATGCTGAAGAACAAGCAGTCAGTGAAAATTTGAACGAAGAAAAGGAGAGCCTATGAAAAAACTTTTGACATTAATCCTTTTGGTGACCGTTATCTTAAGCGGTTGCAGCTTTGGCAGGCAAACGGGGGAAAATCCCGTTAACGAAGGAGTGGATTATGATATTATAGTCTACGGCGGCGAGCCGGAAGGGGTGGCAGCGGCAGTATCTGCTGCCAGAAACGGCATGAAGACCTTGCTTATTTGTGAAGACGAAGCCTTGGGCGGCTTGATGACTTTGGGCTGGCTCAACTTTATCGATATCTGCGAAGGCAGAGACGGCACCATGCTGACCGGCGGTATTTTTAAAGAGTTTTATGACAAGGTCGGCGGGACTGCCTTTGACATCGAAAAAGCTAAAAGTGTCTTTTTAGAAATGGTGGAAAATGAGCCGACCATGGATTTAAAGCTGAGCTGTTCGCTGGTTGAGCCGATTATGGAAGAAAAGGAAATCAAAGGCTTAGTAATTGAGGAAAACAGCGAAGAAGCAAGCTATACTGCTTCGGTAATAATCGACGCGACAGCCGATGCTGATTTGGCGGCGGCTGCCGGAGTGCCGTATACCTTTGCCGGAGAGGATATCGGCGAAAAGGATCGGCAAATGGGAGTAACCTTGGTCTTTAAGCTGGCGGGAGTTGACTGGGATGAGGTTGTTGATTATCTGGAAAACGACGACAATGCCGGAACCGGTGCCACCGAAAAAGCCGCTTGGGGCTACACCCGCGAGGGTTACGGCTATGTGCCGCAGGATGAATTGATGCGCTTAAGGGGCTTCAATATTGCCAGACAGGATAATGGTGATGTGCTGATCAACGCTTTGATTATCTTCGGCGTCGATGTTTTGGACGAGGAAAGCAAAGCGGAGGGCATCATTCGGGGACAAAAGGAACTGGAGTATATCGTGCCTTATTTGCGGGAAACCTGCGTAGGCTTTGAAAATGTAGAATTGATAGGCACAGCTGAGCAATTGTATGTGCGGGAGAGCCGTCATATCATCGGCAAATATCAGCTGACTATCGACGATGTTTTGGAAAACCGTGATAGAGAGGATAAAATAGCTATCGGCGGCTATCCGGTCGATGTGCAGCCTACTGCTACACAAACCTACGGCACAGTTATCGGCAGTCCTGACCGCTATGCTATCAGCTATGGCTGTATTGTACCGTTAGAGGTGGAAAATCTTTTGGTGGTAGGCAGAAGCGCCTCTTATACTTCATTGGCAGCGGGCAGTGCCCGGGTTATTCCCAATGGTATGGCTTGCGGCGAGGCCGCCGGAGTAGCCGGTGCTTATGCTGTTAATCATGATATGTATGTGAGCGAGATCTACGGTAATGATGAAGCAATCGGCGATATTCAGGATACTTTGAAGAAGCAGGGGGCTTATCTGGAAGACTTTTATCTGCCGGAAGCGGTGATGGAGCATTGGGCATATGACGGCGTAAAAACCATCAGAGCCTTAGGACTTTTGGACGGCGGCTACAGCAACGATTATGGCTTGGATAATGAATTGGGCAAATGGAAATTCCAAAATTTATATAACAAGCTTTTGGACAAATTAGAAATTGAGCATCCTTATTATGAGGTCAGCGATGAACCGACTTGTGCAGAGATCATCAATGCGGTTGCCGTTCAATTAGGCGCAGAAGATACGGATTATGCTGCGCAGGTGGCATATCTGCAAAATCTGGGTGTGATTGATGAGGAACTGGCTGCTTATTATACTGACGGTGCTAAAAGACCATTGGTAGCGGAAACGATTGTGCTGGTAGCCAATGCTTATGATTATCTGACAGCGGATAAATAAATTATCGAGCAGGGAGGAGATTTTATGTTAACCAAAGACGGAGAACTGGAACTGAAAAAATATGCGGATAAGGAATTTCCCCAAACCTTGACCAAGGTAAATGACCGCATTTACCATGCTTTTAGCTTTGGACACAGCAATGCAACAATAATTATCGCTCAAAGTTCAGTCATTTTGATTGACACTTTAGAATCAGAGCCCAGCGGCAGGTTATTAAAAGCGACTATTGAGAAATTGACCGCTAAGCCGGTAAAAACTATTATTTATACCCATGGTCATCCGGACCACTGGGGCGGAGCTGAGGTTTTTGCGGAAAGCGTGGAGGAAGTCATCGCTTTTGCGCCTAAAAATAAGCCTTTGAAGCATACGGAGATTATAAATCCCATTTTAGGCAAACGGGCATTCAGACAGTTTGGCTATAGCTTGAGCGATGAGGAACTGATCACTCAGGGCTTGGGGATCAGAGAAAAAAGAGGCGAGAAGCCCTTAAAAATCATTAAGCCGACCACCGTTTATGAGGACTGGGAAGTAGAGCGGGTAATCGACGGAGTGAAAATCAAAATGGTAGCGGCACCGGGGGAAACCGATGACCAGATATTTGTTTGGTTAGAGGATGACCGGGCTTTGTGCTGCGGGGATAACTATTATGCTTGCTGGCCCAATCTTTACGCTATTCGCGGCAGCCAGTACCGGGATGTGGCATCTTGGGTTGACAGCCTGCGCGCCATGAGCCAATATCCGGCGCAGGCGCTTTTGCCGGGGCATACGAAAGCCATTTTAGGCGAGCAAAAGGTGCAGGAGGTGCTGGAAAATTACGCCGGAGCGCTGGAGTCAATTTTATTGCAGACTTTAGAGTGTCTTAATAGGGGACTCAGCGTATCCGAGGCAGTAGAGACAGTAAAACTGCCGTCGCAGTATGCTTCTCTTGGCTATTTAAAGGAGTTTTACGGCAGTATTGACTGGTCGGTTAGGGGCATTTACCAAGGATATGTTGGCTGGTTTGACGGCAATCCGACTAATCTGCATCCTTTGAGCGATAAAGAGTACGCTGAGCGTTTAATTCCTCTTTTAGGCGGCAGGGAAAAGGTTGAACAAATTATTGCCGAGGCTTTGAATGCTGAGGATTTCAAAGACTGGCAATGGGCATTGCAATTATGTGATATGCTCATGCAAGCCGATAAAAGCAGCGAGCTTAAGAAGCTGAAAGCGGAGATTTTATTAAAAATAGCACCGTTAGAAACCAGTGCCAACGGCAGACATTATTATCAAACAGTAGCTAAAGAGCTTTTAGGTGAATAGAATGCAAAAAGAGACCGTTTACGGTCTCTTTTTGTGTTTGGGGTAAAATTAGCGTTTATTATATCCCTAATTTAGGGGAGAAGGGATAACAGATCAAGCAGCTTTGCTTTGTCCGAGCCAAGAGCGCCAATGCTTTTCCTGCGGGGTATAAACCACAACCGCCTCGGGAGTTAAGGCTGGCTCTTCTTCGCTGATTTCGATACTGAAATGCAGCTCGGCGCCGTGCATAAGCAAGATTACACTCAAGCCGCCGCAGCTGATAACACCGCTGAGGGCTGCCCAAAAAGGCAGAACATTGGCTTCTAACTGAGAGATAAAAACAAACATTAAAGCAAAGCAAAAAAAGGATAATATTTTTTCACAAGATTTCAGCATATAAATCACTCCTGGCAGAAAGAATAGTACGTACGTTTGTTCGATGGTTTAATTATAATACAAGAACATTCGTTCGTCAAGAGATATGCGAAAATATGTTCCCATAAAAAACTAATCAATAAAATAAAATAATTTTGCGCTAATATTTTTATAATTTGTAAGTAACCTTGACAAGTATAAAAAAAGGTGTATAATTGTATACATATTAAACTCGAATTTCTGTATATATTAAGGAGGCTTGCTTATGCTGGAAACGTCTAAAAAAACTAATCTTTTGGAGGAAAAGTATTATAAATACACTCTGCAAGATGTCAGTGAACCCAATTTGTACCGCAATATTTATGAATATTCCTCTGTGCCTAAGGTCCATTTTAACCATGTGCGGGTGCCGATGAATATGCCTGAGGAAATCTGGATTACCGATACTTCTTTCCGTGACGGTCAGCAGTCCATGTATCCTTATACAGTGGAGCAAATTGTTGATTTGTTTAAGCTTTTGAGCAAATTAGGCGGACCGTACGGCATTATTCGCCAAAGTGAGTTCTTCATTTATAATAAAACAGACCGTGAAGCGGTAGAACGCTGTCAGGATTTGGGCTTAAAATTTCCGGAGATTACTACTTGGATCAGAGCCAGTAAGGAAGACTTTAAATTAGTCAAGGATTTGGGCATCAAGGAAACCGGTATTTTGGTGAGCTGCAGTGATTATCACATCTTTAAAAAGATGAAGATGACCCGCAGTCAAGCGATGAATAAATATTTAGAAACCGTTGACCAAGCCTTTGAGGCGGGCATTATTCCCCGCTGTCATTTGGAGGATATCACCAGAGCGGACTTTTACGGCTTTGTAGTGCCTTTTGTTAATGAGCTGACCAAACGCTCCAAAGAGGCAGGCATTCCTTTAAAAATCAGAGCCTGCGATACCATGGGCTACGGCGTGCCTTATACCGAGGTTGCTATTCCCCGCAGTGTAGCCGGAATTATCTTTGGCTTGCAGCATTATGCCGACGTTCCCAGTGAAATGCTGGAGTGGCATGGTCATAATGATTTCTACAAAGCGGTAGTTAATGCTTCTACTGCTTGGTTATACGGAGCCTCAGCCGTCAACTGTTCCCTTTTGGGTATCGGTGAGCGCACCGGCAATGTGCCTTTGGAGGCAATGGTCTTTGAATACGCTTCCTTAAGAGGCTCCTTGGACGGCATGGATCCTACTGTAATTACGGAGATAGCCGAATACTTCAAGAAAAACATGGGCTATAAGATTCCGGATATGACACCTTTTGTCGGACGGAACTTTAATTCGACCAAAGCCGGTATTCATGCTGACGGACTGCTCAAAGACGAAAAGATTTACAATATTTTCGATACCAAAAAGCTGCTTAACCGAGCACCGGATGTTATCATCAGCAAAACCAGCGGGGCTGCCGGCATTGCTTACTGGATCAATGAAAACTACAGCACAGCAAACGGTGAGCCCATCAGCAAAAGAGATCCATTAGTTATGAAGCTGAAGGAATGGATTGACCAAGAGTATGAAGAAGGGCGTCAATCCTCTATCAGCAACCGGGAGCTGGAAGAAAAAATAGCCCTTTACTCCCAAGGCACATTACAAAGAAAATAAAAGGCGAGGTTAGAAAAATGGAACATAAAACAATTTCGATTGCCGAACAAATATTTGAACAATTAGAAGGCGAGATTTTAAGCGGCGCTTATGAGCGCGGCGAGATTTTGACCGAAACTAAACTCAGTGAAAAATTAGGCGTCAGCCGCACTCCTATCAGAGAAGCTTTGCGTCGCTTGGATCAGGAGCATATTATAAAGATGACCACCAAAGGCGCTTATGTTTTGGGGATTACGATGCAGGATATCGAGGATATTTACGCTATCCGCCTGCGTATTGAGGGCTGGGCAGCCGGCTTGGCGGCTAAGAGAGCCAGCGATGAGCAGATTGAAAAATTAAAGGAAACTGTGGAATTGCAGGAGTTTTATACCCAAAAAGGTGATGCGGACAATATTAAAAACATGGACAGCACTTTCCATCGTTTGATTTATTACATGACCGGCAGTACACCGGTTTATGATACCTTGGTGCCTTTGCATAAACGGATTATCAAATACCGCAAAGCTTCTGTGTCGCACACCAGCCGGGCGCAGGATTCTTTAAAGGAGCACAAGGCTATTTATGAGGCTATTGCTCGCAGAGATGCTGAATTAGCCGAAAAGCTGCTTAATGAGCACCTGCACAAGGCATTGAACAATATTACCCAAAAGGAGATGTAACAGGTGGGACTCACAATCGCACAGAAAATTATTAAAGCCCATTTGCTCAGCGGCGAAATGAAAGCCGGCGAGGAAATCGGCTTAAAAATAGACCAAACCTTAACTCAGGATGCTACCGGCACCATGGCTTATTTGGAGTTTGAGGCTATAGGTATTCCAAGAGTGAAAACGGAGCTGTCGGTAGCTTATATAGACCATAACACTTTGCAGTCCGGCTTTGAAAATGCCGATGACCATCGTTATATCCAATCAGTTGCCGCCAAATACGGTATTCGCTTTTCCCGCCCGGGCAACGGCATCTGCCATCAGGTGCATTTGGAGCGCTTCGGCAAACCGGGCAAAACCTTAATCGGTTCAGACTCCCACACTCCCACCGCCGGCGGCTTGGGCATGCTGGCAATGGGTGCCGGCGGCATGGACGTCGCGGTTGCTATGGGCGGCGGTGCTTATTATATCACCATGCCTAAGATGTATAAGGTTAATCTGACCGGCAAGCTGCGCCCATGGGTCAGCGCTAAAGATGTGAGCTTAGAGATTTTGCGCATTTTGTCTGTCAAAGGCGGAGTCGGTGCTATTATCGAATGGGGCGGCGAAGGTGTTAAAACCTTGAGCGTGCCGGAAAGAGCAACTATTACCAATATGGGTACCGAGTTAGGCGCTACCACCTCCATTTTCCCTTCTGATGAGATTACCCGTGAATTTTTAAAGGCGCAGGGGCGCGAAGAAGATTATATAGCGTTAGCCAGCGACGAAGATGCGGTTTATGATAGAATTATCGAGATAAATTTGAGCGAACTGGAGCCATTACTGGCTTGTCCTCATTCGCCAGATAATATTAAAAAGGCGAAAGATTTGGGGCATATTAAGGTAGACCAGGTGTGTATCGGCTCCTGTACCAATTCATCTTTAATGGATATGCTGAAAGTAGCGGCTGTTTTAAAGGGCAAAACTATTGACCCGTCGGTGAGCTTGTCGATTTCCTGCGGTTCCAAGCAGGTGCTGACGATGCTCGCCCAATGCGGAGCGTTAAACGATATTTTATCTGCCGGCGCCCGCTTATTGGAATGTGCCTGCGGACCGTGCATTGGCATGGGCTTTTCACCAAATTCGGGCGGTGTATCTTTGCGCACCTTTAACCGTAACTTTGAAGGCCGCAGCGGCACTAAAGACGGGCAGGTTTATCTGGTATCACCGGAATTAGCAGCTGCCAGTGCTTTAACGGGTTATATCACCGACCCGCAAACCTTGGGTGCATACCCTGAGATAGTGATGCCTAAAGAATTTAATATTGATGACAGCGCAGTAATCATGCCATTGGCAGAAGCAGAGGCTCAAAATGCGCAAGTATTGTACGGACCAAATATCAAGCCCTTTCCCAAGAGTGAGCCTTTACAGGACGAAATTAAGGCTAAACTAACCTTAAAGGTCGGCGATAATATCACTACCGACCATATCATGCCGGCAGGAGCCAAAATATTGCCTTACCGCTCCAATATTCCCAAAATGTCGGAGTTTTGCTTTAATGTCTGCGATGAAAATTTCCCCAAAAGGGCGTTAGCAAATAAACAAACTATTATCATCGGCGGCAGTAACTACGGTCAAGGTTCTTCCCGTGAGCATGCGGCGTTGGTGCCGATGTATTTGGGAGTTAAGGCGGTAGTGGCTAAGAGCTTTGCCCGTATTCACACCGCAAACTTGATTAACGCCGGTATCTTGCCATTAACTTTTGTCAATGAAAAGGATTATGATGAGTTAAATCAGGACGATGATTTAGTCTTGACTAATGTATTCGCTTCCTTAGAGAGCGGAGATTTTACCTTGCTGGATCAAACCACCGGCAAGGAATACAAACTCAAAGGACAGTTTACCCCTAGACAGCAAGGCATCTTAAAAGCCGGCAGTATGTTGGCTTATACGAAAGAGGTTTAAACGATGGAAGAAAAATATTTGTTAGAGGCCGTAGAGCACTTTAAAAAGCTGTTTATAGAGCAATACGAAAGAGCGGAACGCTTAAAAGAGCAAAACGGACCGACTGATTACACGAAAAAAGAAAAAATCACTATTGGTATCATCGGCGGCGACGGCATCGGTCCGATTATCGTTAATGAAGCTAAAAGAGTTTTGGAAAATATTTTAGCCGAGGAGATTAAAGAAGGCCGAATTGTTTTAAAAGATATCGCAGGATTAACCATTGAAAACCGTCTTGCTCAAGGCAAAGCCGTGCCGGACGATGTCTTGGCAGAGATTAAAAGCTGCGATGTGCTTTTGAAAGGACCGACCACTACGCCAAAAGGCGGCACCATGGAGAGCGCCAATGTTACCTTGCGCCGTGAATTGGATTTGTATGCCAATGTGCGTCCTATTTCTATTCCGGAGGAAGGCATTGACTGGTGCTTTTATCGGGAAAATACCGAAGGCGAATATGTCTTAGGCTCTAAAGGCTTGGAAGTACCCGGGATGGCGATGGATTTTAAAGTAACCACCGACGGCGGCACCAGACGAATTGCCAAGGCTACTTTTGAGTATGCTAAGCTAAATGGCAAAAATAAAGTAGCCCTTGTCACTAAGGCTAATATCATGAAAAAAACTGACGGCAAATTTTCGGCTATCTGCTATGAAGTGGCTAAGGATTACCCGCAAATCGAAGTTGATGAGTGGTATATTGATATTATGACCGCCAATCTGATTAATGAAGACATCAGAAAGGATTTCCAAGTCTTTTTAATGCCCAATTTATACGGTGATATCATTACCGACGAAGCGGCTCAATTGCAAGGCGGCGTAGGCACAGCCGGCAGTGCCAATATCGGCGATAATTATGCTATGTTTGAGGCTATTCACGGCAGTGCGCCCAGAATGATTGAAGAAGGCTTGGGCGATTATGCCAACCCCTCCAGCATTTTTAAAGGCGCGGAGATGCTTTTAAGACACATCGGCTTTACCAAAAAAGCAGATGTTTTGGCTAAGGCGCTTCACACTTGCAATGATGTTGAGCGCAAGGTTATTGTCACCGGCACTAAAGACGGAGCAACCTGCCGGGAGTTTGCGGACTATGTTTTAGAGATAATTGCAACCTTAAAGTAGGTGATCGGGTGCAGAAAAAATGTAAGATCAGCAGTCTGAAAAAGGTTTACCCTATGGAAGCAGGAGAAAATGTCATTTTTGATGATTTTTCTTTGGAGTTTCCTTTGGAAGGAATTACCGTTTTTTTAGGCAAAAGCGGCTGCGGCAAGACGACTTTGATTCGTCTGATGGCAGGCTTGGAAGAGTTTGAAGCAGGCAAAATCGAATTTCTCACCGAAGAGGGCGAAAAATTCAACCCTAAAATCGGCATGGTCTTTCAGGAAGCCCGGCTTTTGCCGTGGAAAAGCGTTTTAGACAATGTTTTAATTCATCAGGACAAAAAAGAGCCGGAGAAAGCCATTGAATTATTAAAAAAAATCGGCTTGGGGGATTTTATCAATGCCTACCCCGATGATTTATCCGGCGGCATGGCGGCTCGGGTGGCGATTGCCCGGGCGCTCAGCTATGAGCCGAGCCTTTTAATCATGGACGAACCCTTTGCGGCGTTAGATTATTTCACTCGCTTGAGCATGGAAGAGGAGATAATCAAGCTGGTGCAGGAAAAGAAAATTGGCATTGTCTTTATCACCCATGATTTAGATGAGGCGCTGTTATTGGCGAAAAAAATAGTCGTTTTGAAAAAAGGCGAAAGCGCTTGGGAGTATGAGCTCAAGCAGGAGTACCCCAGGGATTTGTTTTCTTTGGAATTAAAGGAACTGAAAGAAGAACTGTTAAAAATGTTGGAAGACGGAGGCGAGAAAAAATGAATGTTATAGCTAAACTTCACGAAAAAGCGAAAGCTTTAAAGAAAACTATCGTTCTGCCGGAGGGCAACGAAGAAAGAACGCTGAAAGCGGCAGTGCAAGCCTTAAACGAAGGTTTGATTACTCCGATTTTAATCGGCAAGGAAGCGGAGATTAAAGAATTAGCCGCTAAAAACGGCTTAGATATTAGCCGGATTAAAATTGTGGACAATGCTTTAGGCGCTACCGAAAAATATGCCGCAGAGCTTTATGAACTGCGCAAAGCCAAAGGCATGACCATGGAGGAAGCGGCAAAGTTAGCGCAAAATCCCCTTTATTTCGGGGCTTTGATGCTAAGATTGGGTGAGGCTGACGGCATGGTAGCCGGAGCGGAAAATGCTACCAGCAATGTTTTAAGAGCGGCTATTCAGGTGGTTAAAACTAAGCCCGGCATGAAAAATGTTTCCGGCTGTTTCTTGATTGAACTGCCGGACGGTGAGTTTGGCGATGACGGCGCCTTTATTTTTGGTGATTCGGCGGTTATTCCGGTGCCGGACGAAAATCAGCTGGTGGATATCGCTTTATGCTGCGCCGAGAGCAAACGCTTGCTTGTCGGCGGCGAGCCAAGGGTGGCAATGATGTCATTTTCTACCAAAGGCAGTGCGAAGCATGAGAGCATTGACAAGATGAATAAAGCGCTGGAAATGGTTAAAGAAAGAGATCCTAAGCTCATTATTGATGGGGAAATGCAGCTGGATGCGGCAGTAGTGCCGGCGGTCAGCGCTAAAAAATGCCCCGGCTCTCCCTTAGAGGGCAAGGCAAACGTGCTGATTTTCCCTGACTTAAACTCCGGAAATCTCTGCTACAAGATGGCACAGCGTTTTGGTCATGCTACGGCTATCGGACCGATTCTCCAAGGCTTGGCTAAACCGGTCAATGACTTGTCCCGGGGCTGCTCGGTGCAGGATATCGTTGATATTTTTGCTGTTACGGCGTTACAGTGCGAATAAACTTAAGAGCCGCTAAAAAGGAGGAGTAAGCGATGAAAATTACAGCAGTTATTCTGACATTGCTGGCTTGGTTCGTTGGTTTAGTATTAGATGCTAATATTGATATGAATCAATATGTCGGTATTCTTGAATTACGGATACTTTTCCCTATCTTGGTGATGGGGGTTTGCATTTTAGATGCGATTAAAAAAATAGGCAAATAAAAAAGCTCCTTAAAAGGAGCTTTTTGCTTTGTCTTGGGCAATTAAAGTTTTGATAGCATCAATGGTGGTGCGGATAAGGGGATCAAGGTCAAAAACTTGGCTCTGGTCTAAGCCTGCTTTTTCCCGCTCCTGATTCCATAAAGCGGTGAAGATAGCGCCGCAGCGCACCTTGCGGGCGGCAGCGACAATAAAGAGGGCAGAAGCTTCCATTTCGCTGGCAAGCACGCCTAAACGCTTGTAGGCTTCCCATTGATACAGTAAATGTGTTGCGGTGGGCATATTTTCCGGCTCATGCTGACCGTAAAAGGAGTCTTTGGCTTGCACCACGCCGATATGGTAAGGCACTGCCAGTTTTTCGGCGCTTTCTTTTAAAGCCAATGTCACGTCAAAATCAGCGCAGGCCGGGTAAGGGATGGGCGCGTATTCATTGCTGGTGCCGTCTTGGCGTACTGCCGCCTGGGCAATAATTAAATCGCCGGCTTTTACGGCTAAATCAATGCCGCCACAGGTGCCTAAACGGATAAAGGTATGAGCATCAATTTTGACTAATTCCTCCATGCAGATAGCGGCAGAAGGGGCGCCGATGCCGGTGGAGACCACTGAAACCTTTTCGCCGGAAAGATAACCGGTGTAAATGACAAATTCCCGGTTTTGCCCGATGAATTGGGCGTCGTCCAAATATTGGGCGATTAGTTCACACCTTGCCGGATCGCCGGGGAGGATGCAGTATTTGCCTATTTGCTCTGCGTTTACCGGCAGATGATAAAGCTTAGTAAAATTTGGCATACAAAAGCTCCTTTCAAAATTTTTTATACTTTAATTATATGAAAAAACTCTTGCGATTGCAAGATAAAGTTATAAAGAGATATTTTACATTTTTACGCTTCTTTTGGCAAAAAAAAGACAATTATTTCTTGCAGTGGAGCAAATATTTTGCTATAATATAATTTACGGTTCAAAAGAGACTTGGAGGATGGAAATGTTTGAATTTGAAATAATAAAGGAATGTAAGCGTACAAAGGCTCGTGCCGGCAGACTTCATACACCGCACGGAGTAATTGAAACTCCCGTTTTTATGCCGGTAGGCACCCAAGCCACCGTAAAAACCATGACACCGGACGAATTAAAAGAGAACAATGCTCAGATTATTTTGGGCAATACCTATCATCTTTATTTACGTCCGGGGCATGAATTAGTCAAAGAAGCCGGCGGGCTGCATAAGTTTATGAACTGGGACAGACCGATTTTAACGGACAGCGGCGGATTTCAGGTATTTAGCTTGGGCGAGCTGCGCAAGATTAAAGAGGAGGGGGTTACCTTTCGCTCCCATTTGGACGGCTCGAAGCATCTGTTTTCTCCGGAGAGGGTAATGGAGATTGAAGAAGCTATCGGCGCTGATATTGCCATGGCTTTTGACGAATGTACTCCCTATCCGGCGGATTATGACTATGCCAAAAGATCTATGGAGCGAACCACTCGCTGGCTGGAGCGCTGTATCAAGGCACACACCCGAGAGGATCAGGCGCTGTTTGGCATTATCCAAGGAAGCATGTATAAGGATTTGCGCACGGAGAGTGCGAAGGAGATTACTTCCTTTGATTTGCCGGGATATGCTATCGGCGGTTTAAGCGTAGGCGAGCCGGCAGAAGTTATGTACGAGATGCTGGATATTAATACTGATATTATGCCAATTAATAAACCACGCTATTTAATGGGCGTCGGAGCTGCCGATAATTTGGTAGAAGGGGTAAAGCGTGGAGTGGATATGTTTGACTGCGTATTGCCAACTCGTATCGCCCGCAACGGCACAGTTATGACCAAGCATGGCAAGCTGGTAGTGCGCAACGCCGAGTATGCTCATGATTTTCGCCCTTTAGAAGAAGGCTGCGGCTGCTATGCCTGCCGCAATTTCACCAGAGCTTATATCCGCCATTTAATTAAATCCGGCGAGGTTTTAGGCATCAGGCTTACGACTATTCATAATATCTACTTTTTGACCAATCTGATGAAGGAAATCCGCAATGCTATTTTACAAGACCGCTATCCGGAATTTATCACTGAGTTTTATGCTAATTTCAGCCGCTAAAAAGAAAATGACATTCTTTGGCAGGGCTTTTAAAGATTAGAAAAGAAATTAAAAATGAAAATGCTGATTAACCTTTGAGGAGGTGTAAAAATGGGTGCAGGAGGTTTGCTTTATATCGTTGCGGTTGTTGCTGTGTTTTGGTTTTTATTGATCAGACCGTCCCAGCAGCAGGCTAAAAAACGGGCTTCTATGCTGGAGCAATTAAAGCCAGGAGTGAAGGTTATCACTATCGGCGGCATTTGCGGAGTAGTTAAGGCATTGACTGATAATCGTGTATTTTTAGAGATTGCCGATGGTTTAACTATCGAAATGCTGCGCACTTCTATTTCACAAGTTGTGACTGATGAAGAACTGGCAGAGGAAGAAGACGAAGATGACGAGTACGACGAAGAGTATGATGAATACGATGAAGAAGCTGATGAGTACGAAGTCGAAGACGAGAGCGATAAAGACGAGCGCCGTTAAGAAAAACGGCGTCGCTTTATTGCGATGAAAAAATTGGAGGTAGAGATATGCAAGGGAAGCGTTTGGCAACGGTAATAGTGACTGTATTAATCGTAGCGCTGTTAGCAGTTGCTCTTTTTCCGGTGTATAAGGATCATGCTAAGCTGGGGCTTGATTTGCAAGGCGGCGTAATGGTTCGTTTGCAGGCTCCGGAGGGCACCGGTGAGGAAGAAATGAATGGAGCAGTAAAGGTTATTGAAAACCGGATCAATGCCTTGGGCGTCAGCGAGCCGGAGGTGCGCCTGGAGGGTGCTAACCGCATCAGCGTGGAATTAGCCGGCGTAGATGATCCGGAGGAAGCCGTGCGCTTAATCGGTACTACTGCTCAGTTGTTGTTTGTGCGCATGGATACCAATGAGGTGTTCATGGACGGCACCAGTTTAAAGAAAGCTAATGGCTATATTGACCAGGAAACCCTTGATCCCACCAAGCAGTTTTGCGTAGGTTTGGAGTTTAATTCGGAAGGTGCTCAAATCTTTGGTCAGGTTACCACCGAATTATGCCAATATCCTCAAGGCGATTCCCGCCATTCTATAGCTATTTTATTGGATAATCAAGCAATTTCCATTGCAGGAATCAACGAGCCGATTACCGGCGGTGAAGCCAGCATTTCCGGTTCCTATACTTCGATTGACGAAGTAAACGAAATGGCGACCTTGCTTAATTCCGGTGCTTTGCCGGTTGATTTGGAAATTATCGAAAAACGCACTGTCGGTGCCCAGTTAGGCGAAGATGCTATTGCCCAAAGTGCCCGGGCTGCTTTAATCGGTGCTATTGTGCTGATGATTTTCATGATTGTTATCTATCGGGTACCGGGCTTAATCGCTTTGGTAGCATTGCTTTTGTATACTGTTTTATTAGCAGGCGGTATGATTTTAATTGACATGACCATTACCTTGCCGGCGATAGCGGGTTTCTTATTGTCCATCGGTATGGGCGTAGATGCCAATGTAATTATTTATGAGCGCATCAAGGAAGAATTAAGGGCAGGCAAGACCTTGCGGGTAGCGGTGGAAAGCGGCTTTAAAAAGGCTTTTGCCACTATTTTGGACTCCAATGTCACCACTTTGATTGCTTCCATCGTCTTAATCGCTTTGGGTATAAGCTCCATCCGCGGTTTTGCTATTACTCTTTCTTTAGGTATTTTGGCCAGCATGTTTACCGCTATCACCTTTACCCGCTTCGTGCTGAAAAACTTGGTAGCATCTAATATCATTAAAAATACAAAATTATTTGGAGCATAAGGAGGTGCCGGGAATGGATTTCGTAGGAAAAAGAAAAATTTGCTATGTTCTTTCTTTAATTGTGATTATTGCCGGTATCATCTCGATGTTTGTCCAAGGATTAAACTTAAGTATCGACTTTGCCGGAGGTACGGTAATTCAAGCTTCTTTCAGCGAAGAAGTAGAGATTGCCGACGTCAGAGAGGCTATCAATGATTTAAATATCGGCACTAATCGGATTCAAGAGCTGGATGACGGTTCTTTCCAGATTAAAACGCTGTATATGGATCAGGACGCTCAGGATGAGTTTGTGAGTCAGTTAGACCAAGCTTTGGGCGGCTGCACCTTGCTGCGCAGTGAGGCTGTTGGCGCCAGTGTCGGCTCAGAATTACTCAAGAGCGGCTTAATTGCTTTATTTGTGGCAATCGTGCTGATGATTGGCTATATCACCTGGCGGTTTGAATGGCGGTTTGCTTTGACAGGTATTGTGGCTTTGTTCCACGATGTTTTGGTTACTTTGGCAGTATTCTCCATCTTCCAGCTGGAGGTTGAGAGCTATTTTGTAGCGGCTATTTTAACCATCTTTGGTTATTCCATTAATAATACCATCGTTATCTTTGACCGCATCAGAGAAAACGTCGTCAGAGTTAAAAAGGATGCTTTGGCAGGAGTGGTTAACCAAAGCATCAAGCAAAGCTTAACCAGAACAATCAATACTTCTGTCACAACACTGATTTTGCTCTTTGCTTTGGTATTATTCGGCGGACAAACTACCAGAGTATTTGTTTTAGCGATGATTATCGGTATTGTTGCCGGTACTTATTCTTCAATCTTTGTCGCTCCGTCTTTATGGTATGATTTGCGCATGAAGAGCAAGAAAAAGGTTGTGGAGATTCGCTAAGTGCAAGAAAATATCAGACAAATTAAGCTAAGCCAAGGGTGGGTTCAATATGAACTCACCCAAAAAAATATCAAAAATTTGAATCTGCATTTCACCCGCCAAGGCGTTTTAAAAATTTCGGCGCCTACGAAGGTGAAAATGGAGCGGATAGAGGCGTTTATCCGCCAAAATGAGGAATTCATCTTTGCAGCCCAGAAAAGACTGGCAGCGAAAAAGGTGTTGGATGATAATTGGCTGAAGCATGGGTTTATTTACTGGCAGGGTGAAAAATTGCCTTTGGCAGTGGAAATGGCAGAGAGCAATTATTTGGCTTGGCAGGACGGAGCGTTAGTTTTTTATACCAAGGAAGATGACGAAGCAAAGCGAGAGCAAATTTTCAAGCGCTTGTTTGATGCAGAAAGCGAAAAGCTGATAATGGCAGTATTTGAGCGGATTTATCCATCCTTTGTCGCCTGCGGCATCGCCAAACCGCAGGTTAAGCTGCGCAAAATGACTGCCCGCTGGGGCAGCTGTTCCAAAAGCAAGGGAGTCATCATTTTTAACAAACGCTTGGCTCATCTGCCTAAAGAGTGCATCGAATGTGTCGCGGCTCACGAGCTAACTCATCTTTTGGTGCCTAACCACGGTGGGGAGTTTTATCAAAGATTGCAGCAGTTCCGCCCTGCATACAGAGATGAAGAAAAAATATTGCTGGAGTATATTTGCCAATAAAAAAGTCATTAGCCAAAGGACTAATGACTTTTTTATTGTAACACAATAAAAACCACACGCTATGCGTGTGGACGGGAAAAAGCTTTAGCAAAAGAATTCCTCCT
>CALXSY010000003.1 GCA_944391285.1 uncultured Clostridia bacterium
CAGTACGTTGCTTAAATCTTAATTTTGACTACCATAAGGGTGTTTTTGTTCTGTCCGTACAAATTGGGGCAGTACATATTCCGTCTTGGGGGTTTATTATTCAGCTTAATTTTTTTATTTCTGCTTGCAGGTTTGCCAGAAATTTGCCGGCATGACTTCCGTCCATTTGCGTATGGTGAAATTGAAAAGAAAGTGAAAGATAATATCTGAACCATTTTCTTTTATATTTCCCCCAAAAAACAAAAGGATTATTAATACCGCTGTTCATGCCGATGATACCGTCAATCTCCGTATCAATAATTGCTGATGTGCCGATTACCATACATTCAGACGATAAATCTCTGTCCTTACAGCTTAAAGAAACTTCTGCGGTATATTTTAGATAATCAGCGTTATATTTGCTCAAATTTTCGTCAAACAAAATATCGCAGGAGTTGACCTCACCCTCTATATTTTTCACAATGGTATTAACAGCCAATGTATCATATTGCAGCATCTTTTCGCCCACCGGCAAAAGATAAAACTCATTAATACCGACCGCCGCTTTGCCGATACAATAGCCTATTAACATATTGAGCTTCAGCTTCTTTTTCTTGCTTATGTGCACCAGATTGGTAATATCAAAAGTTTTAAATAGCGTGACCATCGGATTAGGCGCTTTGAGCCAAAGCCCATATGCGTGAGCGCGCTTTGTCTCATTTGGATTTACTTCCTTTGGCATTTTATCCTCCAAATTATTTATCTCAGGCAGGCATTAATAAACTTCATAGGCACATTCATGCGTTCTGCGACCTGTTCCGGCGTCATTCCGCTATCTAAGAAACGCTTGCAAACGACTTTCATATTTTCGCCGACTTCAATAATATGCTTATCTAGGTCATAAAACCGCACAACACGCTGCCCCCAAGAATGTTCTATAATCGAGTGGACATATTCAATATCCAACTCTTTCAGCTTTTCAGTAAATTTATCAAAATCATCTTCCTCAAAGTAAATTTCAAAATTGTTGCCGCCAAATGAAATTTCTTTTGTGCCGATAAAATCTTTATAGGTTTCTGCGCTCTGCAAAGCCAGCCCTCCCGTTAAGGTTTTATTTGCTCCAAAATCCATAATGACATGAAATCCAAAAACTTTTTTATAAAACTCTACTGATTTATCTATATCCGTTACCACCAACATAGGATTTTTCATTTTCATTTCTACTACCTCCACAAACTGCGGCTTATCATTTGCTTAAATTCTGCCAATATTTCAATTTGGGCAGCATATCTGCCATATATGCTCGCACTTGCTCGGCAGAGTAATTTTCGTTTGCCATGTGTTTTGCACAGAAATTAAGCAAATCCTCAATGTTGTCATAAGTAAATTTGCCGTCCGAATAGCACCATTTGCAATACTCTTCATTGAAAGCTCCATCTTTCTCTTTGCTAATAATGCCATCATCAAGGGGCATACCGCAGCATTGACAAATAAGTTTTCTTGGTGAGCCTAAAAGTGTGTTAATTGAAACATCAAAAAACTTCGAAAGCAATTTTAGCGTTTCTGTATTGGGAACTGTTTCACCGTTCTCCCAGCGTGATACTGCTTGTCTGGTGACAAATACTTTTTCTGCCAGCTCATCTTGTGACAGCCCTTTTTGTGTTCGCAGTTTAAATATAATATCTTTAGTATCCATTAAAGCCGCCTCCTTAGCAATATTATAATGCATACTTTTCTAACAAGCAAGCAACCCGCTGTTGCTATGAGCCTATTTCAAATATATTTTCGCAAGTAAACCATGTCTATCAACTGTACATCACCATCATAAATTGGATGGTCATAGTTATCAAGAAAAAAGTTTTCGACGATATGTGAACGAACAAATCCGCACTTTTCATAAAAGGGGATTGTTGATGGGCTGTCACCCGTTCCAACCTGCAATATCGAATACTCTCCCTGATATTTTTTGACAATAAACTCAATTAACGCTTTACCGTAGCCTTTGCCTTGAAACTGCGGATCTGTGGCAAGATTTTTTATTTCAAGCACTCCGCCGCCGACATCTAGCACAACACATTCAGCCTTTATGCCATTATCTTCTAAAACATACATCATGCCTTTATCTAGATAACGATCGATCATATCTTCTTGTTCATCTGCCAAAAGAAGTAAATCAAGGTATTGCTTTTTATCTTCTTTTATTTCTTTTATATTCATAGTATCTGCCTCATACACTTATTTTTTATTTCTATTCTAAAAAATGGGTAATTCCTTGCCGGAACTGCCCATTAAATTTGCTTGTATATTTTTTAATAGAGCTTTGCTCCAGCCGGAATATGGTCATCTACCATCAGCAAATGCAGTCTTTCCTCGCCTTCCTCTTTATGCACGGCAGAGATAAGCATGCCGCAGGAATCAATGCCCATCATTGCTCTCGGCGGCAGATTTACTATGGCAATACAAGTTTTGCCGATTACATCTTCCGGCTCATAATATTCATGAATACCGCTTAGGATTGTCCGATTTTCGCCGCTGCCGTCGTCTAAAGTGAATTTCAGGAGCTTTTTAGACTTAGGCACTGCTTCGCAAGCAATAACCTTTACCGCCCGGAAATCGGATTTAGAGAAGGTCTCAAAATCCACAAACTCCTTAAACAAAGGCTCGATTTCTACTTTAGAGAAATCAATTTTTTCCGGCTCGGCTTTGGGAGCTTCCACAGCCTTGTCAGCCTTAGCGGCAGCCTCACCCTGCAAACGCATGGTGGGGAATAAAATAACGTCACGGATTGATTGAGCTTTAGTCAAAAGCATAACCAAACGGTCAATGCCGATACCCAAACCACCGGTCGGCGGCAAGCCGTATTCCAAAGCAGTGATATAATCCTCGTCCATGGGATGAGCCTCATCATCGCCTTTTTCCTTTTCCTCTACTTGCTTTTTAAAACGCTCGTATTGGTCGATAGGGTCGTTTAACTCGGAGAATGCATTGGCATGCTCTCTGCCGACGATGAATAATTCAAATCTATCGGTCATCTCGGGATTTTCCGGATTGCGCTTAGCCAAGGGAGAAACCTCGATAGGATATTCGGTAATAAAGGTCGGCTGAATCAGCTTTTCTTCAGCAGCAGCCTCGAATAATTCGCTCAAGATTTTTCCTTTTGGCATATCGGTTGTGTCAATATCATATTTTGCGGCACAAGCTTTCAACTCTTCCAAACTGGCAGTATAATAATCAATGCCCGCATATTTTTTTACAGCCTCTGCCATGGTCATGCGCTGCCAAGGGCTCTCTAAATCAACGCTGTATTCCTCATAATTAATCACTGCACTGCCGCAAACTTTTCTGGCAACGGTGCGAATCATATCTTCGGTGATATCCATCATATCGGTATAATCGCCATAAGCTTGATATAATTCCAGCAAGGTGAATTCGGGGTTATGACGGGTGTCGATGCCTTCGTTGCGGAATACTCTGCCGATTTCATATACCCGCTCCAAACCGCCGACAATCAAGCGTTTTAAGTGCAATTCTAAGGCGATGCGCATATAAAGCTGCATGTCCAAAGCATTGTGATGGGTGACAAAAGGTCTGGCAGCAGCACCGCCGGCGATAGTATGCAAAACCGGAGTTTCTACTTCCAAGAAATTTTTGCCGTCTAAATATTCACGGATAGCCGAAACAATCTTGCTGCGCATAACAAAGGTATTTTTAGCCTCTTTATTCATGATTAAATCAACATATCTCTGGCGGTAACGGGCTTCGACGTCGGTTAAACCATGGAATTTTTCCGGCAACGGACGCAGGGATTTGCTTAAATGGGTATATTCCAAAACGGAGATACTCAATTCTCCTCTTTCGGTGATGAAAACCTTGCCTCTGATGCCGATGATATCGCCGATATCAGCTTTTTTAAACAGCCAATGGCTGTCCTCGCCGGCTACATCTAAGCGGGAATAAATTTGAATATTGCCGCTTAAATCCTCAACATTGCCGAATCCGGCTTTGCCTTGACCGCGCTTAGCCATCAGTCTACCGGCAATGGTTACTTCTGTAGCGTCTTTGATTAATTGTTCTTGATTAGCTATAATCTCTGCAATATGATGAGAAGGTACAAACTTTTGACCAAAAGGATTAATTCCCTTTTCTTTTAACGCTTCCATCTTTTCTATGCGTACCTGCATCAATTGATTTATTTCTCTGTCTGCTTTTGCTTCCTTAGCCAATGTTATGCTCCTCTCTTACTCATGATCGACTTTTAATATCTCATATTGCACAATACCGCTGGGGCTTTCAACATCAACTATATCTCCGACTCTGTGGCCAATGATAGCTTTGCCTACGGGAGATTCGTTGGAAATACGGTTATTCATCGGATCAGCTTCGACGGTACCGACAATTTTATATTCCTCTTCCTCGTCTTCATCATCGCCTACAAAACGAATAGTTACTTTAGCGCCGATGGTAATTGTGCCGTCGTCAACTTTGATGCCGTCTTCAATAACCTGTACGTTGCTGAGCATTTCTTCTAAGCGCTGAATTTCGCCTTCAATAAAAGCCTGCTCATTTTTAGCATCATCATACTCGGAGTTTTCACTCAAGTCACCAAAGCCGATAGCTTGTTTTAAGCGTTCTGCTACTTCTTTGCGGCGAACTGTTTTTAAGTTTTCTAATTCCTGCTGCAGCTTTTCTAAGCCTTCCTGGGTTAAAAATACGTTCTTCTCCATTATTATGCGCTCCTTTTATCTATAGTCAATTTCAATCAGCAATAAAACTAAACACCGACTTTTTAGCCGGTGCAGGATACTCATATTATTATATATAAATCCTTGATTTTTGTCAAGCAAAAGTATGTTTTTTCCCCCTTTTGCATAATGAAATTTTGTTTATCAAAAATAAATATTCGATAAAGTTTTTCAGGAAAATAATATATTTCCCTTTATTTTTCCCAATAGTATATGCTATAATAGTTTTAAGGTAGCATAATAATACATAAATATGTAAGGAGGATTTTTCTTATGGCTATCAAACTTGGTATTAATGGTTTTGGACGTATCGGCAGACTGTGCCTCAGAGTAGCTATGGGTCGTGACGATGTTGAGGTAGTAGCAATTAACAGCACTTCCGATCCCCAAGGCACTGCCCATTTGTTTGAATTTGATTCTACTCACGGCACTTACAAAGGCGAGGTGTCTTATGACGAAAATCATTTGATCATCGACGGCAAAGCTATTACTTTAGTTTCTACCAGAGATCCTAAAGAAATTAAATGGGGCGAATTAGGTGTAGATGTAGTTTTAGAGTGCACCGGCAAATTCAAAGGCCGCTCCGACGCTGCTGTACATTTGGAAAACGGCGCTAAAAAGGTTATCATCTCTGCTCCCGGCAAAGATGTCGACAATACTATCGTTATGGGTGTCAATGAAAACACCTACGACCCCGCTGCACAGGATATTTTATCCAACGCATCCTGCACCACCAACTGCCTGGCTCCTATCGTTAAAGTAATTAACGATAATTACACCATTAAAGCCGGCATGATGACCACTGTTCACTCTTTCACCAATGACCAAAAGAACTTAGACAGCCGTCATAAGGATTACCGCCGGGCTCGCGGCTGCACACAGTCAATTGTGCCCACTACCACCGGTGCTGCCAAAGCTATCGGCTTAGTTATCCCGGAGTTAAACGGCAAATTAAACGGTATGGCGCTTCGTGTGCCGACTCCCAATGTTTCCTTGGTTGATTTGGTGCTTACATTAGAAGAAAACGTTACTGCTGAAGAAGTCAATGCTAAGTTTAAAGCTGCTGCTGAAGGTGAGCTCAAAGGTTATTTAGCTTACACCGAAAAACCATTGGTTTCCATCGATTTCAACGGCAACAGTGCTTCCGGCATTGTTGACGCCCTCTCCACTATGGTGGTAGGCGGCAATATGCTTAAAGTCTTAGGCTGGTACGACAACGAATGGGGCTACAGCTGCCGGGTTGTTGATTTAGCTAAATATGTAGGCGAAAGATTATAAAATATTTCCCGATAGGATAACCTATCGGGATTTTTTTATGCCAAATTGCCATAAAAAATCCGCCGGAAAGTCCGACGGAATTTTTATTATTCATCTTTGTCCAAAGGCAAGCCTACGGCACGCATCTTATCGCGGAATTCGTCTTCGTATTCCTCATAAGTATGAACCTTAACAACCGGGTTCCACGGATTTTCGTGTCTAACCATACGGTTATTGTTAGCCATGTTACGAGTCGGGCTGAAGAAGATACCGCCGGCATGCATGAGTTTGCTCAAGGGGAAGTAAATCAACAATACGCAAACCAAGGCTAAATGGATATAGAACATAATGCTGATGTCACCGGGAACAGTAGGATTGAAAGTAACCCAACCCATAGCCAATTCTTTAATTCTGGTTACGTCAACATGGGTTAAATAACGCATCAAAATGCCGCTGCAGCCAATGCCCAACAATAAGAACAACGGGAAATAGTCATTCAATAAGCTGATGTAACGAACCTTATCAAGGAACAATCGGCGGCACAAAAGCAAGCCTAAGCCGGCAACCATGATAAAGCCGGTCAAATACAATGCTTGTAAGTTAACCCAGAACACACCGTCAATTTTTTCCCATAATTGGACAAAGCCCGGAACAGGATCGGTAATAAAGCGCAAATGACGAACCAAAACGAAGAAAAAGCCCCAGTGGAACATCAAGGCAAACAGCCAAAGCCATTTTTCCCATTGGTAAGCCAAGTTGCCGTCTTCGGTCAATTCAGCTTTAGTGTTTCTAAATAAGGAGCGGAAGGTCAAAACTTCCAAAATCATTCTTACTACTACCCAGCCTTTGCTGGATGGGTTTTCAATTTTATTTTGTTTGATGAAATCCAAGGATTTTTGCTGACCGCAAGTAGTCGGAATTCTAAAAGGTACCGGTGATTTTGCCCATTTTACGATGCGATAGATAAAGCCAATGATAAAGCAGGCTACCGCTACATAAGGCAAAACAATGCCAAATAGAGCACTTAATCCGAGTACTTCGACGCCAATATAGGTAATTGCGATAATGGCAACTACTAATAATAAGCCTACAAGTATACTCATCGTTTTTCCTCCATTCTTCTGTGAATCAATGTCAGTATTTTATTCGTCTTCGTCTTCTCTGTCTTTGTCACGGGCAACGGTATCAACAAACATACCTTTTTCCGTGGTCAATTTCAAAGCCAAGCCGGCTCTGTCCTCAGGAACGTAAGCACCGGGATCACGGTCCTTTTTAACTACAACTACCAATTTAAAGAGGATGGTCGCAATCAAAATACCGATAGCAAAAATACCGACAATTATCAAAAACTCCACAGCAGTCATATGGTAAGAAGCAATTTCACCAAAGGGAGTTTCAGATAAACCACCGATGATGAAGGTCAAACCTTTTTCAATATACATTGAAAGAAATACCAAGGCACAAGCAAAACCTAATTTAACCGGATTTTCTCTGTTTTGGCGCGGAATCAATAAGAACAGCGCAAAAACAACACAGATTACAAATACAATCATAAACGGTACAAATTGGTTATGTCCATGTAAACCAAAGAATAAATACTGCAACGCAGCTTTATGACTGGGCACATTGGAATAAAAAGCAGTAAAGAATTCGCAGCCTACCATGAAAATAGTTGCGGTGTATGCATAAGCAATGATTACCGACAATTTTTTGATAGCATTCCAGCCTGCATCGAATCCGCATAATTTTTTGAGCAAGAAGCAGATCAAAATGATTAAAGAAGGACCGGTTGCAAAAGCACTGGCTAAGAATTTAGCCGGCAGCATAGCAGTCAAGAAGTAATGACGGCTGGGCAAACCGGAATACAGGAATGCTGTTACGATATGGATACTGAAAGCGAAAGGAATAGAAACCAATGCCAAAGCCTTAACCCATTTTTTATAATGTAAGCCTTTGTTTTCCGCTTGCAGTACAGAATAACCAACAACTAAGTTTAACAATAAATAGCAGGGCAAAACTACCGAATCCCAGAACAACATGGAGTGCGGAGTTGCATAGATATAAACGTTAAACAATTTCATCGGCGAACCGATGTCCACTACTACGAATAAGAGTGCCATGATTACGGCAGGAATAGCCAAGAATTCACCGACAACAGTAATGCGTCCGAATTCTTTAACATTGTGCAAATAATATGGCAAAACGATCATAACACCACCGGCAGCTACACCGACAAAGAATGTTAAGTGACCGATATACATACCCCAGGAGATATCACGGCTCATACCAGTGACCGTAAATCCTTGAGTCATTTGGTAAAGATAAGCTGCAAAGCCTACTGCAATGAGGGCGATTAAAAACAGTACCCAAGCCCAGTATGATTTGCTGGTTCTTTTGATTAGCGCTTTTTCAATCATTGATTAATCTCCCTCCTTAAATAATGTAGTACACTTTAGGCTTGGTGCCTAAGTTGATCTTGCGCTGTAAGGTGAAGTTTTCGGCAATCAATTTGCTTACTTTGGACTCCGGATCATTTAAATCACCAAAGCTGATAGCTCCACCGGCAGCTTCTACACATAAAGGCAATTGACCTACAGCTACACGCTCAGCACAGAAGTTGCATTTTTCTACAACACCTTTCATGCGAGTCGGATAAGCGTAGTTTACTTCATCTAAGTAATCACGAGGATTTACGAAGTTAAAGCTTCTTGCGCCGTAAGGACAAGCAGCCATGCAGTTACGGCAGCCGATGCAGCGGTGCATATCCATTAAAACAATACCTTGATCGTTGGTAAAGGTTGCTTTAGTAGGGCATACCCGGACACATACCGGAGATTCACAGTGGTTGCACAAAGCTACGAAATCTTTATCGGCAAATTTCTCTGCCAAACGCTCGGTAGTCTCACCAGCAAAAAGATTAACATATTTTTCTGCCCAAATCCATTTAACTTCGTCTTTTTCATTAGGCACATTAGGCACATTGTGGAATGCATGGCAAACTTTCTGCAATTCAGCGATTTTTTCACTGTCAATTTCACGCATATCGATTACCATACCCATAGCTGTGCCTTTCAGGCGTTTAACATTCTTTTGGTAAGTTCCGGTAGTAGCGGTGGTAGCAGCGGAGGCAACAGAAGATGCGCCTATCGCAGCAGCAGAAACGCCAGCGGCACATAATGTACCTAATTTCAAGAACTTACGTCTGCTCATTTTTTCCATCTTGCTTATACCTCCTCACTTACATTGCTATCAGTAACCGGCTCAAGATGGCATTCCCAGCAGGAAGGATCAACATTGGAATACTCATGACATTTCAAGCAGAAATCTTCATAGTTGGAGTGGCACTCAAAGCAGGTGTTTTCCAAACTAGCCAAGTATTCGCGACCATCTTCGGTTACGATCATTCTGTTACCATTGCGCACCACTTCCACTTTCCATTCGCTTAATACTTTCATGTGGTTAGCACGCATATAGTCTGTATCATAGATACAGCTGGCATCATCACCCAAAGCATTGATAGCCGGGGTGTCTAAACTGATTTCTACATCAGGACTTACACTATCACTGCCGATGCTGGACCAAATGGGGAAGGTGACAATGGCCAGAAAAATCACTAATGCAATAATAATTTTAGTTGGTTTGTACATTATTCATCATCCTCCTCCACATTTTGCAGGGGCTCGAAACGTAAATTCTCCTCACGTTTTTTCTCACCGGTCATAACTAAAGCGTTGCCCAACAACTCATGAACACCGCAAACTTCTACGCCGGGATTCCAATATTTCATTAATGCCGGCAATGCAGCTCTGTCGATAGCACAAACGCAGGCTAACATATTAACGCCGTGTTTTTCTTTTACATATTTAACAGCATTAGCTCTGGGGAAACCGCCGCGCATACGCATTTCCATGTTTTCATCGTTGCCTAAGCCGGCACCGCTGCCGCAGCAGAAAGTATTTTCACGGATAGTTTCTTCAGGCATTTCATACCATTCAACACAGTGATCCAAAATATAGCGCGGTTCATCTAACAAGCCCATGGCTCTGGCAGGGTTGCAGGAGTCATGATAGGTAGCAATAACACCTTTGTTTCTGCTGGGATCTAATTTTACTTTATTGTGTTTCAGCAAGTCAGCAGTGAATTCACAAACGTGAATCATCTTGGTGCCGGCAGCATTGTGGAAAACAGTGCCGGTAACAGGACTTACCGGAACCTCCAGATTGTCAGGAGCCGGACCATTCATAGTATCCATGTATTGGTTGATTACGCGCCACATATGACCGCACTCACCGCCGATGATGAATTTTACACCCAAACGTTTAGCTTCAGCATAAATTTTAGCATTCAAGCGTTTCATCATTTCATTGGAGGTAAATAAACCAAAGTTACCACCCTCGGAGTTATAGGTACTTAAGGTGTAGTCTAAGCCCATCTCATGGAAGAGCATCAGCTGACCCATCAAGCTATAAGTACCGGGAGTAGCAAATACGTCACCGGACGGCGGAACATACAAAATTTCTGCACCTTTTCTGTTGTAGGAAAGGTCTAAGCGCACACCGGTAATATCCTCAATATCATCATTAATCATATCGAACGAGTCCACGATACCATGAGGTTGGATACCTAAGTGGTTGCCTTTCATGTAGCAGGCAGAAACCGGTCCCATGATCCAGTCAATGCTTAAGCCTAAAAGACCCAATAATTCCCGAGCCAACATGGTGATCTCTGCTGTGTCGATACCATATGGGCAAAATACTGAGCAGCGGCGGCATTCGGTGCATTGGAAGAAATAGTAGAACCATTCTTTCAATACCGGCAAGGTTAACTCCCTTGCACCAACCATTTTCGCCATGTACTTTCCGGCTAAGGTATATTCTTTACGATATACCGAACGCAAGAGCTCAGCTCTCAATACCGGCATGTTTTTGGGATCGCCGGAACCTAAAAAGAAATGACATTTGTCGGCACAAGCACCGCAGCGCACACAGACGTCCATAAATAATTTTAAAGAACGGAATCTCTGCAAGCGGTCTCTCAAACCATCGAGAACGATCTCTTTCCAATTCTCCGGTAATTGCCAGTCTTCATCTGTAGTCTGCCAAGTCCGGGGATTGGGCATATCCACAATCTTCAAACTTTCCGGCTTGCAAGCATAACTGTAAGTGCCCGGTTTGTATACAGTGGGAGTATCCATCCAACTGGTCATAGGCGGCTTATAGTTAATCTTCAACAAATCTGCTGGCTTTGCAAGTTTTGTCATAATAACACCCCTCTATTCTCCTTCTTTTTGGTTGTCTATATAGTTACTGCACCTCATAAAGGTACTAGTATCCACCGATTCATTAAGCAGATTAGCTTTTTGCAAGATATCATTGGTCTCTTTAATTTGCTTAATCCGCAGTTGGTAAATTAATTCACGGCTTTCGACGTAAATATCAAATCCCAGTAAAGCCATGGTATCAATATAGCCGCAGAAATCATCCAGCTCTTCTTTTGTGAGCTCTCCCTTAGCTATTTCCTGCTCAAAGGCTTGAGCAAGCAGAGGTTTAAACGCTAAAATAAACGAAACAGCCTGCGAAGGCTTAACATCCTGTACTGCCCTAATGCGCAAAATCATTTCCAGCTCGCTGTAGATTTTGTCGGCATCGCACTCTCCGGCTAACTCATTTAAAATTTTGTCCATCGACAAATAAATATTGCTGCCGACCGGATTGGTAAAGGTGTTTTGATGTTTTTCAAAATACTGCACACTTTGCTCCGGATAAGATTTAATCAGTAATTCAAACCAATCTTCCAAAAGTTTTTTATGATGTTTTTTTACTAGGGCAGCCACGCTCCCTTGTTTCATATTTACACCTCCTTCGTTTTAGCTTATATAGCTATGCAGCCCCGGCAATAGATAGCTTACGCCAAAGAAAGTAAATATTACCGCTACAAAACCTATAATGCTTAAAATTGCGGTTTTTTTGCCGCGCCAGCCTCTCATTAAACGAATATGCAGATAAATCGCATACACCAGCCAAGTCACTAAAGCAAAAGTTTCCTTGGGGTCCCAAGACCAAAATGTGCCCCAAGCATACTCCGCCCACACAGCACCGGTGATCAGCATAATCGTTAAAAAAGGCATGCCGACAAAAACCATTTTATATGAAACCTCGTCCAAAACTTCCGCTTCCGGCATTTTTTGCAGCTTACCCTGCTCCCGCAGCAAATAAGCTATTGCCAAGCCGAAAGAAATAGCAAAGGTACCATAAGCAATAACAGCCGCTGTCACATGAAAGGACAGCCAATAACTTCTTAATGAAGGATTAAGCGGATTAACCGACATATCCAAATTTAACAGCCAGCAGCTTAAAGCAATTGAAATAGGCATGATAAAAGCGCCGATTTGGCTTAAAGCAAACTTTTTTAATAAAATTAAGTATATTATGCCAATAGCCAAAGCAAAGCACATGCCAAATTCAAAGCCGTTATTCAAAGGCAAACCTTGAATCAAGATGCCTCTCAGCACAACTAAGATGCCGTTAACGGCAACAGCCAGCACCGTAACAATTACTGCGGCTTTTTTGACCTTCTCATTGCTTTGGAAAAACTGATACACATCTAAGACGAAAGCGCCGACATATAAACAAAGCATCGCCCAAAGAATCGGCAACTGCAAGCTGCTCACACTTATTTCCCCCTTAAATTGGTTTCAAAATCCTCTTTCATTTTTCTCATTATTTCCGGAGATTTGCAATAAACTCTCCCTTGCCAAGCGCCGTCTTTGGCTTGGCGCAGATAAATCTCCCGATAACGGCTGCTCCAGAACATTACCGAAGCTAAGCAGGCTATGATAAAGCCCAAAAATACGACTTTACTGCCTTGGGCATATTTAATCTGCAAAATCGTATAATTATTCTCACCGCCGTATTCCATACTTATGCCGTCTTTAAAAGCAAACGGCTCACCCAAAATTAAAGTATAGGTTTGTTCTTCACCTTTGTACCTGACATGCACAAAAACTTCCTCATCGCTTAATCCATGAGCTATCAAGGTTAAATCATCGCTTACATCCACTGCCAAATCCTCCGGCAGAGAATAAACCCCATCAGCCTCCGCATTTACTCCCTCTAAAGAAAGCAAAAAGTGATATTTGTAGGAATTTTGATAAATAGTCAAATCTTTATAAATCAGCGGATGATTAACCATACTTTGACCGCTGGCTACAACCTCGCCGTCCTTGGTTAAATCCAAAGTAGTAACCCAGTTATCAACCGCTCCTTGGTCATCATAAACGGTTTCAAATTTTTCCACAACAATTTCATAGCCTTCGCCAATTTTAGCCGCTACAGCACTAGGCAGCGCCACCTTTTGCCCGTCAGTGCAGATTACTGCCC
Source organism: uncultured Clostridia bacterium (assembly GCA_944391285.1). GTDB lineage: Bacteria > Bacillota > Peptococcia > Peptococcales > Peptococcaceae > QAKL01. The sequence goes on from CALXSY010000003.1 coordinate 13,358, forward strand.
CGCTCACTGCAAAAGAAACTAAAAAAGCGCCGATAATGATGATTAAAATGGCTAAATGCAGCACATGGGGAGCAAATAAGCTTGCCTTTCCCTTTTGCGCAAAAATGCAAATCCCTTGCTCATTTTCCGCTGTATCCATTTTAAAGCCCATCTTTTTTAAGACAGCCGTTATTTCATCTTGGCTGCAATTTTCAGCCTGAGCAATATTTTCATAGCCTGAGCCAGCAAAGTCGGCTTTAGCTTTTCTGCGACTGATCCGCCAAGCCCCCGGCAAATGCAAGACGGTGCAGCTGAATAGATTGAGCCAAAAAACAGCCATCAATAGCCTAAACATCCAGCTGGAGTAGATCTCCATATCTCCGTACACCGCTGCCACAGCATATAAACCGGCCATAGCTGCCAGTAGATAAATAGCTAATTTTAAAGAAGCCAAAGAGCGCAAAAACTTATGCAATTTCTTTACCTCCTTTTATCAATACTTAGTAGCCTATCCAATTTATTATACCAGAAAGTTTTTATTTGCAATAGGTCTTTAAAGGATTTTTTTCGCCAAAATAGAGCAAAATTTTTTCTTATATTTTATCGAATACATAGGGCGTTCTTTTTTTACAACTATATTGTGCAATTTATCACTAACAAACAACATTTTTTGTCCTTTTTCGCTTAAGCTTAATCTTGAATTTTCTCCCGCATTTTATTTAATGCCTTGCGCTCCAAGCGGGAAACCTGCATCTGCGACAGATTAAGCAGCTCTCCAACCTTGCTCTGCGTCATTTCCTCAAAGTAACGATAATAGATTATCTGCCGCTCTGTTTCGTCCAGTTCCTCCATAGCCGCCTTTAAGTCGTGCTTATGCTCAATAGCCGCCAGATTATTATCGTCACTGCCTAAAATATTGATCAAAGTCGAGGTCTCATCATCTGTGCCGCTTGCCGACAAGGAAACCGCCTGCATGGCGTTTTTAGCCTCTCTGGTTTCTTTAAGCAAATTAACATCGGCAGACAAAATCTTTGCCAGCTCACTTTCGCTGGCTTCTCTGCCTTTTTGCTTCAAAAACTCGCTTTCTGCCTTGTTTAATAAGGGAGCTAAATCACGATATTTGCGCGGCACTGATACTTGCCAAACATTGTCCCGGTAATAATTGAGGAGTTTACCGCTCACCGTGCGATAGGCATAGGTTTTAAAGCGGATACCTTTATCCGCTTCAAAACGCCTTAAGGCGTCATAAACGGCAATCCGCGCTACCTGCATCATATCTTCCTTTTCCCTTTGGACATAGCACTGGGATTGACACCAATATTTAATTAACGGTTCCATCGCTTTTAATACAGCTTCCGCATGAGGCTCGTCTGGACAGCTTTTGTATAAAAGCACTAACTCTTCTACGTCTAATTTTTCCATCAGTGTTTTAACGTCAGCTTACCGCCAACGACCCCTTTCTCAAAATACATTTCGTCCAACAACTCCTGCATCAACAAAAGCCCGCGACCATGCTCCGAAAGCACATCAGTCTCTCTTTTGGGGCACACTTCCAGCTTTTTATCACCGCAATCATACACCCAAAAGCAAAATTGTCCTGCTTCGATCTGACAGCTGACTTTTACACAGCGATCTTTGCCATTAATATTGCCATACAAAAACGCATTATTCACGCTCTCCCTCAGGCACAAAGCAATATCCAAGCACTGCTCCCTGTCAACTGCCTGAGCTTTTAAATACTGCGCTATTTCCTTTATAAAAGCATCTATTTCTTCCACAGCTTTTAAGCTAAATTCCATTTTCTTTTCTATCTCCATCAATTAAACTTTGAAAAGCCTCTCTTGCTCTTTTACTTATTAATGAAGCGATCAGTGGATCAGCCCCTAAATGATCAGCCATGATCAGTTTTAATCCTGCCCATTCTTCCGCCAAAGCCTGCAATCTTTTAGGCAAGCCTTGCGCCAAATGATTGCCTACCGTAAGAAATATCGGTGCTAAGATTATTTCCCTAATATTTTTTTCTGCCAGCTCCCGCACCTTATCTTCTAAAGACGGCGCGGCAAACTCTACAAAAGCCACCTCTACCTGCCAGGCGGGATTCTGTGCTTTAACCATTTCACCCAGCAGGCGTATCTCCGCATTGGCAGCTTCTCTCCTGGAGCCATGCCCCAATACGATTAATGTCTTAGATGTCAATATAATCTGTCTCCTCAGGAATCAACAAAGCCATTGCTGCATATGCCAAAACGATTGCTATAATGCTCATCGGCAAAACAATACAAATCAAAACGAAAGCTACTCTGACTACTGTAGGATCTATACCAAAATATTTAGCTATGCCGCCGCAAACTCCGGCCACTTTTCTTTCTTCACCTTTAGTTCTTCTCAACTTTTTCATAAATATCACCGCCATTTTTTATTTTACATCTTGTTTTATTTTCGAAATGTAGTACAATAAAACTAACTACTTTCAAAGGAGGATAATCCATGCACACATTTTTACTATTGATCGCTTCCCTGGCCAGCTTATGCTTGGTAGTTTTCAGCTACCTGGCTTTGACCTCGCAGCTTTCTTTAACTTTATATGTGCTCTTGTCTTTAAGTATTTCCGTCATTCTGCTCTTTGGCTGCGAATATCTTTTGCACAAGTGCTACCGTTTGAAAAAATCTCTCAAAACTGCCAATACTTCCTCTGGCAAGCAGCAGCAGGAATTTCAAGCTTTAAACGAGAAAATCGCCACCTTGGAAAAAGAGCTGGCTGAGGAAAAAGCTAAAACCGTCAATAATTAACAAATCATTCCTCTGGTTTCTTCACGCTGAAGGAGCCGGAGGAATATTTCTTCGTAGAGATTTTCCCAAAACTTTCTTACTCTTTTCCAGTTGCTGCGTAAATATATTTCCTCATCGTCGTCCAATAATTGCTGAGTACTCAGCTTTTCTTCTATTTTTTCCAACTCCGCACCGTCCAAAAGCAACCCGTCTAAAAAGTTATAGGTATCACTCAGCTCACTCATATTAAGCTTTTCCTGCCATTGGGACTGGATGAGCTGAAAAATCAGCCAATATCCTATAAAAGCCTTGCTCACAGCTACCGTACGTTTTTTGTCAAAAATCGGATGGGTATTGCTGTAAGCGGCAATAGTACATATTTTGTCCCAAGCATTTTTCCTTACCACATCGAGCCGCTCTTCTTCAATCATGCCGAAGCGCACCATTTGATTAAACATCTCGGAAATTTCCTTGGTGCCTAAGCCTTTGGGCAGAATATAGCCTTCTAATTCTTCTTCCGCGCAGGCTGCTGCCAAAGCAGTAATAAGCCAGAAATACTCTTCGGACAAAAAGATATCTTGTAGTTTATTCGGTTCAATATTTTCGATATTTACCGCTTGTTTTTGTCGATTGAGCATTTTTAGCCCTCCAAAATAGATAATTCTTTACTTTTATATTATATCATACCCCCTAAAGATTGCAATGATTTTCTTAAAAAAGTAGGTGCGGAAATCCCTCTGATAAGTTATATTTTTATTTTGAGCTGGGATAATGTTTTTTTAACGAAAAGCCCTTGCATTTTTATCCTCTTTCTGCTATGATTATTTTGTATGCGAAATACTTAAATATTGTACAAGCGATGATTGAGACCAGTAAGGATTGCGGTGTTTTTCAGAGAATCGGCGGTTGGTGCAAGCCGATAAAGCTCCATTCCCCAATACCCTCATGAGTGCTTGTCTGAAAAAAGTAGGACAAGCCGTTTGGCAAGCGTTATTTTGCCCGAGTAGTTTAGGAAAATTACTCACTGAGAAATATTTCGCGAGAAATATTTGTTTTCAGAGGTGGTACCGCATTTTTGCCCTCTGTAGTCCTTAGACTACGAGGCTTTTTTTATATCTTTGTTAAGGAGAGAGATTGATGGAAATTTACGAAGAACTGCAAAGAAGAGGCTTGATTGCCCAAGTAACCGACGAAGAAGAAATCCGAGAGCTGATTAATACCGGCGGCGCCCGTTTTTATATTGGCTTTGACCCTACCGCCGACAGTTTGCATGTCGGGCATTTTATGGCGCTGTGCCTGATGAAACGCCTGCAAATGGCAGGCAATAAACCCATTGTTTTAATCGGCGGCGGTACCGGCATGGTCGGCGATCCTTCCGGCAGAACCGATATGCGCACCATGATGACCCCGGAAACTATTCAGCACAACTGCGACTGCTTCCGCCAGCAGATGGAAAGATTTATTGAGTTTGGCGAAGATAAGGCCATCATGGTCAACAACGCTGACTGGCTGATGAATTTAAAATATGTCGAGCTTTTGAGAGAAGTTGGTGCTTATTTCTCTGTTAACAATATGCTCCGTGCCGAATGCTACAAGCAGCGCATGGAAAGAGGCTTGTCCTTCTTAGAATTCAACTACATGATCATGCAGTCTTATGACTTCCTCTATTTACATGAGCATTACGGCTGCAATATGCAGTTCGGCGGCAATGACCAGTGGAGCAATATGCTCGGCGGCACTGATTTAATCCGCAAAAAAACCGGTGATGATGCTTATGCCATGACCATCACTTTATTATTAAACAGCGAAGGAAAAAAAATGGGCAAAACCGCTAAAGGCGCTGTTTGGCTGGATCCCAACAAAACCTCGCCCTTTGAGTTTTACCAATACTGGCGCAATGTCGATGACAGCGATGTCATGAAATGCTTACGTATGCTGACCTTTATTCCATTAGAAGAAATCGAGAAAATGGAAAAATGGGAAGACAACCGCATCAATGAGAAAAAAGAAATCTTAGCTTACGAGTTAACTTCCTTAGTTCATGGCGCTGAAGAAGCTAAAAAAGCCCAAGATGCCGCTCATGCATTATTCTCCGGCGGCGGTGATGATTCCAATATGCCTACCACCGCTTTAACTGCCGCTGATTTGACCGACGGCGCTATCAATATCATCGACCTTTTAATCGCCTGCAAATTAAGCGCCAGCAAAAGCGAAGCTCGCCGCTTGATTACCCAAGGCGGCATCAGCGTTAATGAAGAAAAGATTGACGCTATCGAAAAAAGCTTTAGTGCCGAAGAATTAACCAGCGGCTTAAAAATCCGCAAGGGCAAAAAGGTTTATCACAAAGCTCTTTTGCAGTAGTTTTTCTTTAAGGCTCTATCAAAGGGTAGAGCCTTAATTTACCAGTGAAATATTACTCTTTTTACCTTGACAGGTAAATTTTAATATGCTATAATTCATGTAATTTTGAGCAGTGTTATTATTTTCGGAAAGGACGGTCATTTTGATGATGTACATTTTCAAAGATGCCCATATTTATCTGGAAAATGAATTTAAACGCGCTAGTCTTATCGTTAATAACGGCATTATCCAAGCTGTCGATTTTAACGGCAGCAGTGTTTCCAATTTTAACGGTTCTATTGTTGATTGCTCTAACTATTACATATTCCCCGGTTTGGCTGATGTTCATGTACATTTTCGCGAGCCGGGGTTTTCTTATAAAGAGACAATCAAATCAGGCTCAAATGCGGCTGCTCACGGCGGTTATACCACCGTTTCGACTATGCCTAATTTAAACCCGGTGCCTGACTCTTTAGAAAATTTAAAAGTACAGTTGGATATCATTCAAAAAGACAGCTTGATCGACATTATCCCCTACGGTGCTATTACAGTAGGTGAAATGGGCGAAAAGTTATCTGATTTAGACGAGCTTGCACCTTATGTCTGCGCCTTTACCGATGACGGCAGAGGTGTACAAAATGAGCAAATGATGCTGCAAGCTATGCAAAAAGCCAAAAGTTTAAATAAAATTATCGCTGCTCACTGCGAGGATAATTCCCTCTTAAACGGCGGCTATATCCATGACGGCGAATATGCCAAAAAACACAATCACAAAGGCATATCCTCCGAGAGTGAGTGGAAACAGGTGGAACGGGATTTAAAATTAGTCGAAAAAAGCGGCTGTGCTTATCATGTCTGCCATATTTCCACTAAAGAAACGGTTGAATTGATTCGCCAAGCGAAAAAGCAAGGATTAAACGTCACTTGCGAAACTGCTCCCCACTATCTTTTGCTGACCGATAATGATTTGCAAGAGGACGCTCGCTTTAAGATGAATCCTCCCTTGCGTTCTGAGGAAGATAAGGCAGCTTTAATCGAAGGAATCCTTGACGGAACTATTGAGCTTATCGCTACTGACCATGCTCCCCATACTTTAGAGGAAAAAAGCCAAGAATTGGCAAAAAGTCCTATGGGCATAGTCGGTTTGGAGACAGCGTTTCCTTTGATGTACACTCATTTTGTCAAAAAAGGAATTCTCTCTCTCGAAAAACTGATTCAGCTGATGAGTATAAATCCTAATAATCGCTTTTACGGCAATATGACTGACAAAGGCTTACAAGTCGGACAAAAAGCCGACTTCACCGTTTACGATTTAAATCAAGCTTACACTATTGATCCCAATAAATTTTACACCCAAGGTCGCTCCTGTCCCTTTGACGGCTGGGAAGTTTTCGGTCGTTGCTTAGGCACTTGGGCTAATGGCAAAATCGCCTTTTTAGACGATGCACTTATTAATTAAAGGAGGAACATATGAAGCAGAGTATCTACACTATCATTGAAAATGAAGCATTAACATCAAGTATCTATCGTATGGTACTTGAAGGAGACACCTCTTCTCTTACTAATAGCGGACAATTTATCAATATCAAATTAGACGGATTTTTCCTGCGCAGACCTATTTCCGTTTGCGATTATGACGAAAACACCTTAACTATCATCTATAAAGTAGTTGGTCACGGCACTGAAAGCTTAAGCCAATACAAAAAAGGTCAAACCTTAGATATCCTCTGTGGTTTAGGCAATGGCTATGATACTTCTTTAAGCGGCGATAGCCCATTATTGGTCGGCGGCGGTGTGGGAGTCCCACCTCTCTACCATTTAGCCAAAAGCTTGATTGCTCAAGGGAAATCTGTGCAGATAATCTTAGGCTTTAATACTGCTGAAGAAGTATTTTACGAAGCAGAATTCGCCCAATTAGGCGCTAAAGTGTATGTAGCTACTGTGGACGGCTCCAAAGGAACCAAAGGATTTGTCACCGATGCTTTAGCATTGACCTCTCCTTACAGCTATGTCTACACCTGCGGTCCGGAGCCAATGCTCAAAGCACTCTATGGCAAAACTGACGTAAGCGGTCAATACAGCTTTGAAGAACGCATGGGCTGCGGCTTTGGCGCTTGCATGGGTTGCACCTGTGAAACCAAATACGGGCACAAACGCATTTGCAAAGATGGTCCGGTATTAGTAAAGGAGGAGATCATATGGTAGAGACAAAAGTTAGATTATGCGGGGTGGATTTGGACAATCCTATCATTCCTGCCAGCGGCACTTTTGGCTTTGGCTATGAGTTTGCCCAAATTTACGATATCAACTGCCTGGGCTCTCTTTCATTCAAAGGTACTACCTTAGAGCCTCGTTTTGGCAATGCTACGCCCCGTATCGCTGAAACCCCTTCGGGAATGCTCAATGCCGTTGGTTTGCAAAACCCCGGATTAGATAAAGTTATCGCCGAAGAATTACCCAAGCTCAGAGCTTGCTTCAAGAAGCCTATTATGGCTAATATCAGCGGTTTCTCCTTAGATGAATATTTGACCTGTGCCCAAGCTTTAGATAAAGAAGAGCAAGTGGCATGGTTAGAAATCAATATCAGCTGCCCCAATGTTCACGGCGGCGGCATGGCATTCGGCACCTGTGCCGCTTCGGCTGCTCAGGTAACCAAAGCGGTGAAAGAAGTAACCACCAAGCCTTTAATTATCAAACTCTCCCCCAATGTCACCGATATTGCCGAGATTGCCAAATCGGTAGAAGATGCCGGTGCTGACGGCATCAGCTTGGTTAATACATTCTTAGGTATGCGTATAGATTTAGCTAAAAAGAAACCACTTTTAGCTAATAAAACCGGCGGACTTTCCGGCCCTGCCATCTTCCCCCTGGCGTTAAGAATGGTTTATCAAGTTTACGATGCAGTAAAAATTCCGATCGTCGGCATGGGCGGCGTTTCAAGCGCTGAAGATGTCATCGAAATGATCTTAGCCGGTGCTACGGCGGTGCAAGTGGGTGCGGCTAACTTAATCGATCCTTACATCTGCCCGCAGATCATTGAAGATTTGCCGAAGGTGATGGAAAAATATCATATTAACTCACTGACAGAAATTATCGGAGGTGCACACTAATGCCAAAGGATGTCATCATCGCTTGTGATTTCAACTCCCAAGAGGCAACTTTGAAATTTTTGGACAATTTTTCCAATGAAAAACCTTTTGTCAAAATCGGCATGGAGCTTTATTATGCTTGCGGTCCGGCAATCGTCGAAAAAATCAAAGACCGTGGGCACAAAGTATTTTTGGACTTAAAACTGCATGATATCCCCAATACCGTGAAAAAAGCTTTAAGCGTTTTAGCTGATTTAGAGGTTGATATGACCAATGTCCACGCTTCCGGCACCATCAGCATGATGGAAGCCGCCGCCGAAGGATATTATGCCAAAAATCCCAACGGCATCTTAATCGCTGTCACCCAGCTCACCTCTACTACCGAGGAAAGAATGCAAAAGGATTTATTAATCGATAAACCATTGCCTGATGTAGTCGCTCACTATGCGCTCAATACTAAAAAAGCAGGATTAAAAGGCGTAGTTTGCTCACCTTTGGAATCCCCTATTGTCCATGAGCTCTGCGGCAGTGACTTTTTAACAGTTACCCCGGGCATTCGTTTTGCTACTGATGCCAAAGGTGACCAAGCCCGAGTTACTACTCCCGCTGATGCCAAAAAATTAGGCAGTGATTATATTGTAGTCGGTCGTTCCATCACCGGAGCGGCTGACCCTTACGAAGCTTATAAACAGTGTTTAGCTGATTTTCTCAATTAATTTTTGGAGGTAAATATTTATGGAAAAGTTGATTGCAAAGGATTTACTCTCTATCGGCGCGGTATTTTTCCGTCCCGAAGAGCCATTTACCTGGGCAAGTGGTATCAAAAGCCCCATTTACTGCGACAATCGTTTAACTCTAACTGCACCGGAAGTTCGTACTCATATTGAAGAAGGCATTGCTCAAACTATCCGCACCCATTATCCGCAAGCAGAAGTACTAATGGGTACAGCTACTGCCGGCATTGCTCATGCTGCTATCACTGCTCACATCTTAAATCTGCCCATGGGTTATGTGCGCTCCGGTGCTAAAGACCACGGCAGACAAAACCAAATCGAAGGTCGTTTGGAAAAAGGTCAAAAAGTAGTTGTCATCGAAGATTTGATTTCCACTGCCGGTTCTGTTTTAGAAGTTGTCAATGTTTTAAGAGCTGCCGGCGCTGAAGTGTTAGGCGTAGTAAGCATTTTTACTTACGGTATGCAAAAAGGGTTGGAGCGCTTAGCTGAAGCTAAGGTTAAAAATATCAGCTTAACCAACTTTGACGTCATCGCTCAAGTAGCAGCTGAAGAAGGCTATATTAAAACTGAAGATATTGCCCGCCTGATGGCATTTAGAGCAAACCCCAGCGACGAAAGCTGGATCGGAGGTGCAAAATGAGACATTTAATCGATATTTTGGATTTGTCGGTGGAAGAAATCAATGAAATTCTCGCTACTGCCGAAGACATCATTGCCAACCCGGCTAAATATGCGCACTCCTGCGCCGGCAAGCAATTAGCAACCCTTTTTTATGAGCCGTCCACCCGCACTCGTTTAAGCTTTGAATCCGCCATGCTCTCTTTAGGCGGCGAAGTTTTAGGCTTTTCTGAAGCTTCCAGCAGTTCTGCTTCCAAAGGCGAAAGTGTAGCCGATACTATTCGCGTAATCAGCTGCTATGCCGACATCGTAGCTATGCGCCATCCTAAAGAAGGTGCGCCCATGGTTGCCTCCATGTATTCCACTATTCCGGTGATCAATGCCGGTGACGGCGGGCACAATCACCCCACCCAAACCTTGACCGATTTGCTCACCATCAAAAGAGAAAAAGGTCGCTTGAAAGATTTCACCATCGGTTTCTGCGGTGACTTAAAATTCGGCAGAACGGTTCATTCTCTTATCGAAGCCTTGTCCCGCTACGAAGGCATCAATATTGTGCTGATTTCGCCGGAAGAATTAAAACTCCCCAGCTATGTCAAAAAAGAAATCTTAAAAGCCAAAAATATTCCCTACACCCAAACTACGGATTTGCTGGAAGTTATGCCTCAATTAGATATTCTTTACATGACCAGAGTGCAGAAAGAGCGTTTCTTCAGCGAAGAGGAATATTTAAGACTCCGTGACAGCTATATTTTGACCGTAGAAAAGCTGGAGACTGCGAAAAAAGATTTAACTATCATGCATCCTCTGCCGAGAGTCAATGAAATCTCCGTAGCTGTTGACAATGATCCCAGAGCTTGCTACTTTAAGCAGGTGCAAAACGGCAAATACGCCCGCATGGCATTAATCTTAAAACTTTTGGAGGTGCTCTAATGAATATAGATTCTCTGCATAATGGTATCGTCATCGACCATATCAAAGCCGGCCGCAGCATGGAGATTTACAAATTTTTAAACTTAGATGAATTGGACTGTTCCATTGCTATTATCAAAAATGTGCCCAGCAGCAAAATGGGCAAAAAAGACATCATCAAGATTGATGCTGTTTTAGATGTAGATTTAAATGCATTAGGATATATTGATTCCGGCATTACCATCAACTTGATTGAAGACGGCAAGAGAGTGAAAAAATATCACCCCGAACTGCCCGAATACATCTCCAATATCGTCAAATGCAAAAATCCCCGCTGCATAACGACTATTGAGCAAGAATTGCCTCACGTCTTTAAGCTCACCGACCGTGAAAACAAAATTTACCGCTGCATTTACTGCGAAAGCAAAGCCGAATTGAGCCAATAAATTAAATCCCCGTTTTTACGGGGATTTTTTAGACTATATTGATCCTGTCGCTAAAGACTGCTTGCAGCAATGAGAACTTAGCATCATCACATTCTCCGATAATTATATCCACCTTCGCCGGTACGATACTGATTAAAATGCTCATCATCAAATCCTCTCTGCCGGCGGAATTTCTTTCTTCTAAGGATAATTCCCTTAAATACTCCCGCTTCAAATCATTACCCTTTTCATCATACATCTCAAAATCGCCGTCTTTTTTTAAAAAAATCTTCACCAAGGGAATCTGCGGCACCTGCGCCCGCACCAAAAGCTGCAAGGCTTTAATGAACGCTTCTTCTTCCTCTTTTTGCTTTAAAGCTCGCATCAAGCGGTTAGTCAAGCTTTGATAGAAGCGTTTAAGATTAACTGCGCCGAAATGCACATAGCCATACATATTTATGCTCTGTTTACCACACAATATCCGTAAGAGATCCAGATAAACATATTTCTTAGCCTCTTTGTGACGAGCGGCGATTTCATCTTTTAAATAGCTTAAAGCGTTTACCGGCAGTGCTGTTTTGCTTTTATTTTGCCAAATTTTTAAGCAGCTTTTAGCCAGATAATCTCTGTCGCACAGCCAAGCGCCCAAAGCAATTAATTCTGCCCAAGTATGCATATTGTCGCTGGCTATCTCCAAAGTATTTTCCGTTATTTTAAGGGGGACGGTGCTTTCCTGCGCTATTTTTTTTAAAACATTTTTTTCGGCGTATATCAAAAAGGACATTTACCTCACCTCATCAGTCGTTTGCTTCTATTGTACGATTGAGAGAGTTGTAATATGCCCTGAAAAATAAACCTATCACGTTATATGCCTTAAAATAGGCATTAGCAATATTTCATCATTTCCACCAATAAACGACACCGATGGCTCCCGGTCCCACATGCACGCCGATAATCGGTCCGATGGATTGAATTTTTACCTCGATACCGAACTGCTCAGCTAAGGAATCGGCCAAAACCTGCCCTTCTTCGGGGCAGTTGATATGATGAACAATTACTCCGCCGATTTCGTGCCCTTTGACTTCTTCCAGCATGCCGTTAACGATAGTTTCCACAGCTTTTTTCTTGGTGCGCACCTTGGCAAAAACATCAGTTTCACCGTCATTGACCGTTAAAACGGGCTTAATCTGCAACAGATTGCCCAATAATGCTGAGGCTTTGCCAATGCGTCCGCCTTTTTTCAGATAATCCAAAACCTCCGGCGTGAAAATAAAACGGCTGTGAGTGCGGATATGCTCCGCTATCATGATGACTTCCGTCATGCTTGAACCATCGACGCCCGCCATGGCAGCATGCAAAGCGATAAAGCCCAGCTGCATGCTGTTGCTGCCTGAGTCAAAAATTTCAATTTCGGCTTCTGGATATTTAGCTAAAAGCTGCTTTTTTACCATTAAGGCTGTGCTGTAAGTACCGCTCATTTTTGAAGAAAGAAAAACGGCAAATATTTGATCTCCATTTTGAATTATTTTCTCAAAGGCATCCGTAATCTCTCCTACCGAAGGCTGTGATGAGGTGGGAATACTCTTTGCCTTGCTCATTCTTTCGTAAAAGCTTTTGTGGTCAATATCCAGCTCCCGAATATTCTCCCCATCTATCAAAACACTCAAGGAAACCAAAGTGATATCATATTTTTTTAATAATTCTTCAGGAATATATGATGTGCTGTCGGTTACAACTTTTATGCTCATCGTCTTTCTCCTTTCCCGTATTTCAGAAATCAGCTTTGATTATAGTTTAGCATTTTCTTGGGATAAATGCAATGAAAACTTGCACATTTAGTTCATTTATGCTAAAATAATTTAGTAATTAAACTTTAAGGAGTGATATTTTATGGATCCTCGCAATGAGATTTTAGCCAAAAATTTAGTAAATTATTCTACCGCAGTCAAAGCCGGTGATAAGGTCTATATACATATTATCGGTCAAAGCGCCTATGAGTTGGGCAGATTATTAGTTAAAGAGGTTTACCGTGCCGGCGGCGTGCCCTTTTTAAAATTAGACGACACCACCTTGCAAAGAGAAATCATGCTCGGCTGCACTCAAGAGCAATTGGAATGGGAAAACAAATGGGAATTGGAAAAAATGAAGGAGATCGACTGCTATATCGCTGTGCGGGCAGCTGATAATGTCTCCGAATTATCTGATGTGCCTAAGGACAAACAAAATCTTTGGTCGGTTTGCTCCTCTCCTGTTTTAAACGAGCGGGTCAACAACACTCGCTGGGTAGTATTGCGCTATCCAAACTATGCAATGGCTCAGTTAGCCAACACCAGCTTAGAGGCTTTCAGCGACTATTACTATCGGGTTTGTAATCTTGATTACAGCAAGATGAGCAAAGCCATGGATAATTTAGTTAATCTGATGAACCGCACCGACAAAGTACGCATCGTCGGCGAAGGCACCGATTTAAGCTTTTCCATCAAAGGTATTCCTGCCATCAAATGCGCCGGCAAGATGAATATCCCTGACGGTGAAGTTTATACTGCCCCGGTTAAAGAGTCCGTTAACGGTATCATCAGCTACAACACCCCTTCGGTGCATGAAGGCTTCACTTACGAAAATATCGTTTTTGAATTTGAAAACGGCAAAATCATTAAAGCTACTGCCAACGACAGCGAACGGATTAATCACGTCTTAGATATTGACGAAGGAGCTCGCTATATCGGCGAATTTGCCATCGGTGTCAATCCATTTATCAATGTCCCGATGAAAGACACTTTATTTGACGAAAAAATCGCCGGCAGTATCCATTTCACCCCCGGCAGAGCCTATGAGGATGCCTTTAACGGCAATACCTCTTCTCTGCATTGGGATTTAGTCTATATCCAAACTCCCTCTTACGGCGGCGGAGAGATTTATTTTGACGATGTTTTAATCCGCAAAGACGGACGCTTTGTCTTAGAAGAATTAGACTCTCTCAATGTTGAAAACTTGAAGTAATCCAAAAGTCACCTTACGGTGACTTTTTGCTTAAGCTATAGAAACGATTTAAGGAGTGATTGGCTTGGATAACTTTTTAGATAATCGGCAGATTGCCGAAATATTAAAAGAAGCACAGAAAACCGGCGCCGACTTTGCGGAAATTTTTATTGAAGATAAGCATACCTGCTCTATTAACAGCGACGGCGGCAAAATTGAACGCTTAAACGACGGTGAATCTTACGGCTTAGGTTTGCGTTTAATCAGCGGTGAAAAGGTCGCTTACGCCTCCACCAATGATTTAAACTACGAAAACCTTTTAAAAATCGCCCAAAAAACAGCGCAGGCTATCCGCGGCGATGCCAAGGAGATTGATTTATCCTTCGAAAAACCGCTTGTGCAGAAATCAGCGGCACAGATTCGTCCGGAAAAAATTGATTTAGATGAAAAAATTGCTCAAGTAAAGCTGTGCGACCAGGCAGCTTTGGCAGAAGACGAGCACATTAAACGCACCATGGTCAGCTACAGCGACGTCAATCAGCATGTTTTGATTGCCAATACCAACGGCTTGTGGGTCGATGACGAACGTATTCGCACCCGCATAGCAATTAACGCTATCGCTCAAGATGAGAGTCAAATGCAAACAGGCTTTGAGTCCTTAGGCGGCAGTGCAGGCTTTGAACTGCTTACAGCTGACGCTGCCCAAATATTGGGGCAAAAGGCGGCTAAACGGGCTGTTGATTTGCTCTCCGCCCGCCCCTGCCCCGGCGGCAAAATGCCCGTTGTTCTTTCCTCTCAAGCCGGCGGCACCATGGTGCATGAGGCTTGCGGTCACGGCTTAGAGGGCGATTTGGTCGAAAAGAGCATGTCTGCTTACAAAAATCGGTTAGGCGAAAAAGTCGCCGCCGAGTGTATCAGCGTTGTGGATGATCCCACTTTAGAGGGCAAATATGGCTCTTATGCCTATGATGACGAAGGTGCAAGGGCGCAGAGCAATGTCTTGATTAAAGACGGAGTTTTAGAAAATTATATGTATGATTATCACACTGCCCAAAAGGTTGGCGCTGTTTCTACGGCAAACGGTCGTCGGGAATCCTACCGCAAAAAGCCCGTTACCCGCATGAGCAATACCCTGATTCTCCCCGGCAAAGATGATCCGGAAAAAATTATCGCCTCAGTCCAAAAAGGGCTTTTGGTCACCAAAATGGGCGGCGGTCAGGTTAATACTTTAAGCGGCGATTACGTCTTTGATGTGGCGGAGGGCTATATGATTATTGACGGTGAAATAGCCTATCAGGTCAAAGGGGCAACCTTAGCCGGCAACGGTCCCAAAAGCTTGCAGGATGTGGAAATGGTGGGAAATGATTTAGGCTTTGCCATCGGCACCTGCGGCAAATCAGGGCAAAGCGCCCCGGTGGCTGATGCTCAGCCTACTTTAAAGATTAACAATCTGGTGGTAGGCGGCACAGTAAGCGGCGATTTCGAGATTGAAAGGAGATGACCTTGATGGCTGATTTTACTAAATTGGCAGAAGAAATAATATTTAAGGCGAAGAAAAACGGTGCCGGTGATGCAGAAATCTACATTTCCCGCAGCTCATCGATGGATATAAAGATTAAAAACAGCGAAGTAAGCGAAACCAATCTTGCCGAAAGCTTAGGAGTAGGTATCCGCCTAATCAAAAACAAACGTCAGGGCTATGCTTACGCCTGCGATTTATCGCCTAAAAATGTAGAAAAAGCGCTGAACATAGCTTTGCGCAATACCAATTTCAGCGACGAAGACCCCTACTTAAAACTGCCCGCTAAACAAAATTATCAGAAATTAGACCTCTTTGATGAGGCTATTGACACTGCTCCTTTAGAAGAGAAAATAGCCTTGGCTAAAGAGGTAGAAGAATTAAGCCAAGATATGCCTTACATCCAAAAGGTTGAGCACGCAGGCTTCCAAGAAAGCTTCGGCGAAGTCTGGCTTTATAACTCCAAAGGCGTCAATGCTCACGAAAAATACAGCTACTGCGCCTTGTATGCCACGCTTTTAAGTGAGAAAAACGGCGAACAGGACTCAGGCAGCGGTTTTAGCCAAGATCTCAAATTAGCCAATCTGAGTCCGCTTGCCTGCGCCGAAATGAGTGCCAAACGAGCCGGTCGTTTATTAGGCGCTAAATCCATGGCCAGCGCTAAATGCGCTGTCGTCTTTGAACCTTATATTGCAGCCCAGTTTATCTCCCTTTTAGCCGGCAGTTTCTCCGGCGAAAACGTTTTAAAGGGCAAATCCATGTATGCCAAGGATTTAAAGAGCCAAATTGCCCCGGAAAATTTCAGCTTAATCGACGACAGCTCTTTAAACGGACAATTAGGCTCAGCAAGCTTTGACGGCGAAGGCACCGCGGCTCAAAGAACTGCCATTATCCAACAGGGTGTGCTTAATAGCTTTTTGTACGACTGCAAAGCCGCCGCCCAAGCAAGCACAGTTTCCACAGCTAACTCGGGGCGTGGTTCTTATAAATCTGCCCCCTCCATCGCCACCACCAATTATTATGTAGAAAACGGCAGCACCGCTCCGGAAGAAATCATCGCCCAAACTTCCTACGGTTTATATGTGACCAATATTTTAGGTGCGCACACCGCTAACACCTTAACCGGTGATTTTTCCTTCGGTGCCAGCGGCATCTTGATTGAAAAGGGCAAATTCACCGTCCCTATCCGCGGTGTCACCATCGCCGGCAATCTCAAAGATATTTTGGCAAATATTGATTTTGTCGGCAATGATTTAACCTTCTTCGGCGCGGAAGGCTCGCCTACTTTGCGGGTGCAAAATGTACAAATAAGCGGTTAACTAAAAAAGCCAAGCAACAGCTTGGCTTTTAGCATTATTAACTACTTTTTATCCTGTGTGAGGTAATATGTGTGTGTGAGTGCATTGCCCTTTTACCGACTCAAGGTAAAAGGGCAATTTTTGTGATTTGCGAAAATCTATAAATGGTTTCTGTAAAACAAAGTTTATTTTTGACTGTGGCAGCCTTTCGTGCACGCTCCGCAGTTAGCCCCGCAATGGCAGGACTTGCCGTTTTTCTTGTCATTATACATAGAGCGCACAATCAAGGCTACCACCGCAATTAAGCCTAAGGAAATCAATACTGTTGCCATATGTTTTCCTCCTTATTCGGCAATTAGCTTAGCAGCTGTTTTTTCGAGCTTTTCCTCTGGGCTTTTTCTCACCAAAAGATAGACAAAGCCCACTAAAGCGATTAACGCTATGACTGTGCCGATGCCGAAGGTGCCGAAAAGGAACAGATTGCCTAATTGATTGATAGTGAAAGCTACAAAGTAAGCAAATGCGCACTGATAGCCGATAGCAAAAGCAGTCCACTTGCCGTTATTCATCTCCCGGCGGATAGCCCCCATAGCCGCAAAGCAAGGAGCGCACAGGAGATTGAAAATCAAGAAGGAGTAACCGCTTACTACTGTGAGCTGAGCGCCCAATAAGCCCCAAATTTCCACACCGTCTTCCGCCACCTCAGCAAAGCCGAAAATAATGCCTAAAGTAGCGACGATGTTTTCTTTTGCCACCAAACCGCCGATGGTAGCCACCGAGTATTCCCAGCTGCCCCAGCCCAAAGGCGCAAAAATTACAGCAAAGGCACTGCCTACAGCCGCCAACAGGCTTTGGTTGATATCATCAGTTACGCCAAATCCTTGGTCGGTAAAGCCAAAACCCGACAAGAACCAAATAACGATAGTGGAAAGCAGGATAATGGTGCCGGCTTTTTTGATAAAGCTCCAGCCTCTCTCCCACATGCTGCGCAAAACATTCCCCACCGTGGGCCAATGATAAGCCGGCAATTCCATGACAAAGGGAGCAACCTCACCGGCAAACATTTTGGTTTTCTTTAAAATAATGCCGGAGCAGATGATGGCGGCAATGCCCATAAAGTAAGCACTGGGGGCAACCCACCAAGCCCCGCCGAATACAGCGCCTGCCATTAACGCGATAAAGGGCAGTTTGGCACCGCAGGGAATAAAGGTGGTAGTCATGATGGTCATGCGTCTGTCACGGGTATTTTCAATTGTGCGGGATGCCATAATTCCCGGTATGCCGCAGCCGGTGCCGATAAGCATCGGGATAAAGGATTTGCCGCTCAGACCAAAGCGTCGGAATATTCTGTCCATTATAAAGGCGATGCGTGCCATATAGCCGCAGGATTCCAAAAATGCCAGGAAAATGAACAATACTAAGATTTGCGGTACAAAGCCCAGCACTGCACCGACACCGGCAACTATGCCGTCTAAAATCAAGCTTTGCAATAACGGAGCACAGCCGACTGCTACTAAAAAGCTCTCAATCGCCGGCGGAATAATTTCTTCGAAGAGCACGTCATTGGTCCAGTCTGTAACCCATGTGCCCACTGTAGTTACTGAAATATAATAAACTGCCGTCATAATTACCGCAAAAATCGGCAAAGCTAAAAATCTATTGGTCACTATGCGATCGATTTTATCGGATGTTGACATTTTGCTTTTACCGGTACGGCGCAAGCAGTCTTTAATCACTTTTTCGATAAAGCTATAGCGCTCGGCGATGATGATAGACTCGGCATCGTCGTCCATTTCCTTTTCACACTCCGCTATATCCTTTTTAATATGCTCTAATTCGGCGCCGAAAGCTTGAAATTTTTGCATAACCAGCTCATCCTGCTCAAAAATTTTGATAGCATACCATCTCTGCTGGTTCAAAGGCAGGTCGTGCAGCAAGGCTTCTTCAATATGAGCCAAGGTATGCTCCACCGAACCGCTGTATTTATGCATGATGCTGTGCAGCTTATTTTCTCTGCCGACAGCCAATACTTCATCAACCATCTCCTTGATGCCGGTGCCTTTCAAAGCGGAGATTGCCACCACCTGGCAGCCCAAAGCTTTGCCCAGCTTAGCATAATCAATATTATCGCCGCTTTTCGCCAAAACATCACCCATATTAACAGCCAAAACCAGCGGAATACCTAACTCTAAAAGCTGAGTAGTCAAATATAAGTTTCTCTCTAAATTAGTGCCATCAACAATATTTAAAATAACGTCCGGTTGTTCTTCCAGTAAAAATTTGCGGGTTATTACTTCTTCCGGTGTATAAGGTGATAAGGAATAAATCCCCGGCAAGTCAATAACGCTTATGCCTTTATGTCCTTTTAATTTGCCCTCTTTTTTCTCAACAGTAACTCCGGGCCAGTTGCCGACAAATTGGTTAGAACCGGTAAGGACGTTAAACAAAGTCGTTTTGCCCGAGTTGGGATTGCCGGCTAATGCTATCTTCATTTTACTCTCCTCCTTCAAACATGCATCTTTCCTGCTTATTTACACAACCACGATAATTTCTGCATCGGCTTTGCGTAAAGATAATTCATAGCCCCGCACCGTGATCTCCACCGGATCGCCCAGGGGAGCTACTTTGCGGATAAAAATATCCGTGCCTTTAGTTAAGCCCATATCCATGATCCTTCTTTTTACGGCGCCGCTGCCGTTGATTTTATCTATCCTG
Source organism: uncultured Clostridia bacterium (assembly GCA_944391285.1). GTDB lineage: Bacteria > Bacillota > Peptococcia > Peptococcales > Peptococcaceae > QAKL01. The sequence goes on from CALXSY010000003.1 coordinate 32,735, forward strand.
ACAGTAGAGCCCACCTTTGCCTCTTTTAATGTCACCATCATCATCTCCTTAAACTAATATTTTTTCCGCCATTTCTCTGCTGATGGCGACTCTGCTATCTTTGATACTTACTATCAAATCCCCATTCAGACCGTTTAGCACCTTAACGGGCGAACCGACAACAAAGCCTAAATTTTCTAAATGCCTGCGCATTTGTGCATTGCCCAAGATGCGTTTAATATAGTTTTCTTCGCCTCTTTTAGCCATAGACAGGGGCATGATAATCATCTCCTTACTAATATTAGCTATTGCTAACTAATTAGCAAATTTAAAAGTTAGCTTCCGCTAACATGCTTCTATGTTAGCATACTCTAACTTCTTTGTCAAGTATTTTTTCCCATTTTTTTATAAATTTTTTCTCCTTTTCCGCTTTGCATATTTTATTTATTTTTCTTCATACTAACGATGAGGTGATTTGCGATGAATAATACATTTTTTCAAAACCAGCGCTCGCGGGAGAGCCTGCTGAGCCAATTAAAAACCATGAGTGAGAGCAAGATTGCTCAGCTCAAAAATGATTTGCAAAAAGAACACATCAGCTTAATTGCTGCCCAAGCCAACGCTCCCAGAAGGGAGCAAAAAAATTATGACACCTTGATTTTGCATAATGAGCAGCAGATGAAAATAGTTAACGACTATCAGCACACTCAATATCAACGGCTTATAGCTTCTGATGCGCCCAAAAAGCCTATCGTAAAAAATACGCTGCGCGCCTTTTTAGTCGGAGGCTTGATTTGTGTCATCGCCCAGCTGGTGATGAATTTTTTAACTATCAACACCACCTTGGAAACCAAAACTATCAGCGGCTTAGCCAGTGTTTCCATCATTGTGCTCACCGCCATCTTAACCGGTTTGGGCATTTATGACGAAATCGGTCGTTTCGGCGGTGCCGGCTCCATGGTGCCGATCAGCGGTTTCGCCAATTCCATTGTCTCTGCCGCGATGGAGTTTAAACGGGAAGGCATGGTTTACGGCATCGGTGCCAAAATTTTTACCGTCGCCGGGCCGGTTATTTTATACGGCACCGTAGCTTCGGTTTTAATCGGGCTGATAGCCTATTTGGGAGCGTGAGATTATGGGGACAAAAATCGGTCAACGAACTTATCAATTCAGCGAAGACATTTACATTCATTCCTATGCTACTGTTGTAGGGCGCAAGGAATATAGCGGACCTTTAGCCGCAGGCTTTGATTATCATTTTGCGGACAATCTGCACGGTGAGGCTTCCTGGGAAAAAGCAGAGCAGAAAATGCAGCAATACGCTTTGGAATTAGCTCTCTCTAAAGGCAGTCTGGATCCTTCTGTCTTGGATTTCTTTTTAGGCGGCGATTTGCTCAATCAAATTATTGCCACCACCTTCACCGCCCGCAATCTAACTTCACCCTTTTTGGGCTTATACGGCGCCTGCTCGACCTTTGCCGAAGGATTGTTTTTGGCGGCATGCCTCATCGACGGCGGTTTTGCCCAATATACGGCTGTCAACGCCTCCAGCCATCATGACAGCGTAGAGCGGCAGCTGCGCTATCCCACTGAGATGGGTGTTCAGCGCTTAATGACTGCTCAGTGGACAGCCACCGCCGCCGGCTCCTACATTTTAGGCAGACAAACCAGCCCCTTTCGTATTACTCAAGCAGTTCCCGGACGAGTAGTGGATATGGGCATCAGCGACAACAACGACATGGGCTCAGCTATGGCTCCTGCCGCCGCCGACACCATCGCTGCTTATTTAACCGATACCAAGGACGAAAAACTTCCTGATTTAATTATCACCGGCGATTTAGGAGTATTAGGCGGGCAAATCTGCCTCAAGCTTCTGCTCAATCAAGGCTGGGATGTGAAAAATATTTATAATGACTGCGGCATTTTGCTCTACACCACCGAGCAGGACACCCACAGCGGCGGCAGCGGCAGCGGCTGTTCGGCGGCAGTTTTGGGTGCTTACTGCCTGCCCAGGCTGGAAGTTAAGCAATTAAATAAGGTGCTTTTAGTGGGCACCGGCGCTCTTTTAAGTCCTGCCTCCACCCAGCAGGGAGAAACTATCCCCTGTATTGCTCATGGTATTGTTATCGAAAGTAGGTGAAAATATGTTTGAAGGTCTTTTGCAAGCTTTTATTGTCGGCGGGTTAATTTGTGTCATCGCTCAGCTGGCAATGGAGTTAACGCCCTTTCAAATCACTCCCGCTCATATCTTAGTCAGCTATGTCACCATCGGGGCAGTCTTGAGTGCAGCGGGACTTTATCAGCCGCTGGTAGACTTTGCCGGCGCCGGAGCCACGGTGCCTTTATCGGGCTTTGGGCATTTGCTGGCGCAGGGAGCAATCGAAAAGGTTGCCGAAGATGGGTTAATCGGCGCTTTTACCGGCGGGTTGTCTTCGGCGGCTTTGGGCATCACTGTCGCCATCATTCTCGGCTTTACTACTGCCATGCTTTTCAATCCCAAAGGCTGACAGTAAAATTTAACTTATAGTTTCAGTTAAAAAGTCCTTGCCTCCTCCCCCCTTGACAATAGTCCGAAATCAGATTATAATCTAAACATCATCCGATTTCGGACTAAAAGGAGGTTTTTAATGTGACTGCCACCGAGCAAGATAAACTTTTGCAAGAATACAACCGGCTTTACAAAGAAAACTGTGAGCTTTATGCTGAAGCAGCCAAATCCTTGGGGATTTCTGAAGGCGCTATGTGGATTTTATATACCTTGCATCTTTACAATCGTCCTTTTACCCAAAGCGAGCTTTGCGAAGAGGTGTTTATGCCCAAGCAAACCGTTAATTCTGCCTTAAAAAAGCTTCAGCAGGAGGGCTATATTCTTTTGCAATTTAGCGAAAACAATAAAAAAAGCAAGCAAATTATTCTGACTGTGGCAGGCAAAGCCTTAGCGGATAACACCGTTGCCAAAATTATCGCCGCCGAAAAAAATGTCTTTGGACATTTCAGCGCCGACAAAATCCGCGAGCTTCTTGATTGCTATGACCGCTATATTGACTGCTTGCGCCTGGAAATGAAAAATCAGCTGTAAACGGAAAGGAAATTACCATGCAAAACAATTTGCTTACCGCCAATATTAAGGGAGTATATTATAAATATCTTTCTGCCGCCTTCGGCAGCGCACTGATTATCTGCATTTACTGCACAGTCGATACGGCTGTTGTCGGGCATTACGCCGGTCCCAACGGTATTTCCGCCCTGGCTATTGTCATGCCTATTTGGACTATTCTTTACAGTCTCGGTACGTTAACCGGCATCGGCGGTTCTATTTTGTACAGTACCGCTAAAGGCAAGGACAATATTCATCAAGCCCAGCAGTTTTTTACTGCTTCTTTATATCTCACTGTTACTATCGGCGTCCTTTGCTGGCTGGGCATCTGCCTTTTTGAAGATGCATTGCTGCGTTTTTTCGGCGCTAATGAACTTTTGCTGCCTATCGCTAAGGAATATTTATTAGCCATCAAATTTGTCATTCCCCTTTTTCCTCTTTCTCAAATGCTATCCGCCTTTTTGCGCAATGACAATGACCCGATTCGTGCGACCATAGCCGTTTTAAGCGGCGGCATTTTTAATGTTTTCGGCGATATTTATTTTGTATTTACCTTAGATATGGGCGTTTTTGGTGCTGGATTGGCTACGGCTATCGGCGATGCTATTACTATTATAATTTTAATTTCCCACTTTTTCAGCAAGAAAAATTCTTTAATGCTTGCCAAGGTGCATTTTTTTTATACCAAAGCCAAAGCGATTTTTGTCAATGGCTTCTCTACCTTTTTTACCGATATTGCCATGGGCATTATCACTGTTTTGTTTAACCGCCAAATTCTCTACTACGCCGGCTTAGATGCTTTGGCAGTCTATGGAGTCATCACTCAGCTGGCAATGACCGTCCAAAGCTCATCCTATTGCATAGGACAAGCCGCTCAGCCGTTAATCAGCATTAACTATGGCGCTGCTCATTTTGATAGGGTTAAAAGAACTTTGAGATACAGCTTGGTCACTTCTGCCGTCTTTGGCTTGTGTTGGTTCGGTTTGGTAAGCGCTGTGCCTAATGTCTTTGTCAATATTTTTATGACGCCTACTGACAGCGTTTTAGCCATTGCCCCAAATATTATCCGTATTTACGTTATCTCCTTTTTGCTTCTGCCTTTCAATATTTTTGCCGCTTATTATTTTCAAACCATTCTCAAACCCCACACCTCTTTTATTTTCTCCATCATGCGCGGGTTAGTTTTAAGCGGCTTCTTTATAATTATCCTGCCTTTAGCTTTCGGCGCTGATTATGTTTGGTTTGCTATGCTCTTTACCGAAATTATAATCGCCATCGCCTCTGTTTTCTTTATCAAACGCTATACGGCTCAATTAGGCAAATAAAAAAGCCGGAAGGATTTCCTTCCGGTTTTTTAGACGCTCAGTATTTTGTATAATTCCCAAAACAGCTTTAAACCATAAAACATGATTACTGTGCCGCAGATTATATTGAGCAAGCGCAAAGTCCTTGCCGTAATTTTAGCGGCAAAGGTTGAAAGCACTAACGCCAAGGTGTTGAACCAGCAAAAAGAAGCGCCGGTCACCCCTAAAATAAAGTATGCCGCTTTCTCAGCCGGCAGAGTGGTATAAAAAGCCCCCAAAAGCAGACTGCCGTCCAGAATTGCCTGAGGATTGCACCAGGTCACCACGCAGGCAGCAATGATAATTTGCCGCCACGGCAAAACATTTTTTTCATAAACCAGTTCCTCTGGCTTGGACAAAATCAGCTTGATGCCGATAAGCACTACCACTGTTCCGCCTATGATTAAAACAGCAATTTTTAACGCCTGATAGCTGCTTAAGACCATGCCTATGCCAAAAAAACAAGCCAATGCCAAGGTTATATCAAAAAAAGCGACGATCAATGCCACCGTTACCGCCCGTTGTCTGCGAGAATTTAAGGCAGTATTGATTACAAACATATTTTGCATGCCGATAGGCGCTACATAAGCTAATCCCATCAAAAGCCCTTGCCAAAAGTATTCCATGCCTTTTTAATCCACCCACTCAAAATTTTCCTTGCCGGCGCCTAATTCAAAATGCAGCTTCACGATTCCCAAATCAATCTGCGAATAAAAGCCTCCGGTAGCTTCAGCCTTTACCTGCCTGTCGCCAATCAAGGTAAAAAGAAATTTTTGCTGATTGACAGCTGTCGGTGCTAAGGCTGCCATTTCCACGCCGTTCCTAAACCATTGGGGAATTGGTTCGGCGGCTTTATAAAGCTTCTCTAAGGGCTTGTTTTTATGAGCAATACCCTTAGTTTCACCATAGCCAAAAGCGATAACACAGACTAATTTTTCTTTCGCCTGCAATTTCAGAGGTATTTTGCCTTTAGCAAAGGTTAGGGCAACCCAGCAAGTGTTAAGTCCCAGCATTTGCATAGTTAGAACCAATTTTTCGCCGTAATAACCACATCTTTCGTCCAAATCCTCACTTTTTTCACCCACCAGGGCAATATAGTTTTTGGCGTTGCGAAATTTGCCGTAGTGTGCCAGCAAGCTTTTAAAAGCTTGGGGCTCATCGGTAAACATCTGTATATTTAAGCCGCTCAACTGATTGATTGCGGCAATTTTCTCTTGCAAGGCTTCGACAATCTCCGGCGCTATTTTTTTGTCCTGATAACTGCGCACCGAATGCCGTTCCTGAATTGCTTGGATAATATCCATCATCTCACCCCTCTTTAGCTCAATATTTCTTCAGCAAAAATGCTCTATGCACAAAAACTGCACATAGAGCATCAACTGCCGCTTTTTTACTCTTGCGGCGCTTCTTCATTTTTTGCATTATCATGCTTGCGATGACAGCAGCTGTCATTGTGACAGCAGTCTGTATCGGAGCCATCACACAAAGTATAATCGCCGCCTTCGATGCTTAAGCTTTTGCCGTTTACTAAGGCATCGGCCAGCTTACGGCGAGCATCATTGTAAATCCATTGAACCGTGGTGCGGGCAACTTTCATCTGGCCTGCGCACATCTCCTGTGTAAAACCTTCCAAATCAATCAGGCGGATGGTCTCATATTCATCAATACTCATGCTGATATGATCCTGCCCGTCTTTATCTAACGGTCCAAACTGACAATTATCCGGCATCATGCAAATCTTTCTACATTTTTTAGGTCTTGGCACGGCTCTCACCTCACACTCATTATCTAATAAATTTACCCTATTTAGCGTACTCTACGGCTCTGGTTTCTCTGGTAACGATTACTTTGATTTGACCTGGGTATTCCAATTCAGCTTCAATGCGTTTAACGATATCACGGGAAATCCGTGCTGCCTCTACATCGTCAATCTTATCCGGTTTAACGATAACTCGGATTTCGCGACCGGCTTGAATAGCATAACACTTATCAACACCGTCAAAGCTGTTGGCGATTTCCTCCAATTTTTCCAACCGGCGCAAATATGCTTCCAAAGTCTCACGGCGTGCGCCGGGACGGGCAGCAGAGATAGCATCGGCAGCAGCTACCAAAACTGCTTCAACAGTAGTCGGCTCGACATCGCCGTGGTGCGCCATGATAGCATTAACAACCTCTTTGCTTTCACGGTAACGTTTAGCCAAATCAGCACCGATAGTAATATGCGGTCCTTCCACCTCGTGATCCACTGCTTTACCGATATCATGCAGCAAACCGGCTCTTTTAGCCAGCTGTACATCTACGCCTAATTCAGCAGCCATAATTCCTGCCAAATGAGCAACCTCGATGGAGTGCTTCAAAACATTTTGCCCATAGCTGGTGCGGTATTTCAACCGACCCAAGAGCTTGATAATTTCCGGATGCAATCCCTGCACTCCGGTATCAAAGGTAGCTTGCTCGCCTTCCTCACGAATACGAGTTTCCACCTCTTTTTGCGCTTTCTCCACCATTTCCTCAATACGAGCAGGATGGATACGTCCGTCAACAATCAATTTCTCCAAAGCAATACGGGCGATTTCTCTTTTAATAGGATCAAAGCCCGAAAGAATGACTGCTTCCGGAGTATCATCAATAATTAAATCTATGCCTGTTAAATTCTCCAAAGTACGAATATTTCTGCCCTCACGACCGATGATTCGTCCCTTCATTTCATCATTAGGCAAAGCCACGACAGAAACAGTCGTTTCTGCCACATAATCGGCAGCACACCGCTGAATAGCCTGAGAAATAATCTCCTGGGCATTCTTCTCGGCTTGCTCCTTGGCATTATTTTCTAATTCTTTGATTAAAATTGCTGTTTCATACTTGATTTCTTCTTCAACCTTGTTCAGCAAATATTCCCGAGCCTCATCGCTGGTTAATCCAGCCAAGCGTTCTAACTCTGCTACTTGCTTTTCATAAAGCTCATTGACCTGGGCTTTAAGTTTTTCTACTTGCGCTTCTGCTTTTTGCATCGCTTCTTCTTTACGCTCCATAGCGTCCATTTTGCGATCCAAAGCATCTTCTTTTTGATTTAAGCGTTTTTCCGTTTTTTGTACTTCGGCACGTCTTTCTTTAACTTCTTTTTCTGCCTCATTGCGAATACGATAAGCCTCGTCTTTAGCTTCTAAAGCGGCGCTTTTCTTAATAGCTTCTACGTCTTTATTGGCATCATTGACAATTCTTTTGGCTTCATCTTCGGCAGATTTTATAGCGGCTTCGGCAGTTTTCTTGCGTATTACATAACCGATGATACCGCCTATACACAAAGCTACTATACCTAAAATTGCAGGTACTAAAATATCCAGCATACTTTACCTCCTCTCCCCTTTTTTTAAATTATTTTTTTCATAAGAACAAAACTTTTTTGCGCTGTTTATGTTTTTATTTTCACAAAAAAAGCAAACCGAACTTACGCGGTTTGCTTCCATCTACATATAAATATCCGTTACACAACAAAAAAAGCCCCTATCCAGCTTTATATATGCTTTTTTAATTTATATATAGTAATCTGCCTTAAGCAGCCACAAAAACACAAACAGTTCCTTTATTATTGTAGCGTGAAAAAGCCTTTCTGTCAAGCTTTAGTGACAAGTTTTATTATAATAATTTGAAATTACTATCTTTAAATTATTCTTGCGCAAACTAACGGCTTTTTTCTTCTTTGCTTCTCTTTAGCCCCTTCTTCAGCTTTTCCCACAAAAAACAAACTATTGCGGTTATAACTGTCACGCTGGCTGCTCTTAAAATCAAGATGATGCTCATATCCAAGCCCGGCAGTCTTTGCAAAGCGTATTCGCACGCCAAAAGAAAAAACATATGCCATAAATAAATATTGTAGCTTTGGCGGTCCCAAAACAAGAATAACCTGCTTTGGCTGAAAGGCAAATTTTTCAGCTCATATGCCAGCATAAACAAAAAAACTATAGCGCTGCTGAGATAAAAATGCTTCCACAATTCCACATACTGAAATTTCAAACCGCCGTACATGGTGTAATAATAAAAATGCAGGTAGCCCAATACTGCCGCTAAAAAGCAAAGGCTGATCAAAAGCTTGTTCTTTTCCAGCATTTGCAGAAACTGCTCATAATATCTGCCTATATAGCAGCCCAACAGCCAGTAAAACACATAGCTTACAAAGATGCGGTCGGTAAAATGATTGATCCCTCTTAAATCTATCAGGGCATTTGCCGAAGACCAAAAAAGTATATTGACCGCCAATGCCGCGCCTAAAGCCACCGGCATGGAGCAGGAAGCTACTATTTTGCGCCACAGGGGCATCAAAAGATAAAACTGCACCAAGGCTACCACAAAATAAAAATGCGAAGCCACATTGCCTAAACAAAGAAACTTAAGCCATTCAACTATGCCTAATCTGTAAGCGCCTATAGCGCAAAAGGCTAAATAATAAACCGTTACCGCCACCGCATAAGGAATAATTATTTTGCTGGCTCGCCTGAGGTAAAATTCTTTGGCACTGAAGGGACGGTCAAATTTTAAAAAGAGCTTTACACCGCTTAAAAACAAAAAACCGTAAACTGCCACCGAGCAGATATTCCACGGCAGATAAACAACCATAAACTGCCACGAATTTTTCTCCAACCCTACCATACCGGCTGATAAGGTATGAATAGCAAGCACCATCAGGCAAAAGAGAACATTTAAAATGGATATTTCAACTTTTTTTGCAGATTTTTGCACATTTTGCGCCATATTTTTCACCTTACTGCTTATTTTGGGGCGAATTTTTTGCCCTTTCTATATTTTCCAATGCTCTGCGCGCCGCCTGATTGGTAAATCCCCGCCCTAATAAATAGCGCATCAGCTTGTCCTTGCTTTCAGCCGGACGCTTCAAGGCTATTTTCTGCGCCAGCTCTTCTTCTACCTCCGGGCACATATTTTCTGCCAAGGCTTGATTGATAATCTGAGCCTTGACGCCTCTTTTTCTCAGCTCGACATAGATTTTCTTGCTGCCGCAGGGATTGAAATTAATTTTATCTCTTATAAAGGCTCCGGCATAGGCCGAGTCATTCAGATAGCCGTACTCCTTGAGCTTAGCCAAAACCTCCAAAATATCCTCCCTGCCGCAGCCTTTTTCCTGCAAATATTTCGCCATCTCATATTCGCTGCGCATGCGCGCATTCAAATATTTGACTGCTTTTTTCAAGACTTCCTCTTCCATTATTCCTCCATGTCAAAAAAGTCGTCGTCCAAAAATTCCGCGCCTTCCAGCAAATCTCCCATGCCTTCAGCACCGTCAAAACGCTCTATTTCTGCATCCTCCGCCAATAAATCAGCTCTTTTGGCGTCCAAATCCACATTATCCTGCGCCAAAATTGCCCGAATCTTGCTTTCAATCTCGCCGGAAATATCAGCATTGGCTTCCAAAAACTTTTTGGAGTTTTCTCTGCCCTGTCCCATGCGCTCGCCTTCATAAGAATACCAAGCGCCGCTTTTTTTAACGATATTTAATTCTACCGCAATATCCAGCAAATCGCCCATTTTAGAGATACCTTCGCCAAACATCAAATCAAACTCGGCGGTTTTAAAAGGCGGAGCTACTTTATTTTTGACAACTTTTATGCGAGTACGGTTGCCAATGACATCGCTGCCTTGCTTAATTGCCTCTACTCTACGCACGTCTAAACGCACCGAAGCATAAAACTTCAGCGCCCGTCCGCCGGTAGTAGTTTCCGGATTACCGTAAGACACGCCGATTTTTTCCCGGATTTGGTTGATAAAAATCAAAGTGGTATTGTTAATATTAACATTAGCAGTAAGCTTACGCAAAGCCTGACTCATCAAACGAGCCAATAAACCCACATGGCTATCTCCCATTTCGCCTTCGATTTCCGAGCGAGGAGTTAATGCTGCAACTGAATCAATAACTACGATATCCACAGCTCCGCTGCGCACAAGGGCATCGGTTATTTCCAAAGCTTGTTCGCCGTGATCCGGCTGGCTTACATATAAATTGTCGATATCTACGCCGATTTTCTTAGCATAAATTGGATCCAACGCATGCTCAGCGTCGATATAAGCGGCAATACCGCCTTGTTTTTGGCATTCGGCAACGATATGCAGAGCTACGGTCGTTTTACCGGAAGACTCAGGACCGTAAATTTCGATAATACGTCCTTTGGGCACTCCGCCAACCCCCAATGCGCAATCCAAGGAAATCGAGCCGGTAGGAATAGCCTCGATCTCGATTTTTTGTTTGTCACCTAAGCGCATCAAAGCCCCTTTGCCGAAAGTTTTGTCGATTTCTGCCAAGGCTTTTTCCAAAGCTTCCTGTCTTTTGCCAAACTCCGCCGCCGGAGTTTTATATTTTAACTTTTTCTTATCTTTTTCTGCCATGATTCTGCCTCCTAATAATTTTACATTTATGCTTTATTTTATCATGAATTTTAGCATATTTCAACAAAAAGAAAGCTGCTTTGCCAAACAATTTATGCTTGTTTTTTTTAAATCTCTTTATTGGCTTGTAATTTTTAGTTTTTATGGCGTATTGTTGACTTTTGGCGATATTTTTGTTAAAATACTCTTAAGTTTGTTTAAAGGAGCATGCCTTATGAAGCATATGCTTTTTATCATCAACCCCAAGGCCGGGATGCAGAAAATTTCCCGTCCGTTATTATCAATTATTCAAACATTTTCCGACGGCGGCTTTTTGCCTACTGTTTTAACTACCCAAAAACAAGGCGACGCCACGGAATTCGTGCGCTTATACGGCAAAGATAACGATTTAATCGTTTGTTCCGGCGGCGATGGCACCTTTAATGAGGTAGTGGAAGGCTTAAAAACCGGTGATTTGGATTTGCCTATCGGTTATTTGCCGGCCGGCAGTACCAATGATTTTGCCAACAGCTTAAATCTTTCCACCGATCTGGGCAAAGCCGCCAAGGATATCGTGCAAGGAGAAGAATACCATATCGATTTGGGCTTATACAATAACCGCTACTTTTCTTATGTCGCTTGCTGCGGTGCTTTTGCCAAAACCTCTTACAGCACGCCGCAAAATATTAAAAATATCCTCGGGCATCTGGCTTATGTATTAAACGGAGTCAAGGATTTGCCGTCCTTCCAAAAAGAGCATATCCGTATTGAAACCAACGGTCAAACCTACGAAGACGATTATATTTACTGCGGAGTAAGCAACGCTACCGTTTTAGGCGGAGTGTTGAAATTTGATGAGCTTTTGGTGGATATGAGCGACGGTTTATTTGAAATCATGCTGGTAAAATTCCCGACCAATCCTTTGGATTTAGAAAAAATCGTGCGGGCATTGGTAAGCGGCAATTATGCCGACTGCCCGATGATCGAGTTTATTCATACCTCTGAGGTTGATTTCTATTTCGAATATCCAGTACCTTGGTCTATTGACGGCGAGTATGATCCCGGAGATACCCATGTGCATATCCAAAATATGCCCAAAGCCTTGCGTGTAATCAAACGCTGAGGTCGGATTATTAGGTAAGGAGATTATTATGCAGCGTTGTGTTGTTATTGCCGGAGCAGAAATCAATGATTATGCTTATCTTAAAAGCCGGCTTTTAGAAGATGATTATATTATCTGCTGTGACAGCGGTCTTAAACATTGCTCAGCTTTAGGAGTAATGCCTAATCTTATAGTCGGCGATTTCGACTCCCACGAAAAACCCCGTCTCCCCGTTGAAACTATTGTTCTGCCCTGTGAAAAGGACGATACCGACACCTTTTTTGCGGTCAAGGAAGCTATTAGGCGAGGCTTTGAAAATTTTTTATTGCTGGGAGTCATCGGCGGCAGACTGGATCATAGCTTAGGCAATATATCTGCCTTAGTTTATTTAGATAGTTTAGGTAAAACGGCTTTAGCCATTGATGATTATTCGGAGATGGAGATAATTTCGCAAAAAACTGCTTGCATCCCGGATAGCTTTCCCTATTTTTCTGTTATAAATATCAGCGGCACTGCCAAAGATATCACCATTAAAAATGCCAAATATCCCTTGGAGAAAAGCCAAATAACCTGGGAATATCAATTCGGCGTGAGCAATGAGGTTTTGCCGGGGAAAACTGCAGAAGTTTCCTTAGGCGAAGGGAGATTGCTGGTAATCAAAGTGCGCAAAGCCTAAAAAAGCGATGGAAAAATCCATCGCTTTTATTTTTTGCTGATTTCCACCCAGCCATAGCTTTCTAACTGATTATACAAAGGCAGGCTTTCACTGCTGATGATGCTGATCCGCCATAATCCTTTGGCGGCAGAATTCAAAGTAAATGTTTTTTCGCTCTCCTTTTCCTCGCCGAAGCTTATGCCAAAATATTCGCTCCTTTGCACGATTTGCCCGTCCGGAGCGCAGATTTCTACCATAATACGCCCATGAGGCAGGCTTTTGTCGTCCCAAGACAATTTTTCCAAGCTTACTTTGATTTCCATCTCTCCGTCTTTTTCCGCTTGCCAATAATAATCCCAAACCTCGCCGGCTTTTAAATCAAACTGAGCCTTTAATGTTTCTGCTAAATTATCCACCCGCTCAATTTTATAAAGCAAGGCAGTGCTGTTCAGCCGGTTTTCTCCTACCTTGGTGCGCACCAATGCCGTATAGGAACCCTTTGACGAAAGTTTAACATTAACCGGCAGATAATTGGTGCTTTTAGCCTCCACCACCACCTTATAAGGCACTTCCAGCCAGGCTTGATCGCTGGTTAGATAAACCTCCCGCACCTCATCGTCCTTATTTTCCAAGCGAATATAACCGTCCTCCTGATAAAGCTCAATTTGCGCCTCGCTTGCCGCTGTCCACTGAGCCTGTACCAAACCGTTGCCTTGCCTGCACCAGTCATAGCCCAGGCTTTGGGCGGCTTTGGCAAAATTAACAGCAAAATTCTCCCGCTCTGCTCCTTGAGCCAAAGTATGGGCGGCACAAGCAGTAGCTGTCGCTGCCGCTACGCTGGTGCCTTCATCAAACATATATTTTTCGCCGAACCATTGGGGCACTATGCTCACAGCACAAGCCGGAGCAATGACAAAATCAGTATACTCAGCGGCTCGGGGGCTGTAAGAGGGAATAAAATCCTCCGGCAAATTGATTCCTCGCCCTCGGCTGTAGCCTTCTTTAGTAATCAAAGCTCCCACTGCCAAAACTCCTTCAGCTTTTGCCGGATAGCTGATGCTGTCATTATTAGTGCCGTAATTACCGCCGGCAGCCACTACCGGCACCTTTTGCAGCCGGGCATTTTCCAAAGCCTGTAAAAGATTTGCGCCGGGCTCAAGATTCAGCGGCAGGCTTAAGCTTAGATTGATGATATCCGCTCCGTCTGCCAGGGCAGCGTTTATGCCTTTTGCCAGATTCTCCTGGCTGGCTTGTCCTTCTTGGGTAAAAATTTGATAGATTAATAAGCGGCTGTCCTTGGCTAATCCCTGATACTCCTCGCTCTCTGCGCCGATTAAGCCGGCGATAAAGGTGCCGTGCCCCAGATAATCGGAGCTCAGCTGCAAGCTTTCGTTATCTTCCGCAATGGCAGTCAAGGCTAAATTGATCCTGCCCTTAGCAGTTTCAAGGCTTAGATAATCTTTGGTTTCATTGTACAAACCAATCTCCTTTTCATCGCCGAAATCCAAATCTCCGTCGCTATCTACATAAACCATTGCTCCGTCAGCGGTTCTGACTAACAAGACGGCATATTCTCCCGTGCTCTCTAAATAAGGATAGGCGCTCAAATCATAAATGCCGCAGTAATATTTCGCCGCTTCTGCTGTCTTAGGCAGTCCATAGCGCCGATTGTCCAAATAAAGCCCAGCGCCCAAACTTTTTGATACTTTTTGCAGCTTCACCGCGCCGTCGGCGGTGTAGTTGCGGTAAATATCAATTTTACCCTGCAAGCCATCGGCGCCTGCATCGATGCCGCTGTCAATCACCGCAATTTTTAAAGGGCAGGAATTGTCTAAATCAATCCCCATCCTTTGGGCTATCTCCTGATTAAAGGCTTGATAATCGCTGTCGTTGGGATATAAAGGCAAAAAGGGATTGCTAAACTCGCTGTTTTGCTCCTTTTCGCTGGCTAACGCTTGGTAATTAATCAAGGTTAGCAAAACCACAAAAACGCCAAAAGCTATTTTAAACAAAAAAGTGCTTGTCCAAGTTTTATTCATCGCTTTTCCTCACTGTTTTTATTTTAACGTACGCCTAAAATATTCGGCACATCTTTTAGCTTCCCTTGACAAAAAAAAGGCTTATTTTCCCTTTAAATCGTTAATTTATCCGATCTAAAGCAAAAATAAGCCTCTTTGCAGCACTATTAGAAGGTTTCGTCTATTTTGCGCAGTATTTTATTGTCTCTGATTGCTTCTTTTTTGATTTCCCCCATGAGGCGTTTTAATAAATCATTGAGCAAATCCTTTTTCTCTTTGTCCAAACCGCTGTAGGTTTTAAGTATACTCCGCCAATGATGCAAAAAATCCCCTTCCGTTAATTCCCACAAGGTTCTCGCTCTGCCCGATGCTAAAATATTAAACAAGGCTTCGACAAACTCTTCCTTTTCCTCGTTGGTGCAGGTTTTCAGCCAGTTGCGGAGTACATTGTCCGTATAGCGCCCAAACTGGGAGCGGCTTTCCAAATAAACAAAGCTCTTGCCCATAACCTCCCAGGACAAAGGAGCATGCTGCAAAAAAGCTTTGGCACTGCTGGAAATTACCTGATAGGATTCCTCATGCTCTAAAAGCATGCCCACTATTGAAGACTCCGGGATAAAAGTATGAATAAGCGGCGAAACCAACTTATATTCTTCGGTCTGCAAAAATTCCTCCTGAAATCCCGGTCCGTCATTATTGTAAACGCCTTTAAGGCGCTTCTTTATTTCTTCCGGCGCTTTGACCGCGGCATAAACTGCCAGATTTCCGCCTTTGGAGTGACCGCCGGTATAGATTGCTTTATTAGGGATTTGCTCGGAGATGTATTTTAAATATTCCAAAGCTTCTTGCTGCGAAGCTACATAGGGCGCATAGCTCATGATCAAATCCTCTTTCCAGCCCAGCAAGGTATCATCGGTGCCGCGGTAAGCCACATATATTTCGCCGTTGGGCAATAAAAAAGTTACCGCCGCAAACTGCATGGTTGTTTCCTCGTCATTGTGGCAAATATAGCCCAAAATTTTCACCTCGCTGAAGCGCTTGGTTTGCGCCGCTAAATGCAAAGCTCCCACTATCTCCTCTACTTTAATCAGCGCCAAGCGATTGTTTTCCTTGCCGTCCACAGCCAGGCTAACATCTCTCAAGCTGGGAGCCAATCCCGGGGTAATGGTATGAATTTTCTCCGCCTTTGCTAAATCCAAATAGGCGATAACCGAAAAAATGAGGCTGTCTACTTCATTAAACCCATCTGCCTCAAAGCTTAAATCTCCCCGCCATTTTAAATAGCTGAAGATATTATTCTTTCCCCCCATTATCGCTCCTCCTTAATTTTAGATACGCAAAAAGAGGAGATTTGCGCTCCCCTCTTTTTTCTCATCATCCTCTGGCTTTACATTCCGCCGTTATTGGAGCTGTTTTCTAACACGCTCAAATTTTGCAATGCCATGCCTGTCCCTAAAGCAACGCAGGAAATGGCGCCCTCGGGAATATACGTCGGCAAGCCTGTCCGCTCGGAAATCAAAGTATCCAATCCGTGCAACAAAGAACCGCCGCCGGTCATTACGATACCTCTGTTCATAATATCTCCTGCCAATTCCGGCGGAGTTTTCTCCAATACTTCCTTAACCGCTGCCACAATATCCTCAACCTGCTCGGTGATAGCTTTATTGATCTCTGCCGAAGTGATAGTAATAACTTTAGGCAGACCGGTCATTAAATCCCGGCCTTTGATTTCGGTGGAACGGTCATCATCTAAGCCTAACATAGCTGTGCCGATTTCCTTTTTAGCTTCCTCAGCGGTACGCTCACCGATAACCATATTGAAATAGCGTCTGACATAGCGCACGATAGCTTCGTCAAATTTATCGCCGCCTACCCGAATGGATTTGCTGCATACTACGCCGCCTAAGGATAATACGGCAATATCAGTAGTGCCGCCGCCGATATCAACAACCATGCTGCCATGAGGTTCAGAAATATCGATGCCTGCACCCAAAGCTGCCGCTACCGGCTCTTCGATTAAATAAGCGGATTTGGCGCCGGCGGCTAAAGCTGCCTGCTTAACAGCTCTTTCTTCTACGCTGGTTACTCCCGAAGGGATACAAACCATAACACGGGGCTTAAAGAAGCTTCTTTTGCCTACGGCTTTATCGATAAAGTATTTCAGCATTTTCTCTGTTACGTTATAATCAGCAATAACACCATCTCTTAAAGGACGAATAGCCACAATATTGCCCGGAGTTTTACCTAGCATCTCCCGTGCCGACTCGCCTACTGCTATAACCTTTTTAGTATTGTTATCTATCGCTACCACAGAAGGCTCATTTAATACTATCCCATTTTTCTTCACATACACCAGCACACTGGCGGTACCTAAATCGATTGCAATGTCTTCTCCTTTAAAAAACACTTGTTTTCTCTCCTTTATTTTATATTATTAGTCATCTTTTAGTATAAGTATTTCCCTAAATTGTCTGAAGTACACATCTTCTCTATTTTATATTTTATTTCTTTTTGCGCAAATAAACAAGTGTTATTTTTTTATTTTCAGCATTTTTTTATTATTTTTTCGGCAACGGTCTTTTATCATTAGTATTAGCAGATTCGCCAAATAAATGAGAATACTTTTGCTTGGTTGCTTCGCCGCCTCTCAAATGTCTTTCGGCTTTGTTGGTTTCCAATATTTTTTTTACTTCTTCGTAAAGCTCCTTGTTTAACTCCGGCAGTCTCTCGGTTATATCCTTGTGCACTGTCGATTTGCTTATACCGAAGCGCTTGGCGCTTTCCCGCACTGTGGCGTTATGTTTTAAACAATAATTTGCTATTTCCAATACCCTTTGCTCAATATAATTTTTCAAGAAGTCCACTCCTCCGCACCCATCTATTGATAGATTTATATGCGCAAGATTCGCGACTTATGAATATTATAGCCTACTTTTGGCAAAACATTTGGTATTTTATCCAACAACACTTTTAATCTACGTTTGTTATTTCGCTTTTCTCCTTTTTAAATCCTTCCCCTTAGGTAAATTATTATCTTTATTACCCTGTCACAATGCTAAAATTTCGTTTGCTAATAAAATATGTCAAGCCAAATTGAACTTTTGACTATGGTTAAAAGTTAACTTGTCTATTGTTTGCCGATATGCTATAATTAATATATTAATATATAAATTTTTTATTATTGCCAAACTTTTTTCAATCTTCATTTTCGTTGAAAGGAAAGATATGCATGAAAATAGAACAACTTTACTATTTTTCTGTGGTAGTCAAAGAAGGATCTATCTCAGATGCCGCAAATAAAATCTTTATGACCCCACAAACTATTAGTAAATCTATTGCTAACTTAGAAAAAGAGTTAGGTGCTGAGCTATTAACAAGACATCCTAAAGGAGTCGAGCTTACCAAAGCCGGTCAGCTTTTTTACAAAAAAGTTGATAAGCTTTTGCACGATTATGGTCAGCTTAAAGCAGATTTCATCACTGAAGACAACACAAATGATTTTTCTCTAAGCAGCAAAGTTGAATTATATAACACCGCTTATATCAATGCAGAAATAATCGAACATATTATGCAAGAAATGTCCGCCCAGTATCCACATATTGAAATTTCTTTTCTCGAACTTCCTTCTGAACTCATCATTCCCAGAGTTATTCAAAACAATAGCCTAGGTCTGCTGACTTGCATCACAGAGTATTTCCGTGATGTATATAAAGAAATGTATTCTGATGATATTGTATATGAAACTATGCGGCAGGAAGATTTGGGAATTTTAGTGAATGCAAAGTCACCTTTAGTCAAATTAAAAAACATCTCTTTATTTGATGTCTTTGAACACCCCATCGTTTCTTACCATAGCCGCGATTTTTCTAAGTTACAATTTTTTTCTTCTAAAACCCTGCCAAATGCCAATATCGTTACCCGCTCTTCCAACAAAAGGGTTGCCTTGCAAGCAGTACAGAATAAAGGAGCAGTCATGCTAAGCGTGCGCTCCTACGAAAACTGCTCAAGCCACATAAAATTTATTCCGCTTAAAGAAAATTTGCATATATCAACCCTTTTAATTAAACGGTCTTGTTTAAACGGAATGGCAGAAAATAAAATAATTCAAAAAATCAGAGAATGTTACTCTGAATCTTAAACAAAAAAGCTCCTATTTTATAGGAGCTTTTTTATAGCGATTTTTACATAAGCCCAATCAAATACCAGTAAGGAACCATAATCACCATAATGGCAATTAATAAAAGCAGTGACTTGATTGTACAGATTTTTATCATATCGCCCATTTTAACCATACCGAAAGCAAACAAAATCAAGTATGCCGGGTATTCATACGGGAAAAATACAATTTCTTTTGCAATATATAATGTGACAATATGCGCCATAGGCTCAAATCCAGCTGCCAGGCAATATTGTGCAATTGGTCCCGGCAAAACAGCAGTCATAGCGAACGGTGACAAAACAAAATTAACCAGTGCCGCAAAAACAGCTGTGCCCAAAATGCCCCAATAATGACCTAAGCCTGCAATAAAAGGTACGCAAGCATTAGTAATTGCTGTACTTAAGCCTAATTGTGTTGCAATAGATCCTATACCTAAAAAACCACCGATAACAAACATATTGTCCCAAGGAATATTTCTGATGCTGCTGTTATCAGCCAAGTTAACTCCCGGTAGATAGCAGATGATAACTGTAAAAAGGAAACCATAAACAGCATCTAAGCCATGAAGCGGTTGCGAGAAAAGGCAGATAGCCAATATCACCAATACAACCACACCTTTTTTTTCTTCACTCTTCATTTTTCCAAGACCGGCATACTCATTTACAAAATATTCTTTACCTTTAACCGCATTTATTGTATTAGTACTTGTCTTCTCATACCATTTCAATGCCAGCCAAACCAAAAACATGGCAAAAAAAGGAATCGGCAGTGTATAATACATCAGTTGATACCATGTCAGGTTAAAACCCTCAATAACCATACCGGCTGAAGCATTCACTAAAGTTATCGTAATCGGACAATATAAGAATACCCCCAGCAAAATGCCGGCAATAGCAGCTGTCCAAGTAATAACTAAACTTTCCTTATCCCCAGGTTTAAGCTCTAATGACGAGTAAAGGGCGTAAGCAAAGGCAAACACCAAAACCATAGTTAACACGAAACCTACAAACATAATTACAAGACCAGTGAAAAACAATCCCCAAATCAACCCTTTAAAGGTGCCTCCGGTTTTTATAATACACCAAAGACCTAAGCGGTTTAAAATACCTGTTTTCTCTAAGATGCCTATTAAAACCATTGCTGTAATTGCTGTCAGCAGGTTGGTAGAAGTCCAAGCTGAAAACGCCATTTCAAATGTTGTTGCTCCACTGAGCACCCAACCGGTAGACATTATGAGAATAACCGCAAAACCATTAAGGATTTCAAATGCCAAAAGAAATATGCCAAATATCGTAAATACTAAAAATCTTTGGAGCTGCACAGTATACACATCACTCAAAGGGAGAAACAGAGGTATTATTGAAATAATGATAGAAATAAGCCATTTAACGATTAGCCCTTTATTATTTTTTACTTGTACAGACATAAAATTCCTCCTTTACGATGTTATATTTTTAATATTATTATTATTCTATTAATTTCATATTTATTATCTTTTAGCTAAAGATATTTAATTGTGAATTTTAGAACGGCAAAGCAAAGTTTGCCGCTCTAAAAACTATCTTACTTCAGCGCTTGATAAATAATGCCTCCTTCGCATTTGTCAGGAACCGGAGCCCCCTGCAAACTGCAAATTGTCGGAACAATATCTACCTGATGCACTCGTCTTGCCATCACAAAGTTTTCCTTAATACCTTTCCCAGCCGCAAAGAACAAGCATTTCATGGAAAACTCGTAACTTTCTGTGCTGCTGAACGATGCTGCGTGATCCTGGGTGCAGTGTGGATGAAGGATAAAATAAAGGTCTCCTACTCTGTCACCATACAGCCCCAAGGCTTCCATGCCGTCACGTTTAACTATACAGTCAACAATTCTTTCATTAGTTTGCGGATCTCTATATGCATATAAATCGTCAATAATTTTATCTAACAAAGCATCATAATCTTCCGGTTCTACACATCCTTGCGGATCTCTGCCTTTCAAGTTAACATAAATATATCCGCTTCTCTGGCTTACCGCAGTAGTATGTGCCCAGTCAATCTGCGTTTTTCCCTTTTCATCTTTCATGGTTTTGACATAACCCAAGCTTTGCATAATATCTACGACAATTCCCCATGAATCAGCAATCAAAGGTTTCGGATAACCATATTTGCGCGGCAGACCGGCATGATCAGATACTACGAAAATAGCTGTTTCGCCGTCATCCAAATGGTAAAGCATTTTTCCTAATGTCGCATCAATATTTTGATAATATTTGACTAAAAGCTCGTGGAAATTTTCATACCGCGGACTTTCCGGGCAAATATCGGAAAGCATGTTATGATTGGCACAATCAATGGAATGCATATGGCAATAGAAAAGATCCCACTCCTTATTATCCAGCAGATAATTAATAGCATCAGCATGCCAATCCATATTTAACGCCCAAGTTTCCTGACCAATATACGGATATGGTCTGCCGGCATTTGATGGCTGAATAAACGGTCCTATATGTTCCAGCAACTCTTGCGCAATTGCCGGCGGATATGTTGTTTTTTCGTTAGCTTTCAGCCGGCACGCTGCAGAAACATACAACTCCATTTCATCTGCATCGGGGCTTAATTTATAAAGCCTCATCTTATAGGCAACCTCACGTTTTATATCGCCTTCCAGCATGCTGTCATATATCCAGCCGCTCCACTCACCTAACCGGACTTCACCTAATAATTTGTCCTCTTTCTTGCTGGCATAAAGCTTCAATGAGCGATATTGACCGTTTTCCGGCAGCAATAAACCGGTTCTTCTCAATATTCCGTTGTTCATCGGCAAAGTAACTTCCAACGCACCGTCCGGCAGCTCCATGCCCCAATTTTCTGCCGGTCTGATGGCTGTTTCAAACTTATTAATAATCGACATCCACTCTGCTTCATTGCCTACAGCAGTTCCTTCATTAACATGACCAACTTCAAATAAGCCGCTGAAGTGCTCATCTCCGTCTGTATTGGTATCCGTATCAGTTACGTCAAACTTTTTGCTTTCAACAGTTTCTGTCATAACACAGCCGGCACCGGTATCATTTTTGCCGGCATACTTGGAAATCAGCTCAAAATCTCCTTTTTTACCAAAATACAGCTTATCTAAATCAATAATATTTTGCCCCATACATTCCGAGTTGCTGCCGTCCACATAAATAACATTTTCTTTGCTGGTAGGCGGCCAAGCAGTTGGATAGTTAAATACTATCGATTTCTTCCCGGCTTTGGCATATACATCCCAAATAAACTCTGCGCGAATCTGTTTGGAGTTCCAGCCTAAATCCAAGTCATCTAAATCTCTGCCGGCAGTGTGATTCCAAAAACAAGTTATCCCATGAGTTCCCGGCCAAGCTCCGGTGGCCAAGGTTGCCCAACAAGGCGGGGTAATGGTCGGCAAAGCGCCAATCATACCAACATTTTCAGTAGTTACACCAATGTCTCTCATTTTTTGAAAATTTGGCATTTTCCCTTGTTCTATTAACGTATTAACAAATTTAGGATCGGCACCATCAAAACCAATAACCATAACTTTCTTTACTTTTTCCGTCATATTGCAGCCTCCTATATCTTTAATTAGAAAAATTTTTCTATATTTTTATTATATATTACTGCTTTTTATAATGCAAACAACTTAATTTTGAGAGTTTTTTCGATATGCTCAAATTTTTTTTGAATTGTTTTTTATATTTGAGGTGTATCTTCTATGTGTTTTAGCTGTTTAAGCTGAAAATCTTCTTGCAATTAATAAAAAAACAGCAAAACAATAGTTTCGCCATTAACAATATTGCTTTATTTTTTGATACCCTATCTAACAACATACCACAATTCTTTCTGCAACAAAAAAAGCGCTTTGATTTCTCAAAGCGCTAAATTAATCATACATTTTTTAAAACAAAACATTGCCCAAAGGCATAAATACTAAAAGCATTGCCAAAGTAGCAGCCACCATTGCAATAACTGCAGCCATCATAATATATCTGCTGGAAATATGCTCCGCTTGCGAATAAATCAAAGCTCCATAGAAAGACGAAGCTGGAAGTAAAAATGCCGTTTGCGCCATCAAGCACATTAATACAGCCATCATATGCAAATTTAAACCAAGGCTTTCTGAATATGGCATAATTACCGCAATCATCAGAAGCATTACAACTGTATTATTGGCAAAGTTCGTTAAAATTAAAGTAATTACAAATACAATAACTGTAAAGGTAAAGGCACTATGCCCACCCAAAATTGGATTGACTAAAGACATAACCCAAGCAGATATACCTGTTGCTTCGTTGGTCAGCATCGGTGAAAAAGTAAAGGCTATTGCCATCAAAAGTACCGAATCCCAAACTATCATGCTGGCTGTTTTTGAAACATCCAGCATAGGCTTGCCATCAATTTTGACTAAGACCATAATTGCAGTTAGAAGCCAGGAAACACCCAAAGTTCCCAAACGACTATATGTTTGCACAAAAGCATTATCTCCTAAAAAACTAACTAATCCTGTAAGCATCATCATTACCAAAAAGACTATTAAATATATCCCGGCAAATTTTTGTCTTTTGTTCATCGGCGGCAAGTCTTTAAATACCATTGCTGCATCAGCATTTTTTAAAGCAGATAAATCAATACGCAAAACAAATTTCATCATTAAAATAAAAAGTATTAAAGCTGCTGTACATCCGCAAATAAGCAGGATAGAGGCTGAGACAATATTTATTTCCGTCATCGGTGTCATGCCATAAAAGAAACCCATGACAGATACAAATGCGGACTTATATGGTAAAGATATTATGCCGCAAACAAAAGCAAACATTAAACCTACCACCATAGCAGCACAATATTTGCTTTTCCGAGGTATGCCGGCAGTTTCTGCTATTTTATAAACCATCTCCCACATAACAAAAAGCAAAGGCATTTCTCCGCCTAAAGCCACAATGATATATAAGCCCAGAATTAAAGCACCTGTCAAAAGCCAAGGTCTGCCCTCAATAATTTTTCTGGTGATGATCCATCTAACTAAATAGTCGAAAACCCCGGTTTGCGCCACAGCAAATATTACCGCCATAGCAAACACGCACATAATTACCAGGCTATTGCCAAAGGACGATGTGCAAACAGCAGCTGAGTTCTCGCCAAAAATAATCATGGCAATAAGTCCCATCAAGCTGGGCCAAAACATGCCTACTAAAGACCAAAGATAAACTAACCCTAATAAAATACCCAAATATTTCATACCAAGCGGCGTAACTGTACTAAAAGGAGGTAAAAAACCAACGCCGAACATTAAAATGAGACCAATAACTGAATGAATATAATATTTTTTATCTTTTGATAATTTTCCTTTTGTTTCTACGCTCATAATGTTTCCTCCTTAATCATATTGAAAATATCCAAAGAACAGCTTTATTTGCCGTTCTCTGGATAACCCTCATTAAATTTTCATTGCAGCATTATTAATCTTCCAAAATCTGATAAATTGGTGCTCCCTCAGCATTTGCCGGCATTCTTACGCCGCCAAGCACTGCTACAGTAGGAGCCACATCCACCTCACGAATGACACGTGTGGTTTTAAAGTTTTTCTTGATTCCTTTGCCTGCTGCAGCAAAAATAGGTGATTGCGATGTGTGTGCAAGCCCTCTTGCAGTTGATAGTCCATCACCATGATCGCCTAAATGTCTATCAGTCTGCATAACTATCAAATCCCCGCACTCTGGTCCACCTAAACCAATTACAGCTGCATCTTTATTGCGCAATACTAAAGAATATGGGCAATGACCTTTTTCATCTTTCATATTGTAAAAATGCGTAATAATATCTGCTTCCAAATCATATTTATCTGCCGGATCAACAATACCAGTTGCATACTTACCTTTTAAATTAATATATATTTCATTCATACGCGTAAATACTGCCTTAGTTTTACTCCAATCTATTTCTTGTAACGGATTACCATCATCATCATATAAAACTTCAGTATATCCCCAATCGCGCATAAATGTAGCATCAACACCTGCTCCGGCATAATCGGAATAACCTTGTTGTTCTGTACAAGTCAAACCATGATCTGATATCAAGAAAATTGTCCAACCTTCATCTAATAAATGTAAAAAGCGCCCTAAATAGTAATCATTCTGCTTAGATATTTCAACCAAAAATCTTTGATAATCCTCAGCAGGTAATGTTCCGCCGCCGTTAGCAAATGCAATAAACATATGCTTGATAGCGTCATCGTTATGAACATGCGAAAAAATGACCTCTATACCTTTTTTCTCAATCATATAATGTAAACTGTCAGCCCACCACCGCATAGTACGCATCCAGTTTTCCAGCATGCAATCCTCAATCAACTCTTTATCTACGGAGCCAAGATTGGAAACCGGCGGTGGAAATCCAATATTTTCAATAATTTCTTTATGCAAAGACTTCGGTGAGAATACACTGTCATCTGCAATATCAATACCAGCAGAAATCCACATTCTTACTTTACTGCCGTCTTCAGCAATTTCCAAAACTCTCATATTACGAGCAACTTCAAAAGTCTTATCTTTTTTTATAGCTTCATCAACAATACCTTCAACAAATTCCTTGTTTTTAATTACAACTATAGGTTCGTTGGATTTTTTGTTTTTATAAATTGCTACTTTATCGTAAACACCGTCTTCATTTTTAGTCAACAATGCCTGCCGTCTAATTAGACCTTGTGAAAATAAAATTATAAATTCTTTAGCATCATCAGGTACCGCTATACTCCACCCCTCAGCTTTTTTGATTGGAGATAAACTAGCATCTAAGGGTTGCGCTGTCATATCACTTTTTGCTCCTTTTGGCAAACGGATAATCTTTATATCGGGAGCGGTTGCCATTTGATGCTGATACTCTTTTTGATCGCCTAAATCGGTAGCATTTTTCGGAGTATCCTCCATCTCAATATCAGTGATTACGCACATATGAGAAGTTTCACCGGCAGCTTTTTTAAACGTCACCACTTCGATATTTTCTGAAGCAACAGCAACATACTCCCAGTCTTTTTGTCCCATTCCCATGCAAATACCTTCTGGCTGTGTGCCATCAACTACATATAAATTTTTACTGTCGCTGCTCGGCGGCCATGAAGATCCAGGCCAATGCCAAACAAGGGTTTTTTTGCCCGCTTCAGCAAAGACATTCCATACTTGCTCTGCTTGGCACAATCTAGAGTCAAGTGCATAACCAAAGGTATCCAATTTTTCGGGGTTTTGTCTCCAAAAGTCAGTAATGCCATGAGTCATTGGATAAGCACCAGTAGCCAAGGTAGTCCACATTGGAGGAGTAATAGTTGGCATTGCTCCCAACAAAACCAGATCTTCTCTAGCTGAACCCCTTTCTAAAAACTTTTGTAAGTTAGGCATATAACCTTGTTCCATATGATATTTAGTTAAAACAGGATCCATTCCATCGATACCTAAAACTAATATTTTGTCAGCAATGTTTGTAGCTTTTAGCATTTGAATATCTCCTTTTTTTGAATTTTCTGTATTTATTATGCGCATATATAAATACGATGTCTACATTTATAATTATAATAAAAGAAGATTTTTATGTAAAGCCAATCTTTGTTGCTTTTTTCTCTCTAATGCAATTATAAATTGCATTAGAGAGAAAAAAGCCAGGATATGTATTCCTGGCTTTTATACTGTTCCATATACTTTTACAAAATAATCTACAAATTTTATTATTAGCTCAGGAGCATTTTTCGGAACCAAAAGCCCATGACCAACTTCTATTTTGGGTTGTAAAGGTATTATTTTTACATCATTATACTTATTAATTTGTGTCGAATTAAGTAAAGCAAATTCTGTAGTAACAATAGCTTCTGTGCCATTTACTAAAGCAGTTTCACAGCTTTGGCTTGAACCAGAAACCCTTATTTTTCTTCCTTTAAACCCATATTTTTTAATGCAATATAGGAAAAAATTTTCCCGACCAAATGATTCACTATAAGAAACTATTGGTACATTTTCCAAATCTTTAATGTTTACACTTTTATGTTTGCTTATTGGCATTGCACTATTCATCAGCAAAACTAAAGGTTCTACTTTTAAAAAATATATATCAAAACTTTCTTCCAGAGTTTCTTTTAATGTCAAATAATCGTTTTTTTCAAACAATGCAAAAATTAATTGCGCAGAATAATCCTTTGCCAAAATTTTATCAAAAACATACATTGGCTCCTTATATTCAGCAAAATAGATAAAACTTGGATGTTCCTGAATAAAATGATTGACAATACTATTAAAAGGCAAAAAAAATGTCGGTGCTAATAAAATTTGGAATACTTCTCCCAAGCTGTTGCCTTCTACTTTTCGAGGAGACAACTCGTAAATTTTCTTTTTAATATCAATAATCTGCTTGCAATATTGGTAAAGTTTCTCTCCTTCTTCGGTGGGAAAAACTCCGTTGCGGTTGCGATGAATTAGTTTTACTGCCAACTCTTCCTCTAATTGCTTTATTGCTCTGCTAATATTTTGGTGAGTTACATACAACATTTCTCCTGCTTTTGTCATTGAACGCAAATCAACTATCGCTACGAAATATTCCAATTGCTCCAAGTACATAAAAACAACCTCCATTCGCCAAAAATATAACTTCATTTTGCTATTTTCATCCTAATTGCTTACCCTCATTATTATAGCACATTATATCTCAATCTTCTATCTTAATAGCAAAAATACGGTTAATGCTCATTAATTTTTTATTAATAGGAATTCTCCTTGCAAATTAAGCGCATGATTCATCGGAGCAGAACCCTGCCCTAAATCCAGCATAAAAACCAAAGCTCCGGAAAAATACGCCTTAGCCCTCTGCGCAAAGACTTCAAGCTTATAGACTTTGGCAAGATTAGCAGCAAGAGCGCTAAAAAGGATACTGCTTGTTCCGTGAATATTAACATTGGCAATGTGCTTGCCGTAAAACCATTGCGTCTTGCCGTTCTTATAGAATTAATCATTGGCTGTGACAGCCTTTAAACAAGAAAACGCAAGGCTAAAGATGTGTACACTTGTTCTCTTGGATAGAATTCAGCAAATATTCCTGCTCCTCAACAGCTAAATAAGACACCTCAACCGCTGGATGAAAGGACATCAATTTTTCGTCAACCATATCCAACAACTTAGAGATTAACTCAGTTAGCCGAATATAGCGTTAAGCGCCTTACGCTGTTTAGTTCATTTTGTCCTAACAGTTCATCCGATCTTACTCCTAATAAATTCGTGCTTATTAGGCACGAATTTTCTTTGAGTTTTATCATAGTTTTTTCCCTCTTTCCCTTGTTCAAAATTTATTCTTTTATAAAATTATGATTTTGAACCAAGGAATATAGCAAACATACTTGCAAATAATACCGCTGATCTGACAACTAAGCCTTTGATAAAGTTTTTCATTGAAACGAAGCCATAACTGTACAGCAGCATTTCACTTCCTGTTTCATAGGAAAATAATAATGCGGCAATCATGAATACCATTGGAAAATTGATTGCCGCAATTTCTTCTAATAATCTAATACTCTGAATATACGCCAAAAATATAATCAATACGAAAATTTGTCCAGCATTGAAGCCATTGTATTTACGGGTCAAAAGCAATATTAAAGTAGCAATAAACATTGTCAATGCTTTTATTTTCTGCACATTGCTTCGCCTAAAGTTTTTATACTCTTTACTAAAACATAAGTAACTTTGGAATCGTAATGAACATTCTTTTTCCACCGGTATTTTTAAATACCGACAATACAGCTAATAATTACGCTATCATCAAAATACTCGGCACTACATCATATTTCCTGATTGTTTGTTTTATTAGTCCATTTATTTACTATTTCACCAATAAAGCTGAATAATCATATGAGTTAACCAAACTTTTGCGTATTTATTTTACACAATAAGTAATTTAGCATGGCTGCAACTCCATCCTCAAGCTCTAATTGTTCTCAGACATCTTCTCAGCCTCATATGCGCCACACTTGACAAAAATCCGCATAAATGCTATAATGAACTATGTTCACCAATAGGAGGCTTTATGAATAATATAGTAATATCAAAAGAAGAAATTTTACATACTACCCGAGAGCTGATTATGGAACAAGGCTGGTCAGAGGTCAATATTCGCTCTGTTGCCGCTGCCTGCGGTGTTTCAGTAGGCTCTATTTACAACTATTTTTCCTCCAAAGCCGAATTAGTCGGCGCTTTAGTGGAAAATGTCTGGTATGAAGTTTTTCATCATTCTCCAGAAATGGAGGTTATGCAGGATACCTGCTCGTGCCTCAGCTGGATATATAATCGTTTAGAATACGGCTGCCGGCAATATCCCGGATTTTTCAGCAAGCATTCCCTGCGCTTTATGCAGGAAGAAAAAAGCGACGGCAAACGGCTGATGCAGCATACTTGGCAGCATATTTTAGACAAGCTGAGTGCGGTGCTCAAGCACGATCCCAAGATTCGTGCTGATGCTTTTGATGAAAATTTCAGCGCTGAAGAATTTGCTGAGATTCTCTTTTCACTTATTCTGGCGGCGCTTTTGCGGCAGGATTTTGATCCTTCCGCTGTTTTAAAGCTTGTTCGCAAAACTCTATATTAAAATCCCACCCGCGGGTGGGATTTTTCCCAGAGCAAATTGAACGTTGTTCAAATATGCTCTCTCTGAAAGGATGTGGCTTTTCATGAAAGTTAAACGCAATACCCTGCTGCTAATCGCCTGCTTGGTCTGGAGCGCAGCAGGCTTTAATATTCTGCGTATCGGCATTATGGCTTATCCTGCCTACCTCACAGCAATCAATCTGCTGTTATCCGGAGTAGTCTTTAGCATTTTTCAGCACTTCATCTTTGGGCGGCTGGTGGTTAAGCACACTGCCAGAATCAGTGCCTTTGAAGAAGAGCGGCATTACTTTTTCAAATTTTTTGATAAAAAATCCTTTATTATCATGGCAATTATGATGAGCGGCGGTATCGGTTTACGGGTGTCGGGCTTAGCGCCGGAAAGATTTATTGCTGTGTTTTATTCCGGATTAGGAGCGGCATTGCTTTTAGCCGGCATTTTGTTTGGTTATCATTACGGCAAAGCAATGTTTGCTACCGGACAAAATAAAGCCGGGTAAAAGTAAAAACCGCCCTAGTTTACTTTGCCGCAAATTATTCTGCCCAATAAATCTTTGCCCCCAGAGTTTGCAGCTCTTCGTCGTTTACAAAGACATGCATAATTTTTCCTTGGCTGTCCAGCAAGAGCTTAGCACCGTTTGTTGCTGTACAAAGCAAATAATCCCCTAAGGAATATAATTCAGCGGCGTCAAGCTTCGGATACAGCGCTTCTTCACTGCCTAAAAGAAGCAATTCTTCATCTTGAAGCAGCCAAACACTATCTCCGGCTATAGCAAAATCATTCACTCCGTAGCGCAAATACTCCACCGTTTCACCGTCATAAGCCAAAAGCTGTCCGTCGCTGCTCAAGCAATAAAGCTTATCTTTACCGCCGCTAATTTTCGCGGGCTGAATATTATACAGCAAGGTCACCTTTTGGCTCTCCGGCTCAACCTCCGCCCAATAATATTGCTTCTCTGCTGCTTGGTAAGCGGCAAGATAAACCTTATCCTGCCAAATTATCGGCTCACCGATAGGATAGCTATCAACTGATGTATAGAGGCGGTTGAATACCAGATTATCCTGCTCGATTTCCACTTGCTCCTCCCCTTGCCACAGTTCTAAATTGCTGCCGCCTCTGCCGGTTACCAGCAGAGCATCATGATAAGGAGTGAAGGTTAGGGGCATCATGGTACTGCTTTCTATCTTTTGCACTAAACCGTTTTCGTCCCAGAGATGATAGATATTGCTGCCCATCATGCCTCCGGTGGCATATCCGCCCAAGAGATAATCGCCCAAATCCTCTAAGGCTAAAAGCGGAACCATCTCTGCCTCTAAGGCATAAACAGCTTCCCCATTCTTAGTCAGATCTGCATCCTTTACGCGCATCAAATTATTGTTTTGATCATAATAGTACAGATCGCCGTTAAAGATTGCCCAAGTTTGCAAGGAATTAGCGTTAGCCTGCAAATACTCGCTTAAATCAACTATTTCTGCTTTCTCGCCGGATAATTCTTTAGCGATAACTACTGTTTGATTATCCTCCTGCCAGCTAACCTGGTAGCCTATTGCCTCGGCTACGGGGCGAATAGGCAGATAGGTTCGTCCGTCTTTAATGATCGGCTCTGTATCCATTATCGTTTCTTCACCATTAACCATTAGCACAGCAGAACCGACCTGCAAAACCACTGTATTATCGTCTTTGGTAACAGTTATCTTTTGGTCTTCTGCCTCATATTCTACCTCTGCGCCTAAACTTTCCAGACATTTGCGCAGAGGAAGCTGAGTGCGATTATTTTTATCGATAAAGGGCAAACCATAGCCATCTGCTTCATTAAACTCAAGCACCGCTCCTTCCGCTACTACGTTAATGGCAGGCTCTTCGGCATAAGCCGCTTGTCCAATCACAGCTAAGCCTAAGGCTAAAACTAAAGTCACTAATTTTTTCATTTTGCTCCTCCTTTTTAAAATTCCTCAAAAACGGTTACTTTGCTTACTAAATTATCCTTGATTGCCAAAATAGCGTTTGTCCCTTCTTGGTTATAAATCACTTCTTTTGCTTCCCCGTTTTCATAAGTGATACAGCCATAGCTTGCCATATGAATTATCTCACCGTAAAGCAAGCGATACTCGCCAAGAAATTCATCATAGGCTATCTCATAGCCGCTGTCGGCAAATTTGCCGATCACGCTTTCTAAGGAGTCGCCCACCTTAATGCCTTTCACTAATTCTATTGCCGGATCTGAAGTCACTATCTGAAAAATATTTCCCTCTTCTCCGCTAAAATACCAAAGGGAAATTTCTGTCCCGCCTTCAGTTAAATATCTCCTGCCGTCATCTTGATGGTAAACTTCAAATTTTTCTACTGATTTTATTTCGCCGAAATAATCCTCTAACTGTTCCTCACTAACAGCTTGTGACAAAGAAACATGGACATCGCTTATATTAAAAGGCGCTCGGGGAAGCGCATAGGATAAAAATTGATAGCCATCTTCTGTTATCTTTAAAGTCAGCTTTCCTTTAATAGGATCGGGGGTATCTTTCATTTCCAATAAAACATATATCTCCACCTTATCACCATCACTACCGGTATTTTCAATACTGAGCTTATCATCCTTATAAGGGCTGTGCAGCGAAACTTCACGGCTAAAAATCAGCCTGTCTTCGCTGAATTCCGGCGACATAGCAGCAAGATCATCTTTAAGCTTAGCATAGTCGTAAATGTCCTCTGCAAAATATTCTCTAGCAAATTGCTCTAAATCATTTAACTCAACGATTGTCTTGCCGTCTGTAAAGGACGGATTAAGCTTTAAGTATAGATTAAGAATATTGCGCATGCTGAGCTCTTGAGGCTCAGCAAATTCGGCAATATTGCCAAACAATAAATAGTTTGCCTGCACGACGATTTGTTTGTAATCTTCTTCATTATGATTTTGCAAAAATTTTTCGCCCAAATCTTCTTTTAATGCACAAGCACTCAGCAAGATTACGGTCAATAAAACCGGCAGTAAATATCTTTTTCTCACGGCAATACCCCCCCCAAATAATTATTATTCCTAATTTTACTATAGCCTTCTTATCTTTTATTGTCAATGTATTTGTCATCAACAGCAAAAAAGATGTCGCCAAACCAAGCGACATCTTTTTTATCAATCTTTTATTTCTTTCAATATTCAATAATCCTCAGAATCTAAGTCCAATCCTGTCTGCTTTCTATCCATTTCCCTTAAGAAAATAAACATTCCTGTATCATCTTCATCATAAAACTCAGTCGGCTTGTTTGGATCTTTGTGGTAATTAACGTATTCTACCGCGAGAAAACCGCAGATATTAATATAAAAATGGATGTTTCTTCGGTCAAAATACGGGGTGCACGTTTCCCAAACCTTGACCTCTTTATGCAGTCTTTCTATTTCAAACCATAGAAAACGACCGATTCCTTTACCTTGTATGCCCGAGTTAACATAAAGAAAATCTGAATGCCCGCGGCTCTTATTTTCATCAATCATCACGATTGCCCCACCAACCATTTTCCCGTCCCGCACAGCTTTAATTCTGTCATTAGATTCTCTTTAAACCATTAGTCAACGCTGTAAATGTCAAAATATTTATTTATCATCCGCATTTTTTGCTTAAAACAGCAATTCTCTTCTTCCCAATTCGTTTAAAAAACGCACTTTAGTAGATGATCCTTTTTGCTCAATTTCTTCTCTTGTGCTTATAACAGGAGAAGAAATTTTTATAGCCTGAAAATTTCAACCGATTCTTCCGCTAATAAAACAATACTGTAACTACGATATAAACTCGCTTAAAGCTTCGTCCTTCAGATAAAATACAACCTTGCAAAAAATATCAGCAAGATCATTTTGCGGCATACTTTCATTTAAAAGCAAACCATTATAAATCAAAAACTTATCTTTAATTTTAATATTGCAAATTTCCGGATACTGTTCTGCCATTGCTACTGCACCTTCAATAGGATTAATACTTCCTCCCATATTATCCAGCAGCAGCAATCTTGATAAGCGAGTAGATTTTGCCCAAATAATCTCCGGTTCGCCAAAAAATTTTACTACTTGCAGCAAAAGGTGCTCTTCCGGCGCATCGGTAGGCACCATAATTAAAGGCTTCTTAACAATACTTTTCAGCGAAATAGTTTTGTAATTGCCAAAATAAGAATTTCTATGAGTGCAATATACAAATTTATTAGTATGATAAGAAATAAATTTTAACGGTAGCTCAAACTTACGCATGCACTGCCCTTCGAACTCTAAAACATTAATCAACCCGATATCCGCTTGCTGCTGTTCCACTGCCTCAATAATTTGTTCAGCCGTTCCCGTTTGCATGTCCAGCTTAACTTTAGGATAGTGCTTATAAAACCAACTGATAATTTTCGGCAAAAACAACAAATCTATACCTTGGTTGGTAATTATGCGCAATGTTCCCCGATAATTTTTCCCTTTTTCTTTTTGATAATGCTCTACTAACTCATCATGCAGCTGCACAATCTGATACGCTACCTTTAATACATGCTGTCCTTCCTCAGTCAAGACAACACCTTTAGAACGCCGGTTTAAAAGCTGGACATTTAATTCTTCCTCCATCGCTTTAATAGATGCGCTCAAAGCTTGCTGAGTAATAAATAGTCTATTGCTGGCAGCCGTAATAGAGTGAGTTTCTGCAATTTTTATCAGATATCGCATTTGATCCAAAGTCATAAGGTTCATCTCCAGGCCGGTAAAATGTATTTATATTTTACCATAGAAAAACATTGTTTACAACTTTACTTCAAATATTTGCTTTAAAAAATTTATAAAAAAAAACAGAAACTACTTGTAAAAAAGAGTTTCTGTTTACATTTGTTTCTATGAAATACAACTTTTTTAAAACTATTCAGCCAAGATCTGATAAATTACCGCACCTTCACAAGTAGATGGCATTCTTACCCCACCGATAGCTGCAATGGTTGGGGCAACGTCTACTTGACGAATAACACGTGTGGTTTTGCAAGCCTCTTTGATAGCTTCTCCGGCAGCCATAAAGATCGGGCTGACAGATGTATCAGCATAACCATAATAAGTTGACAAGGAGTCACCGTGAATACGGTTGAAGCCTTCTTCGTTCCAGTAGAGAATATCACCGGTGTAAGGTCCAGCCAAGCCTAATAAAGCGGCTTCTTTATTTCTCATAGCGATAGAAACAATTCGGTCTTTTCCTTTCCAGCGATAATTATAAAGATCGCTGATAATTTTAGTTTCTAAATCATAGCGTTCTTCATCAGAAACAATGCCGCGCTCGGGGTCACGGCTCTTCAAGTTGAGGTAAATATGATTTCCTCTCGGTGCAACTGCGGTAGTTTTGCTCCAGTCGATTTCTCTGAGATCTTCGCCGTTTTCATCTTTCTTCAGCACGGTATAGCCTAATTCTTTCATTACCTTAACATTTACTCCGAAAGGATCACCTAAAGCAGGGATTTCTTTGTCCTTGCAAACTAAACCATGGTCAGAAACAATAAAGATATTCCATCCCTGATCCAAATATGGCATAAAGCTACCCAAATATTTATCAGTATCTACATATGCTCTCTCCATAAATCCTTCAAACACTTTGCCCAATTCAGGATTTTCCGGCATATAAGCACTTTCCCAATGATAGTGACCCAAGCAGTCTACATTGTGGATATGGCTGAATACTACTTCGTAGCCATTGGTATCTATCAAGTAATGCATTGCTCTTGATTGCCAAGCAGTGTAATGTTCCCAGCTGGTGTGGTTGATCATTTGTGCCTCAGGATCTTTGCTTCCGTTTAACGAAATAGCCACTGCCGGAACATAACCGACATTTTCATTGATTTCTTTCAACAATTCTTTAGGATGGAACAAGGAATCGTTGTTAAAATCCATTGCACTGCCAAACCAAACTTTAGCACTGGTGCCATCAGGGGCTATATTATAAGCGAAATAACTTCTGACAACATCTTTTTTGCTTCCGTCATCTAACAAAACTTCGTCCAACAAAGTTTCAGCAAAATCATTGTTTTTCAGCATAACTATAGGCTCAGCATCTTTTTTGCTTTTATAGATAGCTACACGGTCATACTGACCATCTTCATTTTGCAAAATCAAACAAGGACGGCGTACTAAACCATTGCACAGAGGAACAATAAATTCTTTAGCATCAGCAGGTGCATTGACCCAGCCTTTAGCCGGTTTAATCGGAGATTCGGTCATTCTGAGCGGTTTATCATGTCCGGCGCATTCACCTTCATGTTCGCTCATCAGCAAATTATTGATCTCCTTAGCATTTAAAGAAGTGTCTAAAGAGTTGTCGTTTTTTTTGCCAACTTTAACATCGTCTATTTTATCCAGATCTCCAATATCTGTTACGATACATCCTGCACCGGAATCATCAGTTTCATGCTCTGTCATTTCAATATGATCCGTATTGGTATTAGCAAAAATTAACTGTTCCCAATCCTTCACAGCTACTGCGATATTAATATTAGAAGGTTGAGTACCATCTACGACATGTAAATTAGGGC
Organism: uncultured Clostridia bacterium; assembly: GCA_944391285.1. GTDB lineage: Bacteria > Bacillota > Peptococcia > Peptococcales > Peptococcaceae > QAKL01. Next base: position 68,616 of record CALXSY010000003.1, read on the forward strand.
TGTCGGAGCTTGGCGGCCAAGCACTGCCAGGCCAATGCCAAACAAGAGTTTTTCTGCCGGCTTCAGCAAAAACATTCCACAGCTGCTCAGCATGGCAATTACGAGAATCAAAAGAATAAACCAAAGTATCAATTTTCGTAGGATGTTGATTCCAGAAGCAAGTGATACCATGAGTTCCCGGATAAGTACCGGTTGCTAAAGTGGTCCACAATGGAGGAGTAATAGTAGGCACAGCTCCCAACAAAACTAAATCCTCTCTGCAGGCGCCTCTTTCTATAAATTTCTTCACATTTGGCATTTTACCGGCATTCACAAACTTCTTAGTTAATCGCGGATCCATCCGTCAACGCCTAAAACTAAAATCTTTCTGTTCATTGACAGTTCACTCCTTAATTTTTTTAATAAGCTAAATTTCTATCTGTTTGTAGCATACATCCGTTACATAAATTAAGCAAACAAGCTTTGCTTTTTGCAATCAATTTTGCACAAAAAAAATTTGTGGCAACGCTTTTACATTCATGCTAAGAAGAATAATTATCCTTCCATTAGTAATTATTCCTCTTGAAAATATTTTTTTATCATCTAAACTCTCTAATAAATAACTTTTCATTAACTGGCTTCCCTTTCTATGCGAAGTCAGTTTTTAGGCAAACATTTCATTATCAATGAAATTTTCCTTACTAAAAGTGAAACTTTTTGTTTCTTTTTTGACTCTATATAATGCCATATCAAAAATTAGCTTTTTTCTACAAATTGTAATTAAATTACCAAAAATTTTACACAAAAAAACTCTTTAATTTCTTTTTCTACAATGGTATACTAATAAAAAAATCCAAAACATTTGTAAGGGGTGAGTGGTATGGCTTTAGAAACCAAACAACAATCCGGAAAAAAATTTAACATCAAAATTGCTCTGTTTGTTATTATTGCAATACTCTTTGTTGTTGCCACAGCGTTTTTCAGTACTTCATATATTGAATTTGCCCCCTATAATGAGCATGAGGTAATTGAGTATCCGCAAAATGTCCTTTCCAGTCAACCACAGGGGCACTTAAAAAATGAGTTGTTTGCTTTTATTGATATTCCGCTGAAAACTACTGCTGATACAAAAATTAATTTTTCTGAGCTTGGTCTAAATACTGTTAAATATACCGCAGATTTTTTATTTATCAAAAATACCGCTTCTCAAACAATCGAGATAGTCGATACAACCAAGCCTATTATTCAATTTGCTGAGGACAGCTTAACCGGCGGACAGATAAGCTATATAGCTTATGATAATTACGACGGTGATATAACTGACCAAGTAGAAACAGAAATTAAAAACGGCATAGAATTTTTTACCATCACCGATTCTTCAGGCAATACGGCTGTCGAAGCCAAAGTTGTCGATATCAGCCAAGTTCCCAAACCCATCATTACCGTTAATAGCACGAATGTAGTTCGGCTGAAGCTCAACGAAGAATATACTCCGCCCACCTTTAGCGCTGCTGACGCCTTGGGCGAAGATCTTACCGCCGAAGTGGTTGTTGAAGGCTCTGTTGATACTTCTGCCAATGGCAGATACACTATTAAATATACCGTTACCGATCAATTTGGCAAAACTACTACGGTGAAAAGATTGGTGATTGTCGGCAATGATACATTAGATACCTCGCATATTGATAAAAACACCAAGGTTATTTATCTAACCTTTGATGACGGTCCCGGTCCTTATACGGAAATACTTTTGGATGTCTTAAAAAAGAATGATGTGCAAGCTACTTTTTTTGTTGTCAATTCCAAGTACAATCATTTGCTGCAAAGAATTTCTGAAGAAGGTCACGCTATCGGTGCTCATACCTTTAGTCATGTTTACAGTGATATTTATTCTTCTAAAGAAAAATATTACCAAGACCTTAATAATATTCAAAGCGTCATCAAAGAGTATACCGGCAGTGAAACCAAACTAATCCGCTTCCCCGGCGGCAGTTCTAATACTGTAAGCAAAAAATATTGCCCGAAAATTATGACTGAACTTTCCCAAGAGCTTACTGAGCAAGGATATGCTTATTTTGATTGGAATGTGGACAGCGGTGATGCCAGTTTCTCTAAAACTGCCGAAGATGTCTATAACAATACTATTTCTGCCATCAGCAAAAAGAAACAAGCGGTTGTTCTCCAGCACGACACCAAATTATTCAGCATTCAAGCTGTCGACGATATCATCAAATGGGGCAAGCAAAATGGCTATGTTTTTCTCCCTTTAACGGAAGAAAGTCCGGTGGTACATCACAGCATCTATAATTGACTTAAACAAATTGCAACGGCATTTAGGCAGGCAAAAATTTGCCTGCCCAAATTTTTTGTTGCAAAAAACATACTTTTTCTCCTTTGCTTTATAATAAATTAAAAAAAGAAAAAAATGCTGCGGAAAATAATTCACATAGATGAAGCCACATGCAGTGGCTGCGGTGCTTGTGCCCAAGCCTGCCACGAAGAAGCCATCGGCATTATTGAAGGCAAAGCCCAAACTATTAAGAGATGATTATTGCGGCGGTTTAGGAGATTGTCTGCCCAGCTGCCCAACACAAGCCATCAGTTTTATTGAGCGGGAAGCCCAAGCTTATGACGAAAAAAACGTACTGAAAAATCAACAAAAACTATTCTCATGTCCGCGCGCAAGTCCCCAAATATTGCTCTCTTCAGCATACACTACCACCGTCGGCAATATTGCCAGTGTCACTATCGTACGCATGGAGGTTCTCTGCTGTGGCGGCTTAGAATTAGCTGCCAAAAAAGCCCTGCAAGCCAGCGGTAAATTTATACCTTTGAGTGTAACAACTATTTCAACTGACAGCAGAATTTTAGATTAATTAAAACAGCCGATTAGCATCTCTGCTGATCGGCTGTTATCTTATTTAATTATAGTTCATTCCAAACATTTAAAATCTTTTAAATCAATTTTAAGAGTTACTTCCCTCTCGCCTTCCTTGTCCATTTTCACCGCTTGGATAGTCAAAACATCATCGGCTAAAACCGGCGTTTTTTTTGCTTCTGTTTTGGAACCTTTTTCGTCTAATTGCTGATTGAAATAATACTCACCGTCGTTAAACAAATCCGCCGCTTTAAAATAAACCTTCTCCTCGCCTTGCTTTTGGTAAACAAAGGTTGCTCTGCCTAAATTAGTCCGCGGGTAGCCGGCATAGGCATCTTTTTGGGCATTATAGACATAATCTTTAACCGCTAAGGAGGCAGTGGGCATAGAGCTTGAAAAATACTCCTCATCTTCTAATTCCGCTTTCAGCTGATCCGCAGAGTTAATGATTAAGCCCTTTTGCTGGTCAAAGCTATACTGCCAGCCAAACTCATCTACCGCAAAGCGCCAGGTTAAGGGAAAGTATGTTACCCCCCGGAAGTTGAGCAAGGGATATTCTTCCGCTTGATTATCAATAAACTCCTGCTCGTCTAAGGTGTTCACCGCGATTTTGTAAGAGGGAATTACTGCGGTAAGTGAGGATTTGTTTTTTTCTGTCGTCGGATAACCATTCCACTCTTTTTCATAATCCTCACTGTAACCAACAAACAAAATTTGGCTGTTGCGGTACTCATTGTTATACCAATTAGCCTTCAAGTGCAAAAACCGAGAGCCGTGATAAGTCATCGGCACATAAGTAATATCCTTATAAACCAGCAAGGGATATTGGCTGTAAGCATTATCTATCTCTACTCCATTTAAGGTCACAGCAAATGCAGGTAAGGTCACCTTTACTTCCTTTTCGGCGGCATTTGCCGTGGCTGGGCTAATTAAAAGCATGGCAAAAAATGCTAAGCAAATCAGCAATTTATTTTTTCCCATAAATATCCCTCCGGTTAATTTATTTTTTATTTACTAAAACCATGTTAATGTAAAATTCAGTCGCACTTAATTATTTCATCGCCTATTTGCAGATACTGCACCTCGCTGATGTCGACCAAAGGATTTAGATTTAACTGCATCAACCATCTCATAGTTCCATCATCAGCATGAAACCCTATCTCTGAGCCTTCCAGCCTTATTTCCGTCAAATTTTTATCCAAAAGCTTAAGCTCCTCATTTAAAACGGCAAAGGACTGATATTTATCCGAGTTTAAGTTTATACAAAAGTGCAAAGAATCCAAATAAGCTTCACTGAATATTTTTTCCTTGCCGCCGCTCCAATAAAAAATCTCACCTTTATTGCCAAAATGCCATGACACCGCTATAGGTTTATCCGTTAAAATAAGCCGGCTGTCTTTATCCGGATTGGCTATAAATCCTTGAATGAACAATGTTAAAATTTGCTCCTCAGTTATATCTTCCAAGCTATACTTTTCCAGCACACAGAGCAGAGCATTTTCTTGCTCCACAGTTTCCAGCACTCTGAAGTTCATTGGTCCATTCAGCAAAACGGCGCTGTCGCTCTGATATTTGACCGATTCATTAAGCGCCATGTTCTCTATTTCCTCCTGCTTGATTTGTCCTTGATAAAGCCGGAAATCAAGCAAAGTAACATAATTCTTTTCCCCGTTAGGCTTTATTGCCATATCTATTTCTTCCTTAGGCAAAGTCACCTTAAATAGCACTGCAATACTTCTCGCTGTGCCAAAGGATTGGATGACATCTACTTTAATTCCATTGGAAGCTTGGCTTACGTTTATATCCTGCAAACCTTGGCGCAATTCATCTTTTAAATCTTCATTAGCTTCGTAGTTTTCGTCCCGCTGCAAATATTCCCACAGATAAGGATTCCATTTAGGCTTATCGTTAATTTTTAAAGCAACGACCGCCGCTGAAACTAATATTAAGGCAAGCAAGATTGCTGTTATTCTCTTACGGCTCATTGTTCTCCTCCTCAGGCTGATTAAAATATTCTTTGACATATTTTCCCTTGGCACTGTTTTCATTTCTTACATATATTTAATTATCAAACCGCAGCCGCATTTTTCTTCTTTCTCCGGTCCGGATCTTGCGGCATCAAGCATAAGGATATTGCCGCTAAAACACTGATTCCCACCATGATCCAAAGCACTACACCCATGCCGGAATTATCGCCTATCCGTCCTAAAATAGGCGAAACTATTCCTCCGGCAGAAGAAGCCAAACCCATTGTGATGCCGGAAGCAAAACCTATATGATTAGGAACAAGCTTTTGTCCCAATACTACGGTAGGACTGTAGGTGAGATACAATGCCAAAGAAGCCAAAACCAGCATAATCGCCGATAAAGTGACCGAACGCGTATATGCCATGATTGCCATGGAAGGCACCGCCGCCAGCATCCCGACCAAAATTACTTTATTAAAGCCTACTCTGTCAGCTATGCGCCCGCCTATTAAAGTAGCTGCCGCGCCGGATATGGCAATTAAGGTGGTGATCATACCGGATACTTCCTCGGTTTGCTGGAGCTCTGAAAGCCAAAACAAAGGAATAAAGGTTGTTAAGCTAAACATTGCCGCTGAGCGCACCATAGCAATGCCGGCCAAGCGCAAAAATCCGCCCCAATCATCATTCTGCCCTCTGCTTACCGCATTAGAAATCTCCTTTTGCCCTTCCTCGGCAAACTGCTTAAATTTCGGTGTTAAAATCAACAGCCACACAGACATGATTAACGCCGGCACTGCCAAGATTAATGTGCCATGCAAACCGAAAACACTGATACCGAAGACCGTTAAACTGGGTCCGACAAAACCGCTTAAGTTGCCGCCAAAGGAAAAATTGCTGACACCTTTTCCTTTGGTTTTGCCGGCGACATAATTCGCCATTCTGCCGGCGTCCGGATGATAAATCGCTCCGCCTAAACTGCTTATTACAACAGCGGCCATCATCAAATAATAATTATCCAGCCAGCCGATCACCGACACCCCGCAGCCGGACAAAAACACGCCCAAGGACATCAGCCACATACGGTTTTTCTTATCCGCCATTGCACCGAAAAACGGTTGGGTTACGGCGTTAACCAAACTCATTAAAAAAACTAAAAATGAAACCGAAGTATAAGATAGCCCTGTATAGCTAACTAAAAACGGCAGCATGGCCATCATCGCAAAGGCGCTTATATCTGCGCACAAATGCCCCAGCATCATAATATAGCTGTAATATTCTTTCTTCATCTTCCACTACCCTTTCTTTTTTTGCTTTTCGCGCTGAAATATCAGCCTTATTTATATGAAATTCTGCGCATTTTCAGCGTAAAACATTGATTTCGTCTGATTTTTAACCAGCCGATTGTTATTATTATAACTAAAAACCGCCATTTTTTCAAGAGCAGGCTTACAGCTATTGGTCTTTTTGCAAAATTTAAGTTATACAGCAATCTGCCTAAAAAAGGGTAGTGAAATTCCAGCAAAAGTTAATTTTTAATTCAAGTCAAATATTTATTAAAGCAAGATTATTCGTTTTTGCGGTCGCATCGTATTTATTGACCAGCACCTTTGTCTCGTCGATAAAACTACCGGACGTATAAAAACCGGTGGATTTTTCTCTTGCTGCGAGCGATTTTTCGGCAGAGTCATAAATGTACAAAGTATGCTGATCTTTTCCCTCGTCCACACTCAGCAAAACCTTGCCGCCGTAAATATCCAAAATGAGCATATCGCCGGCAAAGGTCCAATAATCAGCCACCTTTTCTGCCTCCATATCCCAAACATCTAAGGCATAACCATTTTCGCACAAATAAGTGATATAGAGATATTTATCGTCCTCACTGTAAGCAATGTCGCTGATTTCGACCCAATTTTTAACCTCGGATAATTCTTTGCCGACATTAAGCCCGGTTACTTCATCATTTTGCCAATCCCAGAGGCTTATAGCAGAATGGTCATTGGTAATCATTGCAATATTATTTTCATCAGCACTGAATATCATTTTGCCCGCATCTTGAATTATTGCTGTCTGAGCCAAGGGCACAAAAGTCGCTCTATCAAGCAGCTCAAGATAATCATCATGGCGGATGACGTATTTACTTGCTGACGGTGAAATCATTTTCAACGATGTAGTAGAATAATCTGCCGTTTGCCTTTGCCATTCACCGTTATTTTGGTTGAATTCGGTTATTTTCACGCCATCGCTATAGATTATACTGTCCTCTTTTATCTTAATCTGATTATCATAGTTTGTCCAGAGATCATTAGCGGTAAATAAAAGTTCATTTTCTTGAGTTTTGCTATTATACTTGCTCAAGGTATCTTCATAAACCGGCGCCTCTGTTTGGTCGGAAGATATACTGTTGTGATAAAGCAGGATAAATTCTTCATCATTGATTTTTTCGCACATATTTATCACGCCGTCATAATGAACCGCTTCTTTTTCACCGCAGCCGCTGAAGGCACAAGCCATGAGTAAAATTGCCATTAACAGTGTTAGCTTTTTTAGCATAAACTTCATTCCTTTCCTTCGCTGAATAAATTGTCCAAGTAGCTCATAAATTCCTGATTAAACTCCAAACAGCGTACAAATTTATTGCAGTCCACATAGTTATTGCGCTCATAGGTGCTGATCCAAAAATCGAACCGACCTTCGTTTTCACTATATAAGGTAATGCGGTATGATTGAGTATCATTGATTGAATATACCGAACGCTGTTTCGAGCTGTAAGCATTGCCCGCCTCTAAGGTTTTTAAATACTCCATAATCTGCGTTTCTGCTTCAGCGGTTAAATATTCTCCAGACAAATTACTCTCATAATTAAAAAATCTCTCATCGGTATTTTCATTTCTAACAGATATTTTAAAAGATTCATTATCTAAGCACTCTGCCAGGTAGGCGCGGTCAGTGTAAATATTTATCCCGATACCTGCGGTAATCGCTAAAATTACAAGCACGATTACAGTATATTTATTGAGGTATTTTTTCATCGCACACCTCCTGTTCAAATCTTTTAATCCAAGATGCTTTAGCTAAACAAGCTATCCAGATAATTTACAAATCCTGCTTCAAACTCTACATTGCGCACAAATTTACTGCATTGGACATTATTGCTTCGCTCATAATTATAAACAGCAAAATAAATCATCTCCTGCGCCGTGCCGTGCAGATATATACCATACCAATTATTTGCCTTGGCAGTGTTTTGCCCCTTGCTGTAAGACTTGCCAAATTCAAATCCTCTTAAATAGGTCATAATTTGCTCTTCTTCTGCCAAAGTTAGGTGCCGGTTTTGCTCATCATCCTCTTTATTGGTCAATATTTCTCCGTTGGCTTCGTTAATTATATACATTGTAAATGTTTCATCAGTCATGCACTGGGTTAAATATACTTTGTCCAAAAAGATATTTATCTTAAAGCCTGCGATAAGTATCACAATCACCAGAACAGCTACGGTATATTTATTGAGGTATTTTTTCATAGAGCCTCCTTTAACCGTTTATAAAAAGGTTTAAAGCAAAGTGACTATAATACTCTCCGCTTTTCGTTATCCAAAGCTCCACTTTGTAATTACCTGCGATAGCTTCTTCATGTATATCAGAAATATTGTCATCATCGTAATCGGGGAGATTTTTCCGAATAAATTTTTCCACAAACTCGATATTATCCTCATTTGTAAAAATTGCAGGTATTATTCTAAACATGGCATCCTCAGCCGTTTTGCAAAAATCTTCATTATCTCTCAAGCGTCCATAACCCATAATCAGCCCAAAGGTATCCAGCATCCCGTTTTCATCACTGCTTAAGGAAATACTATAAACATTGTTCGTTCTGTCCTCATTGTAAGCATCTACATATCTCCAAGCAAATCCGCCATGCTCATTAGCCTCAAGGGAAATGCCAAATTCATTCTCTATTCTTTCCGCCGCTTCCGTGGTCTTTATATTTTCTGCCACGGTATTATTCTTCTGCGCCTGAATAACAAATACTAAAATTAAAACTATCACTATGCAAATACCGGCTGCCAAGATTTTTTTACGCATTTTAATACCTCCTTTTTCCTCTCCTTGCAAAATCAATTTTAATCAAACACACTTTCACCAAAAAGCCTCTCCAAAACCTTTATTCTTTTGATGACTTCATCTTGCACCTTTAGGCTTTCGTCGCTGGTAAAATCATCATGCTGAACATAATAAGTGAAGGACTTTTCCTGGTGATTGACATTCAGCAAATACTCCAAATCAGCATATATTTGCTGTAATTCTAAGAGTTCTTCTTCCTCAAAAGCTGACAGTTCATCAAATTTTTACCACACAACAAAGCCGGCAGATAAAATTCTGTCAAATAATAATCTTATTTCTTCATTATCCCCTGCTTTGATATTAATTGCTCCCTGGACAATCTCCGGATTGGAAAAATAGCGGACAGCACTGGCAAAGCCATATAATTCGTCCCAAGAAGCGGTATTATCTGCAATCTTTTTGAGATAACGGGAATATTCGTAAAAAACATCGCTTTGCTTAGTCATGCGCAAGCGCACTGAATAATCAGTCCAATCCGCCGCAGGGTCATAAGCATTTTTTTCCTCGTAGTACTTATTGATTACAACCACATTCAGCACTAAAGAAATTATACAGATACAAGAAACGATAATTATGAAATATTTTTTCATAGCAATTTCCCCTTTTTTTCGGCTGTGTTAATTATTGCTTGGCTTGTTAATGCTCGCAGATTTTAGTTTATCTTCTGCATCAAATTCCAGCTGCAAAATTATTCCTCCGTCGGCATTTAAAGCAAGCACCTTCAAAGACGGAGTCCCATTTTCATCATTAATTACAGTTAAATGGGCTGTATAATTTTCATCCATTGGAATAGGTGTGGTGCTGTTATATTCCAGCACATATTCTTGCGGTTCTTGTGGGAGTTTGCTTAAAACCTCAGCTAAACTATCATTTATTTGTAAAGCGTTCCAAAAGGTACCGGTATACTCCGCAGAAATATTAATACTCTGCACCTTTTCATCAGCAAAAACCTCAAAGCCATCATAGCTCAAATAATGCCCGCTCATAGAATCTGTTGTTAAATTGCCCAAAGCGCTCATATCTATATCTTCCAAAGGCGTTATATCTAAGTTTTTTAAATCCTCATAGCTGGTTTCCCCGACCAAAATGCCTTCAAATCTCATTTCTTCTGCACTTATGCCGGACGTTTTTTCTTCAGCGGCACAGCCTGAAAGGCTAAGCAAAAATATTGCTGTCACTATTAGCATTTTTCTAAATTTTTTCATTGTTAAGCCTCCCTTTTGCTGATATTTTCATATTTTAACCATAGCATAACTAATACTTATTGTCAAGGCAGTTGTAACGAACAGCAAAAAAGGTGTTCCGAATGACATTTATTTCTTTAATGCCAGCAATTTCTTGGCTTTTCTCCCTTGATATGAGCAAATTATGCTTTATAATTGATATTATAGCCTTTATTGCCATTTTTAGATTACTAAGGAGGCAGGTATGAATATTGCTGTTTGTGACAATGAACCGTTGGTTTGCCAAGAAATAAAGCAGGGGCTTTCAGCTTCCTCAATCAATATTGACTGCCAGATATTTGAATATCATTCCGGCAAAGCTTTGCTTGATTCCGGTATAAATTTTGATATGGTTTTTTTAGATATTGAGCTGAAAGAAAGTTTAGATGGTTTAGAAATCGCCCAGCTAATGAAAAAACAAAATCCTGATCTCATCCTCATCTTCATTTCCGCTTACAGCAAATATGTTTCTTCTGCCTTTTATTTAGACACATTTCAATTTTTGCTCAAGCCTATTGAGCCGGCATTGCTGCAGCAGGAATTCAGGCGGGGGCTGAAAAAATATCAAAGCCTTTACAGCAAATTTCTTATTAGCTATAATCACGAAAAAGTTGCTTTAGATATTAAGGATATCATCTATTTGGAATCGCAAAAAAGAAAGCTCTTTATCAAGCTTACAGGAGAAAATGCTTATGAAACTTACGGCAAAATCAGCTCACAGGAAGAGCTTTGCAATATGCACGGTTTTATCCGTATTCACCGCAGTTATTTAGTAAATCCCCACTTTATTGCCCGCTTTGAGCGGCAAAATGTAATTTTAACAACAAAAGAGGCATTGCCTGTCAGCAGAAAATATCATAAAGCTGCCAAAGAAAAATTTCTATCCTATCTTTTGAGGTGAAAAAATGGAAACGGTTGATATAGTTGATTTATTGGCGGTTATTTTTGATGTGTGTTTAATCCAATATTTTTTGTCAGTATTTTTTCCTGATAAATTTATCGCCAAAAAATTCCGCATCCCCCTAATCGTAGCCGGCACTGTAATATATTATTGCTCTTCCATTTATGTCGAAAGCGCTTATTGGCGGATGGCAATATATTTGCTTCTTTGTTTGTTCTTCAGCTTTTGCGTGCACGGGTCAATATTTAAGAAAATCCCTTTAATTTTTCTTTACGCTATTATCGGCATAATGATCGAAAGCATCACTGCCGCTATATTAGTCAGTGTCGAAAACAATTTCTACAAGGTCAATCGCACCGATTATACGGATCAATATATAGCCGGAGTATTCTTATGCAACACGCTGATTTTTTTAGTGATGCTATCGTTAAACTTTGTGCGCAAAAAGTTTTGCACTAAAAGCTCAAGTCCTCTGGAGTCTACTAAATATTTATTGTTTATTGTTTTTGTCATAGTCTTTATCGGCATGTTTTGTGGTATTCGTTATTTAGTCTGGACCAGTGACAGCATCAGCAGTGTGCAAATTTTCCTTGTTTTGCTTTTAATGATGGTTGCTTTAGCTATTATACTCTTTTTCACCTTAACAGAAATGGAGCATTTGCAGGCGATAAAGTTAGAAAATGCTTTGATAAACGAGCGTTTAGCGGCACAGGAAAGATTTTATAAGGAATCCATCCAAAAAAATGAGCAGCTGCATCACCAAATTCATGATGAAAAAAATTTCCTGCTGGCGCTAAAAGGTTTTTTGGAAAATAACGAAAACAAGCAAGGCATGAAGATGGTAAACGACAGAATAGGCAGTATCAGCTCTGATATTACAGCATTCAGCGGTGATATTGCGCTTGATACACTCTTATCCATAAAAATTAACGAAGCGCAAAAAGCCAATATCTCCATTAAGCCAACTATTGCTGTTTTGGGCAAGCTTTTTATAAGCTCCCTGGACTTATGTCTAATTTTAGGCAATGCCTTGGATAATGCAATCGAAGCTTGCAAAAAGCTCGGTGGCACAAACGAAAAAATCATTAAGCTGGAAATAAGGACTGTGCAGGATTATCTGGCAGTCAGCACTATCAATCCCTATGACAAAGTCGCGGCAAGTAAAGATTATGATAAGCTTATTACCACCAAAAAAGACGCTTTAAACCACGGCTATGGTCTTAAAAGCATTAATCATCTCGCCCAAAAGTATAACGGCACCTGCAAAATCACGGCGGAAAAGGGGATTTTTACCCTTGATATCCTTTTGTTAAATCAAGCAAAAATTTAACCCTTTGGCTGATACTAAATAACTTATATCCAGACCACTAAGAATACAAAAAGCAAAAAATCCCATTTATTTGTCAATTCTTATGTCTATCAGAAATATCCACTGCCCAAGATAAAGCTGCACTTTAAGATACAGTTCTTTAGGCGCAAAAAACCTTGCAACAAAATGCAAGGTTTTTTCATCTTTTATCTCTGTAAATTGGCTGATCTCCTGCAGCCAATATTTTTTTGGTAAATCGGCGTAACTATTTTTTCTTCCAGCTCATCGGGTAATAGCCATAAACAGCGCATGTTTTGGCAAAATCGAACAATTTGTTTGCCTTTGCGCTGCAGCGGTATGCGATTCCTTGTTCATCTTCGTATGCTAAAGCATAGATATGAAACTCTTGACCGAAGCCGCCAAGATTTATCAGTTTAACTCAATCTTTCATGCCTTCCTCATCACGGCGATTGCCAAAATAACCTTGCATAGATTTCAACAAATACTCTTCGTAGGCTTCTTCCCTTTTTTGCTTCCTATCATTATTCATCTCTCCTCCTCCCTTCTCAAAACTGCAATATCTAAACCGCTTTCCAAGGTTAGCTCGACATCAATATTGCCCTTGCTTCTCCTGACAGCCATCTCATGGGCTAAGAAATCACTGATTATTTCTTCGGTAAATAGCTAATCTTACCTTGAGCATAAACTTTTCCGTCTTTCAGCAAGAGCGTTTTATCAAAGCTAGGCAAAATTTCTTCCTCATCCCGCCATTTTAAATCTTCTAATCTTTTAAAATCATCGAATCTTTTTTCTTCATCTAAAAAAGTCCCATTCTTCTTCCCCCTTAAAAATTGACTTTACAAAATGTCGTAAAAATTATATACTTAATATGCATAGATTAAATTTTAATATATAAGGAAGTGATAAGCCTTGCTTCAAGAAAACAATCCTCTGTATTATTTGATAAAAATTGATAGCTATCAATCCATTTCTCTTGCAGCAGAAAATTTACACATTTCCCAGCCCGCATTATCGCAGGCAATGAAAAATTTAGAAAAAAGCTTAAACTTAACCTTACTAAACCGTATTTACCGCGGTGTCAGCCTGACAGAGGACGGCAAAAAGGTCGTTGAATTGGCAAAAAAAGCCTTTGAATATTTTGAGCAAATAGAAAATATTTCCCTGCAAAAATCTGCTTCTCAAGAAAATGACACCAATATCAACGATCTAATTATTTATACCAATCCGGCTTATTCTATGTGGCTTCTTTCTTCGTTAGTAAAAGATTATAATTCACATCAGAACCAAAACACTTTACAATTTCAAAATCTTTCTCAAACTGCTAATGATTTAGAAGCAATTGAACAAAACATTAATGCTGTAATTTTAGATATGATTAAAGAAAAAACTGCCTATCCCCCTCATAAGAAAATATTTATCCTGAACAAAAGCAGTTCTTATGTAATGTGTGCAAAAAATTTTTCTTATATTCCACATAGCAAAACCTCTGTTTCTTTCCAAGAGTTAACTAAAATCCCTTTGGTTATAAATAAAAACTCTTTCGAATTTCAAGATACCTTGCTCAATATCCTGAAACTACATGGTCAGCCTTTAATTAAAGCTGTTGCTCCTGATTACTATAGTATTAATTATATGATCGAAAGTGGCTTAGGTGTAACTTTTACCAATAAACTGCTCAATACAGCTGAGTTTAATCATTTTCGTCTGATACCTATTCGTAACGCTCCTAATTTTTTATTAGCCCTAATTTATCATAAAGATGCTGATCAAAAAAAAATAACAAAGTTAGGCGATTTACTTAAAGCCTCAATTTAATACTGAATACTTTAAACGAGAACGGTCAAAACCGCTCTCGTTTATTATTAATACAATATTATGCTTAGCGGCCAAAAAGCCAAGAAGATTAAATAGGTTACAATCAGCACCCAAACAGTCATTTTATAAATAAAAGTAGCATTTAAACTTTCATTGCCATGCAGCATGGCACCAAATATTGAACTGCCCGGGATTAAAAATGCTACTTGTGAAGCATAAGCCAGCATAGATACAAAGTAGCCAATATTGTTAATTTGCATCTCTGTTGTAGTAATATAAACTATCGAGAGCAACAGCAGAGCAATTACGCCGTTATTTGCCAAGTTAGTTAAAAACAAACAGCAAAATAACATTACTGCAAATAAAATAAAAGGTGACATACCGCCGAAAATAGGATTCAAAATTCCCGATAAAAATAGTTTGACACCAGTTACGTCATCTGTTAAAGCAGAAGATATTGCCATAACACAAGCTAATAGAAATGCTAAATCCCAAGTAATTTTTTGTCCGCCAAGATAACGCATATCTACAATAGATTTACCATCTTTACGAATAAGACATAAAATAACAAAAAGGAAAATTGTTATTCCTACTGCACCAGCACTATTAAGTATTTGCGTTATTCTCCACGAGCTAGGCATAAGACTAGGAGCAAACAAACTTATTACTATAATTGGAATATACCATAATAAAAACTTTTGAATTTTATCCATTGGCGGTAAAGGATTAGCATCAAACATATCTGTATTAACATTGCTTAAACGAGAAACATCAGCCTTAAATACAAACCTCATTATCATAATATAGCAAATCAATATACAAAGGCTAATCGGTAAAACTAACAGCAAATGTTGTGCATAGGAAAAAGCCGACGTCCCGCTCATACTGCTCCAAATACCATTAATCTGTAAAAGCCATGGGAAAAAAGGTAATACTGGGTTAGCAATAGCACAAGAAATAATGATCCCGTACAATAACATCATTATATAAGGGTCTTTCTTTCCATATCCTAAATCATCAGCTAATTTATAAGTCAAACCCCAAAACATAAAAATCATTGCTAAACCAGCACCAAAAACAGACAGTATAAAAACTGTGAAAAAGACAATAGCAGTAAAAATCCACGGTCTTCCATTAATAATTTTGCGGCTTAACACCCAGCGTACGATATAGTCATTGACCCCATATTGCTCAATAACGCCAAAAATTGCCATTGTAAACACCGCAGATGCGAAATTATAATTTCCAAAAGATGCTGCTAAAACTGTTGTAAAATTTCCATAATCACTAAACATCATAGCTGCAATCCCTATTAAGCTGGGCCAAAGCATACCGCTAGTCGACCATAACCAAATTAAACCTACAAAAATGCCAACCAGCTGCATGCCAACTTGAGTGATAGGCTCTATCGGTGGAATAAACCAGCCGCTAAACATTAAGATTATGCCAATAATTGCATAAGTTGTTGCTTTTCTATCAACTGCAGTCACTTTACATAACCCCCTTAAACAAAATATATCTAATAATTCAATTTAGCATTTTAAATCTGTTAGTTATTGTTTACACACAAGGCATAAAATCCTTGTGTGTAAATCTTTTCTAAAATTCTTGATCGAAAATTTGATAAACAGGAGCACCTTCACATTGAGCCGGAAATCTGACATTCATTAAAGCTGCAATGGTAGGGGTTACATCAATCTGGCGAATCCAGCGCTCGGTTTTAAAGCCTTTCTTAATACCAGAACCTGCCGCTACAAAGATTGGAGACAAACTGGTTTCGCAGTCACCATAGGTAGTTGCCAAACCATCTGCATGGTCAACATTATATCCTTCGGCAATCCAATAGCAAATATCACCGCATTCTGAGCCGCCATACCCTAAGAGGACTGCATCTTTATTGCGCAATGCCAAAGCAATAATGCGATGACCGGTTTTCTTGTCTTTATAGCCATATAAATCGGTCATGATTTGCTCTTCTAACTCATATTTATCAGCCGGATCGACAATACCATGAGGATCCCTGCCTTTTAAGTTGATATAAATATTGCATTCACGGGCGGCAACAGCTTTGGTTGTTTCCCAGTCAATCTCTGGCAATTCGTTGCCGTTCTCATCTTTCTTAAGATTGGTATAACCTAATTCTTGCATTACACGTACATTTACAGCCATATCTCCAATTAACGGTGGCTTGTGAGGCGGGCAAACCTGAGCATGGTCGGATGTGATGATGATAGTCCAACCTTCGTCTAATAAATGTAAGAATTTTCCCAAATATCTGTCAGTTTGGTCGTAAACATCATCTAAAAATTTGCGATACATCTCTACTTCTTTAGCGCCATACTGTTCACGATAGCCTTTATCTCCCTCAGACATGAAGCGAATAAATCTATGTTCCTGCATATCAACATTATGCATATGGGAGAAGATTGCTTTGACATCTTTTTTCTCGATCATATAATGAATAGCTTCAGCCTGCCAATCAATCTGTAAATTCCAAACATCTAACATGCAATCAGTTACAAGGCGTGGATCATGATTGCCGATAGCAGAGCTTGCCGGAACATAGCCAACGTTTTCAGCTAACTCATAGAAAAGGCTTGCCGGTTTAAAGATATAATCTGCATGCATATCTACACCGTTAGAAATATATATTTCTACATGGGTGCCATCTTCTTTAATATTGATAGCTTTCATATCATAATTAACATCTTTATAAACACCATCACCAACTACTACTTGGTCATAAATCTGGCCTTTTATAACGCCTTTTTCTAAGATAACAAATGGTTCTGCTTCTTTCTTATTCTTGTACAATGCAACCTTATCATAAATTCCTTTTTCATTTTTCAAAATCAAACCCGGGCGGCGAATCATGCCTTGGCTTAGTAATAAAGTAAATTCACGAGCTCCAGCCGGAATCTCGTAACTCCAGCCATGAGGCTCTTGGATAGGGGATAACGCCATAGAAAGCAGATCCTCAACACATGCAGCACCCATACCTTGCTTATAGCTTAAAATCAGAGTAGTACTTTCTTTTACGTTTCGTAAAACATCAGCAGTATTCTCCACTGTTTTACTTTTATCTGCTTTAATAACACATGCTTTATCTAAATCTGCAGTTGCAGATGGAGCAAAGGTTACCTCCTCAATTTTAATATCAGCTACTGCCATAAATTCGCTGGCTAAACTAGCAGCCCCCATGCCCAAGCCACCGGGAGTTGAACCGTCGCAAACAAATAAATTTTCGCTGTCGCTGGTTGGCGGCCAAGCATTGCCTGGCCAATGAAAAACGCAGGTTTTAATGCCTTCGTCAGCTAAAATATTCCAAATTGGCTCTGCTTTACAATTACGAGAGTCAAAGTTAGGCATAGCTTTATCTAAATCCGAACCTTGACGGGTAAATCCAGTGATACCATGAACATTAGCATAGCAACCAGTGGCTAAAGTCGTCCACATTGGCGGGGTTACTGTCGGATGACCGCCCAACAATACTAAATCTTCACGGCAGCTGCCGGCATCAATAAATTTCTGCAAATTAGGCATTTTGCCTTCACGCAATCTTTTGGTACTATATCGGGGATCTAAACCATCTACACCTAAAACAAACACTTTTTCTGTCAAAGCACTTTTTCTTAATGTCATTGTGAATCCTCCTTAATTTTATCTTGCATTTATTGTCGGCCAACAACATTGTTTTTACATATTTATTTTATAATTAGTATATTTCTTTGTCAAATATCTGTTTTGGATATTGTGCTCAATAATATAATTTATAATTATATTAATAGCTTAACTATATAATTATCCTTGGCACTTATTTTGACTTCTCATAAAAATCTACCAAAACTTTACAAAATATTGGTTCCCCTTTTTACCTTTTATTTGTAAACTTTAAATTGTTCCAAGGCAATCTGCCTAAAAATTTAACGGGATTTTTGCCCAAAAAGAAATGAGGTAACCACATGAAAAAACTTACTGCTCTTGCACTCACCCTTTCTACTATGGTAAGCATGGCGGCTTGCAGTGCTCAACCCAGCGCATCTGTCAATGAACCGGCTGTCAATTTTGCTTCCAGCTCCAGCGCCGTTTCCGCCGAGACACCCAAATATGTCTTTTTATTTATCGGTGACGGCATGAGCTATCCCCAATTCCAAGCGGCAGCTGACTATTTAGGTGCCATAGCCGATGATGATTACGAGCAAGCCTTACCCAGTGTAAGCTATGCTGACAGAAAAGGCGCTGTTTTAGACGGACCGGAAAGCTTGTGTTTCATGAACTTCGAGGCAGTTGGCTCCGCTGTTACTTATGACGCTTGCTCCTTCGCTCCGGACTCTGCTTCCACCGCAACATCTATTGCCACCGGCGAGAAAACTTACTCAGGCATGATAAATGTTGATACTACCGGACAAAAAGCCTTTGAAACCATTGCCGAGAAGCTTCATGAGCAAAAAGGCTGGGAAATAGGTATCATCTCGTCCGTTAACTTAAACCATGCTACTCCTGCCGCTTTTTATGCTCACCAATCCAGCCGCAATAACTATTACGAAATCGGCATGGAATTAGTTGCTTCTGACTTTGAATATTTTGCCGGCGGCGGATTATTGAAACCAACCGGTGACGGTACCCAGACCAGCCTTTATGATTTGGCGGAAAAAGCCGGCTACCAAGTTGCCGATACTCAAGCTGAAGCGGCAGCGATTGATGCTGACGACGAGAAAGTGCTCATCATTGACGAGCATTTGGCAGACTCCGACGCCATGAGCTACGAAATGGACCGCAAAGACGGCGAATGGTCCTTGGCTAATTATGTAGCTAAAGGTATCGAAGTTTTAGACAACGACAACGGCTTCTTCATGATGTGCGAAGGCGGCAAAATCGACTGGGCTTGCCATGCTAATGATGCCGGTGCTACCGTTACCGATACCTTGGCTTTAGCCGATGCAGTTCAGGTAGCTGTAGATTTTGCCGAAAAACACCCTGCCGAAACCTTAATCTTAGTCACCGGTGACCACGAAACCGGCGGATTGTCCATCGGCTATGCCGGCACTGATTACGATACCTATCTGGATAATTTAACTAACCAAAAAATATCCTATGCTCAGTTTGATGAGCAATATGTCGCTAACTACAAAGCCAACAAAACTCCTTTTGAAACCGCAATGGCTGATGTGGAAAAATTGTTTGGCTTAAAAATGAGCGGTGAAGCCGACGACCGCTTAGTCCTGACAGACTATGAAATCGAGCGCCTGCGTACTGCTTACGAATTAGCCATATCCGACGAAGAAGCAGAATACACCCAAGAGCAAAGCATTTTATACGGCAGCTACAACCCCTTCTCCGTCACTGTCACCCACATTCTCAACAACAAATCCGGTATTGATTTCACCAGTTATTCGCACACCGGCTTGCCGGTAGCGGTTTTTGCCGACGGTCAGGGAGCCCAATATTTCAACGGCTATTACGACAATACCGATATCTATCATAAATTAGCCGCTTTGCTGAACGTAGAATAAATTACTCACCTTAATTTCCCACCACCAGGGTGCGGCTGATGCCGCCCCTTTATTGTTATTTTGGAGGAAGATGACTATTTTAAATCTCAGAACAAAACACCCGACCCTTCCGCCGGTTTTAGCGGCCGTAGTTTTGCTGGTTATTTTAATTATTATGCCTACCGGCTTTGAAGGGGCGCTCACTTATCAAAACGCCGACCGAGTCAAAGCCGAGGTACTGGCTACCGACGAAAGCACCATCATTGACACCGGCTTAATCCGCAGCGGTGAACAAAAATGCCTGGTGCGCATCTTAGGCGGACAGTTTGCAGGCACAGAAGCTTATGCCATCAATCGTTTGAATGGTTCGCTGGAGCAAGACAAATTATTTGCTCCCGGCGATATCGCTTTTGTGGTGGTAAGCCATGCCGGCGAGGAAATTACCACCATCACCATGACCGACCATTACCGCATGGACAAAGAAGCCATTTTAGCAGCGCTGTTTCTTTTGCTTTTAGTGCTTTTTGCCGGCAAAACCGGCTTAAGAGCAATCCTTTCCTTTGCGGTAACTATTTTAATGATGTGGAAGGTGCTCATCCCCTCTCTCTTAAAAGGCTATAATCCCGTGTGGATTTCTTTAATCCTGGTTGCGGTTTTAACCATTTTGATTTTAAGCTTAATTTATGGTTTGGACAAACGCTCTTTGGCTTCATCTGCCGGCGCTGTTTTAAGCATCTTGCTAACTGCCGGGCTGGGGTTAATCTTTACCGATTTATTTCAAATTCACGGTGCGGTCATGGAATCCAGCGAAAGCTTGCTTTACGCCGGTTTTCAGCACTTGGATTTAACACAGATTTTTGTTGCCTCAATTTTTTTGGGCTCGGCAGGAGCGGTAATGGATTTAGCCGTTGACATTTGCTCCGCTGTTTATGAGGTGGTTAAGAAAAAACCCGACATCTCCGCCAAAGAAGCTATCGCCTCCGGTTTTGCCGTGGGCAGAGCCGCCTGCGGCTCCACTACCACCACCTTGCTTTTTGCTTATTCCGGCGGCTATATCGCCCTTTTAATGGTTTTTATGGCCCAGGGAACACCGATCGAATTCATCTTAAACTATAAATATGTTGCGGCGGAAATTATTCACACCATTGTCGGTTCTTTCGGCTTGGTTACGGTAGCGCCGTTAACGGCAATTACCAGCGGCTTGTTATTTACCAAAAATAACTTTTTACAGCGTTTTTTTAACCGCTCTTAAACATAAAAAAGCTCCAATCAAAATGATTGGAGCTTTTTTAGCTATTTTTATTTGATAGTCACACTGTTATTTAAAACGGAACTGCTGTAGATAAAAAGCACATCTTTATCGGCAAATTCGACATAATTAGCCAATATTGCCGGGGAAATATAGCGGATATCGATTACCGTCACTTTTTTATAGCCTTGGGCTAAAAGGGGTGAAAGGCTGCTGCCGAAGGAATCCCGAAAGATGATTAATTCTTTATCGGTAGCCGCATTTTCGTTTTCAATGGTAACCAAGGATTTATTGCCGGAGAGGAACATCTCATAATGATCCGCCCCTTCAAGTTTGTTTAAATCGTAAACGGGCACTTCCTGCATCGACTCATAGTCAAACACATGATAGTCGGCGATTACG
This sequence comes from uncultured Clostridia bacterium, assembly GCA_944391285.1. GTDB lineage: Bacteria > Bacillota > Peptococcia > Peptococcales > Peptococcaceae > QAKL01. Next base: position 89,973 of record CALXSY010000003.1, read on the forward strand.
TCATTGGTGAGATAATACATCTCTTCCGCCGCCAAAGGCAAAGCCGCCTGACCATAATAAACGCCGTAAAAGGGCTTGCCGGTATTAATAAGTTCATACTCACTGTCAAACCCAACTCCCATTTTTTCTGCCAAAAATTCAGCGACATCAGCTATTTTCTCCTGCCGCCAATGGGTGTCGGTAGCATAGTAATCCTCTATTTGCAAAAGCCCGGTTATGTCCAGATAAGCGGCATAGGGCATTTTTTCCTGAATCTTGCTGAACAGCTCTTGGTAGTCAAGCGCCGGATAGCCGTTTTGCTCTGCTAAAAAATAGTTTTTATCGGGAATTACCGACAGATAAACCTTTGCATTGCTGTCCTTCAAATATTTCTCATAGATAAACTCAAATCTCGAAGCGGCATAATTCACAGAGCTTTCGTTAAAGGGATAATCCAGCTTGGATATACAGCCATTGACAAGGTAAATATTATTATTGTCCTTCTGTCCCAGCACATAAAAGCTGTTTAAGGCTTTTAAGGTTCTAAATGAATCCCGCAAGGGAAACTGGTCTAAGGAATAATCCTCAAACTCACTCATAAATTTACCGCTCAGCACCGCATCAAGGCTGAACTCAGGAAAATCAGCCAGAGGTCTTCTTTCCGTATACGACATTTCCTGATCAGGCTGGATAATACCCCAGAAGAAAAAGCCAAAAATACACAAGCCGGCTAAAGACACTATGGCTATATTTTTTATTTTCTCGGTCATATTATCCCTCCTTAAAATCTAAAGTACAAGAACGGATTAAAGGATCCGTCGATCAAATATGCCGTGCACAGCAAAAGCAACCCCACTACCATGACCGGCTCCAGCACATTTATCAGCCAAGCAGTGCTTTTATTAGCCGCTAATTTCTGCACGACTGATTTGCTCAGCGGTGTAGCGCCGATGATGCCGATAAGGAAAAGCATTTTGTAGCTGGTAATATAATAAACTGCCTGCTCGCTGATTAAAGGCAAGGCACTTAAGCCAAACATGGATTTGAGATAATATAGTGCCGAAGACATATCGCTGGCATCAAAGATGACAAAGCTGACCGTGATAACTAAAAGCACATAAATATGGCTTAATCTGCCGATTTTTTGCAAAATGGGCATCAGCCATTGCTTTTCTATCGTTAAAACAACCGCAAAAAATATGCCCCAGATGGCAAAATTCCAGGCTGCTCCGTGCCACAAGCCGGTAGCTGCCCAAACTATGAAAATATTGAACATATGTCTGGCTTTGGACACCCTATTGCCTCCCAAGGGGATATAGAGATAATCTCTGAACCAGGAACCCAAGGAGATATGCCAGCGGCGCCAAAATTCGCTCACGGTAGCGGAAATATAAGGATAGCGGAAGTTTTCCATATATTTAAAGCCAAAAATTCTTCCTAAGCCGATGGCCATATCGCTGTAGCCGGAAAAATCAAAGTAAACATGCAGCATATACGCCAAGGCATACGCCCAAAAGAAGATTACCGACGGTTCATCGGTACCTTTAAACTCAGCCACAAACTCCGCTAAAATATTCGCCAGCAGGATTTTTTTGCCTAAGCCTATGCTGAATCTCCGCACTCCCGCCGCACAATCCGCCAAAGAGTGGGTGCGCTCAACTAATTGCTTTTCAATATCGGCATAACGCACGATAGGCCCGGCAATCAGCTGGGGAAACATAGCTATATATGTGCCGAGATTGATGAGATTTTTCTGGGCTTTGACATTTTGCCGGTAGATATCTATCTCATAGCTGATAATCTGAAAGGTATAAAAGCTTATGCCGATAGGCAAAGCTATTTTTAACAAAGGCACAGAAAGCCCGGTGACATAATTGAAATTTTCGATGAAAAAATCGGCATATTTACAATATCCTAACAAACTTAGGCTAAATACAATTGAAGTGGTCAAAAAAACTTTTGACCACTTGCTCCCATGATATTTTTCAATCAAAATTCCCAAAACATAGCCTTGGGCAATAGAAATCAGCATAAAAAACAGATATTTTGGTTCGCCCCAGCCATAGAAAAACAAGCTTGCCAAAAGCAAAACGCTGTTTTTCAAGCTTTTGGGCACCAAAAAATACACTAAGATCACTATCGGCAGATAGTAATACAAAAACGGAATACTGGAAAATAGCATGGTTATCTTCTCACTTTTGTTAAATTACATCAGAGATTCTTCAGCCACTACTTCTGCTTGTGGATAAACCTCTAATAAATTAGCTTGGAAACCATCAACTAAATCGCTCGCGCCAAAGAAAGAAATTACATAATTTCCGGCGTTAACAATCACTAATTCATCAGGGAAACCGCACATCCATTGTCTGTTTTTGATGTTTTCTTTGATTTCATCGTTAAGAGCAGCCATATCTTCGCCTTCAACTACTCGAAAAGCACCGCAGGTAAAGGTATTGGCATTCATCATGTGAATCAAAGAAGCGGCATCGTCAATTTTAGCTGCCGAGTCAGCAGGAAAGCCTAAAGTAACATCCAAAGCTTCGCCGTCTTCTACACTAAACTTGCCGGGACCTTCCATATTGTTATTGTCAGCGTCGCCGCCGATAACAGCAAATTTCTCGTCATCTGCATAATTATCCCATACTTTTTGCAAAAGCTCTTGGGAGTCTGCCACATCAATTTGGCTTTGAGTGCCGTTGTCATCGGAACCGCAGCCTACCATGAAGATTGCTAACATCGCAACCATCAATAAAGAAATAACTTTTTTCATTTTTCTACAACCTCCAAATGTTTGTAAATTCTGTTACGTATTAATAGACGTAAACTTTTCTTTTTTGTTGCAAAAAATTTTAAAAATTTTGCCGTATCAAGTATAATATAAATTCTCCTGTCAGTCAAGGAAATACAGCTATATTATCGTTTTATTTTTTTGGTATATTTTTAGAGGACAGTCATTTTTTTTAAAAAAAGCATATTATGAAATTATCACGAAGGGATATTATTTAATTTTCATCTTTCTAACCATCTTTTAAATGCATTTAAATTCCTCGTAATTTATAATATTCAGGAGGTCATTTATGGCAGACGTTAAACAAGATTTATTTACCTTGGAGTATAGCCCCGGCTTTGAAATCCAAGGAACCCAAGAGGCTAATATTGATCTAGAGCTAACCGCTGCTAATACCAATTCTGCAACTGTTTACGGTACAGTAACTGACGGCACTTCTCCTATTGCCAATGCAACTGTAAAACTTTTTGACAGCGTTGGTCTGCCCTACAAACACACACTCACCGATGCCAGCGGCTCTTATTTTTTAACAGATATCCCCGCCGGCACTTATAGTTTGGCAGCAGTAGCCGATGGTTACCTTTTAAGCGACGCCGCCGGTATAACACTCTCCAACGGTGCTGCTATTCAAACCAATTTAATCTGTGCTGCTGATACTACATTGAACCTGGGAACGATTGCCGGCGTTCTATCTGTTGCTAATCCCGACGGCACGTTTACTCCTTTAAGCGAAGGAAAAATTACCTTGAAAGATTCTGCCGGTGAAACAATAGCCTCCACCTTTACTGCTGCCGATGGCGAATTTGCTTTTTATGATTTAGCAGACGACACCTATACCTTGATTTCCGCTGCAGACGGCTATCTGCCCGCCTCCAGCATGACTGCTGTTATTATTAACGGTTCCATCATTAACATCACCATGACAATGACCAAAGATTCCCGAACTTACAGCGGTACTGTCAGCGGTATCATCAGAGACAATGCCGGTCAAACTATTGCCGGCTGTTTTGTAGGATTATACCAAGTAACTGAAATTGCCGGCGTTAAACAAGAAAATTTAATAGCAGTCACCAAGACTAACTCCGCCGGCAAGTATTTGTTTGGTGATGTTTTAGCTGGCAGTTATGTCGTTAAAGCTAAAATGGAGTTTTAATTAAAGCTCTCCAGCACACAATTATATTTTTTGCCAAAAAAATCAGCCTCAGGTATAAATTAACCAAAAGGCTGATTTTTTTTTGCTTATTTTAGCGGCAGATTGTTACCGTTTGCGATTTCTCATCCCAATTTACTTCAGCTCCCAGATTTTCCGCCACGAAGCGTGCCGGAGTATAAATGCGCCCATCCGCGATGAAGGCTTGGGCATCCATTGTAACTGCCGTGTGGTTTACATAGGCAATAGACGAATCCACCAGCAAAACTATAGTGGTTTTGTCATCCGCGATAGTCACTGTCCTCGTCACAGCGTCCCACCAAACACTGGCTCCTAATTTTTCTGCCACAAAACGAGCAGGGGTATAGGTGCGAGCATTGACAATCAGCGGAGCTGCATCGTTTTGTATTTCAGCATTATTGACTAAGGCGACATTATCGCCTACAGTTAAAACCATTACAAATTCTTCATCTGCCGGCTCAGCAATGGCTGTCCATTTGGCATAAACAGTCATATCATAATCCAAGACCGCATATTCTATTTTTTCTTTCAAAGCGCTGTCTTTGTACCAGCCGGCAAATTTATAGCCTTCTTTAGCCGGCAGATAATCCGCTAAAACTATGGTACTGCCGTAATTTCTGCTTACTTCTGCCAGCGGACTGCCGCCGTTGGTGGCAAAGGTTAAAGTTCTTTGTGCCACTAAGCTGCCGGCAGGCTTATCATAATCATAGCTCAACCCATAAGCAGAAAATTTTGAGGTGTAGATATAGAGGCAATTATTGCTTTGGTCGATAAAGGCCGTCTTATCCATATAAGCTGATTCAGGCTTGTTGGTGAGCAAGGTAATTTCTTCTGCCATATCATGATATCTGTAAAGCTTGATATTCTTCTTTTCCGCTAAATCATAAGGCAGTTTAATCTGCAATACCGAATCACCGGTATCACTAATAGCTATGCGCTCATCATCCATTATTTTATAAAGCGAGATTTCACAAAATACAAATTCCCCGGAGTTGCCGACTAAAGCTTTAATCGCTTCCTGCTCAGCCGGTGATACTGCAGCTTGGTTTTCTACCACCAGTTCGATATTTTCGCCTACAGCTTGGGCAACATCGTTTAGCCCTTCAACTGCTACTTCGCCATTGTCCGCAGTTAAATTATTGTCAACAGTGCCGTTAATCCATTTTGCATAAAGGTTTATTTGAGCCAAAGTGAGCGGCTCAGCAAAATCCCAGCGGGCAGTCAGTGCAGAATCAGCAAACCAGCCGGCAAAAATATAGTTTTCCTTCAAAGGATCGGCAGGCTTGGCAATTTTCTCATTATAAGCATACTCCGCCTGAGGGATTTCACTGCCGCCGGCGGTGTCAAAGGTGACAACGATTTTCTCACCAGCGGCGATAATAATTTCCGCCGGACTGCCGGCAGAATAATTCGCCGTTGCTTGGTAGCGGACATAATAAGTGCCGGCGGCAAGACCGGTGATTTCCGTTCCTGCAACCGCGGTATAATTTTCATCCGCCAGAGCTTTATATTCCATTGAGCTGTCTACTCCGGTTATGGTGCCGTCATTTTTGCCGAAAATAGTTTCATCCGTTTTGGCAATTCCCAAAGGAGCATTTGACACAGCTGCGGTGATAGCAAACCCTTTTTCGGCAGTGGCGGCGGTATAATTATTAGTTTCTGCCACGGTGGCAATTACTTTATAAGTGCCGACATTTTCAGGCACTGCGGTGCTGTTATAATTTGTCGGAGCAATGCCAATATATTTATAGCTTATCTCGCCGAATTTTGCTTTAGCGGTCGGATAATTGGGCGCCTCATTATAAACCCAGCCTGCAATCTGCAAATCGCTGATTTCATTAACAGCTTGCTTGATGCTAAAGCGACCAACTTCCAAGGAAGTTACATCCTCATAATTCTCTCCGCCTATTACGGAAATTTGCACGCTGTACTCACCGGCATCTGTTGGCGCCTCTGCCAACTTTTCGCCGGCGGAGTAATATTCTACCCTAATCGAACCAATACCCGCTATGCCGTCCTTGGCTGTTACCACAGCTGATTTTGCGCTGCCGTCATAAAAGGTTTCAGCGTCAGGCAATATTACTGTGAAGCTTTCCAAATTAAGAGTAGCTTTGGCGATGAACCATTCCTTAAAAATATTTTCTCCGCCAATAGTGGTATAATTGCTGTTATCGACAGCCGTTACCTCCGCCTGATACTTATCTGCCTTAGTTCCGCGAATGCCAATGGCAGTAAGATTGATGATATCGTCATTTACGGCGTTAGTTACCGTAGGAGCAATAGTTTTTTCACTGCCGTCGTAGATAAAACTATCTTCAGACCAGCTGATTTTAAGCGGTCTGGGAGCGATAGCAAAGGTCGTTTCCGCGCTGGCAGCGGCATAGTTAGCAGTTTCTGCTACTGTGGCAATAACTTTATAATTGCCGGCAGCAACAGGCGCGGTTAAGCTTTCTTCATTGGTCAGGGTATTCACATATTTATAGCTTATCTCGCCAAACTCTGCGGCGGCAGTGGGGATATGCGCCGGATCACCGTAAATCCAGCCGGAGATTGTCAGGTTATTGACAGCATTTACCGCTTGAGTGATGGTGAATTGCCAAATTTCAGCGGCAAGATCCCTTGCTTCCTCATAATTTTCCCCTTCTGTCACATCAATTTTAACGGTATATTCTCCGGCGTCGATTGGCGCAGAGGATAATTCATTGCCATAAGAATCGTAATATTTCACCGTGATCTCACCGCTGCCGTTAATGTAACTCTGCGCATTGACTTCAGCCCTTTTCTCTTTGCCGTCATAAACGAGATTGCTCGGGGAAGTTACAGCAAAATCAGCTGCCATAAGAGCCGCTTTGGCAATATCAAAAGAAGCCTGACCGTAATAATCTTCATAGCCCTCTTTTACCACTTTATAATAAAAGGTGTGCTTTCCGGCGGCAGTAAACCAGGCAAATTGCTCGGAAGAAACATATTCACCGTCTTCAGCAGCGCTGTAATAAACATCTGCTCCGTCAGGCGCCGTCACCGAAATTTTCTGCGCACTGCCGTTATAAATAAGCGTTTCTGCCGGATAATTTACTATTATCTCTTCCGCAGCAAACATCTTGTTGATTACAATTTTAAGGCTTAAGTATTCCGATGCCGGAGATGTTTCTGTCGCTTTAAGGCGAATTAAAATTTCATATTCAACTCCCGCTTGAAGCTCATTAAAGGTGATATTGCTATCATCTCCGCTTAGCCAAGTGACTCCGCCGTCAATGCTGTATTCCTGCGTACTTTCGCTTGGAAGAGTAACAGAGTTTTCCCTTACTGTTATGTCAGCCTCCGGCGGTGCACCAACCTCATCAGCCGCCGGGCGGGCAGCAATGGTTAATTCTTGTTCTGCCCCGCCTGCACTCTCAGCGATAGTTATATTTTGACCGAGCCAATTATAATTTTCTGCAGCTAACGGAATACTGCCTTCTTGATCGGCGGTGAGAATATATTCGTTACCGCCGGCTTGTATTTTATAGAGAGTGTTTTCCTTTAATCCGATTATCTTCTCTTTGGGATAATCTATTTCTGCGCCGGAGGTTAATACGCTGTTCAGCATATCTCCGTCACCGATGCCTAAAGCTACGGTGTAGGCTTTGATTTCACCGGCTGCCAAAGTGATATCCTGCCAGGAAAAAGCAATGCCGGAATCCGTATCGCTTAAGCTTTCATCGGCTGTATCATTATAAACATTTTCATCAGCGTCTTCATAATACCCAAACCATAAAGAACTTACCGGCGTAGTATCGTATTTATCCTCTCCGCAACACAGCAAGATAAAAGTATTATTCTTCTCATCTGCCATGCTGAGACCATAGTTTTGTTTAGTGATAGGTGCTTCATCAGCTGAACCTATCTGGATATCACTTGCAGCACCAAATTTATATCCCGTTAGCTCCTTATCCGTCATATTACGCAAATAAAAAGTCAAGATACCAAAATAACCGTCTTTACTGACAGCAGGAACTGCCCAAACTTGAACAGTACCGTTATCTTTACTGCCTAATTGCGGGCTGGATATTCTGCCTTCGGCTTCAGCACTTTCAGCGAAAATATATGCCCAGCCGTGGGCGTCAAAGGTTGAATTTAGCCATTCATCATCTTTTTGCCCAATAAAATCAAAACCTCCATAGTTTTTATTGTCTCCATAGCCTATGGCAATACTTTCATCGATGCCGCCATAATAATATCCGTCATACAATTTTGTATTGGTATTATCATTTGTTATCTCCTCACTTACTATCTCCCGCGCGGCTTCTGTGACAAATGAACTAGTCTGTGCATAAATAATTGTTTCTCCGATTCTATAATAAGGCGCATAGATATACTTTTTCCCCGCCGCCAGTCCAGATATATCAACTATATATTGACCGCCCTTCAATTGGCTGGTATACGAATATTGTCTGCCGTCTATTTCTACACCATACTCAGAAACATCTTCGGAAATAGCTGATGTTTGCACTATTATGCCCACATAACTTTGATCAATATAGGTATTATACAATACCTCAGCTTTTGCAGAAAATGTCTCAGCAGAACTGTCATCTAACCGTTCAGCAACTATATAATCATTAATCTTTCCACCGGAACTAACCTCAGAAGTTTCAACAGCCAATGCCGGTGCAGACAAACCAACCGCAAACAAACATACAAATAGTAAACTGCATAAAAAGCTACGACTCATTTCTTTGTATTCTCCTTTAAACATTGTTGTAAATTCTCTTGTCTTTTCCAGCCACAATTTCCCCAATTAGTTATCTCATTTCTTCCTCGCTCCTCCCTTTTATTTGCTAAACATTGACTTTCACTTTCTTTTAAAATTTCCAATTAAAATTATAACATAATTTCATATAAATTGCAAATAAGCATTATAATATTTTTTATACTAATTTGTAATTAATATTTCCAGATACAAAAAAATTGACCTTGCTAATTAAGCAAGGTCAATTTTAGTGCTTTATCAATTTTTTTCGGTTTCTGAATTAAAATTTAGAAACGGAGTCTTCATCATAATCAGTAATGGTATCCTCAGTTACGCACTCATCCATCTTGGTGTAACCCCAAGTGCCGGCTACAGATACATCATTCTGCAGCATACCTTCAGCTGCACCGGGTACACGGAAGGTGTTGTTATCGATTCTCGGAACAGGAACCTCTTTCGGAGCTTCTACCTGCGGTACATAATCATAAGGATATCTGTAAGCTCTGTACATCCAGTCACCGGGGTTAAAGGGAGCATAATATTCCCAAACTACTTCTTTCTCCGGAGTTACCTCAAATAATCTGCCTGCGCAGCCTTCGGTAATCAAGGTGTTACCGTTGGGCAATCTTTGAGCGGAGGAGATTAATTGACTGTAGAATCTAGCCGGAGCAGTAATCGGCATAGCTACATTGGTAAAATCTGCACCGGTGAAGCTCCAAACCAACTCTAAGGTTACAGGATTAATTTCCAATATTCTGGAATGGTCACGAAGATCAGCCTTGCTGCCATCTTTGGAGGTTCTGCTGGGAGCGCCGTAGCCTGCCCAACCACCGTTGTCAAAGATTAAGATATTGCCGGCACCGGGTAAGCCTTGAGGAATCATATGGCAATGATGCTGACCGATAATTTGACCGATTAATTTTAACTCACGGGTTTTGGTGAAATCAGGACCGATCTGCCAAACAATTTTGCCGGTTTTCTTGGAGATGATCGCACAAATATTGCTTTCACGAGCATCCCAGATAATATTTTCCGGATTAAATCTTTCATCGCCTTGGTCATACCATTTATTCGGTCCAAGCACGCTCATGGAGTTGATATGCATCCAGTCGCTTTGTCCTTCTTTGCCGATTGGGTGCAAGTTAGGATTGCGGAACAATACGTTTTTCTGTACTTCATCAAAGCCTAATTCTTTGAAATGCTCATTAACATTCCATTTCCAGATGATATTGCCTTCCCAGTCAACTTCAATAATGCAGTCATCAAGCAAGCGTTTGTCGGAAATCTTTTTGTTGTAAACATCTTCATGGCACAAGATTAAAGTATTGCCGCCGTCTACTCTGGCTTCCATACCCGGTACATAATAACCAACCGGATTGCCTTCTCTTTGGTAATCATGATGTTGACGTGCTAGCCAATATTTTTTCTTGCCGCCTGGCTCTTCGATGTATTCTTTTTTGTTAAAGCTCCAAACTACATTACCATCCCAGTCAATCTCGGTCAAGTCAGCTTGGTCTTGGTAGCCGTAAACGCTCTCTCTGGCGCCTAAGCTGCCCATGATATAACCGCCACGAAGCATTTTATTGGGGAAACCTTGGAAATCCTTCCAATAACGAACTACGTTTCCGTTCATATCAATCAAGACAGCGCCTTTTTTGTCAATTGGCATAAGAGTATATCCGCTCCAAGCTTTCTCGGGGTCATAGATAGTTGTTCCTTTTGGGTAAACATTAGGTGTGCTCATTATAATCTCTCCTTTTTATATTTTAAATAAATTTCTTTTTCAGTTCTTTTATAATATAGCACACAAATTTACGCATTTCAATAAACACAGGTTAACTGATTTAACTTTTTTTTTGAATTATTTTCGCAAGGAACAAAACTTTCTTCTAATGTTTTTTTCCAAATTTATCTGTATTTCATGCATTCTTTTGTGTAATGTTCCAATTCTTTATAATTTAATATTTCGATACCTTCCTCTGTTCTGACCACAATCCCTTTTTCTTTTAATTTCCTCATGATCCGGGAAATAGTCACCTTATGCACATTTAAAACTACCGCAAGATCCTTCAGATACCTTTTCTTAGGCATGATATAGCGGTCATTCTTTTTAACGGCATTTTTCAGCAAAAATTTGCAGACTTCTTTGGAGGTGTCGCCTTTAATATGCGCCGAAAGCATATCCAAGGTCTGTGTATAATCGTTTTTAAAATATAAAATTGTTTCTTCCATAATATCCGGCTTGCTGCGCACCCATGCCCGATAATTTTTTATGGGAATTTTATAGCAAACACATCTGCTGGCAGCTTTAAAAACAAAAGCTGAATATCTATCTTTCTCATCATCATAGGCATAATAAATCCCCAGCAGAGAGGCTACTCCGTTTTTTTCGGCTTTTATACCTAAAGTATTTTTCTCGCCGTTTTCATTAATGCTGATTCGCTCTACCTGACCCGAAACCAAGTAGTATAAATCATTGACCTTTTCCCCTTCGTTGATAATTATATCTCCCTTTTTAAATGTACAATATTTTGCTTCCGGTATTTCTCTAAATGCCATTTTTTCACCCTCTCCAAAGAAAATATTAACCATCTTTTATAACACCTTATCACAAAATTGGGCAAAAATCAACGAAATCTCTTAATTATCTATTCTTTATCCTTGTTTTAGGTAAAAATCAGCACCCTTAAGCAAAAACCGCTGACAGCTTATTTCTCAACTGTCAGCGGTTTGTTTATTTTTCCTGATTTGCTTTTTCATCAGGCTCCACTTTGTTATTCATATTGATTTCAAAAGGCAGCTCCTGCATTAGCTCATTAGAGATAATTTCCAACATGCTTTGGAATTTCTCCACATCCTCCGGCGAAAAACGCTTTCTAATGCGCTCGATAACCTTGCTTAAATAGCCATAGCTTAAGTTATAATAAGCAAAATATTTCTCCGTCGGCTCCAGATAATATTCCCTTTTATCGTCTAAGGACTGAACCTTTTTCAAGTAGCCCTTTTGCACCAAACTATTGACCTTATAAGTCGCATTAGGCGGCGAAATTTCGATAAAAGAGGCAAACTCATTGATGGTCGGACGGTTCAGTCCATGAATTATTTCCATGCAAAAGGTTTCCACCGTGCTTAGCGTTGCTTCTCTCTCCCCTACTTTGGAAAATACGGCTTTGTAGAATTGCAGCTTAAACTTGCCATAGACATTGTAAATAGCTTTTTCCAACAGCAAAATTATTCCCCCTCAATTTTTACTATTCCTCTATTATACTATCATTGGATAGCAAAAATCAACTCTGCAGTTGCAGCAATTTCACCGTTTACCGTAGCTTTGGCTTGACCGAAGCCGATTGCTCCTCTTTGGTTGGTGATTTCGCAGTATAACTCCAACACATCTCCCGGGCGAACCTGCTTTTTAAAGCGGGCATTTTTGATGCCTGCCAAAAGTCCGATTTTGCCCTTATTTTCTTCCAATGCCAAAGCCGCAATCGCACCTACCTGCGCCATTGCCTCAATAATTAAGACTCCGGGCATCACATGATACTGGGGAAAGTGCCCGTTAAAATGCATTTCATTGACGCTGACGCATTTAATACCCTTAGCCCATTTGCCCGGCTCATAATCGCTGATTTTATCTACCAAGGCAAAGGGATAGCGATGGGGTAAAATTTCCGCAATCTCATTTGAGTTTAATTCCATTTTTATTCCTCCTCAAACCGTTTAAAGAGCAAGGTTCCGTTATGTCCGCCAAAACCTAAGGAGTTACTCAAAGCATATTTGATATCCTTTTTACGACCCTCATTAGGCACGATGTCCAAATCACATTCCTCATCAGGCACTTGATAATTGATCGTAGGCAGCACGAAGCCTTCTTTTAAGCTTAAAACAGTAAAGATAGCCTCCATAGCTCCGCTGGCACCCAGTAAATGTCCGGTCATGGATTTAGTAGAGCTGATGAGCAAATCTTTGGCTTTTTCGCCGAATACCTTTTTGATGGCGGCAATTTCACCTTTATCGTTTAAAGGCGTGGATGTGCCGTGAGCGTTGATATAATTCACCTGCTCCAAGGAAATTTGTCCGTCATTTACTGCCATGCGCATAGCATTAGCAGCGCCTTCGCCGTCGGGCTGCGGTGCAGTCATATGATAAGCATCGCAGGTAGCGCCGTAGCCGATTATTTCACCGTAAATTTTCGCTCCCCGGGCTAAAGCGTGCTCGTATTCCTCTAAAACCAAGGCACCTGCGCCTTCGCCTAAAACGAAGCCGTGGCGCTCCTTGTCAAAAGGAATTGACGCCCGCTTTAAATCCTCCGTTACTGCCAGTGCTTTCATGGCGGTAAAACCGCCGATAGCCAAAGGAGTGACACACCCCTCAGCTCCGCCGGCAACCATTACTTCAGCATAACCGTCACGCACATAGTGGAAAGCATCGCCGATAGCATTGGTGGAGCTGGCGCAAGCGGTAACCACCGCTGTGCACATCCCCTTTAAGCCGTAAGCAATAGCAATCTGTCCCGCTGCCATATTCACAATAGACATGGGGATAAAAAAGGGCGATACTTTATCAAAGCCCCGCTCCAAGCCCCGGTTATGCTCATTTTCAATAGTTGACAGTCCGCCGATGCCGCTGGAGAAAATTACGCCCATGCGGCTCGTATCCGTATTTGCCCAATCAATTTGGCAGTCTTCCATCGCTTCTTTGGCCGCGATCATGGCTAACTGGGTAAAGCGGTCCATGCGGCGGGCTTCTTTTTTATCTAAATAATCCTCCGGATTGATTTTAACCTCACCGGCGATTTTAACTTTTTGGTTGGCAGTATCATACTGGGTGATAAATCCGATGCCGCATTTGCCCTCTTTGGCAGCCTGCCAGCTGTCCTGGACATTGTTAGCCAAAGGATTTACCGTCCCCATGCCTGTGATTACAACTCTTCTTTTCATCTTTTCCTCCTTACATCCCCATGCCGCCGTCTACACCCAGCACTACGCCGGTAATATAGCGGGCAGAATCGCTGGCCAAAAAGGCTGCTGCTTCTGCCACATCCTGAGGAGTGCCTATCTCTTTTAAAGGAATCTGCTTTTGCATTTCCTCTTTGACCTTCTCATTCAAGCAGCCGGTCATATCGGTTTCGATAAAACCCGGTGCTATAACATTAACCGTAATCTTGCGGGCGGCTAATTCTTTGGCGGCAGACTTGCTCATGCCGATAATACCCGCTTTGGAGGCGCTGTAATTAGCCTGCCCGGCGTTGCCGTGAACACCGACAACACTGCTGATATTGACGATTCTGCCGTAGCGGGCTTTCATCATGATTTTTGCCGCTTCTCTCAGGCATAAAAACGCCCCTTTTAGGTTAGTATCCACTACCTTGGCAAAATCCTCGGCGCTCATGCGCACCAATAAACCGTCTTTGGTGATGCCGGCGTTGTTAATCAATATATCTACTTTGCCAAATTCTTCGACCACTTGGGCAAAAAGTCTTTGGCAATCGCTTTCCTCAGCTACATTTGCCTGGATGGCGACGGCTTTGGCATATTGGCTGCATTCCTCAGCCACTTCTTGGGCTCTTTGCTCGCTGCCGTTATAGTTAACTACTACATTGGCGCCTCTTTTTGCTAACTCCAAGGCTACTGCTTTGCCGATACCCCGGCTGGCGCCGGTTACTACCGCCACTTTGCCCGCTAAATTATTCTCCATCGTTAACTCCTTTCAGCTCGCTTACAACCTTTTCTAAAGAAGCCATATCCTCTACCGCATAAGTTTTCACTGTTTTATCAATACGCTTGATAAATCCGCATAAAACCTTGCCCGGACCGATTTCTACTATAGTATCAATACCCTGCTCAAGCATATAGCGAATACTGTCCTCAAAATAAACGCTTGACTGCACCTGCATTTCCAGCATTTGGGCAATTGATTTTTCCATCTCCAAAGGTTTAGCAGTAGTATTAAAAATAACGGGAAATTTCATCGCTCCGAAATCTATCGTTTTAAATTTCTCTCTGAGCAAATCCCCTGCCGGCTTCATCATGCTGGTGTGAAAAGGTCCGCTGACATTGAGCTTAACAGCTCTCTTTGCCCCGCGCTCCAAGGCTAATTTGCCTGCCATCTGCACGCTTTGTTCCTCACCGGCGATTGCCAATTGTCCCGGGCAGTTGTAGTTGGCGATCTCCACCAAGCCGTATGCGGAGGCTTCTTTAACTATTTCCGCTAAGGTTTCTCTATCTAAGCCCAAGATAGCCTGCATTTCGCAGGGTTTGGTCAAACATTCCTGCATGACCTTCCCCCGATAATCAGCTAAGTCAATTACAGTTTTTTTATCAAAAACCCCGGCGGCATAAAGGGCGGAATATTCACCTAAGCTAAGCCCTGCCGCCATCATTGGTCTAATGTCTGCCTCGTAGAGCAGATCGGTAACACCCACAGCAAAGGCTACCATGACCGGCTGGGTATTGGCAGTTTGTGCCAGTTCCTCTGCACTGGCCTCAAAAGAAAGATGCGCCAAATCCTTTTCCGCCAAGGCAAAGGTCTCACGAAAAGCAGGATAATTTTCATAAAAATCCTTGCCCATGCCTACATATTGGCTGCCCTGACCGGCATAAACAAATGCTAATTTCATTATTCCACCAATCCTTTTATCGTGCTGTCACATTCCTTCATCAGCTGTTCAAAGATGCTGCGCAAAGGGCGAATCTCTTTAATCATACCGGCAACCTGTCCTGCCATCAAAGAGCCATAGTCGCAGTCGCCGTCAAAGACTGCTTTGCGCAAAGAACCCAAGGTATATACTTCCAATTCCTCTCGTCCGGCGCCTTCTTTTTCTTTTTTGAGATATTCTCTGGACATTTTGTTTTTCAAAATCCTCACCGGTGCTCCGCCGATTCTGCCGGTAACAACGGTATCGCTGTCTTTGGCTTTAATAAGCGCATTTTTGTAATTTTCGTGAATAGGGCATTCGATAGAAGATAATAAAATGGTCCCCATCTGCACGCCCACTGCTCCTAAAGCAAAGGCACAAGCCAAGCCTCTGCCGTCGCCGATACCGCCGGCAGCTACCACCGGCACATTAACCGCATCGACAACCTGCGGCACTAAAGCCAAGGTAGTCATTTCGCCGACATGACCGCCGCTTTCAGTGCCCTCAGCGATAACCATATCAGCGCCGTACTGCACAACCCTTTGAGCCAAAGCCACTGCCGGAACAACCGGCGCTACTAATGCACCGCTGTTTTTCCATTTTTCGATGTATTTTGCCGGATTTCCCGCTCCGGTAGTAATTAAAACGACCTGCTCCTCAGCGGCAATCTGTGCCAGTTGGTCAACTTCCGGCTGCATGAGCATAATATTTACGCCGAAAGGCTTATCGGTCAAACTCCGGCAAAGTCTGATCTCCTGGCGAAATTTTTCCGGATTCATACCGCCGGAAGCCACAATGCCTAAACCTCCGGCATTGCTCACCGCTGCGGCAAAAGTGCCGTTGGCGATATTGGCCATACCGCCTTGGATAATAGGAAATTCGATATTTAATATTTCATTTAAACGTTTCTGCATTTCTTACACCTCCCATAAAACTCCGCCCCAGGCTAAGCCTGCGCCAAAGCCGACAGAGATAATTTTATCTCCTTTGTGCAGCTTCTCTGCCTGAAGCAATTCGCTGATGGCAATCGGAATACTGGCTGACGATGTATTGCCATATCGATCAATATTAACGAAAAATTTCTCATTTGCTTTATATTTGCGGGCAACATTTTCAATGATCCGCTGATTTGCCTGATGGCAGATAACCCAAGCTATATCGTCCATGGTCAGATTAGCCTGCGCTAAAAGCTCATCAATAGTTTTGGGCAAAACGCTGATGGCAAATTTGAAAACCTCTTGCCCCTGCATTTGGATATAACGGTTCTCATGACCGGCTCCGCCGCAATAAAGGGTCTC
This sequence comes from uncultured Clostridia bacterium, assembly GCA_944391285.1. Taxonomy (GTDB): domain Bacteria; phylum Bacillota; class Peptococcia; order Peptococcales; family Peptococcaceae; genus QAKL01. Next base: position 106,575 of record CALXSY010000003.1, read on the forward strand.
AACATCGCTTTTAGTGCCCATTTGGCTGTAAAACAAACCATTTTTTCTTTTCAGCAAAACCGCTCCTGCTCCGTCACCGAACAAAATACAGCTGCTGCGGTCGGTAAAGTCCGTTACTTTGGACAATTCCTCACTGCCGATAACCAAGGCATAGCTTTCATTATCCTCCGCTAAAAGGCTTTGGGCTAATTTTACAGCATAAGCAAAGCTTGAGCAGGCTACATTGATATCAAAAGCCATGACAGACTCTCTTAGTTTGAGCTTGCCCGCCAAAATATTGGCCATAGCGGGAGTATAATAATCGCCGGTAAAGGTGGTGACGATCACCACAGCAATTTTTTGCCGGTCGATATTTGCTTGGCTAAGCGCCATCTCTGCCGCTTGATAAGCCAAATCCAAATTGCTCTCATTTTCGCACAGATGGCGGGTTTTGATGCCGGTACGCTTGCTGATCCACTCATCGTTGGTCTCCACCATTTGACTTAACATCTCGTTGGTTAAAATCTTTTGCGGCAGATAGTGCCCGGCAGCTACCAGCTCCAATCCATTCATTCTTTTTCCTCCTTAGGAGCTATTGCCCCATGCTTCTAAATTTATGATACCGCTGCTCCCTCAATTCTGCAGCGGATAATGCTCGATATTTTTCCAACTCCTGATAAATCACCGCTTCAGCCGCTTTGATTGCCGCTTTTTTATCACGGTGAGCACCGCCCAAAGGCTCCGGGATAATGGCATCAATCATGCCAAAACCCAATAAATCCTGCGCTGTCAGTTTCATGATTTCGCAGGCTTCCTTGCTGCGGGAGGCATCCTTCCACAAAATCGAAGCAAAGCCCTCCGGCGAAAGGATACAATAAATACTGTTTTCTAACATCAACACGCTGTTGGCTACTGCTAAAGCCAAAGCTCCGCCGCTGTTGCCCTCACCGATGATTACGGCGATAATCGGCACTTCCAAAGCGCTCATTTCCGCTAAATTTCTGGCTATGGCTTCGCTTTGTCCTCTGGCTTCGGCGTCAATACCCGGATAAGCACCGGGAGTATCGATTAAGGTGATAATAGGACGCTTGAATTTCTCCGCTTGTTTCATCAGGCGCAATGCCTTGCGGTAACCCTCCGGATTGGGCATGCCAAAATTGCAGCGCAGATTTTCCTCTAAGGTTTTGCCCTTTTTCTGCCCGATAACCGTTACCGGTATACCGTGAAAGAAGGCTAAGCCTCCTAAGATGCTTTCGTCCTCGCCGAAATAATGATCGCCTTTTAACTCAAAAAATTCTTCAAACATTTCTTCGATATATTCGCTGACATTGGGGCGGTCCTTATGGCGGGCGACGGCAACCTTATCTGTAGGAGACAATTTTTTCATCGCTTGCATTAGCTCTTCTTTATTGTTAATAAGCTGTCTTTCACGCACTTTTTTGTATTCGCTGTCCTCGGCAGTTTTTAATTCTGCCAGCTCTTGCTCGATAGCTTCTATCTTCTTTTCGATTTCAATCATTTTTCCTGCCCTCCTTGATGCAAGCGTAGCAGCAGGGATAAGGTTTTTTTCATCTCTTTGCGGGAAACGATATGATCCACAAAACCATGCTCCTGCAAATATTCCGCCAGCTGAAAGCCTTGAGGCAGCTTTTGTCCGATGGTCTGCTCAATAACCCTTTGCCCGGCAAAACCGATTAGCGCGTCCGGCTCAGCCAAGGTGATATCGCCTAAGGTGGCAAAACTGGCGCTTACTCCGCCGGTAGTGGGATGAGTAAGATAGGCGATGTAAAGTCCGCCGCTATCGCTGAAACGCTTGATGGCTTGAGCGGTTTTGACCATTTGCATCAGCGAAAATATGCCTTCCTGCATGCGGGCGCCGCCGCTGGCGGTAAAGATGATTAAGGGCAAATGCTCTTTTTCGGCTAACTCAATTAAAAGGGTCAGCTTTTCGCCTAAAGCGGCGCTCATGCTGGCCATTAAAAAACGGCTGTCCATCACGCCGATGGCTGTTTTTATACCGTCAATAGTTCCGGTGCCGGTTACCAAAGCTTCCTTGATGCCGCATTTTTCCTCTTGCTTTTGCAGTTTTTTCTGATATCCCGGAAAGTTTAACGGGTCGTTGGAGTGCATATCTTTATTAATCTCCTTAAAGCTGTCTTTATCCAGCACCATTTCCAGGCGTTTATAAGCGCCGATGGGCTCATGATGAGAGCAATGTGGGCAAAGATAGAGGTTATTCTGCAATTCATCTTTGGTATAGCTTTCGCCGCAGTATTTGCATTTGATAAATAAGCCTTCCGGAACTTCCTTAATCGGCTCTTCCTCTGTTTCCATTCCTTGCAGGCGCAGTTCTTTAAAAGCAAAAATTAAATCTCTTTTTTCTTTAAAGGCATTTTCCATAATAAATCCTTTCCGGCGAGATTAATAACGGTTTTCCCAACTTAAAATCTTCTCCAGATTTTTATCTAAAAAGCCCGTATCATATATACCCCGCACAAAATCTTTATGGTGCATAATTAAATAATTCAAATTAGCGGTCGTCTCAACTCCGCTGATAACTAATTCTTCCAAGGCTCTTCTCATCTTGCGGATAGCATCCAAACGAGTCGGCGCATGCACGATTATCTTTGCCAGCATAGAATCATAAAAGGGCGGAATTTCATAACCGTTATATAACGCCGAATCCACCCGCACACCGTTGCCGGCAGGGAAATGCAAAAAGTTGATTTTGCCCGGTGAGGGACGAAAATCTTCTTTAGGATTTTCTGCATTGATCCGGCACTCGATAGCCCAGCCCTTTAACTGGACATCTTCCTGCTTAATATTTAACGGCAGTCCGCAGGCAATCAAGATCTGCTGGCGGATAAGATCAATACCGCTGAGCATTTCCGTCACCGTATGCTCTACCTGAATACGAGTATTCATCTCGATGAAGTAATAATTATTATCCCTATCTACCACAAACTCGATAGTGCCGGCACTGTAATAGCCTGCCGCCTTGGCTGCTTTGATAGCATCGGCGCCCATTTTTTCTCTGAGCTCCGGGGATAATATTTTGCACGGCGATTCCTCAATCAGCTTTTGGTTGCGTCTTTGCACCGAGCAGTCTCTTTCGCCTAAGTGAATGGTATGCCCAAACTTATCGGCTAAGATTTGAAATTCGATATGCTTGGGGTTTATGATCAGTTTTTCCAGATAAACTGTTCCATCGCCAAAGCAGGCTTCGGCTTCCATTTTGGCTGCCATAAAAGCCTGGGCGAAATCCTTATCCTCATAAACTCTGCGCATGCCTCGTCCCCCGCCGCCCATGGCGGCTTTGATTAAAACGGGATAACCTATTTTTTGTGCCAGCTTTTGCGCTTCATGCACATCTTCGATAGCGCCGTTAGAGCCGGGCACTACCGGCACATTGTTTGCCCGCATCAAGGCTACTGCCTTAGATTTATCCCCCATCATCTCGATAGTCTTATAATCGGGACCTATGAAGATAAGCCCGCACTCTTCACAAAGCCGGGCAAAATGAGCATTTTCAGATAAAAAACCAAATCCAGGGTGAATAGCATCGCAGTTGGTTTGCAAAGCTGCCGCCAGAATATTCTTGGTATTCAAATAACTGTCGCTGCTTTTGGCAGGTCCGATGCAAACTGCTTTGGTAGCTAACTGCACATGGAGAGCATCTTTATCCGCCGTAGAATACACCGCTACCGACTCAATGCCTAACTCCCGGCAGCAGCGAATAATTCTGACTGCAATCTCTCCCCGGTTGGCAACTAATATTCTTCGAAACATTTTGACCTACCCTTTCTTGACCTTAAATAAGGGGGCGTCATAGCCGACCTGCGCTCCGTCGCTTACCAAGCATTCCTCTATCACGCAGTCAAAGGGCGCCGGAACCTCGCTGAACATTTTCATGGCTTCCAACAAGCACACTGTCTGTCCTTTAGCCACCTTTTGCCCAGGTTTAACAAAAGCTTCTGCCTCCGGCGAAGATGCCTGATAAAAAGTTCCTACCAAAGGAGCGGTGATGTATTCAGCCTTTTCCTCCGGGGCTTTAACCGTTTCTGCCGGCTGCACTGCTATAGGAGCAGCTGCTTGGAGCTGAACCGGAGCCACTGCCGCACTTTGCACCTCTTTTGATAATTTCAGGCTGAAATCCTGGCAGGAAAAATCCATTTTTGTGATGGAGGAATTAATAAATTTCTCCATCAAATCCATAACCTTGATTTCTTCCATCTTACGCACCTTTTTTCTCATCAATGTAGCCAACGATATCAGCGATGGTTTTTAAATTAACCAGCTCTTCGTCGGAAATACTGATGCCAAACTCGGTTTCAATTGCCATATTGAGCTCTACGATATCCAGAGAGTCAGCATTTAAATCCTCGGCAATGTTGGTTTCCATAGTAACCTCATCAGCATCGCATTGCAAAGTTTCCACCACGATATTTTTTACAGTTTCAAAAGTCATTTTCAGTTCCTCCTAAAATTAATTCCAATTTTTTAAGTAATTTAGTTAAAAAATTTTAGTTAAATTTCTTTAACTAACTTTTTTATATTCTACCAAAATTTTCGGCGTTGTCAAGCCGATTAAAAAAATAGTAACTTTTTCTTAACTTATTTTTTGCTCTTTCCCCTTTTTCTTGTTTTTTCAGACCAAAAACCTCCATTACCGCATTTTAAGCAATAATGGAGGCTAAAAGGGCTTTTATTTAGTTAAAATTTTCCCACACAAGCAAAAGCAAGCGCCGAAATTCCCTTATTTCTTCCTCGCTCATGCCTTGATACTGCCTTTCATAGAGCTTTGCCGAAGCTTGGGCAAAAATATCCTTCAAGCTCTCTCCTTTAGCAGTCAATGACACCAGAGTTGTGCGTCGATCCTTTGGTGCTTTTTCACACTGCACATAACCCATCTCAAGCAGCTTTTTCACCAAGGTGGTCACCGTTTGGGGAGTTTTGCCGATTCTTTCTGCTAAATCATTCATCGTCAAAGCCTTGCCGTTAAAAAGTGCCACCATAATCGAGCCATGGGACGGCACTATGCCTTCAATGCCGGATTTTTTTACTTCTTCCATGATAACTTCATTCATTCCCTGATGAATGCGGGAAATCAAACTCAAAGTATTATCTGCTTTCATCTTGTTTCGCACCTGTTTTCCTTCCAAAAAGATTTGCTGCGCTGATAAATTTATCTGCCTTTTCATATTCCGGCTTGGTAGCTAAGCTTATGCCGACATAAACAACAATTGATATACCTACCCCGATTAACACTTGAGCAGTTGATTGACTGCCCCAAGGAGCCGGCAAAGCCACTCCAAAGCTTATCAGCAGATTATAAAAACAGAATATTATTCCCACTATCATGGACGCCAATGCCCCATTGGAATTGCCCCGGCGCCAAATAAATCCCATCACTAACGGTATAAAAACACCTGTAGTTATAATGTCTGAAGCCAGCCAGCTGACATCCAAAAAAGAACGGATTCGCAATGATATTACTAAGCCAATCAAAGTTACTATCAAAGTAGCAATCCGGGAAAATTGCAAGCGTTTAATCTCATCTTTGCCGTCACCATATAAATCCATGGCTAAAGTCATAGCTCCGGTATTGATAAGCGAATCCATCGTTGACATGATAGCCGCTGAAATTCCCACAAACACCAATGCTCCCAGAAGCGGATGCATATATCCGGTAACTATCGCCGAAACAATTCCTCCCTCAGGTATTTCCTCAAAGAGTACCAAACCTGCCATGCCGGTAAATACTACCAGCAAATACAGGGGAATATAGGCAAAGAAACTCATCGTCGTCATTTTCAACGCATCTTCATTGGTGCGGGAAGCTGATATTCTCTGCCAGACATTGGCTTGAATCATCCAAGCGCAGCCAAAAGTGATTATATATGCCAAATATTTGCTTACTCCTGCTGTCGCGCTCATATAACCTTCTTTGCCTGCCGCTTCAGCTGCCAACGCAATTTCCTCCAAGCCGCCGGCATGCATCATAGCAACCACAAATACTGCTACTGCCGAGATTAAAAGCAAGACAAACTGAATGATATCGGTAAGCACCACTCCGCGGAAGCCGCCGAACATGGAATAAATCAGAACAATACCTGTGCCTACAATAACTGCCAATTCATAATTCATCCCTAAATATGAACCAAAAAAAGTACCTACGCCAACCATTTGTGAAGCGGCACTGATAGTCATGAACATTAAGATCATAAAGGAAAGTAATTTAGCCACTTTTTTGGAATATCTGGCTTCCATCATTTCCCCTTGAGTCAGATAACCAATTCTTCTAATCGCTTTGGCTCCCAAGATCATTAAAAAAGTGGAAATCAAGACCGGCGCTCCATAATACCAAAAAGCACCTAACCCATCATCATAAGCCAAATCCGCTGTGGAAATAGCCGACCCGGCTCCCCACCAGGAAGCAATAAAAGTGATTGATAAAGCCCAAAAGGGCAATGAGCGACCGGCGAAGAAATAATCGATGACATTATAGTTTTTCTTCTCTTTCATAACCGCCAAAAGCAAAACGGCAAAATACAAAAGCAAGCCGATCAAGGAAAGAATTTGCAAAGTATTCATCTGTTTTCCTCCTAATATTTCGATTTCGTATTAATTATACTTCGATATCGAATCTCTTTCAAGCTTTTTTCTTTAATTTCTGCAAAATTTATACCTCTTCTTAATTTTTGCCGATTTAAGTGCAAAATACTCCTACCGCACAATAAAAAACACACCTGCCCATTTTGAACAAGTCCAGAAAAAACGGACAATAGAAAAAAGCCCCCCTTTATGGTAGAATAAAAATAGCTGCCGTGAAGGG
>CALXSY010000004.1 GCA_944391285.1 uncultured Clostridia bacterium
TGATTGTTTCGCAAACACCATTTTACCAGAAATTATGAGCTGCTTTTTATTGTTGCACTTAGATTGTATATTCAAGTTTTAAAAAATCGCCTTGACTTCTCAAGACAATTTTTCTTTAATATTCTCTTTGCTTAATTCAAACGCTGAGTGCCCAGCTGTATTTGCTTAGCCTTTATTATTTCGCCCTTGGCTATCTTTTCCAGCTCGCTTTGCTCGATATTGAGCAAGATCTCATCGCCGGCTTGCAAATCGCTGAAGGCAATATCCTGAAGCTCATGGGTTTCATAGTTGCAGTAGAGGATTCTTTTCTGCTCGCTTGCCTCGCTGCAATCAATATAGCTCCCCTCGCCGAAAACTCCTGCCTTATCTATATCTTTGACACACAGCTGCTCATTTTCACTATCCACTGCGGTAATCTCAGCATTTAAGCCCCAATATTCTGTTTCTTCTTCCCCGCAGCCGCCCAAGGCTAAGACTGCCAGCGCCAGCACAAGTATCAAGAAAATTTTCCTTTTCTTCATCTTCCCGCTCCTTTTTTGCTTCAATTTTATCATAGCTCTATCCTTTTTGCAACTATCTGCTAAAACTTTTTTAGCTGTTTTATCTGCCTTGATTGCGCAAGAGATGCTTATCCCGGCTTGATGCGGTTTTTCTATTAAATGTCTCGGCAATTATCGTTTTTTCTTCAGCTTATCCCCTGAACTCGTGGGTATTTTTAATGAACTGTCGCTGCTGATTGATCCTTAGCAATGTTGAGAATTCCAGATATTTTGATAATATTGAAGTGTTGCCAAAGCGATATCATATTCTTCAAAGTCCTTACTCAAAGTCCTCAGCTTATTTTTATCGATAACTCCCGGCAGCTGCTTAAGCTCGCCGAGCAGAGAAAAATACTCTTCATTTTCTAATGCCAAAAGCCATTGCACAAATTTTTTCCTCACCGCTGATATTTGCCCAAACTGCTTGAAAAAATATTTTTTTGCCGCTATACTGCCTACAAGATAGCCTTTTTGTACCATTAGCTGATATTGCTGCAGTACGGGAAATCTTTTGGCGTCAACAAAATAATCATATTTTTGCCCGTTCCAGTAAACGAAGCCATAAAAATTTCTGGTCAAATTATCTACTGCTACAGGGTCATCCTCCATTTGCTGCATAATTTTCTCATACCAGGCGTTAAGCTGATTAAAACCTTCTTGAGATAAAATTTTGCCTTCATATGCCAATGAGATTAAACCATAATAAATTTGCAGCTTGTCCGGTTCAAAATACCCGTCAATTTTTTCTTGATATGCCTTCAGATACTCGTATCCCAGATTATTAGCCGGAGTTTGAAAATATTCCTGCATCTTTTGAAAAAAACCGATGCTGGTATATTTTTCTTTCATGCCGCTTAAGAGAGCAAATTTAATCGATTGCTTAAAAATTTCATCATATCCCGCAGGTGCTGAGCTTCGTTTGCTCAGCTGTGCAAATAATGTAATATAACTGCCGCCAAAGACTTTGGGATGCATATATTTTTCCAGCTTTTCTCCTTCGTTAGCAGCGTGATATATAATTTTCCCGTCAGTTTGATACTCTGCACAGCCGTAAGCTAAATATTCTTTGTCAAAACGCCCCAATTTTGCCATTTCGGCTACATCTTCGGCACACTTGTCGTCTCGGTGCATTTGAATCTCCATTACTCACCCTCCTATTCATAGCAAAGATTGACAATATCACAGGCAACGCTTGTTTTCATTCGCCATGTTCCGTCTTGAGCGCGGCTGACTTCGACATCATTGTTGAGCATAGCCTCTAAATTTTTCTTATTAAGCACTTGCTCTGTGTCACCTTGCGCCAATACACGCCCGTTGCGCAAAAGCAGAGTCTTATTCATAAAAGGCTGCACTTCTTCCGGATAGTGAGTGACGTAAATAATTGTCGCCTTCCCGCTCTCAACCAGCAAATTAATCAAACTGCGCATCTTCTCCCGCGCGTAAATGTCCAAGCCGGTGCTCATCTCATCCAAAACCAATATTTCCGGGGCGTTGATTAACGCTCGGGCAATCAATATGTTTTGCCGTTCACCTTTACTGAGCATGCCAAATTGATATTTTGCCTTTTCTTCCATATTCAGCTGTGCCAACACCTCCTTTGCTTTGCGCACAGCTTTATCCTGCAATGTAAAATCCAGCCCCAATGTTCCGTTTAACCCAGACAAAACAATTTCCAAGGCTGTTTCCCTATAAAAAATTTTGTCGAAAAAAGAACTGGAAACCCAACCGATTTTTTCCCTCAACGCAAAAATGTTTTCTCTGCTAAATTTCTCGCCCAATACTTCTATTTCTCCGCCGGTCGGCGATTTAAAGCCGGCGAGAATACTTAAAAGCGTTGTTTTACCGCTGCCGTTCATGCCAAACACCAGCCAATGATCTCCTTGGTTGATCTCCCAGTTTATATCTTTTATCAAATAACGCTTGCCGGATTTAAAGCATAGATCAGTCGTTTTTAATATCATTGTCCAAACAACTCCTCTACATAGCCCTCAAAATTCTTTTCCGCGGCTACATTTTCTTGCTGCACACTCAAAATATCACTCCATAAATTATCCATGCTGCCCAGATCAACACTAAAGCCTTCATTTGTAAGCAAGCCCATATTTTTTAAGCTCCAGGATAAAATTTCGCTGACTTTAGCGATATTCATTCTCCGCGCTTGTTCGTTGCGATCCAAGTCTTCATAATAATTAAAATCAAAGCTATCGACAAATCCGCTGGCGCAAGCATATATTTCCGGTTCTACACCAAATTCTATGCGCTGACAATTGTTGCAGTAAATTTCTACCCTTGCAAGGTCAATATCATTGAAAACTATTCGCTTTAACTCTAATTGTCCGCCGCAATTTTTGCACACGCAGCGTTTGGCTCTCCTTTTCAAATTTTCGATGCGGTTTTCCTGCGAATAAATGTCCTCCATATTTACCACTCCTTCTCTGGTTTTATATTTGTTTAGTCTTGACATACCATAAAAATTTTTTTATAATTAATTTATCATTCATTAGGGGGTAATATTCATGCGTATTGAACAATTCGAATCTGTTTTAGCCACTGCTCGCAGCAAATCAATGAAAAAAGCCGCAGAATTAACCCATTCTTCTGTTCAAAATATCAGTATTCAAATAAGCAATTTAGAAAAAGAACTGAATACCAGCATTTTCGTCCGCAACCGTTATGGGGTCTTTCTTACTCCCGACGGTGAATATATTTGCCAGGAACTCGAAAAAATAATGTCTTTGGTCAGCGGCTTGCAAACATTTGCCTCTGACCGTTCGGGGTTATCCCAGGAGCACGAAAAGGTTATCAGTTCCTTTAATATTTTGGCTTCTCCGCCCGAAGGAGAACTTTCCTCTTCTATCATTAAACGCCTTTGCACGGATTATAATATTTCCAAAGCCAGTATCGCGACCCATGATGCTGCCCGCATAAATACTCTTTTAAACAAAAATCTCGATCATATATTTGAAAATTACGATTTGATTTTCACCAACATGCTGCCGGCTGAATTATTATCGCTGAAAAAGGATTTAAAATGTGTGCCGTGCTATTCGCTGTCTTCTAATTCACTGGGTATCCATTTAAGCACCAAAAACCCTTTGTCGCAGAAAAAAGCCATCTCTATCACCGAGCTCATCAATCAATCCTTAATTCTGCGCACCTACGAAAATGATAACGACGACAATGACAATATCCATTTGCTTAATTCCGTTGAAACTCTCGGAGTAGTGCTCAAGCCCAAATATCGCCTGAATTCGGAAAAGGTTTGTGTCTACTTTATTGAAAATGATATGGGCTACAGCATCAGCCCTTACAGCAGCGCATCAGATAAACAATATTCAGAAAAAAGTGTCGTTGTGCCGCTGAAGGAGAAGTTGCTTATCACCCATTTGGCCTTTTTCAATCCCTTAATTGCTAAGTCACCGCTTTTCACTCATATTTTAAGCATCCTTCGCAAAAAATACCCTCATATGCATCAGCTTTTTTAGTCAATATTCAAATAAGAGCCCTCAATCTGAGAGCTCTTATTTTTATTAATAGTTATTCTCTAAAATTTGATAAATAGGGGCGCCTTCACATTCACGCGGCATTCTTACTCCGCCGATTACAGCTACAGTCGGTACAAAGTCCACCTGACGGATAATACGTTTGGTGAGCTCGCCTTTTTTAATACCGGGTCCTGCTGCTAAGAATATCGGCAACAGTGAAGTATGATTTAAACCATAGGTTGTTGTGATGGCATCAAAGTGGTCATCATTATAACCTTCTGCGGTCCAAGCTACGATATCGCCGCATTGATCACCGCCGAAGCCCAAAATAACAGCATCTTTGTTGCGCAATGCCAAACCAATTACGCGTTTGCCGCTCTCGGGATGTTTCAAACCATACAAAGCTGTCATGATTTCCTCTTCTACCTCATATTGGTCTTTAGGATCAACAATACCATGATCATAACGGCCTTTTAAGTTGATATAAATATGGTTAGCTCTGCTGGCAACTGCAACAGTCTTGCTCCAGTCGATTTCATGAGTATCATTGCCGTTTTCGTCTTTCTGCATAACAGTAAAGCCTAACTGACGCATCATACCAACATTGACACCGCTGACATCACCAAATTGGGGTCTTTCATGCTCTGCACAAATCAATGCATGGTCGCTGACAACAAATATGTTCCAGCCTTCATCAAGCAAGTGCATAAAGCTGCCAATATAATTGTCTGTTTGGATATAGGTTTTCTCCATATAATCCCGAGCAGTTTCTTCACTATATCTGCTGTATTCACGATGCTTCATATGACGGCAAACAGAGTGCATTTGCGCATCAACATTGTGGCAGTGGCTAAATACTACATCATAGCCTTCACTCTTAATTAAATATTGGATAGATTCGGATTGCCATTCGCAATATTTATCCCACAATGGCAGCATGCATTTGTATAACTCATCGCCGTTTTTAGCGCACAGGTTTACTGCCGGTACCGGATAGCCTACATTTTCAGTAATTTTTTCATAAATGGATTTCGGATGGAACAATCTGTTTTCATTGATATCTACAGCCGGGGAAATAAAGATTTCCAAGCTGCTGCCATCCTCGGCAAGGCTTAATAAACGCATATGCTTAATGGTCTCTATTTTATCATTGCCGCGGAAATCTACGTCAAAAATATCGTAAGTCATTTCATCCAATTTTAAAACAGCGATTGGTTCAATTTTCTTTTTGTTTTCATAAATCTTAACGGTATCGTAGATGCCTTGCTCATTTTTTACAATCAAGCAGTTGCGTCTGATCAAGCCGCCGCTCAACAGCAAAACAAACTCTAAAGCGCCTTCCGGAGCTTCTGCCCATTTTTCAGCCGGTTTGATCGGGCTTTCAGAGCGGTCAAATTTTGCATTTTTAATAAATCCGTCTGTACCTTCATCATTGCTGAGCAAAACAATTTTGCTGTCCGGTTTGTCTAAACCAACGCGGTCCTTAACACTGCCGCTTTTTTTGCCTTCTGCTGCCAAATCCTCAATAGCGCAAGGCTCAATGCCTACAGTTGCTCCTTTGGGTTTGTACAATAACTCCGGAATATCTTTGCTGGCTACAGCGAAAAATTCACCGCGTACCACACCAACACCCAAGTTTACGCCTCTGGGCTGAGTTCCGTCAACTACATGCAAAAGCGGACTGTCAGAGCTTGGCGGCCAAGAAGAGCCCGGCCAATGCCATACCAATGTTTTCATGCCGTTTTCAACAAAAACATTCCATAACTGCTCTGCCCGGCATTTGCGGGAGTCTAAAGCATAGCCTACATATTCCGGTCCTAAATCACTTTGCTGGTTGAAGCAAGTAATACCATGAACATTGGCATAACAGCCGGTTGCCAAGGTAGTCCACATTGGCGGGGTACCGGTAGGATGTCCGCCGATCATTTCCAAATTTTCGTTGGCTGCTCCGCGCTCTAATAATTTTTTGACATTAGGCATTTTGCCTTCTTTTAAATAATGCATAGTTGCTCTTGGGTCCATACCATCGACACCGATAATCATAATTTTCTTATTAATCGGTTTTCTCTCTAAGTTTGCCATAAAAATCCTCCTTCTATTATTTCCAAATACTTTACTATTGTTTTATTACAGCAGAATATTCTCTGTTGTTATTTACTTTAAAGACGTATTAAGCGCCCATGTGAAACAATGCGTTGGCTAAAGGCCAGCCAATAAATAAGCTTGCGCAGATAAATAAGAAAATAGCTAACAAGCAGAATTTATAAAGAGTGTTTTGCGGAATCCAGCCCATATTGTTATAAAGCAATGCTCCTGTTGGGCTGGCGCTTGGCAGCATAACACCAAAGTCAACAAACAAAATCATGCAAGCACAAAGCGCCATTGGATTCAAGCCCAAGGAAACACTGAATGAATAAGAAATCGGAATTAAGATTGCTCCGACAACAGCATTATTGATGAAGTTGGTAATAACGATGCCTATCAGCAGATAAACTACTACAAACGCATACGGGCTTAAAGTGCCGAAGACCGGATTGAATACTATTTTCAGCCATTCAGCAACACCGGAAGCCGGATTGTTTATGCAGGAGCATAATACCAAAGCTGTACCAAACATTAAAATAACATTCCAAATAACATTCTGAGCAACTAAATCTTCAAATTTCAGCAGCGGTGCACCGTCAATTCTTATAAAGCAGATGACAGCAATAATCAACATAGCTCCGCCAACCGTACTCAGTTTATTGAGCACTACCGCGATTAACCAGCTATCCGGCAGGAAGCTTGGTGCCATTAAAATTACAAACAAAGCGGCGAACAAGGATAAGCATATTTTTTGCTGCTTTGTCATTGGCTCTACTTTGTTCTCATCGGGAACATAAGCTGCAAATTTGCTTAAATCCACGCGGATAATGAATTTGCTGATCAATAAATATACAGCAAACATCGCCGTACATACGGTAATCGTAAACAATGTCCAGTGAGCATAGTCAAAACTGCCGTCATATGCTCCGCCGGAGCCTGCTGCCAAGAAACCAAAGTTAGTAAATACCGCCATTTTAAAGGGGAGCATAAATCCGCCAAAGGCTACAACTAAAGCGATAGAGAAGGTTGCCCAAGCACCTGTGCGGCTTCCCTTTTCATATCCTACCTCTTCACACATTGCCCATACTAATCCCCAGAAAGCTAAAGTAACGGCAACTTCGGCCAAGCAGGAAGCGCAAATTGCTGCGCAAAAATAGATTGTTACAAATAGTAGCCAGGGTTTTCCTTGCGTAGCTTTTCTGGTTACTGACCAGTTTGCTATATACTGAATTAGCCCGGTGTTTTTTAAAAGACCTACACTGATCATTAACCAGAAGGCAACGCCAACTGTCATATTGCTCATCAAACTGCCCCAAGCGTTGGTAGGAGTCGTAAAGCCTGTAAAACCAAACATAATTAATGCAACCAAGCTGGGCCAAATCATGTTTGTCGTACACCAGCCGTAAATTGCTCCCAAGAAGATACCTACAACCGTGATTCCTAACTCTGTCATAGGCTCTGGAGCCGGAATAAAACGAAAAAAGATCATTAACGAAAGTGAAATGGCGCTATTTATATACCATTTTACTGAACTGCTCATATCAATTCCTCCGTTCAAAATGGATTAATTATAAAATACGGTTATAAAACATTCCAGCACAAATGAGAAGCCATATCAAAAATTTTTACCGGCAAAACAATTATTATATTTTCAACTTCTCATTTATTGATACTTAAATAGCGATCGCTTTAAATTAATTATATATTCCGCAGCTTATTTTTGCAATCAGACATTTTTTTATAACAATTACCTCATCAAAAAATTTTTAACCTTCGTTAAATTAGGTATTGCCCACGCAAGATACCGATTTTGCTCAAATCTGCCTTTATATCTGCAAAATTTTTTCAAAAAAAATGAGTCCGGCAATTTAACGGACTCATTTTTAATCGTTTTCTAAGATCTTAAAACCTCAGCTTTGCCCCAAGGCTTTAGGGTGAAAATTAATATTTTTTCTCTAAAATCTGGTAAACAGGAGCGCCTTCACACTCGTTCGGCATTCTTACACCGCCGATCACAGCTACAGTCGGTGCAAAGTCTACCTGGCGAATTACACGTTTGGTTAAAACGCCTTCTTTAATTCCTTTACCGGCAGCAATTAAAATCGGCAAAAGGGAGGTATAATGCAAGCCATAGCAGGTCGTAATAGCATCAAAATGGTCGTCATTATAGCCTTCAGCGGTCCATGCAATAATATCACCGCATTGATCACCGCCATAGCCAAAGATTACAGCATCCTTATTGCGGATAGCTAAAGCAATTACTCTTTGTCCGCTTTCAGGATGTTTAACGCCATATAAAGCGGTCATAATTTCTTCTTCGACCTGATATTTATCTTCCGGCTCTACAATACCATGATCGTATCTGCCTTTTAAGTTAACGTAAATATTATTTGCTCTGCTGGCTACAGCTTTAGTTTTACTCCAGTCAATCTCATGGGTCTCGTTGCCATTTTCATCTTTAACCATTACAGTAAAGCCTAAGTCACGCATTAAACCGACATTTACACCACTAACGTCGCCAAATTCAGGTTTTTGATATTCCGGGCAAACCAAGGCATGGTCGCTGACCAGGAAAATGGTCCAGCCTTCATCTAAATAATGCATAAATGTGCCAATGTAATCATCGGTTTGTTTGTAAACGTCTTCCATGCATTGAATAGCTTCTTCAGCGCTGTATTTGCTAAAAGAGCGATGTTTCATATTGCGGGCGATAGTATGCATCTGCGCATCAATGTTGTGGTTATGGCTGAAAATTACATCATAGCCTTCCTCGTTAATCAAGTAATGCATAACGTCTGATTGCCATTTGCAGTATCTGTCCCACATAGGCACTAAGCAGTCAAATAAATCGGAGCCTTTATAAGGAGCAAGCATGGAAGTAGGAACAACCGGACCTACGTTCTCTTTAACTTTTGCATATAAAGATTGGGGATGGAATACGCTTTCAGCATTGATATCCAAAGCTTCAGAAATGTAAATGCGCAAGCTGCTTCCGTCTTCTGCTAACTCTAAAAGGTTCATATTTTTGATGGTGGTGATTTTTTCACCTTTTTTCATATCAACATCGATAATATCATAAACCATTTCTTTCAGCTTCAAGGTAGCTACAGGTTTGTCATCTTTTTTAGAGGCGTATACTTGTACGGTGTCATAAATACCTTGTTCATTTTTTAAGATCAAGGATGGTCTGCGCATATATCCGCCGCTGGTCAAAATGGTGAATTCCAAAGCGCCTTCCGGAGCGTTTTTCCAGTTTACAGCCGGTTTGATAGGGCTTTCAGAATGATCTTGAGTACCAAATACTACATAACCTTCAGTACCTTCCATATTGTTGAGCAAAACTACTCTTTGGTCATCACTGAATACTTCTTTATGCTCATCAACTTCCTCTAAGTCGTCAATCATGCAAGGTGCAATACCCTGAGTTGCTCCTTTTGGTTTATAAACCAACTCCGGAACATCTTTATTGGCTACAGCGAAAAATTCTTGGCTGACAACACCGCCGCCCTCATGAACACCGATAGGCTGTGTGCCGTCGATTACATGCAAGTTGGGGCTGTCAGAGCTTGGCGGCCAAGAAGAACCGGGCCAATGGAATACCAAAGTTTTCATACCTGCCTCGGCAAAAACATTCCATAATTGCTCGGCACGGCATTTGCGAGAATCAAATGCATAACCTACATATTCCGGACCTTTGTCACTTTGCAAATGGAAACAAGTAATACCATGAGTATTAGCATATGCGCCGGTAGCCAAAGTTGTCCACATTGGCGGGGTACCGGTAGGATGTCCGCCGATCATTTCTAAATGCTCATTTGCAGCGCCGCGCTCCAATAATTTCTTTATATTAGGCAATTTGCCTTCTGCTAAATAATGTTCTGTTGCTCTTGGGTCCATACCATCAATACCCAAAATCAAGATTTTGTTGTTCACCTGTTTTCTTTCTAAATCTTCCATGTGTTTTTAACTCCTCCTTTAATTTATTCTGATAAGGAAAATTTTAAAGCAAAACCTTCCTTTTAAATTTATAACCATCCGGCAAGCAACACAGCTTTGTTTGCCGGAATGATCACATCATTAAATCGTTAGCTTATTTTAGCTAATTAGCCTGCATAGGGGAATAATAAGTTAGCTAAAGGCCAGCCGACAATATAGCTGGTGCCTACATACAGCAATACGGCAAATATGCAATATAAATGCAAGGTTTTATTGGGAATCCAGCCTAAGTTACTGTACAGCATTGCGCCAACCGGGCTCGCACTGGGCAACATAATACCAAAGTCAACAAACAGGATCAGGCAAGCACAAAGAGCTACCGGGTTAACACCAAAGGACATACTGATGGAGAAAGATACCGGTATCAGCAATGCACCAACAACGGCGTTATTAATAAAGTTGGTAATAATACAGCCAATCATCAAAATGCAGATTACATAAGTGAACGGAGACATTTTGCTTAAAATAGGAGCCAAGAATACTTTAATCCAATCACCGACAGCTGCTTCCGGACTGTTAATGAAAGAGCATAATACTAATGCTGTACCAAACATAAAGATAACATTCCAGATTACGTTAGAAGCGATCATATCTTCAACCTTCATCAAAGGCTCACCGTCAATACGCAGCAAGCTGGTAACAGCAACGCAAACCATCGCAATACCCGGGGTATTTAAGCGATTTAAAATTGCTGTGATGCCAAGACCTTTGGGCAAAAAGCTTGGTGCAACCAAAACAACAACTAAAATAACAAATAAAGTTAAGCAATATTTCTGTTTTTTAGTCATTTTCTGTACTTCTTGTCTTTCCGGTACATAATCAACAAATTTCGATAAATCGATTCTTAAGATAAATCTGCTGAATAACATCCAAACAGCAAACATAGCCAAAACAACGGTAAAGGCGTAAATCATCCAAATACCATAGTCATATGAACCATCATATAAACCATTAGAGCCGGCTGCCAAGAAGCCGAAGTTAGTCAAAATAGCCGGTTTAAATGGCAGCATGAACATACCGAAACCTACAACAACCGGGGTGGTGAATATTGCCCAAGCGGCAGTTTTACTGCCCTTCTCATAGCCTACAGCCGCAAACATGGACCATAATAATCCCCAGAATGCTAATACTACCGGAGCCTCATTTAAACAAGCTCCACAGATTAACTCAGCCAAATAAATCATAGTGAATAAAAGCCATGGTTTTCCATGAGTAAATTTAAGGCTAATTGACCAATTGGCAATATACTGAATTAAATTAGAGTTGCTTAAAAGTCCAACACAAATCATTAACCAAAAGCATGCTGCCACTGCTGGTGTGCTCATTAAACTGCCCCATCCTACCAAAGGATTGGCTGCGCCGGAAAAACCAAACAAAACTAAAGCTGCAATACTGGGCCAGATAAAGTTTGTGGTACACCAGCCATAAATTGCACCTAAGAAAATACCTACAACGGTAATGCCTGCTTGAGTCATCGGTTCCGGAGCGGGAATATACCGGAAAAATATCATTATACAAAGTGTTATGGCACAATGGATATACCATTTAATACTACTGCTTTTTGCTGCTACACTCATAATTTCATCTCCAATTTAATTATTTTTTTATAAATCCTTCAAAAAAACATTACAAAACCTGATTTTCAATTAAAAATTCTTTAATAGATAATTATTAATATTAAAACTATAGCCGCATTTGCATTTCATATTCAATGATTATAACTGTGTTAACTCAAGCAAGAAAGATAGCTCTTGCCTTGAGTTAACACCAATTTTTCCTTTGGTTATCTATTCCTTAAACTTCTCTATGAGTAAAAGAAATGTCAAACATTATTTTGTTTCTATTTCTCTGGTAAATTGCTCTTCTTCAAATCCCTTTAATGCCTGCCAAATTACACCTCCCTCACAGTTGCTCGGCACACTGTTGCCGCACAAATAACAAATTGTCGGTACAACATCTGTAATTCTGATCACGCGGCGAATCTTCTCATTTTGTTTAAAGTCCGCGCCAATCATCATGCAGAGATTGTTCATTGAATATTCCTCGTGCTCAACTGTGCTCGGAACATTACCGTGTGTTACACAGTAAGTAGGTGTTAACTGGAAGAAGATATCTCCGCAATGTTTGCCACCCATTCCTATCGCTTCCATTTCGTCACGAGTCATGCAAAAGGCTATTACACGTTTTCCGGTTTGAGGATGTCTGTAGCTGTACAGATCGGAAATGATCTTTTCAACCAGCTTTTGGTAATCCTCAGGCTCAACAATTCCTTTGGGATCTCTGCCTTTCAAATTGATATAAATATTGGACAAACGTGAGCTGACAGCCGTCGTTTTGCTCCAATCAATCTGAGGCTTAGGGTCATTCTCTGTGCCTTCAACTAAAACAGTATAACCCAGCTCCGTCATAACAGGAGTTGCGATACCCCTCAAAAAGCCGATGCCGGGGTTCTCGTCACCGGGCGAATTGGGGATTGCTGCGTGGTCAGAGGTAATGATTATGTTGGTGTTTTCGTCTAAATATTCTAATACTGCGCCAACATATTCATCGTTAAATTCGTACATTTTTGCCAGCATTTCCTGATAATGCTCATAGTTTTCATTCCATCCCGGCAAAGTCTGGTTAATATACCAATGATTATAAATATCTATGCCGTGTAAATGTACATAGAATAATTGCCAGTCTGAGAATTCTTTAAAGAGCCAGTGAGTAGCATCAATATGCCATTTATAAACTTTTTCCCAGATTTCCAGCTCGAATTTGCTGTATTTCATTCCATAAGGGCTCAGCCAAATCTGCGGCATGAATGGTCCAATTTCATCAAACATCTTTTTGCCTATGCTGCGAGGATAAAAATAATCATAATCATCAACATTCAAAGCATGGCTAATCAATATTTCTGCTCCCGTGCCATCTTCTTTGATATTCATAAGCCGCACAAAATAACCGACATTCACTTTCTCATTGTTATTCATATATACGTCGCGGATGGGATCGCTCCATTTATCCAAGCCAACAACTCCTAAGGGCTGAGGATCTTTTTTATTGCGATATATGGTCAAGGTATCATATTTTTTCCCATCAGATGCGGTTAATACAAAAAATCTGCGGATAGTGCTGTCTGCCAAAGGTACTACTGCTACTTTTGCGCCCTCCGGCAAATCGATTGTCCAGCCTACGGGATCATTTAAGGGGGAGATGATCGCATCTGCTGAATCTTTTTCTGCACCTTTCGGTGTTTTGCCGACGATATCAAAGGGGAATTCAATCAAAGGAGTATCGACAAATGGATCTGACTCTTTAGTCTCTTTTTCAACAGCTTCCTTTTGATCATCGCCGGTCATATTTTCTAACATTTCAGCAGTAACAATACAGTCGCTGGCGTTATCTTTAGCAATATGGGGAATAACCTTTAACTCACAGTCAGTTGCCAAAGTCACTACTTTAGGAGCGTCAACCTCACTGCGCAAAAACGGCACAACGCCGGAACCATCTACATAAACACCATACTGATCATCTTTAATGCGCGGCGGCCATGCTTCGCAGTAATTTAGCATAATGCTGCGCTTGCCTTCACGGCTAAATGCTTCCCAAATTAAATCCGACTCAACTCTCCGAGAATCCCAGTTCATCTCGCAGGTCATCAAATCTTTGCCCTCAGTTTGGTTCCAATAGCAGGTTACGCCATGCGTTTTGGGCCAGTTTCCGGTTGCTAACGATGCCCAGTTGGGCGGGGTAACTGAGGGGAAGGCTCCAAGCATTGACATTTTATCGGCAATTACACCATTTTCTAACACTCTCTTTAAATGCGGCAGCCTGCCTTGATCAATAAGCCGTTTGATAACATAAGGATCTGCTCCGTCTAAACCAATCATCATTGCTCTTTTTTTCCCCATAATAATTCCTCCTAATATATTTCATTTCCTTGTCTTTTATTCTAATCTTTTTTCTTTTTTATTGCAAGCAAAGATTCTTTGATTACCATTAGTCCATCAATAATTTTTTAATCATAAGCTTTTGCCCATTGTGTTTTACGTTCAAACTATTGCTTATGTTTCTCCCTGAAATCCCTGAATTTGCTGTCTAACAGTTCTATTTTCTTTATAGATACTCCGCCCGAGCATTGACAAAAAATATTATTTTATGTTAAAATTTAATTATCGATTCAACATTTGCAAAAATTTTAAGATAACTGCACTTTTTTGTTTTAGCAGCTCCATCTGTAAACGATTTTGGAGGAATAACGAATGCGCATAGAACAATTCCAAGCAGTATTGGAAATATCCAAAACCAAATCAATGAAAAAAGCCGCTGAAAATCTCCATTCTTCAGCTCAAAATATGAGTATCTTAGTTAGCAATCTGGAAAAAGAGTTAGGCGTGCAATTATTTATCCGCAATAAATACGGCGTTTTTTTAACACCTGACGGCGAACGTATCTGTCAGCAATTGGAAAAAATCATGCTTTTAATTGATGATCTGATTCCTCTGGCCTCCAACTCCAAAAATAATCTCAGCAACCCCAAGCTTCTCAAAAGGTTTAATATTCTTTCCGCCCCTTCGGAAGTGGCGATGTCGTCTTCTTTACTAAAAAAGCTGTGTAAACATTATACTGTGGAAAATTCCTCTATCCACATTTATGACGATACCTTTATTAACAACTATTTTACGGAAACCATCAATAACTTTGTGCAGAACTTTGATTTAGCCTTGACAGATATGGCGCATGAAGAATTCATGGCCAATAAAGCTTATCTGAAAAAGCTTCCTTGCTTTTTCTTATCCACCAGCGCCTTAGGTGTGCATATAAGCAAGAAAAATAAACTGGCACAAAAAAGCAAAATCTCCATTGCCGAAATTATCAATGAGCCCCTGATTATTCGGGTTACAAACGATGATGCCATGGGTTATTTGCTCAAATACCTCGTTAATTTAGGGGTAAATATTAAACCCAAATACAAGGTAAACTCCGAAAAAATCTGCAAACAATTTATTTCTGACAATATGGGCTACAGCCTTTTGCAATCCAATGATTTCAATAATAACGAAATTCCCGAGGATACGGTAATAATTCCTTTAAAAGAAAAAATATCCATAGTTCATTTAGCTATCATCAATCCTGCAATTCAAGGGCATCCATGCTACAATACCATCTGCAACTTCTTAAAGAAAAACTACAGTAATATGTACCAAATTTTTTAGCTTACCCTTTAAATAAAAGCACCTAAAAAATAGGTGCTTTTATTTTTAAACTTCTCTGTCTAAAATCTGATAAATCGGTGCGCCTTCGCATTGAGCCGGCATTCTTACACCGCCAATAATAGCCAAAGTAGGCGCAAAATCTACTTGGCGAATAATACGCTTTGTCAATTCGCCTTTCTTAATCCCCACTCCGGCAGCAATAAGAATAGGCTGCAAAGAGGTGTAGTTTAAGCCGTAAGTGGTAGTAATCGCATCAAAATGGTCATCATTGTATCCTTCTGCCGTCCATACGATTATATCGCCGCATTGATCTCCGCCATAGCCTAAGATAACTGCATCTTTATTGCGCAAAGCCAAGCCAATTACGCGCTTGCCGCTGATAGGATGTTTGACGCCATACAAAGCTGTCATGATTTCCTCTTCTACTTCATACTGATCTTCCGGTTCAATGATTCCGTGATCATATTTGGATTTTAAATTCAGATATATATTGTTGTTGCGGCTGTTAATTGCTTTAGTTTTGCTCCAATCAATCTCATGTGTGTCGTTGCCGTTTTCGTCTTTAACCATTACGGTAAAGCCCAAATCACGCATGATGCCGCCGGCATGCACTCCGCTGCCTTCACAAATCTGCGGGCGCTCATATTCCGGACAAACCAAGGCATGGTCGCTTACCAAGAAAATAGTCCAGCCTTCGTCCAAATAATGCAGAAATCTGCCTACATAATTATCTGTTTGCTGATATATTTTCTCCATAAAATCAATAGCTACTTCTGTAGGATATTGACTGTAGCTTCTGTGCTTAATATTGCGGGCAATAACGTGCATTTGCGCATCAATATTATGATTGTGGCTGAAAATAACGTCATATTTTTCATGGCTGATTAAATAGTGCAAAGCATCTGCCTGCCAATCACTATATCTGTCCCAAAGAGGGAGCATACAAGTATACAGATCTTCTCCTTTGCCTACTTGCGGCACTAACATCGGAGCATCTTCCGGATAGCCGACATTTTCAACTACCTCATCATATAAATGTTTCGGATGCCAGACACTGTTGTCGTGAATATCCAGCGCTGCCGAGACAAATAATCTCACATAGCTGCCGTCGTCGGCAATTTCCAGCAAGCTCATGCTTTTAATGGTGTCAACTTTTTGCTCATCACGATAGTCAACATCAAATATATTATGAATCATTTTGCCTTTGGTTAAAATAACCAAGGGCTCAGTATTCTTTTTGCTTGTATAAACCTTTACGGTATCATATACCCCGGCGGCATTTTTTAATACCAAGGCTGGTCTTCTGAGCAAACCGCCGCTGGCTAAAATAGTAAATTCCAGAGCCTCTGCCGGTGCATCAGCCCACTCTTTGGCTTCTTTGATTGGGCTCAAGGAATAATCACAGTTATGAGCTTGAGAATATCCTTCTGTTCCTTCTTTATTGTCCAAAACAACATGCAGGCTGTCTTGACCGGTCATAGCAGCTTTTGCAGCATCTCCGCCGTCGTCCTCCACTTTTAAATCATGGATTACGCACGGAGCAACGCCTACCGCTTCTCCCGGTTTTTTGTAAGTAAGCTCGGTAATTGTTTTATCGGCGACCGCAAAAAACTGCTGCTTAACAATAGCCGTACCCAAATTTACGCCGATCGGCTCAGTACCGTCTACCACGTGCAAATTAGGGCTGTCAGAAGACGGCGGCCATGAAGAGCCCGGCCAATGCCAGACTAATGTTTTCATGCCGTTTTCCGCAAAAACATTCCATAATTGTTCTGCGCGGCAGCGTCTTGAGTCAAAACCATAGCAAGTGTATTCCGGTCCTTTGTCGCTTTGCAAAGTAAAGTCGGTGATTCCGTGAACATTGGCATAACAGCCGGTTGCCAATGTGGTCCACATCGGCGGGGTGCCGGTAGGATGACCGCCTATCATTTCCAAATCCTTATTAGCCGCTCCGCGCTCCAATAATTTTTGCACATTAGGCATTTTGCCTTCCTTTAAGTAATGCTGCGTAGCACGGGGATCCATACCGTCAATACCGATAATTAAAATTTTGTTGTTGATTTGTTTTCTCTCTAAACCCATTTTTTACCCTCCTTGCTAATTTTGATATAAATATTAAAAGTTTGCACTGTAAAACATTTCTGTTAAAAAATTATTCTGCCCAACGGTATGCCTATCACTACCATATCCAAATAGATCAACACTATTGTCAGCAGTGAAAAGATCAAGCAATATTTCATCGGCAGCCATTGTTTTTGGTTGTACATCATTGCCGCATTAACAGTGGCAGAAGGCATCAAAAAGCTGGCTGAGCTGATATAAACCGCCATTGAAGTGAAAATATAGCTGCTTGCTCCATCTCCCATTAAAACGTGCATAATCGGAATAAACATAAAGCTGGCGGCTACCGTATTGGTTACATTGGCAATCAAGGCATAGATTAGGGTTGCTGTTACGAAAAATAGCATTTTGCTCATGCTGTTTTGCATTGGCGCCATAACATTGATGAGCAGCTCGGAAACGCCGGTGCTTTCGTCAGTTACGGCACCTACCAAAGTATAGATAACCGCAATCATTAAGACGATATCCCAA
The DNA here is from genome assembly GCA_944391285.1 of uncultured Clostridia bacterium. GTDB lineage: Bacteria > Bacillota > Peptococcia > Peptococcales > Peptococcaceae > QAKL01. The sequence continues at coordinate 17,899 of CALXSY010000004.1, forward strand.
ATTACTCCTTTGGAAAAAAGTTCGTCAAAGTTAAAAACCTTTTTCTTATCCAAAGTCAGCATAAGGGCTATCATTATAACGAACAATCCCCAGCCGCAGTTTGACAAATTGTTGAAAATTTCCTTAATAATATTTCCTTCCGGCAGCACGCTGGGCAATATTAAGCCACCGATAAAGACGACAAAAATCGCACTTACAATTTTCTGCTCCTTGGTCAAAGGCTGGTCATTTGCTTGAAAGATATCATCGTTTTTCAATAAAGAAACATCCGGGCGAATGATATATTTAATAAGCAAAAAATAAATCACAAACGGCACTACCGAGCAAGGGAAAGACCAAATCATATACTTTAAAGGATTCATCACCAGCTCACCTTGGCTGGCGACACTTAAAAGTCCAAAGTTGGAAGCTACGCTGACTTGAAATGACGGTATACTTGCTCCCAATGTTGCTGTAAATAAAACGCCGAAAACCATAACTATCGGCCATTTATCCCCGCTTTTAAAGCCCAGTGTCGGAAATAAATTGAATAATAAGCTCCAGCAGATAATCGTTGACGGAATCGAGTTGATGAATATTGCCACGATATATGCTGCCAACAAAAACATGAATGTAATCACCCATGGCTTGCCTTTAGCAAAATTGAAAGTAACCATTTTGTTAACCATCTTCTCTGATAAACCGCTTGTCTCCAACATTGAGCTCAAAATCAAAATAGATATTATATAAAGTACGGTGCTGTCGCCAAAACTCATTTTCATTATTTCCGGCACAGTGGAAAATCCACTGAAGCCTAAAGCTATGATTGCCATAAAACTTGGAACTGCTACACCTATGGTGCAATAGCCATAAATTACGCCGATAAATATTCCCACTACATTGCTTCCATACTCTGTGATTACCCCCATAGCCGGCAAAAGCTTTGAGCCGAAAATGATGCACAGCGTAATAAGCAGATTTATATAATATTTTCTCTCTACTAAATTGCCCATAATATACTCCTCATTTAATCTTCATGTTTTAATTTTATTGACCCAAGTAAAAAGCAAACTTTAAAATAATTTTTCAAAATATTCAAAATATATTTAAAAAATATCTTTGCCTTTTTACCTCATACCTATCCATAATAAATGCTTATTGCTGATGATCATCTTAAATTTATTATATATTTAACATATTAAAATGGCAAGCAAAGTTTTTTTTATGATATATTTCCTATCAAAAATTTTTTAACTAACAAGTCTTCAATCAGCTCTCAACTTTGATTTCAGTGCAAAAAAATGCAGCAATTCATGTTGCTGCATTTTTTGTTTGTTTTGATAGCTTTGCCCAAATTTATCTATGCAAACTCTATCACATTCTATGAAAGTTATTAAACATTTTTCATCAAGACTTTACCAGCGCCCTAAATTATTTTCACAATAAATTATGCTTAGACGCTGTTCCCCAAATGCTTCTTTTAATCATCCTTTAATGGCAGAGTAAATTTTGCTTCTAAGCATAGCTGTAATAGCTCCGGATCAAAAATACCTTTTAAATAATCCGTAAAATCAGCTTTTATTTGATACCATTGTTGCTTTAAAAGATATGTTTTTCTAAGCAAACTGCTTACCGCTGCGCCTTTTTCCAAATACTCAAACCACTTTTTGACAACAGCCGGCCAATAGGCATTGGTGTATATCTGCCAGCTGTTTTCGTAATTATACATAAAACCATACACATTCTTCTGCTTTTCCGTCAGTTCATTATGGAGCAGCAGGACAAATTTGTCCTTAAATTGTTCAAAAAATTCTTGGCTTATTACCTTTCTTCTTCTCAACTGCGCCAAAATCATCATTAAAGGCAGCATTTTTTCTTGCAGCTGCTCCTTGGTTTGCTGAGCAAAATACTCTGCCACTTTATTTGCAAGCATCTTATCTTCTGCTTCAAGGATACTCATTTCAAGTTTTAGGCTTTTACCATACAAAGTATTAAGTTTATCTCTAAGTTCCCCTAACAATTGTTCTTGAAATTGTTTGTCCCCGATATCGTAGCTTCTGCGGCTTATCAGAAGATAAGGTGATAATGATTTTCCCTGCTGTTGCTTTTCTAAAAATTTTTCTGCGCAAGTCTCTTCTTTAGTAGCGTATTCTAATTTTAATTGATTCTCATCCGCCCATAAAAATCCAAACAATTGATATTCTTGTCCGAAAAATCCCTCTTTATTTAATTCTTCTGCGACCATACCCGAATATATGTCTCTATGTATTTCTAATGACATTTTCCCCCTCCTAACTAAAATTTAGATTGCCCTAAATTAACCAATTTCTTTAAAAAATTATTGCTTCACCAAAAAAATCTTTTTTAGTAATATTCTGCCCTCAACATTAAACTTTTATTTTTCTTCCAAACTTTTCTTAATCTGCATTTTAAAGCCATAAAAGGTGACCCAAGGTCACCTTTTATGCTCTTCCAATTTCCCCTGAAATGGATTATTGATCTGCCAAAATCTGATATACAGGTGCCCCTTCACATTGTGCCGGCATTCTCAAGCCAAGCAAAACAGCTATAGTGGGCGCAACATCAACTTGACGAATGGTGCGTTTTACATCATCATCATGTATAATCCCGGCACCGCATGCAATAAAGATTGGAGATACGGTGGTTCCGTAATAACTGCGGTAAGTAGACAGACCTTGTCCATGCTCGCTTACATGTCTTTCTCTGTTCATGTATACAATATCGCCGGTATACTGACCATCTAAGCCGATGACTTTTGCGTCTTTATTATGAAATGCCATAGCTATGATGCGGTCTCCGTTTTCATCACGATATCTATATAAATCGTCAATAATTTGTTCTTCCAAATCATACTTATCTGCCGGGTCAACTATGCCATGAGCATCGCGTCCTTTTAAGTTAATCCAAATATAGCTGGTGCGAATAGCGATAGCTTTGGTGTTTTCCCAGTCGATTTCTGTAGTATCATTGCCATTTTCGTCTTTGATGAATTGGGTGTAGCCAAGCTCTCTCATAATACCGGCGCTGACACCTGCTGCACTGCCTAAACGTGCTAACGGCTTATCATGAATCATCTCACCATGGTCAGATGTAATAATAATAGTCCAGCCTTCATCCAATAAATGCATATAGGTGCCGATATACTCGTCCGCTACTTCATAGGTACGGTCAATTTGTTTTTGATATTCAGCTTCCGGTTCAAATCCCGGTTTCTGACAAGCGTAATTCCAAATCTGATGAGCGGAATGGTCAATAAAATGATGGTGGCTGAATACTACCTCGATACCTTTTTCTGCGATCATATAATTAATAACTCGGGATTGCCACAAAGCATTTAACCGCCACAGAGGAGTTAAAATCTTTTGCGCAAATTCCAAGGAAGTTCCTCCCATTTGCGTAAACGGCGGAACATAACCGCAGTTTTCAATAGCTTCTTTATAAATGGCTTTTGGAGACCAGCGATCATCACAATCTACTTTAAAGGCGGTACTCATCCACATTCTAACCAAAGAGCCATCTTCTGCTAATTCCAGCAAACGATAATAGCGAGTTGCCATGGTTTTTTTGCCGTTTTCGATGCATTCGTCAAGTACATCGACAGCAAATACATCACCTTGCAAAACGCAAAGCGGTTCAGCATCTTTTTTGCTTCTGTAAACAGCAACTTTAGCATATTTGCCGTCTTCGCCTTTTAAAATCAAGCAGGGACGGCGTAATTGCCCGCCGGAAGTATAGGTAACAAATTCCAAAGCACCATCAGGAACTGCAAAGCTCCAGTTGTTAGGCGCAGATATAGTACTTTCAGTTTTATCATACGGCACTTTTGCCAAAGAACCTCCGGCAGCTGCAATATCATGAAAGTCAACATTCTTAATTCTCTTCATTTTATAGCGGTTAAGCAGCAGTTCAACTTTATTATCTTTATTAAATTCAAAATCATCATATTTATTTTCTTCTTCCTCTTCTTCTAAATCCAATTTATCGATAACGCAATCAGTAGCTGCATCACCTAAACTTTGAGAGGTAATATGATCGATAAATACATTCTCTTTAATATCCTTGGAAGCAACGATATATTTTTCAATATCAATATTTGCTATCGAATAGTTAACCGAAGCCGGTTGAGTGCCGTCTACTACAAACAAATTTTCACTGTCAGAGCTTGGCGGCCAAGAAGAACCCGGCCATTGGAATACCAAGGTCTTCTTGCCTGCTTGAGCAGTAACATTCCACATCTGCTCAGCCTGGCACAAATGAGAATCTAAGCCATAAATAATTGTGTCAAGATTTTCCGGATCTTGATTCCAAAAATCCGTAACCCCGTGAGTAGCCGGATAACAGCCGCAAGCTAAAGTTGTCCATTGGGCAGGAGTAATTGTGGGCATTGCCCCTAACAACTCCAAATCATGACGAGCAGCACCTCTTTCCAGTATTTTTTTGACATTAGGCATTCTGCCGGCATCTACCATGCGGCGCGTAGTATCGGGTTCCATCCCGTCTAAGCCTAAAACTAAAACTTTGTTTGATCTTGCCATTGTTTTTTCCTCCTTAAAAATGTAAATTGAATTTTCTTAAATGGTCAAAGCCATTGTTAACTAATATTAATATGGGAACATAATACTGCCTAAAGGCACGCCTACTACAAACATAATAATCATAAATATAATTACATTAGCGACACCTAAGAAATATGCCCATTTCATATCGATCCAAACAGTATTGCCAAAAACCAAACCGCTTCTGGAGCTTGCCCCGGCAGTTGCTAACGCACAGCTTAAAACGGAAATGCCTAAGAATGTTGTAATAACCGGATTTGCTCCGATCATCCCGGTAAAATTCAGGGTTATCGGTACGAATACGGAAAGCAGCACTACATTATGAACAAACTGAGTAATTATGCCATAGAAAACAATCAAGGCTAAGTAGAAAACTATCGGCGACAGTCCGGCAAACATTGGGGCAAAAGTTTGGGTAATCTGAGCGATTATACCGGTTTCGCTGGCCTGCAAACCGTCTATTACAACACAGTTGGCGCACATTAAAAAGACGATAGAAAACGGAGTGCCCATTGTAGCTAATTTGGCAACATCGCAGATCGGTTCTCCTTTAGAACGCCACATTCCTAAAACAATACAGCAAGCAGCTCCAACACCTATAACGCCTAACTGGTTAATAATAGTTGTTAGGAATAGTTCCTTAGGCAAAATACTTGGTGCGTACATAACAAGCAAAAAGCCGGCTAAAATTCCCACACCTATTTTTTGTTCTTTATTCAAAACGAGCTTTTCGCCAGTACTTTTTCTGTTTTTTAAGGGGCTGACATCTATTTTCATCAAAAACTTGCCAATTCCCACAAACCCTATTGTAGAAATAATCGCAATAACCAACATATAAATGGTGTACATTAAATAGTTTACTTCATAACCGTTAAAATTTGTTAACGCAGTCAAACCAATTAAACACCAAGCATCCATAGGTTTACTGATCATGCCAATGCCGGAAATGTAAGTTACAGCAAAAAGCATAAAGCTGGCAAAAGGCGATTTTTTCTCATAACCTAATTCCTCGCATATAGCATAGGTGATTGGCCACATTACAAATATGCAAGCATAAATTCCTACTAAATAGCCTAACACAAATATTAAAGCCATATAAATTGTGATAAATAACCACGGTCTGCCTTCCAAAAGTTTCAGATCGATTACCCATTTTGCCAGTACTTGATCTAATTTGCTGTGTTGCACATAAGCAGTAAAAGTACATAATACAAAAATTATAACGCAAATTTGGTACGCAAAACCTTTATAAAATAAGTTCTGAGCAGCAACTCCGCCGGCAAATGCCATTAGAATTATTGAAAAAAAACTGGGGTAAATTAAATCTAAACAAATCCAACCGAACATTAAACCAACAAAAATACCTAAAACTTTCATTCCATATTCAGTTATTGTTCCGCTTGCCGGAATAAACCAACCACTAAAAGACAGCACTACCCAAATAGCTACTCTTATCCAATAGCCTAAACCATCTTTTTTTACTGCAGAGCTCATGTAATCTCCTCCTAATAAATAATAATTTGAAATATTTTGGAAATTGAAAATATAACTTATTATTCTATTAAAATTAACCGGCCGAATTAATTTTAGACAGAGTATAATAGATATCTAAATCACAAACATCTGCTTATGTTCTCTATAATTATATTACCATATATTTTATTTGAAAAGTTGTTTTCTGCAACATTTTCCAAATTTTTTTATTTTGAGCGCAGCAATCTTGATAATAAATTTTTTGTATGCTATACTTAAAAAAAGATTAAAGGAGGTATTTTCTATGTCAGATGATTTTTTCCCTTATATATCCGGCAATCAAGAAGAACTGGCTTTATGCTTTAAAAACCATTATTACCGCAAAGATTGTTTTCAAAAAGGCAATGAGGTCAAAGTGCCTTCGAAGGATTCTATCGGCTATATCATGAAAGGTCAGCTCAAAGTCTATATGATTAATGATTTGGGTGATGAACGCTTGATGTGGTTTTTGGAAGAAAAAAATATTCTATCCAGTTTCCTGACAGATATTTTTGCCAAAAGAGTGGTTGCTCAAACAGACTGCGAAATTTATTATATGAATATTGTCTATTATAATGACTATATCTTACAAAGCCCTAAACATTTACAAGACTATACAAACACTATTTTTAGCCGATACGGGCTTTTAGTCCAGCAATTAATTAATGCAGAAAGCGAAAATGCTAAATCTAAAGTTTACAAGTTTATCTATCAGTTGGCTTATCGCTACGGCAAACATTTGAGTAACGGCGAAGTAAAAATAGAAAACTTTCCCAGCCGCAATGATATTTCTTCTATCACCGGAGTTCATCGCAACAATGTAACTCGTTATATCACAGAATTGGAGAAAATAGGAATTGCGAAAAAAAATAAACTACAATTATCTATTACTGATCTTGATTCTCTCAATGACATCATAACCTCATTAGATGACGATAGATAGTTTTTAAACATTCCCTTCTTAATCGCCATAAATAAGCTATTCTCCTATTCTCTCTTTTGGACGATAAATGACTGCCATTTATTCTCTCCTCAGGGCTTTTTCCCAATAAAAAACTCACTATCATCTCAGTGAAAATTTATTTCTTTGCGTTTTCTCTGTAAAGCAATTGCCGTATTTTCCCATAACTTAGAAAAGCAATCCACCAACACATCTCCCTGTTCTATAAAACAACCGAGCCGATAGCTGCACATTTTTATTTCGCGCAGTTATCGGCTCTGCTTTTACCTGTCCTGTTCTTTGCTGATTGTATATTCCCATGTATGGCATTGCTCGAATTTTTCTTTTTGCTTTTCCAAGATGTCAAAAGTGTATCAAAAATCTACAGCTCTATCTCCTTTATGCCTTTTGCCCTATTTATAATATCCATTATAAGATTAAAATGAGCAATTTCGTTTTTTCTAATAAGGCAAATTCTAATCTTTCTCTTTGCTTTAAATATTTCTTTGCACGGAAGCTGCTTTATCCCATCTAAAAGACTTTTCCGCACTTGCAATAGCTCACTCTCTCTGCAATCTTGAATATTTATGTAAAATGCCTATTTTGGCGGCTAATTATGTTTATCTATCAAAAAATTGTGCAAACCTTCTAACATCTCCGATCCGCACAATTCTTCTTTCTTTTTAATTTTTTTCTTCATTGTTACATTTTAAAACATTATTTCAAAAACAAATTATTGCAATCTGGCTTTCGGATACATTTGCAGGAACAACTGCTTGAAGTATTTAATGCTTTCGTTATCATCTTTAGAAAAAAGTGCCAAATATAATATATAAATTTTAGGCGTAATCGGAATGCTTATAAATTTTAATCTGTCCTCAGCATGACTGCCTATTATATGAGTATAATCTGTTGCAACATAATAACCGCAATCATTACGCATGCAATCATTTATAATATTTGAATTATTTGTGCTAATAGAAGCCGCTATCTTAACTCCGTAACGTTCCAGTATATCTGAATAAAATGATTCGTAATTGCTTTTATTGGTTGTAAAATTTACAAAAGGGTATTTGTCCAAACGATACAAAGATATTTGCTTCTTTTTTGCATATGGATGTTCCGGGGAAACATACAATTTCATGTATGCTCTATGAATTAAATAAATATCATAGTATTGCGAGAGCTTGTCATATTCCGCATTTCCTGAGGATGGAAATAGGTGATTACATCATAGTCAATAACATGGCTAAAATAAATCTCACCTTTTGAGCCATTATCAGCTAACTCTAAGATTCTAAATTTATAAGTTACTCTTTTCTTCTGACCGCCAACATTATATACATCATAAATAAAATCGCTCCATCTACTCCCCAATGTAACAGTGCCCAAAGGCTGATTGCTTTTTTATTGGCATAAATGCTAACTGTATCATAATGTCCCCCATCACTTGCAGAAACTACTAAAAACCAGCGCAATAGCCCCGCATTAATCGGGAATGATGCGACTTTTGCTCCCTCAGGTAAAGTAGCAGTCCAATTTTCTGGTTGCTTTAACGGAGTCAAAATTCTATCTGCTTGAGCAGGAGCAAAACCTTGCTGCTCATAGGCAGCACGTGCTTCTTCTATGGAATCAAACTCCAAATAATCAACTTTTGTTTGATAGTCACCGTCTGCCCACATAGCGCTGCCACCGACTTTTACTTCTTTATCAGCATTCATCTCTTCAAAGGAATCAGCATACACTAGGCAATCACCAGCACTGGTATCTACAGCATGTGCCCATTCTTTAATTTGGAAATCTCCTTCTTCTCAAGAGATGCTTTTCTGAAAATCAACAGAGTTTCTCAAAAAAGGAATAACTCCGGTGCCATCGACATAGATTCCATATTAATCATTTCCATCACGCGGCGGTCATGCTTCGCAATAATTTAACATAATACTTCTTTTTTATTTTTAGAAAATGTTTCCCAAATTAATTTAGATTTTACTGTTCTGGCACCCAGTTTATAGGAAATACATCCAACGGTTTTCCTAAAGTATGATTAAAGAAACATGTTACTCCGTGAGTTCTATGTCAACTACCAGTTGCTAATGATGTCCAGTTAGGCGGCGTAACTGAGGGCTGTGCTCCAATCATATCCAGCCCTTCCGTTGCCACTCCGTTATCTAATAACTTTTTCATATTTGGCATTCTGCCATCTGCTATTAATTTTTTAATAACAAATGGATCTGCTCCATCTAAGCCTACTATCATTACGCGTTTTTTTGTCATAGTTAATTCCTCCCTTGATTGATGAATTATTTTTGATAGCTATCTTAGTTAATTTTATTTTATATATATTTTGTTTATGTAAAACATTATTTTTTTTAACTTTTCCCTTAATACAAATTAACCTTTAACTCGTTTACACAAATAAGTTAAAACCTTTTTTGCATAAACTCTATTTTTTTAAATTGCTTTTTGTATAAACTTGCCCTTTATGCTTCCTTGCCTGCATACTTATCTTTATTTGCTGAAAATACTCAATATTTAGTCCCATTTTTGCACACTGCCAAAATAGCGTATTTATTTTAGCAAAATGCTGTTTACCGTTTAAAAAATTTTTCTTTTTTTATACAATACATAAAAAAGCGATGAGAGTACCTCACCGCTTTTTTATATTCACTTGAAGCCACCTATTCCCGCAGCCGGTCGACCACAGTTTTTTGGCAAATATTTTTATAGCATATCCACGGAACTGTCACCGCCACTATTATTAAAAGCGGCAGGCAGAAAATAAGCGGCCAAATAGTAAAGTGATAGGTAAAAAACCACATCTGCGCCGCAAGGGCTTGGACTAACAAATAATCTAACGGCGTACCTAAAACCAACACCAGCAGCACCGCTCCGGCTATATACAATATTCCTTCGCCGATTAACATCATTTTTAACTGCCTGCCGCTCATGCCGATAGCCTGCAAGACGGCAAGCTCCCGTTTGCGGGATTCAACCGAGGTCAGCATGGAGTTGATAAAGTTTAAAATGCCGATCAGGGCTAAAATGAAGCTCAAAAGCCCGCCTACTGCCAGAAAAACATTTTGCGTGCTCTTAAATTCCTCTACATAAAGTGAGCGGGATTTATAATTTAAGTCGCTGTTGACATTTTCGCAGTAATTCTGCACCCATTTTTCTGCATTGTCATATTCCTCAGCTGTGACATCAAAGGCGGTTTTCATGGCACTATGCTCGCCGGTCTGCCGGATAAATTCCTCCGCATACATGGTAAAATAAATATCTAAGAAATGCCCGTGCTGGGGACTCAAGGCATAGGGAATATTGCCGATTGCCATGACTTCGTATTCCTTAACCTTGCCATCGCCGTAGTCAATAGTTACCTTATCGCCTATATCGTAATAACGCCCATTACCCAAGTTGGTAAAAGCGGTCGCAACAAGATAATCGCCGCTTTTAAATTTTTCCCAATCCATCTCACCGTCCACAATTTCCATCTTGTCCATGATAAAATCGTCAATGCCGTACAAATGGGCTGATATTTTTTGTTCTTCATTAAGCAGTCGCAGATATTCCTCAACGTAAGGCATGGGTAATTCATCTTGATATTCGTCACAAATCTGCTGAGCATTTTGGTAAGCCTCAGCGCTTAGTTTATGCCAGTGCTCCCGCATATAGACACTGCCCATCTCCGTTAGTCCCGGCACAGTTGCAATCTCTGCCATATCTTCAGGTGTTACGCCGTTAAGGATAACGGCGGCACTTAAATTATTCAGCAAGCTGGCATCGGCGATATGAAAATCCGACACTACGCTGTTTTGGATATATTTATCCATATCAAAGCCTTTGACCAAGGTGACCGTGCCGTTTAGGCAGACCAAAGAAAGGGACAAGGATAAAATGACGGCAATGGCTTTTTTCGGCGTTCTTTTCATGTTCTCCGCCGCCATGGAAAAGGGGGTGGATTTTTTGCTTCGTTTAACGGTTTTGCGGTGCTTTCTTTCCGCTTCATTATAGCGCACTGCTTCCATCGGCGATATTTTGCTGACAAAGGCGCAGGGTTTAATGCAGCTTACCCACACTGTAGCCAAGGTAAAAAGGGCACCGCCGGCAAAAATCAGCCAATTAGCGGAGATGACATAGCTTTCCGCCAGATTGGAAATGGAAATTACCAAGGGCACCAAGGCAAAGGAAAGGGCATAGCTGAAAATCAGTCCCAGCGGAATGCCGATTGCCGACAATAAAAGAGCCTGTCGGCGGACTATTTTTTTCAGCTGCCTGTTAGTCGTGCCGATAGTTTTCAAAAGCCCGTAAAATTTGATATCCTTAGATACGGAAATATAAAATATATTGTAAATAATCAGATAACCGGAAAACATGATGATTGCCAACAGCCCGCCCATTAAAATTAAGCTCGGCAAATCCATCTCCGCCCCGGCATAAGCCCAGTTGACCCCTTCGTTAACCTCCGGACCAAAGCCGCAGCGATTCTTTAAATCCTCCATCTGTCCTTCGATATCCCACGAAGTATTAAACCATAAGGCAGGATTGATTGAGCCAGCCATCCAGGAATTATCTTCTGCTTCTATTGCCGTCCTTGATTCATGCCAAACCGGCGCCACTAAATCAGCGTATTCCCTGGACAAAAAGGCTTCGTTAGCCCCCATCACCACGTCCATATCCCAAAAGCCGCACAAGGTAAAGGTATCCTGATATTTGACACCGTTTGCGGTAAATTCCAAGGGCACCTGCACGCCTAATTCATGGGGCAGACCTAAGGCATCAAGCACATTAGTAGTGGTGGCAATATCCATCTTCTCTTTAGGCAAAGTGCCGGTGGTGGGCAGATTAAAGGACCAGGCGGCAGCCTTTTCCTCTGTCCAGCGAATTTCCACATAGGTTTTCTTAAATTCGGGATTTTCGCCGAAGCCGATTAAAATATTGTATGAGATATCCTTAATCTTAGGGTCAGCTTTAACAATATCATACTGCTCCTGAGTCAAAAATTTAAAGCCGCCGTGGGCTTCGGTGCCCACCTGCCGCATGGTCGAGCGCTCCAAGGAATCCATGATGCTCATGCCGATGCTGAAAACCGAAGTAAACAGAACCGTGGTCAAAACTATGGCAATAACTGCCACGATATTTCTGGTTTTATTCTGTTTTAAGGAGCGTTTGGAGAGCAGTGTCAGGCATTTTTTGCTGTTGACCTTAAACATGGCGCTCACCTGCAATTCTGCCGTCCTCGATACGGATTATCCGCTCTGCCATCTGGGCTATTTCTTCATTGTGCGTTATCATCACGATGGTTTGCTTAAACTGCTCGCTGGTGATTTTTAAAAGTCCGATGACGTCCAAGCTGGTTTTGCTGTCCAAGTTGCCGGTGGGCTCATCGGCTAAAACTATTGCCGGCTTAGTTGCCAAGGCGCGGGCAATGGCCACCCGCTGCTGCTGACCGCCGGAGAGCTCCGAGGGCAGGCTGTTGATTTTCTCCTTTAAGCCTAAAATATCGATAATGCTCTGCACATGCTTTTCGTCCACCCGGTTGCCGTCCAGCTCGATGGGCAAAACGATATTTTCGTAGACATTCAAAGTCGGCACTAAGTTATAGCTTTGAAAGACAAAGCCGATTTTTCTCCGGCGGAAAATAGTCAAGGCGTCGTCCTTTAAGGCAAAAATATCATTGCCGGCTACATAAACCTTGCCTTCTGTCGGTCGGTCCAAACCGCCTAACATATGCAAAAGAGTCGACTTGCCGCTGCCGCTGGTGCCTACCACCGCCACAAATTCTCCATCCTCGATTGTCAAAGTTACGCCGTCCAAGGCTTTAACGGTCGTTTCTCCCTTGCCGTAATATTTCTTGAGATTTTCTGTTTGTAATATGCTCATCACTCTTACCTCCGTCTAGTTTTAGTTTAGCTTTCTTCAAGCATTATACTAACAGATAAATCTTTCTCAAATCTTTCTGAAATCTTACAGTTTTGTCACATTTCCCTTTTTGGGCAAAAATATTGAAAAAACCGAGCCTTCGTCCACTTGCGATTTAAGCTTAATATAGCCGGCTTGCTTAGCAATAATTTCCCGGGCTAAATATAAGCCGATGCCGACGCCTTCTTCCTGCGCCACCTGCGGCGAACGGTAGAAACGGGTGAAAATCTTCGCCGTTTCTTCCTCGCTTATGCCGATACCATTATCCTTTATCTCTATGCAGGCAAACATCTCATACTCCTTAGCGCTGATAGTAACCGCACCGCCGCGGGGAGTATATTTAAGGGCATTGTCCACAATATTTACCAAGGCTTCCAAGGTCCATTTGAAATCAAAATAAGCAGTCAATTCCTCTTTTAATGCTACCGTGAGAGTTATCCCTTTTTGCTCTGCTTCCTTTTGCTTATTGAGGCTTGCCAAAAGCTTGTTAATGCTGTTCTTAGCCGGATTGACGGTGACGATGCCGTTTTCCAGGCGGGAAATTTTTATGAGCGAGGCTATTAAAAAGTTAAGCTTCTCCGCCTGCTTTGCCACTTGGTTTATTAATTCCTTATTTTCGCCCTTTAAGCTTTCATCTTCCTTTAAAAGCTCCGTATAAAGCATGATATTGCTTATCGGCGTTTTGCTCTGGTGGGAAATATCGCTGATTAAGGTTTTGATGGCGTTTTTCTCCGCCTCAGTCTGCTTTAAGGAGGTTTTGCCCGCCTTTAAATAGCGGTACATTTTGGCTTCGATTTTGGAAAGCTTTTCTTCGGTAAAATCCCCTTCTTTAAAATCGCCCCTTAAAGAGCTTTCCAGCATTTTATCTATTTTTTCCAGGGTTTTTAAATGCCGGCGGTATAATAAAACTAAACAGACTGCTAAAATTAGGCTTAAAGCTGTTAAAAATATCTCCATCATTTTTCCTTCTCCCACAGATAGCCGATAGCGTACACAGTTTTAATAGGTGCACCCGCAAGCTTGGTGCGCAGGCGTTTAATAGTTACCGAGAGAGCATTTTCTTCGACAAATTCCGCTCCCTGCCAGACTCTGTCCAGCAAAAAATCCCGTGAAAGTATCTGCCCGGCGTTTTCTACCAATAAGCGCAACAGCCGCTGCTCCGTTTTGCTTAGTTCCACCGGCTGATTATCCACCAGAAAAATCATCTCAGCAAAATTAAACTGAAATTTGCCGCTTTTAAAGTTTGCCGGCACATTTTTATTGCGCCGAGCCACCGCACTCACCCTAGCCCTTAAAACCGCCAGCGAAAAGGGCTTAGTGATATAATCGTCAGCGCCGCTTTCCAAGCCGCTGACGATGTCGATCTCCAAATCATTGGCTGTTAAAAATATGATTGGCACTTGGCTTTGCTTTCTGATCTCCCGGCAGAAATCCAAACCATTGCCGTCCGGCAGGTTGATATCCAAAATAATCAGCTCAATCCCCTCATTAAAACAGCTTCTGGCTTCTTTTAACGAATAAGCCTGGGTTATGGTATCGTTATTTAAAGATAAGGCTATCCCTTTATTTAAGACTTGGTCGTCCTCCACTATCAAGATGTGCATGCTATCCCCTTCTTCAAAAGCTTCATGTCACTTTAAGTTTCTCTTTAATCATACTTGCTTTTTCTTAAGATGTCAATTAGATTATCTGCACAGCTTGCTTTTAGCTTAAATATTATTGACAAGCTCCCTTGGTTAGGCTAAACTGAAATTGAAGTTTCGCTAAGCGTTCTGACATTGCTTGTAAAATATAAAGGAGGCACACCTATGAAATCTCCAAAACTCGCTCTTATGCTCAGCGTCCTGCTGATATTTTGTCCCCTCTTAACTTCCTGCCATTGGACCCAGGATGCTGCTAATGTCCCTTACACTATTCACCTTGCTTATCCCGGAGCGCAAATTTTTGAAGGCGCCGGCTATGATTATTCCTATAGCGGCACTATTACCGCCGCCGGTGATTACACCATCGTCGAAGAAGCCACCGACTATGAAGATATTTTGTGGGGCAAGCTGCAGGAGGGCGGCTGGATTGACCTCAAGCAGGCTCAAGCCGCTGATGAAAATCCCGCTCCCCTTTGGGTTTGCTATGCCTCTGCTGAGCTTTTAAGCGGCGGCAAATATCAGGGCTTCATCGCCGAAGATTCCCCCTACCTGGAGAGCATCGCCTTATACGCCAATGAAAATTTGACTGATGTGCAGTTTGCCTTGCTGGGCTATGACGACGACGGCAATTATGAAACAGCCCAAATTCTCTACACCTCCGCTGAGCTTACACCCGAAATGCCCCTGGTTTGCGGCATCGTTTTTTATGGTGATATGACCGCTTACGGCATCACATTCACCGATGTAAAAGGGCAAACCCATCACTACGCTCTTTCTGTCAGCGGCAGAAACGGCTCTTTGGTGCTTTATGAATACGCCGGCTGATTACCCCAGACCGGCTTTATCTATCTAAAGAAATATCTAAACTAAAGATCTTCCTTGCGGCTTTGGCGGCAGAACAAAAACCTCAGGCTTAATTCTAAAAATTGTTATTTTCTCCTTGACCATTTAACTGCTTTAATTCTATAATAAAGATAGGAAAATATTTTGACATAAAACACCTTTGATGTTGGTAAGTATTGGGTTTATCCCAAAAAAAGGAGAATTGTGCAATGCAGAACTCGCAAGCCAAATTTAAAAAAAACAGCATCTTTAACCGCACTTTTGTCAGCCTTTTATTTGTTAATATGGCGATGAATATGGGACAATATATGTCCAATACTCTGATCTCAAAATACGCCAAATTTCTCGGCGGTACTCCGGAAATTATTGGAACAGTAGCCAGTCTTTTTGCTGTTACCGCCCTTCTTTTTAAACTTATTTCCGCACCGGCTATTGATACTTTTAACCGCAAATACATATTGATCGGCTCTATGAGTGTTCTTGGCATAGCTTTCAGCGGCTTTGCGCTTTCAAATTCTATTCCTACGTTGATTATTTCCCGTTTAATACAAGGCAGTGCTATGGCGTTTACCACCACTTGCTGTCTCGCCCTTGCCAGCGATTCTCTTCCTCAAAATAAGCTGGGCAGCGGGCTCGGCATTTTTTCTCTTGCTCAAGCAGCCTGTCAAGCCATAGGTCCGTCCGTGGGCTTAGTGCTTGTCGATAACTTTGGATTTCAATTTGCTTTTACAATCAGTGCGGTTGTAACATTTCTTTCTGCCGGAGTCACTTTTCTTATCCATACCGAACATACACCGGGGCGCCACTTTAAAATTTCCCGTTCCAGCATTATTGCTAAAGAAGCCGTTACTCCTGCTATACTCATGTTCTTTTTAGCGATGACTTTCAGCACCATTGGTTCTTTTCTTGTCGTTTATGCAGAAGAATATCATATTAAAAATATTGGCTATTACTTTACCGTCTATGCCCTTACCTTGCTTGTTACCCGCCCGCTTATCGGCCGCCTCTCAGACAATTTCGGCACTGTGCGAGTAGTACTGCCGGCAATGTTTTTCTTTGCTTCCTCCTTTATCATCATCAGCTTTAGCCGCACTCTCCCAATGTTTTTGCTGGCTGCTTTTGTCGCAGCCTTTGGCTACGGAGCCTGCCAACCGGCAATTCAAGCTCTTTGTATGCGCTGTGTCCCTCATGAACACCGCGGAGCCGGCAGCTGCACCAGCTATATCGGCACTGATTGCGGTATGCTGGTCGGTCCGCTTATCAGCGGCAGCATTGCAGCCTCAGCTGGTTATCCTATAATGTGGCGCTTTATGGTTGTCCCTATCTTATTTGCAGCCTGTTTTGCCTTTTTCTCCCGGCATAAAATTGATCGTATGGAAGGCATTGTTCATACAAATACAACTCCTGCTTCCCAGTGATAATTTGGCGGTTAAAAATCTCTGCAAACTCTACTCTGCGTAGGTTGCTCATCTTCACCAAATATGCTATGCTTTTTTTGCAAAGAAGGGAGTTGAGTAAATGAATACTTACATCACTGGCTCTGCCATCAAAGCACTCCGCGAGAAGCAGCAGCTGACTCAGCTGCAGCTGGCAGAAAAATTAAATGTCAGCGACAAGACCATTTCCAAATGGGAAACGGGCAAAGGCTTTCCCGATATCTCGCTGATTGAGCCTTTGGCTAATGTCCTGCAGGTTTCCGTAGCAGAATTATTATCCGGTGAGCAAATCATAAACACCAATCGAGCCGCCAATATTTTAAAATCCAAACTCTACGTCTGCCCTATCTGCGGCAATGTCATTCACAGCACCGGTTCGGCAATGATCTCCTGCTGCGGAGTCAACCTGCCGCCTTTAGAAGCCGAATCTCCTGATGACGAGCACCAGATCAGCTGCGGAAAAATTGAAGACGAATATTTCATCACCATAGAGCACCCGATGAGTAAAAAGCATTATATTTCCTTTATCGCCTATTGTACCGGCAGCCGTTTTGATTTTATCAAGCTTTACCCTGAAGGCAATGCCGAGGTGCGCTTTTTCAGCCGCAGCCATGGAATATTGTATTGGTACTGCAATCATCACGGACTGTTTAAAGAGAAAATTTGAGCAGCTAAGCCAATTAATAATAAAAAGCCCATACCTTGAAGGTATGGGCTTTTTATTCAGACATTTATTTTGCTTGTGCTTACATACAAGTATAACCGCCGTCCACTGCACAAACCAAGCCATTGACATAGCTGGAGAACGGTGAGGACAGGAAGATGGCCGCAGTGTCTAATTCTCCCTCTTTGCCGTAGCGGGACATAGGAATCATAGTTTTTGCGTAGTTTTGGAAAAACTCAGTTTCCAAAGTTTCTTTAGTCAAAGGAGTTTCAAAATATCCCGGGCAAATAGTATTAACCGTAATGCCTTTTTCGCCCCATTCAGCTGCTAGTGCTCTGGTTAAGTTGACTACGCCGCCTTTGGCTGCATGATAAGCAGCAGTAGGAGCAATCTTATTGCCTACCATGCCGTACATGGAGGCGATATTGATAATCCGTCCGTATCCTGCCGGCAGCATAGCTTTTTTGGCTACTGCCCGAGCCATTTTAAATGTTCCGATCAAATCTATGTTAACTTCATTCAAAAATACCTCATCAGGCATATCCTCAGCCGGCACTACTCCGCCTGTGCCTGCATTGTTGATCAAAATATCGATGCGTCCAAACTCTTTTAAGATCTCATCAACTGCTTCTTCAACCCGTTTGGTGTCAGTAATATCGCACTGCACGCCAATAGCTTTTACACCGTACTTTTGCGCTATTTCTGCGGCATTGGCATCAACCTTTTCCTTGCGGCGAGCCAAGCAAACGATATTGGCGCCTTGATTAGCCAGCGCCTGTGCCATTTGTACGCCCAATCCCGAGGATGCTCCGGTAACAATTGCGACCTGACCGGTCAGATCAAAATAGTTTTTCATAACTTTCCCTCCTATAATTTTTTCGGCATCTCTTGAAGCAATAATCCCGCGCCTTCAGCGCAGCTGCGTTCATTCACTGCTTCCAGCAGATTTACCTTCTATAGTTTTATGGTACTACCATTGCCTTTACTTGTCAATGCTTTAGCGCTTTGCTTCGCTAAAAAGGTATTTTATTATTCTAAATATTAATTTCATATATATTTTTATATTTCTTTTTTTATGTTTAATTTTATTTATATATTCGATTAGCGCTTAACCTTCTTTCTGCGCTTTTATTTCTATGCTCCGTCCCTTTTCGGGCGGTATAATGCGCAAATCTTTCGGGCAAAATATCCTCGATGCTTAATTTTTCCAGATTAAAATTTGATAGGAGAGGATATTATGAATTCACTTTGGAGCCAAACCTGCCAAATCCCGCCCCGGGATGCCTTAAAGGGCGATCTGTGCACCCAAGCCGCCGTTATCGGCAGCGGCATGGCAGGAATATTGACCGCCTATATGCTGCAAAAAGCCGGCTACGACACCGTTATCTTAGAAGCCAAGCAAATCGCTTTCGGCCAAAGCAGCAAAACCTCCGCCAAAATCACTGCTCAGCACGGGCTTATCTACCACAAGCTTATCCATTCCTTCGGCGAGGACAAAGCCCGCCAATATGCCTTAAGCAATCAGCAGGCAATTGAGCAGTATGCCCAATTGATTGAAGAAATGCACATCGACTGCGATTTTGAGCGCCGGAATGCCTACCTTTACAGCTCCGACAAAAAGCTTTTAAAGGAGGAATTAGCCGCCTGCCAAAACTTAGGACTGCCTGCTGAGTTAGAGGAACGACTGCCTTTGCCCTTCACCACTGCCGGAGCAGTAAAGTTCAGCGACCAAGCCCAGTTTCACCCTCTCAAGTTTATCCGCGCTTTAGCTCAGGAACTCACCATCTATGAGCAGACTCCGGCTTTGGAGGTTGAGGATAATCTCATTCACACCCCCTTCGGCAAAGTCCGGGCGGATCATATTGTCTTTGCCTGCCATTTCCCCTTTGTCAATTTTCCGGGGCTTTATTTCACCCGCATGCATCAGGAAAGGGTTTACTTTTTAGCCTTGGAAAACGCCCGCCAATTTGACGGCATGTTTATCGGCGCTGATGAGGACAGCCTTTCGCTGCGCAATTACGGCGATTTGCTTCTGCTCGGCGGTGCCCATCACCGCAGCGGTGATAATTCTTCTGGTGGTCGCTACGAATTACTGCGTCAAAAGGCAAAATATTATTTTCCCCAAAGCCGTGAGATCGCTCATTGGTCGGCGCAGGATTGCTTAAGTGTTGACAATGTGCCTTACATCGGGCATTTTTCGCCCCATAAGCCCAACTGGTATATTGCTGCCGGCTTTCAAAAATGGGGCATGTCTACCTCCATGGTTGCCGCTAATCTTTTGCGCGATTTGATAAGCGGCAGAGAAAATCCCGCCGCTTCCGTCTTTGACCCTCACCGTTTCCAAGGCGAGGCTTTGGGGCAAATGGCTCTTGACGGCAAAGAAGCCCTCAAAGGTTTAAGCAGGCGTTTTTTCTATATTCCTACCGAGCTGGCAGTGGAAATCCCGCCGGATCACGGCGGTGTTGTGCTTCTGGACGGCGAAAAAGTCGGTGTTTATAAGGACAGCGAGGGTAAAATTTATCCCGTTGACATCCGCTGTCCCCATTTAGGCTGTGAATTAGAGTATAATCCCGACGAACATTCCTGGGACTGCCCTTGTCACGGCTCCCGCTTTGACAAGTTCGGGCATTGGCTCAACTCCCCTGCCATAGGAGATATTGCCCATGAATAATTTTTTCTCCGGCTGGTATTTCAAATGCCAAAACAAAGAACAAACTCTGGCTCTCATTCCGGCGGTGCATAGCTTTAACGGCAAAAAAGGCGCTTCCTTGCAAATTATCACCGATGACAGTTATTTTTATCTGCCCCTTGACCACCGCCGGCTGCAAATTGATAAGCATGAGCCCTACGCCGCTTATGCCCCTAGTTTTTTTACCCCTCACGGCATAAAGCTCAATCTCTCCACCCACAGCCTGCGGGCATTCGGCAAGCTTAGTTTCAGCCATTTCACGCCGCTGCGCTACGATATCATGGGTCCCTTTAACCTTGTGCCCTTTATGGAGTGCCGGCATAATATCTTCAGCATGCGTCATCGGCTGGACGGCTCGCTCACCATTAACGAGCAAACCTACACCTTTCATAACAGCTTAGGCTATATCGAAGGCGACCGGGGACATTCCTTTCCTAAGGAATATCTCTGGAGTCATTGCTTTTTTGCCGATGGCTCATTGATGCTTTCTGTTGCCCATATTCCTTTGGGTCCCATTAACTTTACCGGCATTATCAGCGTGATTATACTGAACAAAAAGGAATACCGCCTTGCCACTTATCTGGGAGCGAAGCTCTTAAAGCTGCAAAATCGGGAAGTAGTTATCCGCCAAGGAGATTTAACCCTGACCGCCTCTTTGTTGGCTGGTTCATCCTACCCGCTTCGAGCGCCTGTTTTCGGCGAAATGAGCCGCACTATTAAAGAAAGCGCTTCTTCTTTGGCTTATTATCATTTAACCAAAGGCAGCCAAACCCTCTTGGAGTTTAAATCCCCGCGGGCTTCCTTTGAATACGAATACCCCTCATAAAAAAACTGTCCGGCTTAAACCGGACAGTTTTTTTATCTGCTCTCAGCAATATCTAAAATTAGTTCTTTCGTTTTATCCCAGCCTAAGCAAGGGTCGGTAATGGATTTGCCATAGATACCTTCCCCGATTTTCTGGCTGCCGTCCTCCAAATAGCTTTCAATCATAAAACCTTTGACCATCGTTTGCAAATCATGGTTATGCTTGCAGTAATGCATGACTTCCTTGCAGATGCGGCTTTGCTCCAAATATTTTTTGCCCGAGTTGGAATGATTGCAGTCCACGATTAATGCCATATTTTCCAGATTGCTCTTGGCATACATCGCATACAGCAGTTCCAAATCCTCATAATGATAGTTAGGCACGCTCACGCCATGCTTGCTGACACTGCCGCGGATGATAGCATGAGCCAAAGGATTGCCGGTAGTTTCTACTTCCCAGCCGCGGTAAGCAAAGGAATGTTTGCTTTGGGCGGCATGAATGGAATTAAGCATGATGATAAAATCGCCGCTGGTGGGATTTTTCATGCCGACCGGAGTGGTCACGCCGCTGGAAACCAAGCGATGCTCTTGATTTTCTACCGAGCGGGCGCCCACGGCGATGTAGGACAATATATCGGAAAGATACTCATAATTAGAAGGATACAGCATCTCATCAGCGATAGGCATGCCTGTTTCCTCCAAAACTCGGCTTTGCAGCTCTCTGATAGCCAAAAGCCCTTTCAATAAATCCGGCTTGGCACTCGGATCCGGCTGGTGGAACATTCCCTTGTAGCCCTCGCCGGTAGTGCGCGGTTTATTGGTGTAAATGCGGGGAATAAACAATATTTTGTCCCGCACCATTTCCTGCACCTCTTTTAAACGGTGGACATACTCCATCACCGCCTCTTCATTATCCGCCGAGCAGGGACCGATAATCAAAAGCAAACGGTCGTCCTCACCGGTTAATATATTTTTAATCTCACTGTCAACTTTTTCTTTAGTCTGCGCCGCCTGATAAGAGATGGGGTATTTCTCCTTGACCTCCTGAGGCAGAGGCAGCATACGCTCAAATTTCATTGCCATTTTCTTCATCCTCTCCGCTTTATATTATTTCACTGTAAGTGCCTAAGTAGCTGAAATATTCATTTTGCTCCTGTAAATCCGTCAAAACCCTGACTATCTTTGCCGAAGGCTTGCCGATAGCAAAATCAAAGTAAAACATAAACTCGAAATCGCCGTTGGCCATCGGGCGGCTTTCCAGCTTTGTCAAGTTGATATTTAAGGCGGCAAACTGGGCTAAAACCCGATATAGCTCTCCCGGTCTGTGCCTTAGAGTGAGCATAATGCTCATTTTATCCGCTCCGGGATAAATCTCCATTTCCTTGGAAATACAGATAAAGCGAGTAAAATTATTCTCCTTATCCTGCACCGCTTCTTTCAGAATAGCCAAATCGTAGTTTTTGGCACAGATTTTCGAAGAGAGCGCCGCCATATCCCTGCGCCCTCCCTGCGCTACCATTTGTGCCGCCAAGGCTGTGTTGGCACACTCGCTGATTTTTATTTCGCCTAAGCTTTTTAAAAAATCATGGCATTGCTGCAAAGCCTGCTCGTGAGAAATAACCTCTCTGATATCTTCTATTTTTACGCCCTTAGGCGCCAAAAGATTGTGCTCGACCTTTAATTTTACCGCTCTTGCGATAAAAAAGCGGTATTTGCGCATCAAATCATAAACCTTGGTCACCGAGCCGGCAGTTGAGTTCTCAATAGGCAGTACGCCGTAGCGGCATTCGCCTTTTTCCACCGCCGCAAAAACATCTTCAAAGTTTTGATAGTGGGTGATCTCCGGAGCGCCGAAAAGCTTTTCCGCCGCCAGCTGGGAGTACGCCCCGGCAACACCTTGGCAGGCTACGGTCGCCTTATGCGGAAAGCTTGCCGCCGTTTTTCGGCTTGCCTGCGCTATCTGCTCAGCCAGCGCCGTAGGCTCATGCCAATATTTATTGCCCGCCGCTTCCTCCAGACTGCGCACCGTTTCCAATAAAACTGCGCTGTAGCCCGCTAAATCCTCGCTCGGCGGCTCGGTGAGATTATCCATCGAGCTTTGCTTTTCCTTAAAGCTTAACCGCAGGCGCTTTTGAAAAAGCTCGCTGATTGCCCGGTCTATTTCTTCCTTTTGGGCATTAATCGTTAAATCCTTTTTATTTTCTCCCATCTTCTCACCTCTCATCCAAAAGCATATCCGTCAAAGCTATCGCCAGTGCCGCTTCAAATACCGGCACTGCTCTAGGCACAATACACGGATCATGCCGCCCTTCAATCTTCAGCTTGACATTTTGCATTTTTTGCAAATCCACGCTGTCCTGCTCCTTATAAATGGAGGGAGTGGGCTTGACTGCCGCTCGAAAGACGATAGGCATGCCGTTGGTGATGCCGCCCAAGATGCCGCCCGAATGGTTGGTTTTGGTATAGACCTCTTTGCCGTCAGTATAAAAGGCATCGTTATTGACCGAACCGGTCAAAGCGGCACAGGCAAAGCCGTTGCCAAACTCAATGGCTTTCACCGCCGGAATAGCAAAGACGATGGCGGAAATGCGGTTTTCCACCCCGTTAAACATATGCTCCCCTAAGCCTGCCGGCACATTCACTGCTGCACATTCCACCACTCCGCCGATGGAATCTCCTTGGGCTTTCACCCGCAGGATTTCCTCTTTCATCAGTTCTCCTGCTTCATCATCAATAACAGCCAGTTCCTTATGGCTCAAAGCAGCCAAATCCGCTAAACCTACTTTCGCCAAATCAAAAGGTTTATCCTTCACAGAACCGATGCTGTAAATATGAGCGCCAATCTCTATCTTATGCACCTTTTTTAAATATTGCCGGCAAATGCCGCCGGCGATACAAAGCGGCGCTGTCAGGCGGCCCGAAAAATGCCCGCCGCCTCTTAAATCCACCTGCTCGCCGTATTTTTTTACAGCACTGTAATCAGCATGAGCCGGGCGGGGGATGTGTTTTAATTTCTCATAATCTTTGGAATGCTGGTTTTTATTATAAATTACCGCTTCGATCGTTTTTCCGTCGGTCGCAAAATTATCATCAACTCCCCTTAAAAATACCGGTTCATCGCCTTCTTGGCGGGCGGTGCCCAAGGGGTTGCGCCCCGGAGCCCGGCGGGCTAAAAAGGCTTGCAGTTCTTCTTGGTCAATATTAAAGCCTTGAGGCAGACCCTCTAAAGTCATGCCGATTTTTTCATCGTGCGAGCCGCCGTAGATGGTTAAATGCAAATTTCTGCCGTAGCTGTCAGCCATCGATAACCGCCCCTTTCTCATAAATATGTGCTAAATCCTGCCAAAAGGCGGGATAGGATTTTTCTACTGCTTCTGCCCCGCTTACGGTTACGGCTTCTTCGCTGATCAATGCCGCTGCCGCCGCGCTCATGACCATGCGGTGATCATTAAAAGAGTCGGCTCTGCCGCCTTTGAGCTTGCCGGAGCCGTGAATCAAAAGCCCGTCGCCGGTTTCCTCCGCTTGACCGCCCAGGGCATTTAGGTTAAGCCTAATCGCAGCCAGGCGGTCGCTTTCCTTTAAGCGCAGGCGGGAGGCGTTATAAATGCGGGTCGTGCCTTGAGCTTTAGCCGCCACTATAGCCAATATAGGCACCAAATCGGGAATCTGCGCCGCATCAATTTCGATGGCATGCAAATCGCCTTTTTGCACCGTAACCGAACCGCCCTTTTCGTCGGCTGTCACCTTGGCGCCGAAGCGCTTTAATATTTCCGCTATCTCTTTATCGCCCTGCGCGGAATGGAGATTAAGCTTGGTGACTGTAACCCCTTCTGTACTGCCTAATGCTCCCATCGCTAAGAAAAAGGCGGCATTGGACCAATCGCCTTCCACCTCCAGCTTCGGGGGAGCGGTGTATTTTAAATCATTTTTAATGAGAAAACTCTGCTCATTCATGGCTAATTCAATGCCGAATGCTTTTAAAGCGTTAACCGTCAAGCCGATATAAGGCAAGGATTCGATTTTACCCGTTATTTTTAAAGTGCATTGTTCCTTAAGCAAGGGCAGAGCAAAGAGCAGTCCGCTGATGTATTGGGAGGACACTCCGCCGTCTATTTGATAATCTCCGCCCGTTAACTGCCCTTTTAAAGTAAGGGGCTCGCTCTTGGGGTCGCTTAAAACTGCGCCATGCTCCTTTAAAACCTCGTCCAAAGGCGCTAACGGTCTCTGCGCCAGCCTGCCTTCGCGTTTAAAGCTTGCCTGCGTGCCCAGCGCCGCCGCCAGCGGCAAGAGAAAGCGCAGTGTCGAGCCCGACTCGCCGCAGTTTAACTGCGCCTGCCCTGCCGCCTGCTTAAGCGGCGTTACTTCAAATTCGCCCTTGGCATAATTTATCTCCGCTCCCAAGGCGCGCAGGCAGTTCGCCGTCGCCTCGATATCTTTATTTAATTTAGGGCACGCTATCCGGCAGGGCTTATCTGCCAGAGCGGCACAAATAAGCAAGCGGTGTGCCACCGATTTAGAGGGAATAGCCGCCGTAATACCTGCGGCTTTGGTTGGTTTGATAGTTTTATTCATCTTGCAGCCCGTCCTTAATAATTGCCAAAAGCTCGGTCACGTCAATTTTTTTCAATCGGCTTTCGCCTATTTTCACCGGTATCACCAGATTGATGCTTGCACCCAGCCGCTTTTTATCTCTGAGCGCCGCTTCCTTTAATTCCTCTGCCTGATAAATTGTGCTTTGGGGCAGTTGATATTTTGCCGTCATCGCCAGCATTTTTGCCAAAACTTCTTTTTCGCACCAGCCGCGCTTGACCGCCGCTTTGGCAATCAATATCATGCCTATGGCTACCGCCTGCCCGTGAGAGATTTGATAATTAGAACATTTTTCGATGGCGTGCCCTAAGGTATGCCCTAAGTTTAAAAGCTGACGGCTGCCTTTGTCGTATTCGTCTGCTTCGACCAAACGGCGTTTATTTTCCACACAGCGGGCAATGATCTCCTCACTCGGCTCGCTCGCCTCCGCCAGCATATCCAATAGTTCTGCATCAGCGATAAAGCCGTATTTGATCACCTCTGCCCAGCCGTCAAGCAAATATTGCGCAGGCAATGTTTTTAAAGCGGCACAGTCGCACAAAACCAAGCTGGGCTGCCAAAAAGCCCCCACCAAATTTTTGCCCTGCGGCAAATCAATGGCTGTTTTGCCGCCCACCGAAGCATCAACCATTGCCAAAAGGCTGGTGGGAATCTGCACAAAGCGGATACCTCTCAAATAAGTAGCCGCCGCCAAACCGCTTAAATCGCCGGTTACTCCGCCGCCTAAAGCTACGATGATGTCGCTTTTGGTGATCTCTTTTTCCGCCAAAAACTGCCAGAGCTCATTTAATGTGCTGATATTTTTGCTTTCCTCGCCGTGCGGAAAGGTAAACTGATAAACCTTAAAGCCCTGCTCCTCTAAAGATATTTTAACTGTTTTGCCATAAAGAGCCTCTACATTATCATCGCTTACGATCACCGCCGTACCCAAATCGGTTACTGCTTTTTTAATATAAGCACCGCTTTTTGCCAAAATATCGGTATCAATGATGACCTCGTAATTTTTGGTTGCTTTAACCTCTACTTTTTTCATAGCCGTCAATCCTTTCTTTAGCCAAGCGCCCTTCCTTGAGCAAAAGCTCCAATTCTTCCCTGTTTCCCGCCGCTATTGCTTGGCGGTACTTGCTCAGCGCCATTTGCAGCCAATCTATTTCATTCAGCAAGGCTGTTTTATTGTCCAAAAATAATTCTGCCCACATAACCTCATTAAGCCAGGCTACCCGGGTCAAATCCTTGTAAGAACCGGCAGAAAAGCCTTTGTGCTTTTCTGCGGTAGGACTTTTGATATAGGCATTGGAAACCACATGAGCCAGCTGAGAGGTAAAAGCAATCATCTGGTCATGCTCCAAAGGCGTTGTCAGGGTAAATTTGCCAAAGCCCAAAGGCGCAAGCCATTCCTTTGCCTGATTGATCAATCTCTCGTCCTCACCTTCCTTAGGCACGATAATCATCGCCGCCTCTTTAAACATATTAGCCCGGGAATATTTAAAGCCTATTTTATGCGTTCCCGCCATCGGGTGTCCGCCTAAAAAATGAAAACCATGCTCCTCTGCCAGCTTAAAAGCTGCGGCGCAGACCTTTTGCTTGACACCGCACAAATCCATAACTATGCCCTGCGGGTTAAACTCATCAGCATGCCGGCGCAGATACGCTAATGTGGCTTCCGGATAAAGCGCCAGCAAAACCAGCTGGCATTCTTTAAGCTTCTGCCCATCTAAAACGCCGTCAATTACCCCCATTTTTTGTGCTTCTGTCATAACAGCAGGATTAGCATCATCTGCCCAAATTTCCGCTTCGGTATATTGCTTAAATGCTTTCGCCATCGAACCGCCTATCAAGCCCAAGCCGACTATTCCTATCTGCATCATTTTTGCCCTTCTTTCCTAAACAATACAAAAACCCCGTCCTCACCCAGAGGACGGGGCTATCACCCGTGGTACCACCTCAATTTAATATCGCCATCGATATCCTCTTTAGGTACGGCTATTGCTTATACCCTATCGCTGTAACGGGCGAGACCGTCAGTGCCTACTTTATCAGCCTGCTGCTCTTGAGATGAATTCGCCGTTTCTCCTCACTATTGGCTCGCACCGACCGCCAACTCTCTTTGAGATTGCAAAATGGTTACTACTTCTCAGTCATTGCATTTAAATTAGTATGTATTATACTGCACAATTTAGCTCTTGTCAAGAACTTTTTTCTGTTTTTATGCTCAATTTTTCGGCAAAAAAACTGCCTTAGACCGTTATATCTAAGGCAGCTTGAATTACATTTTTAACAACCGTTAATTATTTGTTCCAATTAAGATTGTATTTGATACGAGGAGTATAGGTAGTGTGCAAGAGCTCATGAGATTTATGGCTCAAAGGCTCACCTAAGAACTCAGCATAGACTGCTTTGATGAATGGGTTTTCATGAGATTTGCGAAGCGGTAAGTTCTTATCGTCTTCATACAAGCCCAAACCACGGATTGCACGATAGTCGGTCGGCAAAATAGTTCTGGTCAAGGAGTTGACGATCGGAGTACCGCCGCCGCCTACGCAGCCGCCGGGGCAAGCCATAATCTCGATGAAAGCATAGTCAGCTTCGCCGGCTCTTACTTTATCCATCATCTTCTTAGCATTTGCCAAGGTATGAACAACAGCAACTTTAACAGGAGTGCCGTCTAAATCAACAGTAGCTTCTTTGATGCCTTCCATACCACGAACCTCTTCAAAGTCAACCTTCTCTAAGGTCTTACCGGTTACTACTTCATAAACGGTACGCAAAGCAGCTTCCATAACACCGCCGGTAGCGCCGAAGATAGTACCAGCACCGGTACCAACACCCAATGGGCTGTCGCACTCTTCTTCCGGCAGCTCAGCTAAGTTAATGCCGGTTTGTCTGATCATGCGGGCAACTTCACGAACAGTGATAACGCAGTCAACATCTCGGTAACCGCTGGAGTTCATCTCAGGACGAGCGCACTCATATTTCTTAGCGGTACATGGCATAACAGAGCAGCTGAAAATAGTTGCAGGGTCTACGCCGGCTTTTTGTGCATAGTAAGTTTTAACGATAGCACCAAACATTTGCTGCGGAGATTTAGCACTGGAGAGATGATCTAATTGATCCGGATAGTGATGTTCGCAATATTTGATCCAGCCGGGGCTGCAGGAAGTGATCTGCGGTAAAACGCCGCCGTTTTGGATTCTATGAAGCAACTCGGTGCCTTCTTCCATAATGGTTAAGTCAGCGGACCAGTTGGTGTCAAATACTTTATCAAAGCCCAATCTTCTCAAAGCTGCAACAGTTTTGCCGGTAGAGATAGCGCCCATCGGGATGCCGAACTCTTCACTGATAGCAATACGAACAGCAGGAGAGAATTGAACAACGCAATGTTTGTTTTCGTCAGCTAAAGCATCCCAAACTTTTGCAGTGTCATCTTTTTCACTCAATGCGCCAACCGGGCAAGCATTGATACATTGTCCGCACAATGCACAGTTAATATCATCCAGCGGATGCATAAATGCAGGACCAACGGTGGAGTTAAAGCCACGGTTGATAGTGCCCAAAATACTTACGCCTTGAACTTTTTGGCAAGTAGCTATGCAGCGGCGACAGAGGATGCATTTGTTAGGGTCTCTAACGATAGCCAAACTTCTGTCATCAATTGGGAAGGTGTTCTTTTCGCCTTCAAAACGGATTTCTCTGATGCCTAATTGTCTTGCCAAGCTTTGCAGTTCGCAGTTACCGCTTCTTACGCAGGTCAAGCAGTCAGCCGGGTGGTTGGATAACAATAATTCAACAACAGCTTTTCTGGCTTCACGCACTTTTGCGGTATTGGTGTGTACTTCCAAGCCTTCGCTTACCGGATAAACGCAGGAAGGCTGTAAAGCTTTAGCGCCTTTTACTTCAACCAAGCAGACGCGGCAAGCACCGATAGCATTAACATCTTTCAAGTAGCACAAGGTAGGAATATGAACTCCGGCTTTTTGTGCTGCTTGGAGAACTGTAGAGCCTTTTTCTACTTCTACAGCTTTACCATCTATAATAACATTTACCATTTCCACAATTATCACCCCTTATTACTTTTTATAGATTGCGCCGAATTTGCAGTTATCTAAGCAGACACCGCATTTAATGCATTTTTCAGGATCAATGCTATGCGGATTCTTTACGCTGCCGGTGATTGCTCCAACAGGGCAGTTGCGAGCACATAAGGTACAGCCTTTGCATTTCTCTGGATCAATAACCATAGTGAAGAGGCTCTTGCATTTGCCAGCCGGGCATTTTTTATCTTTAATATGAGCTTCATATTCGTCACGGAAGAATTTCAATGTAGCCAATACCGGGTTAGGAGCAGTTTGACCTAATGCACACAAAGCAGAGGTGCTGATGTTTTTAGCCAAGCTTTCCAATTTTTCGATATCGCCTTCTTCGCCTTTGCCTTCGGTAATTTTGGTTAAAATTTCCAAAATACGTTTGGTACCGATACGGCAGGGCGGGCATTTACCGCAGGATTCATCTTGAGTAAACTCAACGAAGAATTTAGCGATGTCAACCATACAGTCGGTTTCGTCCATAACGATAAGACCACCGGAACCCATCATTGAACCAGCTTTTACTAAGCTGTCAAAGTCGATTTCAGTATCTAATAAGCTTGCAGGCAAGCAGCCGCCGGAAGGACCACCGGTTTGCGCAGCTTTGAAGGCTTTACCATTAGGAATACCGCCGCCGATATCATAGATGATTTCTCTCAAAGTAGTACCCATTGGAACTTCAACTAAGCCGATGTTGTTGATTTTACCGCTCATTGCGAATACTTTAGTACCTTTAGATTTTTCAGTACCAACGCTGGCAAATTCTTGAGCGCCTTTTAAGAAGATATAAGAGATGCTTGCCAAGGTCTCAACGTTGTTAACGAAGGTAGGTTTGCCCCACAAGCCTTTTTCAGCCGGGAACGGAGGACGAGGACGTGGCTCACCGCGTTTGCCTTCAACAGAAGTTAACAATGCAGTTTCTTCACCGCAAACGAATGCACCAGCACCCAAACGGATGTCGATATCAAAATCAAAACCGGTGCCTAAGATATTTTTGCCTAACAAACCAGCTTCACGAGCTTGTTTGATAGCGATTTCCAAACGATGTACAGCGATAGGATACTCAGCACGGATATAAACATAACCTTGGCTGGCACCGATGCAGTAACCGCCGATAGCCATAGCTTCGATTACACTGTGGGGGTCGCCTTCCAAAACGGAACGATCCATAAATGCGCCCGGGTCACCCTCGTCAGCATTACATACAACATATTTTTGATCAGCGCTGTAGCCGGTAGCAAATTTCCATTTTAAGCCGGTCGGGAAACCTGCACCGCCGCGTCCGCGAATGCCGCTGTCCAATAATTCCTGAATAATTGCTTGAGAATCCATTTCGGTCAATGCACGACCAAGACCTTGATATGCATAATGAGCGATTGCTTCTTCGATTTTTTCAGGATCAATACTGCCGCAGTTACGTAAAGCGATACGTTTTTGTTTTTGGAAGAAAGGAATGTGGCTCATATCCTTAGCATGTTCTTTAGTGCCGGGGATGGTATAGAGCAATCTTTCAACCAATTCACCGTTTTTAAAGTGTTTTTCAACGATTTCATCAACATCGCTGGCAGAAACTTTATTGTAGAAAGTGCCTTCAGGATAAACAACCATGATCGGTCCCAAGCTGCAGAAACCAAAGCAACCGGTTTGAACAACCTGAACCTCATCTTGCAATCCTTCCTGAGCAATTTTTTCTTCCAAAGCTTTTTTTACTTCTGCGCTTTTGTTGGAGGTACAGCCGGTACCAGCGCAGATCAATACTTGATGTTTAGCCAAGTTTGCTTCAGTAGGAGCGAGTCCGTCACGGACAGTCATTTTTGCTCTTTCAGCAACCTGTAGGGCTTTTAATTCTTCTAAACTTTCGATACGTTTCATGACTTCATCACACCTCCTAGTTATTAGCTTCTAAGTCTTTGTATTTTTGAATGATTGCCGGTACTTTATCCGGAGTCAAACGACCGTAAACTTCGCCATTTACAGTCATAACAGGAGCTAAGCCGCAAGCACCTACACAACGGCAGGCTTCAATAGAGAATAATCCGTCAGCAGAGGTCTCGTTGAGTTTGATTCCTAATTCTTTCTCTACTCTTTCCAAAATTTTGCCGGAGCCTTTAACATAGCAAGCGGTACCTAAGCAAACATTGAAATTGTATTTGCCTTTGGGCTCAGTGGTAAACAATGCGTAGAAAGTAACTACGCCGTAGATCTCGCTTAAAGGAATATCCATTTTTTCAGCGATATAAGCTTGAACTTCTTCCGGTAAATAACCGAAGATGCCTTGTGCCTTATGCAAAACATTAATCAAGCTGCCGGGCTGATCAATGTACTCTGCAATAACGGCATCAAGCTGTTGATATTTTTCTTGATTGTGAGCATTACATGTGCATGCCATTTCCTTTTCCCCCTTTTGAATGGTTAATTACAGGTCTATCCTGTTTGATAAATAATTCCGGCGCAAACGCCGTAGCCTGCAATTTTCAGGTTAATTAACGTCCCCATTCGTCAAAATACAATTCTGAAAATCACTAACTATATCTTACTATAAATTTGCGCAAAATTCAAATCGAATTAGCGTTAATTAAAATAAAACTTTCAAATAAAAAGATTGGAATCTATTTATAAGATTCGTGAAATATCTCACAATTACTAATTTTATTAATCCATTTTAATTATAAGCCTTATTTATCGTGTTTTCCCTTAGCTGACCAGAAATAATAAAACGAACTATATACTATCACAGCTACAGTATAACCTATCACTTTGAAGGCTGTAAAGTTGTAAATGTTGGATATTTCACCGTACTCCAAGAGATAGCGGCACAATAATCCTGCTAAGGTTGCCGCAGTGACTGTGAAAATAAACTTCAGTCCTTTGCCCGAGCCCAGAGTATGCCTTAAATAATGGCTCAAAAAAGCATAGGCAAAGCCAAAGGTAAAGAGATTAATCGCCTCAATCATCCAACCGTCAAGATGTTTTTCCAGCGGAAAGACAAAGCAGGCAAAAAATACATACCCAGCTATAGTCAAAATCAATTCCCGTCTTTTGCGGTTTACTGTTTGCGGAGTGCTCATGCCGTCACCTCCAATTAATAAAACTCACCGCCCAATAGATCAATAATGCGCTTCAAATCATCTTCGCTGTAAAAATCAATCTCAATTTTGCCCTTGCCCCGGCGGTTTTTAATGGTTACCTTGGTCTTAAAGACCTCTTTTAGCTGCTCTTGAATCAGTTTAAGCTCGGTATTCAGCTGCTGATCATATTTAGCCTGCTCTTTTTCGGCGGCAATATTGCTTTTTTCCGCTGAAGTTAAGCCCAGTTTCAGCTGATTGACCATAGTTTCTACTTGCCGCACCGATAAGGCATCGTGGTAGATGTCTTCTGCCATTTGCTTTTGCCATGCCTCGTCAGACAAAGTCAATAAGGGGCGCACATGACCGGCGCTGAGTTTGCCCTCTGCCACCATTTCCAGCACTTCAGCAGGCAAATTGAGCAAGCGTACGCAGTTGGCAATCTGGGGACGTGATTTGCCCATGCGTTTAGCTAACTCCTCCGCAGTATAGCCGAAACGTTCCATCAGCATTTTGTAGCCTTGGGCTTCCTCTACCACATTCAAATCAGAACGCTGAACGTTTTCAATGAGGGCGATCTCCAGAATTTCCTGCTCGCCAAAGTTTTTGACTATTGCCGGAATCTCCGTCAATTCTGCCCTTTGCGCTGCCCGAAAACGCCGCTCACCGGCGACAATCAAATATTTTTCATGGGCAGGATTTTTATTGACAATAATCGGTACCAAAACGCCATGCTCCTTAATGGAAGCCGTTAAATCCTGCATTTCATCTTCATCAAAATCCTTGCGGGGCTGATCCGGATTGGGAATAATCTCCGCTAAGGGAATATTTTTTATTTCATTAGCTTCGTCCTTTAAAATGCTTTCCTCCAAAGATGGCAGAAGCGCGCCCAATCCTTTGCCCAAGCCGCCTTTTGCTTTAGCCACGAGCCAGCACCTCCTTTGCTAATTCCAAATAACTCTCAGCGCCCTTAGATTTAGGGTCATAATCGATGATTGACAAGCCATAGCTGGGAGCTTCGCTTAAGCGTACATTGCGGGGAATAACCGTTTGGAAGACCTGTTTACCAAAGCTGGCTCTGACATCATCCACCACTTGCTTAGAAAGTTTGGTGCGGTAATCATACATAGTCATTAAAATGCCGCAGAGCTTTAAGGCAGGATTGAGGCTGTGCTGAATCAGTTTGATAGTATTTAAAAGCTGTGTTACGCCCTCCAAGGCATAGTATTCGCACTGAATCGGCACGATGTATTGATTGGCGGCAGTCAAGGCATTAATAGTTAACAATCCCAAGGACGGCGGACTATCGATGATTATATAATCATATTTATCCTTCAGCTCCGCCAAGGCATCTTTGAGGCGCACCTCACGGGAGATGGCCATTACCAACTCCATTTCTGCTCCAGCCAAATCAACCTTAGCCGGCAGGAGATCGAGATTGGGACGCACCTTAGGCACTATCAGCAGTTCCGCCGGTACATTATTGACCAAAACATCATAAACGGACTTTTCCAATTTATTTTTATCGATGCCCAAGCCGCTGGAAGCATTGCCCTGGGGGTCAAAATCAACCAGCAGCACGCGCTGTCCCAGCTGGCTTAAAGCAGCGGAGAGATTAATGGCTGTAGTAGTTTTTGCCACGCCGCCTTTTTGGTTGGCGATGGCGATAATCTTATTCATGCTATCACCTTTTTCTTTCGGGGATTTCCCTTAGTTTTCTTTTATTATAACCTATTTAGCGGCGAATGGGAATAGTTTTTTCACAAAAGGCAAAAAAATGTTTCACGTGAAACATTTTTTGTTGTTGAAGCGGGTTTTGTTTCACGTGAAACAAAAAGCAGACCAATTTGGTCTGCTTTTCTTTAGCGGTAGACGATTAATCGCCCTAAATTCGCTTGATAGTATGCGTAAAAGTTCTCAATCCTCTTCATGCTCTGCTCATCAAAACACAAATCAGTGTGGCTTTGCTTAAAAGCATTGACATATTGAGTCAAATCTTTGTAAATTAATGGACTTACTTCGAAGCAAGTATATTTATCATCTTCAAATATTTTATACTCTGCTAAATCATCAAAGCTATAGATTTGCCCATATATATAGGTGAATTTGTCTTCTCCTTGGCACTCTTGCCAGTCATAGGTTAAAATATAAAACAGCGGCAAAAAGCTGCCGGCATCCTCATATTTTTGCGAAGGCACACTGACAGATAGGCACAGCGCTTTCTCATCTTCAGTAGCAATCAGTCTTAACTTTGCCTCCCGTCCCTGCCAATGAAGTCCGGTTAATAAATACTGCTCATTTTCCGCAGTATTTTCATCAAAAATTACTCCTTCTTCCGGATCACTGATTGAAAAAGGAGGTTCTACGGCTTTAATGATTTGTCCGTCAAAGCCTGCCAATAATTCTTCATACTCCCGCACATATTTCTCTTCTGATTCCCGCAGTTTATCCCCATTAAGGGAATCTTCACAAAAATACCAGCGCAAATTCTCATTTATCCCTGACAATATTTCCGTTTCCGCTCCCATAACTGCCGCCTCTGAATTTAACTCCTCCGCATCCTGCTCAATACTAAAACTTATACTGCACATCCAATCCTGTCCAAACGCAAAATGATTATTAGTAAAAACAAAATAGTACCAGTCATCTGTCAACGGTTCTTCTAAACTCTCAACATCATAGCTTAATGATAAATCAATTTCCAGTCGTACTTTATCCCCTGCCGGCACGGTTGCTCCGTTAAAAACATTTTTTTCGGAAATTTTCGGCACTTCTTCACCGCTGTTCCAGCGCATAAGTTTTATTTGCGGCTGTAAATGCAAATCTTTTTCCGCAAAATTTTCCACCATTACTTCCACCACTCCCTCGCCTTTATAAACAGCGTTCCATGCCAGTTCATCGCCCTCTAAAGCAGAAAACAGGCTTACTGCATAAGCCGACAAGCTAAAACAGCAAATTAAAACAGCGGCTGCCGCTATAACTTTTATCCTTTTTTTGCTAATTTTTTTTGCCGGCAATTGGGTTTTTGTTTTTTGACAAAATATTTTCCTAATATTTTCCAGGTTGCTCTGCTTAAAATTGCTCATCTCATTTCTCCTTCCCCATTTATAAGACTTTCCCGCACCTTAGCCTTGCTGCGGTACAAAATATTTTCTATCTTTTTCACCGGCAGTTCAAGAGCTTTGGCTATTTCCTTAGGCTTTTGTTCATAATAATGCCTGCGCAGCAGTACCTCCCGTTCCCTTTCATCGATTTCAGCTAAGAGCTGTGTTAATCGTGCCAATGTTTCCTTTTGAATTACTCCTTCCAACAAATCCGCTTCATCATGCAGCAGACTTTCTGCTAATTCGCACTCCGCCAGGCGGCTTTTCTCCCGATAGCGTTCTATCGCTCGGGAACGTGCCAAAAGTGCCAGATAGTTTTTCAGTTTTTCACGCTCAAGGTCAATTTTCTGCGGTTTTTGCCAGATATAAATAAACACATCCGCCACACATTCCTCCATATCCTCCTCTGCGGCAATATTATGCAAAATAGGATAAACGATTGACCATAATAATTTAGAATATTTTGTCATTAATAAATCTATCGCCCATTCCTCTTGATTTTTCAGAGCAGCAATTATTTTTTCTTCCTGCAATCTCCCCACCTCCTTACATCTGTTTCCTTTTCAATATATAATACGCCGCAAATTGCAAAATCACTCAATAAAAAAAGCGCTTGGTTAACCAAGCGCCCATTTTATTCTTCCTCATAAAGTTTTTCGTCTTCTCTTATTTCGCTGTCCTCATTTTCATAAGACGCATACTCTTTATGATACTCTTTTTTGTAATTATGCTCGCGATTGCCATAGCCGCCTTTGCGGTTATGGTAAGCCGGTTTGCGTTTCTTTTTAGGGACAATAATTACCTTGCGGTAAGGTTCCTCGCCTTCACTATAGGTGGTAACGGTCTTATCATCCTGCAAAACCATATGAATAATTCTTCTTTCCTGAGGATTCATCGGTTCTAAAACCACTCTTTGCCCGGTTCTTCTGGCTTTTTCAGCCAATTTAATTCCCAGCTGCTCCAGAGTTTCTTCCCGTTTTTCCCGATAATTTTCCACATCAAGGATACCTTTAATTTTTTCGCTGCTCTCTTTGTTTAAAACCAAATTGAGCAAAAACTGCAAGGCGTCCAAAGTTTCACCGCGGCGACCGATTAAGATTCCCAAATTTTCACCGACTATTTCAAAGAGATAATATTCATCTTTTTCACTGACTACCACATCAGCATTGACCTGCATGTCCTGGAAAACCTGCTTTAAAAATGCCTTGCCCACTCTTTCTGCGGAATATTTCTCCGTTACCTTAATTACAGCATTTTTGCTGCCAAAGCCTAAAAATCCTTTGCTGGGCTGTTCCAGCACCTCGTAGTCAACATCATCATTTGTTACACCAAAACTATCCAAAGCAGCTTTCAATGCTTCTTCAACTGTTTTAGCCGAAAATTCCTGACTTCTCATTTCCTTACTCCTTCTACAATCCACAACCTCAAGATATAAGCTTCTTCATTAATTTTCTGTTTTTTCCTCAGCGCTTGGGGTTTTCTTTATATATTCGGCTTTAGGTTTTGCTTTTTTAGCTTTTTTCTTGCTGGGAGCTTGACCGCGCAGTCTTTGTTCTTCTTTAATGCGCTCTCTTTCCGCTCTCTCAGCTTCAGCTTTTTCTGCTCTTATTGCCAATTCTTTTTTACGTTTGCCGTTAATCAAGAACTGCTGAATAATACCCATGATGGAGAACATTACCCAGTACAAGCACAAGCCGGAAGGGAAGCTGATGGACATGAAACCGATCATCAAAGGCATGATGTAAAGCATCATTTTCATGGTCGGATTATCTTCCATGCCTACCATGACCACCTTTTGCTGCCAAAACATTGCTAATGCTACTAAAATAGGCAAGATATAAAAGGGATCCGGCTCTGCCAAGTTAGGAATCCAGAAAAATCCCGCATAATCCAAATTGGTAAATTGGTAATATCTCATCGCTTGATACAAGCCGACCAAAATAGGCAGCTGAATCAATAACGGCAAGCAGCCGGCTGCCGGTTTAACATTGTGTTCCTTATAAAGAGCCGACATTGCTTTATTCAGCTTTTCCGGGTCGCTCTTATATTTCTTTTGCAATTCCTGCATCTTAGGCTGAATTTCCTGCATGCCCAAGGTTGATTTCATTTGCTTAACCGACAACGGATAAAGGATAATTTTGATTATAACCGCAATCAAAATTATTGCCAATGCATAACTGGGAAATCCTATCATTCCAGTCAGCTCAAACAATTTATCAATAATTAATGTGAAAAAATCTCTAATATATCCCAAATGCTGCCTGTAAAATTTTTACAGGGCTTCACCTCCTGCTTTATTTTCTTCCGGAGCTTTACGGCACCGGGTCATATCCACCTTTGTGCAAAGGGTGACATTTCAATATTCTTCTTACTGCCAAATATCCGCCTTTCAATGCTCCGTACTTGCTTACTGCCTCATAAGCATATTCAGAGCAAGTGGGAATAAAACGGCATGTAGGATTTCTTTTTAAAGATGAAATGTTTTTTCTATAAAATACAATCATTCCCAGTAAAACTTTCTGTAAGCTTTTACTCATGCCAGATTCCACTTTTCTTGAAAAGATTTACCATATCCCGACTGATTTCCTGATAACTGGCTGTACTTATTGGCTTACGTGCCAAAAAAACCACCTCGTAGCCCTCTTTTAGGTGATTGAAATTTTTGCGCACCATTTCCCGCATCTGCCTTTTAGCACGATTGCGAATATGAGCCTTGCCGATTTTTTTGGAAACGCTGAAACCTATTTTCAATTCCCTATCCTCTCTTTGGCGGACAAACAAAATCATGTTTTTTGCCGCTAAAGAACGACTGTCCTGATAGATAGCCTTAAATTCACTGTTTTTACGCACCCGATATTTTTTAGCCAGCATTTTTTCATCTCCGAAGCAAAAAAGAACAAGCCCACCGCATACCACTTGTCAACTCTTTGACCAGCTCTGCGGCAGGCATAGTGAACACTTATGCGCTCAAAACTTTTCTGCCTTTTGCTCTTCTTCTTTTTAATACATTACGTCCGGTGGGACTGGACATTCTCGCTCTAAAGCCATGTACTCTTTTATGTTTTCTATTTTTTGGCTGATATGTTCTTTTCACTTGTAAGCACCTCCCAATTAATCTAACAGTCCATTACAAATTATATCTTATCCACAGCCCGAGGTCAAGAGTAAATATCATTTTTTTCTGCATTTTTTCGCTTTTCGAAGCTAATTTGTTTATAAAATTAGTTGTTAAGTTTTATTTTTGCTCAGCAATTGTGTATAATGTGGATATTTTTTAAAAAATTTTACTTTATGCACATTTTGTTGTTGATAAGTTTGTGTCTTTTTGGTATGATATATTTAATAATTAATTGTGCGGCTTTTAATTTTTTCTTGAAATTGCACTTTTGTTTTACTTTTGGAGGTCCTATACTTATGTTTGAATTACAGCTGGCTAAAATCTGGGAACAAGCCTTAGAGATTACTAAGCATGATGTTTCCAAACCTACCTTTGACACTTGGTTTAAAGATACAGAATTAATTGCCTATTATGGTGATACTTTAGTTATCAAAGCGCCCAATGAGTTTTGCAAAAACACTTTGGAAAACAGCTATTATCATGTCTTGAAGCAAAACTTGGAGGATTTGCTGGAGCACAGCATTAAAATTAAATTTGTCACGCCTAAAGAAGCCGGAGCCGACACCTTATCCCAAGCATTAATTCCCCCCATTACCCCTCAACCGGAAGCAGCTTATACTCCCGCAACTGCTCCCAGCTCTCCGGTTTATCAGCAGGATTTAGGCTTTTCTAATTATAATCTCAATCCCAAATACACCTTTGACTCCTTTGTCATCGGCAAGGGCAACAACTTTGCCTATGCTGCCTGCGAAGCTGTAGCCAACAACATCATTTCCAACTTTTCCAGCAAACGCACTTATAATCCTTTGTTTATCTACGGCAATCCTGGCTTGGGCAAAACTCACCTGATGCAGGCTACTGCTCATGCTGTCTTGCAGCACAACAGCAATATTAAGGTTATCTATATTTCCAGCGAAAAATTCATGAATGAATTTATTGACTGCATTAAAAACAACACCATGCCCAAATTCCGGGACAAATACCGCAATGTTGATATTCTGCTTATCGACGATATTCAGTTTTTGAAAAATAAAGAAGGAACGCAGGAGGAATTTTTCCATACCTTTAATACCTTATATGAGGCTAATAAACAAATTATCATCTCCAGCGACCGCCAGCCTAAAGAGATTCCTACTTTAGAGGAAAGACTGCGCACTCGTTTTGAATGGGGACTGATTACCGATATCCAAGCCCCGGACTTTGAAACCAGGGTAGCGATTTTGCTGAAAAAAGCGCAGAGCGAAAATTTAGAGGTGCCGGATGATGTCACCTATTATATCGCTGAAAATATTCAATCCAATATCCGGGAGCTGGAAGGAGTTTTAGTACGTTTAGTAGCTTTTTCGTCCTTGAATCATCTGCCTATTGATCTTAATTTGGCTAAAGACTGTTTGCAAAGCATCATTCCCATTAATAATGCAGCTGTCATCACCCCGGAAATCATCAAGCAAAAAGTCGCGGATATCTTTAATATTAAAGTGGACGAGTTTTCCGCCAAAAAACGCAACCGCAATATCGCTTATCCCCGCCAGATCGCCATGTATCTTTGCCGGGATTTGACCGACCTATCCTTGCCTAAAATCGGCGAATATTTCGGCGGCAGAGATCACTCGACAGTTATTCACGCCTGCGAACGCATTACCAGTGATATGAAAAACGATATTTCTTTACAAGCAACTATAAACAGCATCAAAAATCAACTGACCGGCAATAATTAGCCGGTCAGTTTTTCGTTCACCGCTTGGGGCGCTGCAGCATACACTAAACTGAGGAGGTGGCTTATGCTCATCGGATTAGCCGGCAGGCGGCAATTTGGCGAGCAGCATCGGCAGGAAATGCAGGCTTTAGGCATTGACTGCCAATGGGTGAGCTCCCCCAATGATTTGGATAATCTTGACGGGCTGATTTTAAGCGGGCTGGGAAGCAGCGATTGGTCCGATTTGCCGGATTGGATAAATCGTTTAAAGGATCCGCTCTGGCAGCAGCGTCCCCTTTTTGCGGATGGCTGGGCTTGCAGTATTCTCTCCAAAAGCAAAACGGCTCTGATGGATTATCATTACTCTGTTCATAAACGGGATAAATATACTGCCGAACTAATCTCTGCCCCTTCCTGGGAAACAGAGCGTTTAGTGGCAGTATTTTCCGGTTTTGCGACCTTTCATGACATTGCTCCCAATATAGCCGTTTTAGCTCACAACAAGCGCCGCGGCGCCGTTGTTTTGCGCCAAGGCAACGCTCTTGCTTGCGCCTTTTTAGCCGCCTGTACCAAAAACAAAGAAATTTACCGCTATTTTAAAGGGATATTAGAGAGAAAACTTTAAAAGGTCATTGCTTAAAAAAAGCAATGACCTTTTTTCTTATTTTTCACCTTTTTCGCCGATCATACTTTCGGTAGTTAAAACCATGCGGGCAATGCTGGAAGCGTTTTCTAAGGCGCTGCGGCTGACCTTTAACGGATCGATAATGCCAAAATCAAACATATCACCGTAGCAATCATTTAAAGCATCATAGCCTGAAGCCTTATCCAGCTTTTGTACTTCCTCAACTATTACAAAGCCGTCCTTGCCGGCATTGTCGGCAATCTGCCACAAAGGAGCGGTTAATGCTTTGCGCACCAAATCAATTCCGGTTTGAATATCAGCATCTTCATTTTTAACATCAGCCAGCATCTTAGCCGCATGCACATAAGCACTGCCGCCGCCGGGCAAGACACCCTCTTCAATAGCTGCCTTAGTAGCATTGATAGCGTCCTCCGCTCTCATTTTTCTCTCTGCCAGGTCAGCTTCGGTCATAGCGCTCAATTTTAAAATTGCTGCCCCTCCTGCCAATCTTTCCAAGCGTTTCTGGCATACTTGAGTGGTAAACTCAGAAGGATATTGCTTCATTTCCTCCTTAATGCTGTCCACTCTTTGTTTAATACGGTTTTTATCGCCTTGTCCGCCGACTATTGCCGTAGCGTTCTGACTGATGATAATTTTTCTTGCTATGCCGTACATCTCCGGTGTAATTTTATCAGTAGCGATATCATAGGCGCTGGTAATAGGATAGCCGCCGGTAATTGCCGCATAATCCTCCAGTTCTCTGATTCTGTTGTCCCCATGAGTCGATCCTTCGACTGCCGCTACTTGGAAAGTTCCCCGGAGATTGTTAATATTGACAATCTGCAAAGCCTCGCCTTCTAATCCATCAACTACCAGCAAAAGCGGCTTGCCCACTTTAATGATATATTCCAATATCGGATAAATATCATTGACGCTCTGGAACTTTTTGTCAATATAAAGCACATAGGCATCGTCATATTCGACCCTTGCTTTTTCAAAATTATTGATCATTTCCTTGGAAATATAGCCTTTGTCAAATTGGAAGCCGTCGCGAATCTCCAAAAAGTTTTCCGTAGTCTGGGAAGAATCTACGCTGATAGCGCAGTCAATACCCAAACGATCAAACGCATCGGCTAAAAGAGTACCTATCTGCGGATCTTTGGCGGAAATACACGCTACATGAG
The DNA here is from genome assembly GCA_944391285.1 of uncultured Clostridia bacterium. Classification (GTDB taxonomy): domain Bacteria; phylum Bacillota; class Peptococcia; order Peptococcales; family Peptococcaceae; genus QAKL01. The sequence continues at coordinate 60,369 of CALXSY010000004.1, forward strand.
CCATATCTGCTCTGCCGACAACAGGCTTAGCGATATTTTTCAACACTTCGATAGCTTTCTTAACCCCCAGCTCAATACCCATATTGAGCATAACCGGATTAGCGCCGGCGGAAAGATTTTTCAAGCCTTCCTTAATCATCGCCTGCGCCAAAACAGTAGCGGTGGTTGTGCCGTCGCCGGCAACAGTATTAGTCTGCTCGGCAGCTTTTTTAATCAGCTGCGCTCCCATATTTTCATAAGCATCCTCTAAATCCACGGCGGCGGCAATACTGGCGCCGTCATTGGTTACAATAGGCGGATAAAATTTCTTTTCAATAACTACATTGCGCCCTTTCGGTCCCAAAGTTACTTTTACAACATCAGCTATTTTATCAATGCCGGCAGCCAATGAATTGCGGGCATTAATATCGAACGCTATTTCTTTTGTCATTATGCTCTACTCCTTATAATAATTTTTTAAAATATTACCATCAGTATACGTTATTTTTACCAAAAGTAAAGAGTCTTCAGCAGCAAAAGAATTTTACCCATTTTTGGCAGGCAATTGAAATTTTAATCTTCTTTAGCCCAGCCGTAAGCGCATTTGACAGCTTTGTTCCAATTTTTGATGCGTTTTGCTCTTTCTTCTTTTGCAATATTTGCCTCAAACACGCGGTCAATAGCCCAGTTTTTTACTACTTCCTCTTTATTCTGCCAATAACCTACCGCCAGCCCAGCCAAATAAGCCGCACCCATAGCAGTAGTTTCAACACATTTAGGACGCAAAACCGGAGCGTCAATCAAGTCAGCCTGAGTCTGCATCAGATAATTATTGGCGCAGGCTCCGCCGTCTACCTTTAAACTGGTCTGCTCAATGTTGGATTCTCGTTTCATCAGCTGCAAAACATCATTGACCTGATAGCACAGGCTGTCCAAAGTTGCCCGGATGAGGTGATATTTATTAACTCCCCTGGTCAGTCCTACAATTACCCCGCGGGCATATTGGTCCCAATGAGGCGCTCCCAGCCCGGTAAATGCCGGAACAACATAGCAGCCGTTGGTGTCATCAACCTTTTTCGCCATATACTCCGAATCTACCGCCGAATCAATGAGCTTCAGCTCATCTCTGAGCCATTGGATAGCCGCCCCGGCGACAAAAATTGAACCTTCCAAAGCGTAGGTTACTTCTCCGTTTAATCCCCAGGCGATGGTAGTAACCAGACCATTTTCGCTGAAAATGGGAGTTTTGCCGGTATTCATCAGCATAAAGCAGCCGGTGCCGTAGGTATTTTTAGCCTCGCCGGCATTAAAGCAAGTTTGTCCGAACAACGCCGCCTGCTGATCACCGGCGGCTGAAGCAATAGGAATAGGCGTGCCGAAAAACTGTGCCAAGGTTTCGCCGTAAATACAGCTGCTGTCCTTAACCTCCGGCAGCATATTTTGAGGAATATCCAATTCCCGCAGAATATCCTCATCCCACTTGAGTGTATTGATATTAAAAAGCATGGTGCGGGAAGCATTGGAATAATCGCTGACGTGAACCTTGCCACCGGTCAGCTTCCAAATCAGCCAGCTGTCCACCGTGCCGAATAAAAGCTCGCCCTTTTCGGCGCGGGCTCGAGCATTAGGCACATTTTCCAAAATCCATCTAAGCTTAGTGGCGGAAAAATAGGCATCAATTACCAGTCCGGTTTTCTGGCGAAAGACCTCGGTCAAGCCTTTGGCTTTTAAGCTGTCGCAGTACTCACTGCTGCGGCGGCATTGCCAAACGATGGCATTATACACCGGCTCGCCGGTAAATTTATCCCAAACTACAGTAGTTTCCCGTTGATTGGAAATGCCGATAGCAGCAATATCCGCCGCTGTGATGCCTAAATTAATCATCGCATTTTGCGCTACTTCCAGCTGAGTGGACCAAATTTCTAACGGATCATGCTCAACCCAGCCGGGTTGGGGAAAATATTGGGTAAATTCCTTCTGCGCGACCGAGCACATTTCTCCTTTTTCGTTGAAAAGTATGCAGCGATTAGAGGTAGTACCGGCATCTAACGCCATAATATATTTGCTCATCTTTTGTGTCCTCCTGTATACGTTACTGCAACCGTCGCTTAGCTGTTTTGCTGATCCAGCAAAATATTTTGATAAAGCGCCAGGCCGCCGGCTAAATTGCGGCATTTAAAGCCCTCTTGGCTTAAAATGCGGCTGGCTACGTAACCTCTTAAGCCTACAGCGCAGTTGATGTAGATAGGTTTGGATTTATCCAGCTCCTGCATTCTTGCGCGCAGCTGGTCAATGGGAATATGCACAGCACCCTGCAAATGGCGTTTTTCAAATTCTTTTTTAGTGGTGACATCCAAGAATATGCCGTCAGTCTGGCGCAGATTTTCAATATCTTCCGGATAGAAGAAATCCACCAGTCCGTCTAAATAATTCTGGGCTACAAAGCCGGCGATATTAACGGCATCTTTAGCATTGCCAAAGGCAGGAGCATAGCATAACTCCAACTGGCACAAATCCTCCACCGTCATTTTCGCCCGAATAGCGGTAGAGATAATATCGATGCGTTTATCCGTGCCTTCAAAACCCACAATTTGTGCGCCTAAAATCACGCCCTCCGGCGAGAAAAGCAGCTTAAAATTAAGGGGTTTGCTGTTGGGATAATACCCGGCATGGTTAGCGGGAAAGACATAAACCTTTTTATAAGGGATATTATTATTTTTCAGCATTTTTTCGCTGAATCCGGTAGCGGCGCAGACCATCTCCATAAAGCCTAAAACTGAAGTCCCCTGCACGCCGTTAAAAGGATGATTGATGCCCATGATATGGTCGGCAACCAAGCGAGCCTGTTTATTGGCGACTCCGGCTAAAGGCAGAGCCGTCTCAAGCTCAGGGTATTGGTAATATTTCACCTGGCAGGCATCGCCGATGGCGTAAATATCATCATCATTGGTCTGCATATATTCATTGGTCAAAATATGCCCCTTGACTCCTAAAGCTAAGCCGGCATCTTTTGCCAGCTGATTTTCCGGCGCCACTCCGATGGCGGAAATAACCATATCCGCTTGCAGGCGGTTTTTCTTAGTTACAACAGTCACCTTTTCGCCGTCAATTATCTCCTCTACCCTTTCGCCTAAATAAATCTTGACACCTTTAGAGCGCAGATAATTATGCAAAAAGCTCGCCATCTCCCGATCCAGCATCCCGTTTAATAATTGGGGAGCAGAGCCGATAAGGCTTACCTGAATATTTTGCTTGAGCAGATTTTCCACCATCTCCAAGCCGATATAGCCGCCGCCTACGACAATGGCGCTTTGAGGTTTTTTAGTGTCGATAAAACCTTTGATGGCTAAGGTATCGGGCACATCACGCAGGGAGAATATTCTCTCTGCCTCCTGATAGCGCATCTTAGGCTCAGCACCCGGAGAAAGGATTAATTTATCATAGCTTTCCTCATACACGGTGTTGGTCTTTAAATCTCGGACTACGACCACCTTTCTGTCCCGCTCGATTTTTTCCACCTGATTTTCTACTCTGACTTCCACCCGATAGCGGTCATGGAAGCCTTTAGGTGTTTGCAGTAAAAGGTGTTCTCTCTTAGGAATTACTCCGCCGATATAATAAGGCAAGCCGCAGTTAGCAAAGGAAACAAAGGCTCCCCTCTCCAAAACTACGATTTCCGCCTTTTCATCCAAACGGCGCAAGCGGGCAGCGGCAGTGGCTCCTCCGGCTACAGCGCCAATGATAACTATTTTCATCTATCTGACCTCCCAAGCTTTTTTCTTTTATTATAGCCAATTTAGCTAAACTTGACAAGCTATTTTCCTTTACTTTAAGGGGGATTATGGTATAATTAAAAGAAAAACGGAAAGGACGATTTTATGCCTACAGCCTTTATCAGCGGCGCTTCCCGAGGAATCGGCGCTGCCATAGCGGTAAAACTGGCCCGTGAGGGCTACGATTTAGCCTTAAACTATCATACCAATACTAATGCCGCCCAAGAGACGGCAAAAACAGCCCAAAGCTTAGGCGTTAAAACCTTGCTTTTACCGGGCGATATTGCCGACGGCGAAAAAGTGCGGCAAATGTTTGCCCAAGCCCATGATTATTTCGGCGGTATCGACGTTTTAGTCAATAACGCCGGTATCGCTGAGCAACTGATGTTTCAGGATATCACTTATGACAAATGGCGGAGAATGTTTGCCGTGACGGTGGACGGTGCTTATTTCTGCCTGCAAAATGCCCTTCCTTACATGATCAAGCAGAAGCACGGGCGCATTATCAATATTTCTTCCATGTGGGGCGAGGTCGGCGCTTCCTGCGAGGTGCATTATTCAGCGGCTAAGGGGGCTTTGATTGCCATGACCAAGGCTTTAGCCAAGGAATTAGGACCGTCGGGCATAACCGTTAATTGCCTGACCCCCGGAGTTATCACCACCGAGATGAACAGTCATTTGTCCGAAGAAGATTTAGCTATTCTGGCAGAAGAAACACCGTTAAATTCTCTGGGCTCGCCGGAAGATATCGCCGAAATGGTCGCCTTTTTGGCTTCCGACAAAGCAAAATTTATCACCGGGCAAATCATCGGCATTAACGGCGGCATGGTGATTTAATTTATTTTAAGGATAGGTGAACGAAGTGCAAAAACACAACTATCAGAAGGAATTAGAAAAAATATTGGCGAATTTAGTCTTAAAGGCTGAAACTCCTACTCTGCTTCTGCACAGCTGCTGTGCGCCTTGCAGCAGCTATGTCATCGAATATTTAAGCCAATATTTCAAAATAACCGTTTTTTACTACAATCCCAATATCTACCCCGATGAGGAATATCACCTGCGGGCAGAGGAGCAGAAAAAATTTATTGCCGATTTTCCTGCCGAAAATCCCGTAAAATTTCTTGAGGGCGAGTTTGCAAAGGATTTATTTTACCAAACGGTCCAAGGTTTGGAAGATGTGCCCGAGGGCGGCGAGCGCTGTTTCCTCTGCTATGAACTGCGCCTGCGCCGAAGCGCTGAGACGGCGAAAAAACTGGGGCTTGATTATTTCACCACCACCCTCTCCATCAGCCCTTTAAAAAACGCCGCCAAATTAAACGAAATCGGCTTTAAGCTTGAAGAAGCATACGGCGTCAAATATTTGCCTGCGGATTTTAAGAAAAATAACGGCTACAAGCGTTCTGTCGAATTATCAGCACTATATCAGATGTATCGGCAGGACTACTGCGGCTGTATATTTTCCAAACGTGAGCGGGAGAAAGCAAAGCTTTAAATCTACTCGGGAGGAAGACCTATGCATGATTTTTTAAGCTATCTCTTTTACCTTTTTGAGCGCAGTTTAAGCTTATTAGTGCCGGCTGTTGCTTTGGCGGCAGTTGTTTTAGGCACAGTATGGCTCATTTACCGCAAAAACGGACGTCCCTTTCCCTGGAAAAAGGCAATTCTTTTGTTAATCTTGCTTGCCTGGCTGGTTTTAACGCTCTTTGTCACCCTTTTAAGAGGCGAGGGCAACGGTTTCAGGGAGTGGAATTTCCATCTTTTCTTAGCCTGGAAAGAGGCGTGGAACCAATTCACCTTAAAGGTCTGGCTCAATGTCCTTTTAAATATTGCCCTTTTTCTGCCTTTGGGCTTTTTGCTGCCCCTTTTGGCAAAGAAGTTTCAAAACGGCTGGCTCATGCTCATTACGGGCTTCGGCGGCTCGTTAATTATCGAGCTGGCGCAGCTGGCACTGGGACGGGGCATGTTTGACGTGGACGACCTTTTCACCAATACCTTGGGCGCTATGCTGGGCTGGGCATTAATCATGCTTTTGCTCACGCTCATTAAGCGAAAAAGCCATTGGCAGAAGCGTTTTTTGGCGTATCTTGCCCTGCCGGTAAGCTTCCTTTTGGTTTTAGCTCTGATCTTCGGCGGCTATGCCTTCAAGCCCTACGGCAATCTGCCGGAAAATGCCGTCGCTAAAGCTGATTTAAGCAATATCCAATGGCAGTTAGCCTTCGAGCCGAGCGACACCGCCGATACGGCTCAAGTGTATAATGTCGGGCGCTTAGACAAAGCTGCCAGCGAGGCTTACGCTGCGAATTTTGCCCTAAAATTAGGCACAGACTTTCCGGACGCTTACTACTACGATGATTTAATCATCTTTGCCAATCACTTCGGCGGCGGTTTTCTTGATTTAAACCAGCAGGACGGCACTTGGGAATATTCCTTTGGCAGCGAGATGACTCCGAGCTTTAATTATCCTGCCGCACAAATCGAGCCGGCGGAGATTATAGCTCTCCTGCGTTCTTGGGATATCAATGTACCGGAAGAAGCAGCTGTTGCCATAGAAGCAAATGACGGCGTGTTTACCAGAATGACTTTTACCGCTGATTTAATTGCCCAAGATGAAGAGTTGATTTACGGCACCTTGACTTGCTCATTTAAAGAAGAAAACGGCGTAACCACTTTAAATAAAATCGCTAACTCCCTGGTTAGCCTCAAGCCTTATCAGGAAGAACCCATCATCACGCAAGCTCAAGCGGTGGAGAAGCTTAGGGGCGGAGAGAGCTTTTACGGCGATTTATTAGAATATTATGCGGTTAAAAAAGCAGAAATTATTTCCGCCGACCTTGCTTGGCTTACCGATACCAAAGGCTATTATCAGCCTGTTTATCGTTTTGAGCTGAAGCTGGACGATGGAAATATTACTATTGATTATGTAGCGGCGCTGAAATAAACAAACCCTCAAGGTTTTATCCTTGAGGGTTTTTAGTTTAAAAATTCCAGCATGACGACATTGGCTAAAAATTTGCCTTTTTCCGTCAGGCGGAAATATTCTCCGTCGGTTTCGCTTAAAGCCAAGCCGGCAGTCTTAGCGATGGCTTGGGCATAAGTTTGGCTGAACGAACAGCCGAAGCGCGCGGCAAAATCTTTTAGGGAAACTCCTTCCTTTAAGCGCAGATTCATCAGGATATATTCCTCCATCTGCTCACGCAGGCTTAAAGTTTCTCTTGCCCCGACAGGCAAACGCCCTTCGTCCAAGGTCTGATAATATTCTTTCAACGTCCTCGGTCGCACCAAATGCTCTCCGTCAACCAACGACGTCGCTCCCAAGCCTAAGCCCAAATAATCGTCCAAATGCCAGTAGTGGCTGTTGTGCTGGGAGCGAAAGCCTGTCTTAGCATAGTTGGATAATTCATAGCGCTCGTAGCCATTTTCTGGCAGATACTCACTGCTGAAAGCCAGCATTTCGGCGGCAGTATCCTCATCGGCAGGTACAATCCTGCCCTCTTTTTGCAGTTTAGCTAAATAGGTGCCCTCTTCTATTTGCAGCTGATAGGCGCTTAAATGCTCCGGCGCCAAGTCAACTGCTCTTTTTAAGGTTTCCTGCCAATGCTGTAAGCTCTCCTGCGGCAGGGCATACATCAAGTCAATACTGATATTGCGCAAGCCCTTTCGGCGCAGAAGCTTGATTGCTTCTTCTGCCTGCTTAAAATTATGCCCTCTGCCCAAAAGCTTTAAATATTCATCATCACTGCTCTGCACGCCCAAGGAAAGACGGTTAACTCCAAAGGCGGCTAAAAGCTCTATCTTCTCGGCGCTTAGGGATTCGGGGTTAGCCTCAAAGGTGTATTCGGCGATTTTTCCCGGGGCTAATATTTCCCGTTCAATAGTCCCAAAAAGCGCCTTTAACGCCTCATAAGGCAAAATACTGGGCGTACCGCCGCCGATATAAACAGTATCTGCTTCGTTAAACGCATATTTTTCCTTAGCCAATTTGATTTCCCGGCACAAATAGTCTATATAGCGCTTCATGTGCGCTTCATCTTCTCTGCCGAAGCTCAAAAAATCGCAGTAATGGCATTTTAAAGCACAGTAAGGTATATGAATATAGATAGCCTTGATCATTTTTCCTCCAAAAAAGCCCCCTAACTTAGGAGGCTTAGTTTTAGTCTTTGATGCATTTGATTAAATCGTCAATATTTTCTTCGGCAGGAGCTTCTTCTTTTGGCTCTTCTGCTTTAGCTTCTTCTGGCTCTTTAGCTTCTTCTTTTACTTCTTCAGCTTCCACAACCTCTGCCGCTTCTTCGGTTTCTTTTGCTTCAGCTGTTTCTTCAGCTTCTTCTTCCTGCGGCTCTTTGTTCTTCAAAGCGTCAATCTGGTTTTGCAGCATCTCGATTTCGGTATTTAAGCGCACTGCCTCGTAATAAGCCTCGCTGGTGTCCAAATCGGCATCTTTAAAGAAATACCCCTTGCCGATTTTCGCATAAGCTTTTTCCAAATCCTTTTTCTTATCAGCCAGCGAAATATTCAATTTGCTGATTTCCGCCAAATCTTTTGCCTTGTCAGCAGCTTTATCAGCTACGTCTTTGGCTTTGTCAGCGGCTTTATCGGCGACATCTTTGGCTTTGTCGGTAGCTTTGTCGGCTACGATACCGACTTTTTTCTTTAAATTATCAAATTTTCCCATTTTGTTCCCTCCTAAAAGTATGCAATTTATCTAAAAATAATTTATTTTCTTGCCTTCCATTTAGGCACAAAAGCTAATTGCTCGTATTCCTGACGGGTGATGCCCAAGATCCACTGATCAATATATTCGCCTTCCATAAAAATATGATTGCGCAGTTTTCCTTCGCCGATAAAACCAAAGGATAAAGCGGATTTTAAGCCCAGTTTGTTGTTGTCATTAACCTTGGTATAGCATTTTTCAAAGCCAAACTCATAAAAAACGATATCCAAAAGCACAATCATCAAATCCACGCCAAAGCCCGCCAAGCGTTTGTCGCTGTCGGCTATACCTAAAGCAATCTCCGCATGTCCGTTCTGCCGGTCGATATCCTTGATAGATGCTACGCCTATGGCTTCATCGTCCCTTTTATTGCGGACAATAAAATCAACCTTTTTTGCTCCCGGATCGGTAAGCTCCCGGCTGTTTCTGATATCATCAATAATCATATCCAAAGAGTTGCTGACATAGCTGTCGTACCAATAGCGGAAATTTTTATCTAAATACCATTTTTGCAAGGTTTTGGCATCTTGCTCGGTAGGTCTGGTCAATTTCACTTTTCTGCCGGTATACATCAAAACCACCTCCAAAGGTTTTTTATCCCCAAATATCCCAAAAATCGTTTAATATTATATTATTCGCTTTAAAGGGGCATTTGTCCTTGTTTATGTTTAAATTTTATAAAATTTTCTCAAGTTCTCCTTAGCCTCTTTGCTGCCCCAATCCCGGGCATTTAAAAAGATTTCCTTGGCTTTCGCTTTATCCTTTTTCACGCCGGTGCCGTAGTAATAGCACAGGGCTAAATTATTAGCTCCGTCGCTGTTATTTTGCGCATAGGCCAGGGAATAATATGCAAAAGCGGCTTTTGGGTCTTTTTTGGTGCCGTAGCCGTTGTCATAGCACAGTCCCAGATAATTTTGGGCTTCGGCATAGTTCTGCGCCGCTGACAGCTGAAACCATTTAAAAGCTTCGGCATTGTTTTCCTTGACGCCCTCGCCTAAATAATAGCGTATAGCTAAGTTGCACTGAGCAGCGGCATTGCCGGCATTGGCTGCCACTTTGTACCAATGCAGGGCTTCGGAAAGATTTCTTTCGGTACCGCTGGCGTAAAAATAGCAGTTTGCCAATTCGTTCTGGGCGCTGGCTAAGCCGTTGTCAGCCGCCTTTTGGTACCATTCAAAGCTTTCTTTTAAATCTTTGGCTCGCCCCAGTCCCAAATAACAGCAAATGCCGTAATTATACTGAGCCTGCGAATGATTATTCTGCGCCGCTAAAAGATAAAATTTAGCCGCTTTGTCATAATTTTGCTCTGTCCCTTCGCCGTTGGCATAATATTGAGCAGTTTTAAACTGGCTTTCGGCGTGCCCTTCTAAGGCGGCACGTTCGTACCACTGAAGGCTGAGCTTGCGGTCGGGGGCAATACCGCCCTGCCCTTTTTCGTAAATTTCCCCCAGCTTGCACATAGCCGGCAGATAACCGCCCTGCGCCGCTTGGGTATACCATTTGAGCGCCAAAGCTCCGTCACGCTCGATGCCAAAGCCGCCTAAATAGCAAAATGCCAGATTGTACTGCCCTTCCAATGAGCCGCCCCGAGCCGCCTGGGCAAATAACTGCACCGCCTGCTCTTGGTCAGCCTCCACTCCTTCCCCTTTAAAGAAGCGAATACCTTGCTCGTTGGCTTCGTCGCCGCTGAGCCGGCTGTCTTTGCGGGGATTTTCTTCAGCTGATTTATTGATGGGAATGATTCTGGTCTTCCAGACTTCTTCTTCCTCATCTTCAGCTTCTTCTTTTACATTAATTTCCTTAGTGGGCTCTTTTTGAGCAGTAAGTGCCGCTAGAGCCTCTTTTTGTCCTAATTCCGCCAAGAAATCTTCTGTGCTTAAAGGTATATTTTTTAGGCGGTATTTGCTTAAAAGATCGTCAATGCCTTTAACGCCGTCAAACCAAGGCGCAATATTTTGAGGCAGGGCTAAATTAAGCGCCAAGACCTCTTTATTTAAGCGCGCCCAAAAGCTTTCCGAAACACAGCCGCAGGCAAAAAAGAGCTTAATTTTATTTTTAGAGCTGCTGACAGCTTCTAACCAGCTTTTCAAAAGCCTGCCCTGCGGCAAAAGCTCTTCATCCTTTAAAATTTCCAAATAACGCTTTTGATTAAACTTTTTTTCTTCCTTGGAGCGCTCGCTCTTGGAAAATGCCGGATGCTGAGCCAATATTTCCGCCAAATCCGGCGAATTTTCTTTAAAACCCGGGATATTTAATCCCATATTTAAGGCTTCTCTCAGTAAAAACCGGTAACTGTTCTTCTCGCAGGTGCTTAAATACCCGCGCCCGCTGAGGCTTAAAGCCAAATTCTCATACCACGAAGTATGGTAAAAATACTGATCGTATTCATCACTTTGGAGGTAAATGGTTAATTGTGCCATCACAAGCGCCAACGAAGAATTCTGCGCCAAATACTCTTGCCAAATCTCTTTTTTATAAAACTGAACCATCATTTCAGGCAAAGTGACCCCTCCTTTTTTCTTTTGCTTATTATACCACTTATTTATGAATATCACAAGGGAAAACTTGCATTATTTTTCTCGGTAAGCTATAATTAAAGGCAGATAATTAAATGAGGAGCAAACTTTATGGATAATTTTAATACTCTGCCTGTAAATCAAGACTTAGTACGTGTTTTAACGGATATTTACGGCTTTACTGAACCAACAGCAGCCCAAAAGGAGGCGGCTGAGCCTTTTATCAAAGGCGAAAATATTTTATTGCAGGCTCAAACCGGCAGCGGCAAAACTTTTGCTTATTTACTGCCGCTGGATACAATGATTGATCCTGCAAAAAAGGAATTGCAGGGCATTATTTTAGCACCGACCCATGAGCTGGCGGTGCAGATCAGCCGCACCAATGAGGAATTGTGCCAAAAAGCCCAGCTGCCGATCAAAACGATTTGCTTAATCGGCGAAGCCAATATTAATAAGCAAATTGAACGGCTCAAGGATAAACCTCAGTTAGCCGTAGGCACCCCGGGGCGAATCTTGGATTTGTTTAAAAAGCGCAAGCTAAACGGACAAACGATAAAAATCTTACTTTTAGATGAAATCGATGAGCTGGTGGATAACACCAACCGCCAAAGTGTGGAAGAAATATTCAAAGCCGTGCGCCGTGACCGACAGGTAGGTGCTTTCAGCGCCTCTGTCAGCGCCGGTGCCCGGGAGTTTCTGCACCAATGGACCGGTGAACTTAAGGAAATCAACCTGAGCGCTCAAACTATTTTAAATCCCAACATCAAACATTATTATCTCGTAGCGCCTTTAAGGGAAAAAGCCGATGTTTTGCGCAGTCTGATTCATGCATTGGATGAGGAAAAAATTCTGGTTTTTGCCCAAAACGGACGCAATATTGAGCTGGTAGCGGACAAGCTGTGCTATCACAAGCTTAAGGCTCAAGCCCTGCACAGCGCCTTGTCCAAAGACGACCGCAAAAGCGCCTTGGAGGATTTCCGCAAAGGTAATTTGCAGGTTTTAATCGCTTCGGACTTAGCGGCTCGCGGCTTGGATATTCAAAATATCGGCTGTGTCATCAATCTGGATTTCCCTCAGTCCGCCAATGAATACATTCACCGTGCCGGACGCACCGGACGAATGAATAATTCCGGCATCTGTATAAGCCTTGTTACTTCACAGGAAGTCGCTCCTTTAAGAATTTACAAACGGGAATTTAAGCTGGAGATGGAGGAAATTCACCTTTACGGCGGCAAGATTTATCCCGGTCCCCCTAAAGGCAAGCGTCCTTCAAAAAACGGGGCAAAGGAGAAAAATTCACCCCAAAATACTGCTAAAAAAGCCAAAAAAAAATTAAAAAATTTACAAAAAAACTAATGCCTAAAAAAGCATTAGTTTTTTTATTTCGCCCTTTAAAATTTGTTCTGCGCATAAATTTATTAAAATTGCAGATACTTATCTTGCACCAAAATATTAGGCAGCCTATAAAACGGAGGTGAAAAATATGCAAAACAACAACAAAACTAACCAAGGTATGAACAGCGAAAATTGTCATCGTGACAACAGCGCCCAAAATCGTGCTGAGCAAAAAAAATCTACAACTAATGCTAAAAATCAAGTTCGCACTGATGCCCAAAATAAGGCTCATACTTCTTCAACCAACTGCATGGGCAAAAACAAAAACAACGACAGATAGTTAAAATGAAAAGCTATACAGACCCGACAACAAAATAACTTCCCCCATAAAAAAAGTACCGAATAAATTCGGTACTTTTTTAATTAATGTTTGTAAAAAGCATCTTTGCCTAAGCCGCACAATGGGCAAACCCAATCCTCAGGCAGATCAGCAAAGGCAGTGCCTGGTGCTACGCCGTTATCAGTATCGCCTTCAACCGGATCATAAATATAACCGCAAGGGCATTCGTATTTTTCCATGGAAAAAACCTCCTTAAAAAATAAAAGTTATTTAAAATATACCCCAAAAAACATAGCCTTAAACATTTCAGCCTTGAATATTTGGCAAATAAGAAAGCATCAAGGCTAAAGAGAAAACAATATAGGCAACAACAATACCTAAAGTAATGCGAACGGAAGTATCGCCGTTTTCTTTGTAAAACTTTTCTTTTTGCAAATTAGGCATATTCAAAGACTTTTCAATACAGGAATGAACGTAATTGGAATACAAATAATTGCCGAAAAATCCGCAGATAAGCGGCGGAATTAAGTTGAAAACTGCCAAAATACCGCTGGCAACTACTGAGGTAGTTGAAACAAAGCGCATAGAAATATACATTATAACAAAATTATAGGCTAAAAACATAGCTCCCGGGATAAACATTTTGCGATAAAAGCACCAAAAAATAGAAAATATCAGACCGCAGAGGTTAAAAGAAATTTTTGTTCCTTTTTCTTCCATCCGTTCAAACTTAGTTAAGTAATAATCCAGCTTTTTTTCGCCGATGAACCGTTTGTACTCACGGTTTAAATCCTTTGTTTTGATTTCATTTTTTTCAAGCATCTGACGCCTCCGAAATATTATAAAAAAGTTTAAGTAATAAATAATATTTTATATTAAAAGGCGATTTTAGTCAAGGGAAAACTGTCAATTAATAACGGAATAATGCTTTAGCTTCCAAAAATTAAATTATTTTAATAAACAAGTAGTGTAATTTTAAAAAAAATGGTGTATAATAAAAAAAATGAGAAAAAGGAGAAGAAGAGATGGCCTACAAAGCAATGTATCGCATATTTCGGCCGGCAAGTTTTGCAGAGTTGGTGGGGCAGGAGCATATCAGCACAACTTTAAAAAATGCCCTTAGAACTAACCGCTTAGCCCACGCCTATTTATTCTGCGGTCCCAGGGGCACCGGCAAAACCTCCAGCGCCAAAATTTTGGCCAAGGCGGTCAACTGTCTTAATCCCCAAGACGGCGAACCCTGCAATGCTTGTGCCAACTGTCAAGCGATCAACGAAGATAGATTTCCCGATGTCATTGAGATAGATGCGGCAACCAACCGCGGTATTGACGAAATAAGGGAGCTGAGGGACAAGATTCGCTTTGCTCCGGCTAACGGCAAAAAGAAGGTTTATATCATCGACGAGGTGCATATGCTCACCAACGAAGCTTTTAATGCATTGCTGAAAACCTTGGAGGAGCCGCCGGAATATGTCTTGTTTATCATGGCAACCACCGAAGCCAACAAAGTGCCCTTGACGGTGCTGTCCCGCACTCAGCGCTTCGATTTTCGGCAGATTGCGCCCAAAGAGATGAAAAAACGCCTCAGCTACATCGCCGGCGAAGAAAATTTGACCATCAGCGATGAAGCCTTGAGCCTAATCGTGCGCAAAGCCGACGGCGGCTTAAGAGATGCTATCGGTTTATTGGACCAATGCGCCGCTTTTGCTGACGGCGAAATTTCCACCGCCGCTGTTTTAGCAGTCATAGGATCTATCGGCGAGGAAAATACTGCGGCGCTGTTAACGGCGATTATTCAAAACGACTACAACGATTTGTTTAGCCAAATCGACGATTATGTAGGCTCAGGCAAAGAATACGCCACCATAGTCAATGAGCTGGTGAGTTATCTGCGGCAGATCATGCTGATTAAAATCAAGCAAAACAATTTGGTGATCTTAAGCGAGGATATCTTGCCCCGAGCCGAAGCGCAAAGCCGGCAGATTCCTTTAAACAAGCTGACGGCGCTGCTCAACCGCTTAACCAAAGCCCGCAGCGATCTGCGATTCACCCAGCAGGGACGCATTATTTTGGAAACAGCCCTTTTGGAATGCGCTCTCATTTTAAATGATGAGGCAGCAGTCAAAGAGGAGCAGAAACCGAAAATTGCCGCTCCCAAAAAAGCCCAGGCTCCGGCTCCCGCTGTTTCGCCGGAAGAGGAAATAAAGGCGGATAACACGCCTAAAATAAGCCTGGATACCGACAATGATGTTTTGCAAAACTGGGATAAACTTTTGCAGGAACTGCGCAGTGAAAGTATTCAAATCTACGCCTTTTTAAAGGAAGGACAGGCGATGGGGCTGGAAGATGGACAGCTGGTGATTAAGTTTGACTCCAAGCACAAGTTTCACAGTAATAAAATCAATCAAAGCGATAATAAAAAAATAATAGAAAAACTTCTGGAAAGATTGACACAGAAGAAAGTAGGGCTTAAAATCTATTGTGAGGAAAAAGACGGCGATTTTGCCAGCAAATATGATTTAGCTCAAAAAGCTCGGGAAGTATTCGGCGATCTTTTGGAAGAATAAAATAATTAAAGAAAAATTTAAGGAGGATATCATAAATGGGTGCAAATATGCAAAAAATGATGAAGCAAATGCAGCAAATGCAAGCCAAAATGGCTAAATTGCAGGAGGAATTAGCCCAAAGACCTTTTGAGGCTACCAGCGGCGGCGGAGTAGTAAAGGTAACCGTAAACGGTGCCAATGAACTTATCAATGTAGAAATCAGCCCGGAGGTTATGGACCCGGAGGATCCGGAAATGCTGGGCGATTTGATTATTGCTGCTGTCAATGAAGCATTGCGCAAGGCTCAGGAAACTACCGAAAGCGAAATGGGCAAACTGACCCAAGGGCTTAAAATGCCCGGTGGTCGCGGGTTATTCTAATGGCTTACGATGATGCTCTTGCGGAGCTTATCGAGCAGTTTGCCGCTTTGCCCGGCATCGGGCGCAAAAGCGCCCAGCGGCTGGCTTTTCACATCTTAAAGGTGCCTAAGGAAGAAGCCTATGCTTTAGCCAATGCTATCGTGAAAGCCAAAAAAACCATTCACTACTGCAAACGCTGCTTTAATTTGACTGATCAGGAATATTGCCCTATCTGCCGCAACAGCCGCCGCCAGCAAAAAATTATCTGCGTGGTAGAGGACGCTAAAGATATCGTCGCTTTGGAGAGGGTAGGGGAGTATTTCGGGCTGTATCATTGTTTAGGCGGTGCGTTATCACCTTTGGACGGCATCGGTCCGGAGCAGTTAAGAATCAAGGAATTGCTGGTGCGCTTGCAGACAGAGGGAACAGAAGAGGTTATTTTAGCGACTAACCCGACTATCGAGGGGGAAGCGACGGCGATGTATTTAAAAAGCCTGTTAAAGCCCAGCGGCATTAAGCTGACCCGCTTAGCACAAGGCTTGCCGGCCGGCAGCGATATCCAATACGCCGATGAACTGACTTTAGGGCAGGCGTTGCATAATCGGCTGGAAATTTAATGAGCACAATAGAAATTATCAGGAATTCTCTTGGTAATTTCTATTATTTTTTGAAGGATAATTAACAATGGAAGAAGTTTTTAATAAGCCACCTAAGAATTTAATCATTGCCTTAAGCTTAACGGCAATTATGACAACAATTAATGTTACGGCGTTCACTATTCTTTTACCGGAATATATGGCAATATTCAAAACCGATCTTTTAACAGTCCAATGGCTTTCTACCGGATATACAGTGGCTCAGTGCATGATCGTATTAGTTGTCGGTTATTTTGCTGATAAGTACAGCGCCCGCAATGTTTATATAGCGGGAGTAGTCTTATTTGCGCTTTTTTCTTTGATAAGCTGCTTTGCCAATAATATTTATTTTTTGATAGTTTTCCGCATGCTGGCAGGCTGTGCGGGAGGCATGATTTCCTCGGCCTCGCCGACAATTATTTATCAGTCCTTTGCGGAAAAACTACAGCTGCAAACCATGGCTTATTTTACCATGGCCGGCGGTTTGGGAGTAGCATTCGGACCGGCAGTAGCCGGGTTTTTGGAAGGAATCATCGGCTGGCGCTGCGTTTATATTTTTAATATTGTAATAGCTGCGGTGGTTATTTATCCTTTGTGGAAATACACACCGAAACTGGTGCACGGAGTTAACAAAAAGCTGGATTACAAGAGCTTTTTTGTTGGCGCGGCCGGGACCTTTTTATTGCTCTTCTCTTTAAGCTACGGCGCCCAATGGGGCTGGCTTTCGCTGAAAACCTTGGGCTTTTTAGCCTTGGGGATCGCATGCTTGGCGCTGTTTATTTTAATCGAATGGCGCAGTGAGGAGCCGATACTCAATGTCCGCATCTTATTAAACCGCTATTTCCGCCGTGGAGCGGCTATGTATGGCGTGGCAGCAATCGCATTAGTAGTTTCGCCCTTTGTTATGTCCTTTTATTTTCAAAAGGTATGGAGCTACAGTGTGCTGCAAGCCGGGGAGGCAATTATTATTCCGAGTTTAGCCATGGCGGTCGCCTCGCCAATCAGCGGCAAAGTAGCGTTTAAAGTTCCTGTTAAACCTATAATTTTAGCGTTTTATGTCATGCTGATCGGCATCACATATATGTTAGGGCAATTAACCCCTCAAACGACCTTGCTTTATATTATGATTTGGCTGACTCTGCGCTATGCTGTAATCGGGGTGACGGAACCTTTGATTGCCAACTGTGCCTTTTCCTTGGTTGACCAAGAGTTGATGAGCCATGCTTCCTCCATGAACTCTTGGATCAGATACATGTGCAACGCTTTAGCTTTAGCCGTTTTCACCGGCATTTTAAACGAAAAAAATGCATCTTACATTTCAGCCGGTCAAGCTCCGGAAATAGCAATGTGCAATGCTTTAAATGACATTACCCTTTATTCCGTGCTGGTTATTGTGCTGTGTATTCCTATTGCTTTTTCCTTAAAAGACAAGCAAAGCCTGCAAAAATCAAGCAAAACACAAAAATAACGGAAAAATCTTTACATCGTTTTTATCATATGATATAATTAATGCCAGAAAAAATCAATCCACTGAAAGAAGGAATTTTATATGACCTTATTAGCCAAAAGTGCCCAAGGAAAAGGCGGTCCTGACGCTATTTTTGCCTACAGTGACATGGCAAACAAAAGAGCCGCCGAAATAGGCAGAGAAAATATTACTAATGCAACTATCGGCGCCTTTTTAGATGAAAAAGGCAAAGTTTTGACTTTAAAAGCAGTTGAGGAATCCATGCGAGGCTTGGATTTTTCCGACAGCGTTACCTATGCGCCGCTAAAAGGCATGCCCCGTTTTATCGAGGCAGTAATTGATGCGACCTTTGGTGATTATCGCCCGCAAGGCTATATTTCCGCCATCGCTTCTCCCGGCGGCACCGGTGCTATTCACAATGCCTTTTATAATTATCTGAACCGGGGCGAGGTCTGCATTACCACTGATTATTGCTGGGGAAATTACCGTACCATGCTCAGAGAAATGGACTGCACCTTGGAAACCTTCCGCACCTTTAAAGATGAGCATTTTGATGTCGAATCCTGCTTGGCTAAAGCCGGCGAGGTTGCCCAAAAACAGCAAAATGTTTTTATGCTCTTAAACACTCCGGCGCACAATCCTACCGGCTTTTCTGTTACTGACGAGGAGTGGGACGAGGTTATCAAAGGCTTAAAGGCGATTAACCAAAACGGCAAAAATAATGTCGTATTGTTAGTTGATATTGCCTATATTGATTTTGCCGGCAAAGATGCCCGCAGATTTATGCAGAAATTCTCCGATCTGCCGGAAAATTTCCTGACTTTGTTTACTTTCAGCCTATCCAAGGGCTATACTTTGTACGGCTATCGTTTAGGTGCCTTGGTAGCGGTCAGCTCTTCGGCAGAGGTTATTGCTGAGTTTGACAAAGCAACAGCAGCTTCCTCCCGGGCTACCTGGTCCAACTGCTCTAAGGCAGCTATGATGGTTATGTGCGATTTTGCCGACCATGCGGAAAAAATGGCAGCCTTTAAAGCTCAGCAGGAAGCTTTGAGCCAAAACTTAAAGCAAAGAGCCGAAATCTTTGTTAATGAAGCCAAAGCCTGCGGCTTGGTAACCTTGCCTTACCAATCGGGCTTTTTCCTGATGGTGCCGACAGATACCGTGGAAATCGCTCAAGAAGCAGCCCGCCTTTTAAGAGAAGAAGATATTTTCTTAGTACCGCTGGGCAAAGGCTTAAGAGTAGCACTCTGCGCTATTGTTGAAGAAAAAATAACCGGCTTGGCAGAGCGAATCAACGAAGCATTGAAAAAAGCTCAAGCCAAATAAGCTATTTTACCGCTAATTTTGCCGTTTAAGGAAGTGAAGGCCATGATAGAGGAAGATCAGGAAATAATTGATATCAGCGAAGAGCTGGACGATGAAGAGTACTTTGCCAATTATTATGACTATCAGGAGCCGGAAATGATTTTAGGCGACAACTGGGAGGTTTATGAAGAAAGGCGCAAACGCCCGGCGTTATTGGTCAGCGCCTGCCTCTTGGGTTCGCCCTGCCGCTATGACGGCAAAGATAATCTGAAAGAAGCAGTGACAGCCTTGGCGGACAAATTTCGCCTGGTGGCAGTCTGCCCGGAAGTTTTGGGGGGATTAAGCGTACCTCGGGCGCCGTCTGAGCGCTTTGGCGAGCTGGTGGTTAATAATCAGGGAGAGGACGTAACCGCCGCTTTTCAAAAGGGAGCTTTGGCGGCGTGGGAGTATTACCAAAATTTCATCTGTGATGCTGCTCTTTTAAAAGCGCGCAGCCCTTCCTGCGGAGCGGGAGAAATTTATGACGGCAGCTTCAGCCACACCAAAATTAAACGCGATGGCGTAACGGCAGAAATTTTAAAACAAAAAGGGGTAGCAGTTTTTAGCGATGAAGAAATCCCCCTTTTGCTCAAATATTTTCAAAGCGGAGCCGGTGCTCTGCGCTTGACACAATTAAAAGAAGGACAGGTGAGTGATGTGAGCCAAAGCGAGCTGGAGCAAAAATTTCAAAAAGAAATGCTCGATAATATTGCCCAAGCCGAAAGTTTAGGCTGTGAGCAGAAAAAACTCAAACAAAGCATTGAACGTTACGGCGCAGCCGCTACCATGGAAAATTTGATTAGACGCCGGCAGCTTTCCGAAGGCTATGCTTGTCTGGAAAAATTGGGACGGTTAGATTTATCAGCTGAAGCCTTGACTGTCAAAAGCGCTTACGGCGAGCTTTTTTCCGACCAAGAGGTTAATATTTGCTTTGATATCCTCTGCGAGAGTAAGTTTTATAAATAAACTAATATCTATAGCAGCAATAAAACATCTCTTCCTTAGCAAGAGATGTTTTTTGTAGGAAGAAAATAGGAATAAAATAAGAGAAAAGAGAAAATAAAAGTAATAAAAAGCGGGAGGAAAGAAATGTGGTAAAGGAACGAAAAAAAATTCAAAATCCGCTTGTTCTCGACATTTTAAGGGTAATCCAAGGCTTGCTTATCGGCGGTGGAGCTATTTTGCCGGGAGTAAGCGGCGGAGTATTGTGCGTAGTCTTTGGTATTTATCAGCCGATGATGGCTATTTTGGCGCACCCTAAGCAAAATCTGCCTAAATACTGGCGGATGTTTTTGCCGGTAGGCATTGGCTGGGTGTTGGGCTTTGTAGTTTTTGCCTGGTTAATCATGGCGCTGTTTGAACGCTCGGAAACGATGACGATCATCCTCTTTATCGGGCTTATAGCCGGCACTATGCCTTCTCTTTACCGGGAAGCAGGCAAATGCGGGCGCAGCAAAGGCGGCTGGATTGGGATGGTAGTAGGTTTTCTGGGGTTGTTTACCTTTTTGTGGTGGGTGCAGAATACTCCCAGCTTGGAGATTGAGCCCAGCTTTGGCTGGTATTTATTCTGCGGCATTTTGTGGGGCTTCAGCACCATCGTGCCGGGAATGACTTCTTCGTCGATTTTAATTTCCTTAGGGCTGTTTTCGCCGATGGTAGCCGGAGTTTCGGCTTTAAATATGTCTGTGATTATTCCTATGGTCAGCGGAATTGTAGCCGTAGTTATCAGTTTGTCCAAAGCAATTAATGCTCTTTTCCAGAAATATTATACCATTTGCTTTCATACTATTTTAGGGATAGTGATTGCATCGACGGTGGTTATTGTGCCTTTGGACTACAAAGGCTTGGTTGATTTATTGTGCCGCCTTGGGGTCTTTGCCGCCGGTTTTATAGTAGCATGGGCTATGGAAGCCTTCGGACCTAAAATGGAGGATTAAAAGCCTTAAAAAAGGGTATAAGATAATTAGCCGCGGAAAAGATTAGACAAAAGCGCAAAAGCGGTGTATAATATAAAAATCACAAAAGAGGAGCTGAGGCGATGATAGGATATTACAATTACACGGTTATAGCTACTTATTTGGGGCTGTTTGCCGCCGTTTTCGGCATAGCAAATGTCGTGCAGGATGAGCTGTTTATGGGAATTGTCTGCGTAATTTTTGCCGGATTGTTTGATATGTTTGACGGCAAAATCGCCCGCATGCGCCAAAGCACGGAAGATGAGCGGGCTTTCGGTATTCAGCTGGATTCCCTAACCGATTTGGTAGCTTTCGGCGTTTTGCCGGCGGCTATCGGCTATGGACTTAACGGCAGGGCAGAGTGGTTTATTGTGCCAATGTTTTTCTATGTGCTTACCGCCCTTATTCGTTTAGCTTATTTCAATGTCAGCGAGTACAACCGTCAGCAGGAAACCAGCGATGTCCGCCATTTTTACGAGGGCTTGCCGGTAACGACAGCAGCTTTAATTTTTCCTTTGGTATGGTGCTTCAAACCTTTGTTTGCCTCCGGCGGTGCCTTCGGCTTGTTTTATACCGCGGTTATGGTTTTGACGGCAGTTTTATTTATCACTCCTTTTAAGCTCAAAAAGCCCAATCTGAAAGGACTATTGCTGTTTATGGTGCTTGGTGCAGTCTTATTTGGAGTATTGATCTGGCAGAGAATATAAAATGCTCCCGCAGAAAGAAAAAAATTTCACAAATTAAGAAAAATTTATTGGTATAATTGCCGATTTAGTGTTATAATAGACTAATACTGACGAAAGGATGATCAAAGATGAAATATATTGTTATTTTAGGCGATGGCATGGCTGATCTGCCTATCGCAGAATTTGACGGGAAAACACCGCTGGAAGCAGCAGAAAAACCGGCGATGAATTATTTGGCACAGCACGGCACCTGCGGCATGGCAAAAACCGTGCCCGATGATTTGCCGGCCGGCAGTGACACTGCCAATCTCTCGGTAATGGGCTATAATCCCCATAAATATTACAGCGGGCGCTCTCCTTTGGAAGCCGCCAGCATGGGTATCGACCTTAGTTTAAGCGATGTCACCTACCGCTGCAATGTAGTTACCCTTTCAGAAGCGCCGACGTTAACAGAAGCAAAAATGGTGGATTACTCTGCCGGCGAAATCACCACTGAAGAAGCTAAGGAATTAATCGAATACATGAATCAAGTTTTAGCTGATGACAGCCGCAGGCTCTATGCCGGCGTAGGCTACCGCCATTGCTTGGTTGTGCATAACGGTCAAAAGGGCGTCAAAGCTACACCGCCTCATGATATTACCGGCAAAGCAGTACGGGATAATCTCCCCCAAGAGGGCTATGGTGCCGAGCTTTTAAGCATGATGGAGAAATCCTATGAATTGCTTAAAGACCATCCAGTCAACAAAAAAAGAGTAGCGCAAGGCTTGCGTCCTGCCAATTCCTTATGGTTCTGGGGCGAAGGCACTAAGCCGGATTTAACTTCCTTTAAAGAGCTTTACGGCATTGACGGTGCAGTTATTTCAGCAGTGGATTTGCTCAAAGGCATCGGTATTTGTGCCGGCTTAGCTACGCCGGAGATAGAAGGTGCTACCGGCAATATCAACACTAATTACGAAAATAAGGTTAAAGAAGCCTTAGCGGAATTAAAGGACAAGGATTTTGTCTATCTGCATATTGAAGCTCCCGATGAATGCGGACACCAATGCAATGCCGCCGAGAAAAAGCGCGCCATTGAGCTTTTGGATCAAAGAGTGGTCAAGCCCGTCTTGGAAGCTATGCAAGCCGGCGGAGAGGATTTCTCCATTATGGTTGCGCCGGATCATCCGACTCCTGTAGCTTTAGGCACCCATACCCATGAGCCGGTTCCTTATATCATTTACCGCTCCAATGAAGAAGGCAAAGCTCCTTTGGATAATTACTGCGAAAAAGAAGCAGCCGCTAAAGGCATCTATGTCGCAGAGGGCTATACCTTGATGAAACAGCTTTTGCAAAAATAATTAATTATTTCCCTAAACCTTTAGTTTAGGGAATTTTTTTCGCCTATTTTTACCTTTTGAGGCATACAATGAACCAACATCGGTAAAAGCAGGTGAAAAGATGAATAGATTTCTCAAAGGAACGCTTATCCTTTTTTTAAGCGGCATTATCTTAAAAATATTGGGCTTTTTCTACCAGATATATGTGGTGCGCACCATCGGCACCGAAGCTCTGGGCTTGGTTAATATGGTCTTTCCCTATTATATCACCTTAGTTACCATCGCCACCATGGGCATGCCCTTAGCAATTTCCCGCTTGGTAGCCAAAGGGGAAGCCAGAGGAGTTAACACCGGCAAAATTATGCGCACTGCCTTTGCGGTGGTATTAATTTTAAGTGTAAGCTTAACCTTTTTAGCTGTTATGATATTACCTAAAGTATTTGTATATTTGGAGTTTGATACCCGTTTACGCTGGTGCTTTTACATCATGCTGCCGGGGATAACAATTGTCCCCTTATGCTCGGTCATGCGGGGATATTTCCAGGGAAAACAAAAAATGCTGGCGCCCTCGGCAGGGCAGATTATTGAGCAGCTGAGCCGCATAACCTGCGGAGTAGGCTTAATTTACTGCTTCAGCGGCGCTTATCAAGGCTATCTGGCGTTATTTTTAGCGGCGGCAATGATGATGGGCGAATTTGTCGGCGCCACAAGCTTAGGTTTATGGTATATCCGCGAGCGCCGGCTGGAGAAATTGCCGAAAAATGACGAAGCGGTCTTAGGCGAAATGCTCTCTTTGGGAGTGCCGGCGACCTTGACGCGACTCACCTCCAGTGTAGATTTAATTTTGGAAGCCTGGCTTCTGCCCAAAGGCTTGGTGCGCTGGGGCTATACCAACAGCCAAAGCGCCACCCTTTACGGACAGATCAACAGCGTTTGCTTTACCCTGATCAGCCTGCCCGGCGTTTTAACCAACGCCTTAGCCACCATGCTTATTCCCTCCATCGCCTCCCTTTCGGTCAGCAATTCCGGGCGGCTTAAGGAAAAATGCGCCAACGCTCTTTTGGTCACCTATATGTTTGCCCTGCCGGTGGCAGCAATCTTTTATGTGGGCGGCGGAGAATTGCTGCGCTTGATTTATCATCTGGACGGCTTGGATATGATTATGCAAATTTTAGCCATCGGCGCAGTATTCATTTATCTGGGGCAGACGGCAGTAGGCATCTTGCAGGGCTTGGGGGAAAATAAGCTGGTCTTTGTCACCAACATGGGCGGTTCATTCGCTAAAATTATGCTGATTTATCTTCTTATTTGGCAGAGAAACGGAGCGTTAGTAGGGGCGGCACTGGCTTTCAGCGGAGCATATTTTTTGCAGTGCCTGGGCAATATTTTTTTGCTGCACCACCGGGTGGGATTCACTCTGCCCTTTAATAAGCTTTTTGTGCCCTTAGTTTTAAGCGTCATTGTCGGACGGTTGCTTCTGCCGGCAAGCGCTCTTTTAAGCCCCATCTTCGGCGCTTGGGCAATTATTCCGGCGGCGGTTATTTTAGCCTTAGTTTACTTAAGTCTTTTGATAGTTTTCAGGATTTTCTCCTTTAAAATGCTCTCTTAAACGATAAATATAAGATTTTTTAAAAAAATTCATCTCCGTGCTTGTGGAAAATATTAAAATATGCTATAATAATTCATTACTAATATCGGAGGTGTCAATTATGACAGACAAAAAGAAAAGTTTCTTCTTTGCCAACACCGGCAGAACTGCTTTAACGGTAGTTTTAGTAGCCGTAGTGGTGGCATTTGCCTTATATAAATTTCCCTTGCTTTTAGCCGGAGCGAAAAAGGTGATAGCTATTACCAAGCCCTTTATTTACGGAGCGGTAATCGCTTATATTTTAATGCCCTGCTATAACTTTTTGACCAAATATACCAGCAAAATTCTTAGCAAAAGCAAAGTCAAAAAAGCCGATGGTCTAAGCAAAGTAGTCGGTGTTTTAGGCTGTGTCTTTATCATTTTCTTCGTCTTGTTTTTAATCGCAGGAGTTATCGTGCCGGAAATGGCGAAAAGCATTATCAGCATTGCCACAACCCAAAGTATTGCCCAAAATGCGCAAAGCTTTTTCAATGATATCCTGCAAAAAATCGGCGAAAATCCTGATTTAATCGCGGTAGTCACCAATATTTACAATAACCTCTATAACCGCTTTACTACTTGGGTAGAAGAAGACTTGTTAAAATTCAGCGAAGCGGTCTTAGTCGGCTTTTCCGGCAGTATGATCGGCATCATCGGCTTTTTAGCTAATTTGGTAATCGGTGTAATCGTTTCTATCTACATCTTTTACGATAAAGAGCATTTTATTGCCAGCTTTAAGAAAATGCTTTACAGCCTTTGCTCGCCGCATCATGCCAATAGATTTTTAGAAGAGCTGAGAATCGGTGATGAAATATTCGGCGGCTTTATCAAGGCTAAACTTTTAGTCTCCCTGATCGTAGGCATCATTTGCTTTATTGTGCTGACGGTTTTAAATATTCCATTTGCCCTCTTAATCAGCGTTATTGTCGGCATTACCAATATTATTCCCTTTTTCGGACCATGGATCGGAGCAGTGCCTTGTGCCTTGCTGCTGATTTTTGTCGATCCGGTGCAATGCTTGGAATTTGTGATTTTAGCGCTGGTCATCCAAATCTTAGACGGTTATATTATCGGACCGAAAATTTTAGGTGATTCCACCGGTCTGTCCAGCTTTTGGGTTTTATTTGCTTTGCTGTTCTTCGGCGGATTGTTCGGCTTCGCCGGCATGCTGGTAGGTGTACCGGTATTTGCAGTAATTTACAGCTTTATCAAACGCAGCATAGAAAAAAGCATCAGCAAAAAGGGCTTAA
This sequence comes from uncultured Clostridia bacterium, assembly GCA_944391285.1. GTDB lineage: Bacteria > Bacillota > Peptococcia > Peptococcales > Peptococcaceae > QAKL01. The sequence continues at coordinate 86,209 of CALXSY010000004.1, forward strand.
GCGATGTGGATTATTTCAGTCTCAAGGAATTGGACGAAAATGCTGTTTCAAAGGAGGGAACAGCCGATGGCAACTAACGATACTATTGCAGCAATAGTGAGCGCCTTAGGCGAGGCGGCGGTAGGTATTATCCGTCTAAGCGGCGATGATTGCTATGAGATTGCCGATAAATGCTTCCGCGGCAAAATTCCATTGAAAGAAGCACCTACTCACAGCATAAATTACGGCAAAATAGTCGATGAAAACGGCAAAATCGTGGACGAGGTCTTGGCTATGGTCATGCGTGCCCCTCGAAGCTTTACCGGCGAAAACGTGGTAGAGATTCAATGCCACGGCGGTATGCTGGTGATGGAGAAACTGCTGCAAATCGTTTTGGCAAGCGGCGCCCGTTTAGCCGAGCGTGGCGAATTCTCTAAAAGAGCCTTTTTAAACGGCAAAATGGACTTGACGCAAGCCGAGAGCATCATGGATATTATTAACGCTACCAATTCCCGAGGCTTGGAAATGGCCCTCGGGCAGAGATTCGGCGGACTGCGCCGAGAAATCGAACTATTGCGGGCGGATTTGGTGGAATTAGTGGCTTTTATGCAGGCGGATATTGATTATCCGGAGGACGATATCGAAAGACTGACGGCGGAGGCATTCTGCGGGCGGATTAAAAATTTGCTTAATGAATTGGACAAGCTGAAGGAAGGCTACACCGAAGGGCGGATTTACCGGGAAGGCTTGCAGGTAGTCTTAGCCGGCAAGCCCAATGTAGGCAAATCCAGCCTGCTCAATGCTCTTTTAAAAGAGGAAAGGGCTATCGTCACTCCCATTGCCGGCACCACCCGGGACACCATCAGCGAATATTTGGTGTTAAAAGGTCTGCCATTAAAAATCGTCGATACGGCAGGCATCAGAGAAACCAGCGATGAGATTGAACAAATGGGGGTCGAAAGAAGCCTGAAATCCTTGGAAAGCGCCGATTTGGTGCTTTATCTTTTGGAAAAAGGCAGCCAGTTAGACCAAGAGGATAAGGAAAATTTGGCTTTAATCGGCGATAAGCCATTAATTTTTGTGGTCAACAAAGCCGATTTAACCAAAGAAGAAACCGATTTGTCCTTATACGGCGAGGTGGTGAGCATTTCAGCCTTGACGGGACAGGGGTTAGACGAACTGGCAGGCAAGATTAAAGAGAAATTTATCAAAAGCGAAACAGATTTTTCCGCCCAAGGAGCGATTAATAACGTGCGCCATTTAAACAGCGTTGAAAAAGCAAGGGGATTTTTGCAAAACTGCTTAGATGGTTTCGCCTTAGAACTGCCCTATGATTTATTGGTGATAGATTTGCAGAATGCTTGGGAAGAATTAGGCACCATCAGCGGAGAAACGGTGCAGGAAGATTTGCTGGACATTATTTTCTCCAAGTTTTGTTTGGGCAAATAGCAGGAGAGTGAACTGATGAATACAGAAAGCAAAATATTAAAAACTGCCGGGGAATACGATGTTATCGTAGTCGGTGCCGGTCACGCCGGCTGCGAAGCCGCCTTGGCTTGCGCCAGATTGGGCTTGGAAACTTTGGCAGTAACTATATCCATGGACAATATCGGACTTATGCCCTGCAATCCTTCGATCGGCGGACCGGCCAAAAGCCATCTGGTGCGGGAGATTGACGCTTTAGGCGGGGAAATGGGGGTCAATATCGACAAAGCGACCATTCAGACCCGCCTTTTGAACACTTCCAAAGGTCCTGCCGTTTATTCCTTGAGAGTGCAGGCCGATAAATATCTTTACAAAACTGAGATGACCAAAACTCTGCAAAATACCGAGCATTTGCAGGTCAAACAATTGATTGCCGAAGAACTATTAATCGAAAACGGCGCTGTCTGCGGCATCGTTTCGCACACCGGCATCGCTTATCGGGCGAAAGCGGTAATTTTGACTACCGGCACTTATCTGCGCAGCCGCATCATCATCGGCGAATACGCCGAAAACTGCGGACCAAACGGGCAGTTAGCCGCCAATAAGCTATCGCTGCAATTAAAGGAATTGGGCTTGCCGGTAGTACGTTTTAAAACCGGTACTCCTGCCCGAGTGGATAAACGGAGCTTGGATTTTGACAAAATGAGCCGTCAGGACGGCAACTGCGAGGAATTATTCTCCTTTTGGAGCACTGAGCACAACAATTTGCCCATGCGTCCTTGCTGGTTAACCTATACTAATGAGGAAACTCACCGCATCATCACCTCTAATTTGGACAGAGCACCGTTATACAGCGGCTTTATCAAAGGCACCGGTCCCCGATATTGCCCGTCGATTGAGGATAAGGTGGTACGCTTCAGCGACAAAAGCCGCCATCAGCTCTTTATCGAGCCGGAAGGGTTGGAGACGGAGGAAATGTATGTCCAAGGTCTGTCCTCCAGCTTGCCGGAGGAAATTCAGTTAGACTTTTTAAGAACTATTCCGGGGCTGGAGAAGGCGGAGATCATGCGTCCGGCTTATGCCATCGAATATGACTGCTTAGACCCATTAAGCCTGAAGCCGTCGTTAGAAAATAAAATGATTAAAGGCTTATTTACCGCCGGACAAATCAACGGCACTTCCGGCTATGAGGAAGCAGCCGCCCAAGGCTTAATCGCCGGCATCAACGCCGTGCGCTTTATTCGTAATCAAGAGCCCATCGTGCTCAAGCGCTACGAAGGCTATATCGGTGTATTAATCGATGATTTGGTGACCAAAGGCACCAATGAGCCTTACCGCATGCTGACCTCCCGGGCAGAGTACCGCCTGCTTTTAAGAGAGGACAATGCCGACTTGCGCTTATGTGATTTAGGGCATGAAATAGGCTTATTATCCGAGGAAAAATATCAGCGCTTCTGCCAAAAGCGGGAGCATATTAATGCCGAGCTGGAGCGTTTGAGCCAAGTAACCGTGCGGGCAGACAGAGAAGATGTGCGGGAATTTTTGCTCTCCCAAAACGCCGTGCCTTTGAAACAGGGTATTCCGGCTGCCGAATTTTTAAAGCGCCCCGAAGCTACTTATCAGAGCCTTTTGGACTTTGGCTTAGGCGACAGCAAGCTAACCCAGGCTGAGCAAAAGCAGGTGGAGATTCAAATCAAATACGCCGGCTATATCACTAAGCAAATCGAGCAGGTCAAACGCTTGGAAAAGCTGGAGAGCAAAGCCTTAGAGGAAGATTTGGACTACAGCCAAATCAAAGGCTTGCGCTTAGAGGCTATGCAGAAGCTGGATAAAATTAAACCATTGACCGTTGGGCAGGCTTCCCGTATTTCCGGAGTATCGCCGGCGGATATCAGCGTACTGCTGGTTTATTTGGAGCAAAAAAGGCGGGAGGAAGTATGAGCGAATTAGAGAAAATCTTAAGCGAAGTTTTGGCTAAGGAGCAGATAAATATCAGTCCTGAGCAATTAGCCCAATTTAACCGCTATTACGAGCTTTTAATTGAGTGGAATGAAAAAATTAACCTCACCGCCATTACCGAGGTGCAGGATGTGGCGGTGAAGCATTTTCTGGATTCCCTTTTAGCCGCAAAAATGGTTGAGAATTTGGCAGGCAAAACTTTAATCGACATTGGCACCGGCGCCGGATTCCCCGGAGTGCCCTTAAAAATCATGGAAAAAGACTTAAAGGTGACCCTTTTTGACTCCCTGCAAAAACGGCTAAAATTTTTGGATATCCTCTGCGCTGAGCTGAAATTAACGGACATTGTAACTATTCACGGCAGAGCCGAGGACGGCGGGCAGAATAAGGATTTAAGAGAAAAATTTGACTTAGCGAGTGCCAGAGCAGTAGCGAGAATGCCCGTTTTATTGGAATACGCTCTGCCTTTTGTCAAAGTCGGAGGCTACTTTTTAGCCTTAAAAGGTCCGGAGTTAGACGAGGAATTAAAGGAGTCTGCCAAAGCCCTAAAAGTTTTAGGGGGAGAAGTAGCGGAAATCGGTCGCTTTTCCTTAGGCGGCTATACCCGCAATATTGCCTTAATCAAAAAGGCAGCGCCTACGCCCAAAGCCTATCCCCGCAAGGCGGGAAATGTGCAGAAAAAACCCTTAATTTAGCCTATTTTAGCAGAAAGACGGGGAAAAAGGAAAAAATAATTTAGAGGAAATAACTGGAAAATAGCGAATATAATCACCAAAGGAGTGTGGTGATTATGGGAGAGAAATTAAGCCGCTTTTGGTCCTTTGGCGGGGAGAATACAAAAACACCTGATAATGGACAAGCTATTAAAGAAATACCCTTATCCGCGATAGAACCCAATCCCTTTCAGCCTAGAAAGGTTTTTGCCCAAGAGCAGCTGGGCGAATTAGCCGAGTCTATTAAAACTTACGGACTTTTGCAGCCGGTTTTAGTGCGGACAGTAGGGGAGAAATATCAGCTGATCAGCGGAGAGCGGCGTTATCGCGCCAGTATTTTAGCAGGATTGGAGAAGATTCCGGCAATGGTGCGGCAGATTGATGACAAGCAGGCGGCAGAGATGGCATTGGTGGAAAATTTGGCGCGGGAAGATTTAAACTACTTTGAAGAAGCTCAAGGCTATCTGCGCTTGATTCGGGAATTTTCGCTGACGCAGGAGGAGGTTGCCAAGCGCATGGGCAAAAGCCAGCCTACTATTGCCAATAAGCTCAGGCTTTTAACGTTGGACACAGAAGTGCGCCTGGCTATTGACCCGGAGAAAATTACCGAGCGCCATGCCCGCAGCTTATTAAAATTAAAGGAGCCGGCGCGGCAATTGCAAGTGTTGGAAAAAATTTATGCCGACGGCTTAAATGTCCGGCAGACCGATAATTATATCGACCATTTACTGCTTTTGGACGAGCAGTTAAAGGTTAAAAACCGGCACAACCGCATGAATAAGGCTTTTAAAGATATGAAAATCTTTTTAAACACTATTTCCTCGGTAGTTGATGAAATTCGCCAAGCCGGTTTAGCGGCAGAAGTCAAGGAAAAGGATTACGATAATTATGTAGAGGTGGTAATTACTCTGCCGAAAAAAGTGGGATAATACATAAAAAGCGTTTTGCAAGTTTGCAAAACGCTTTTTTGCGCACAAAAAAACACCGAGAAATCTCGGTGCCGGAAAAATTATTTCTCAACAATCTCATGCATTTTATCAATGCAGCTTTTGCAAATCAAGCGACCGTTGAAATTGATGGTTTCTTCGGTATTGCCGCAGAAGATGCAAGCGGGTTCATATTTTTTCAAAATAATCTTTTCTTCATCAATATAAATTTCCAGGGAATCTTTTTCGTCAATACCCATAGTACGGCGAAGTTCAATGGGAATTACTATCCGTCCTAATTCGTCAACTTTTCTTACAATGCCTGTAGATTTCATGCTGTACACTCTCCTTTGTTTAGTCAGAAATAATTTGCTTCTTGGTGCCAAATTTTTACAATTATGCTTGCCTATGAATATAATTTGACATTTTTTTCTATTTTCCTGCTGAAACTTTTAAATTTTTTAATAAAAATTTTTTAAAGGGTAAATTTTTGCCTAAACTTTTACCTTTCAGCAAAATCAGCAAAAATTTGCCACCAATGTTAGTAGTTTTGACATTAAAGTAATTTTTCCCTGCATATTTTTTCATTTTTTTACAATTGTCTTAAATTCTCAAGATTATTCAAAGGTGCATTGGTAATAAAAGCTAACCACGTCACCGCTTTGGAGAATGTAGCTGTCAGCGCCTACTTGAGGGCTTTCACCGTTTACGCTGTAAAGCCAGCCCGAATACCCGCCGGCGTCCATTTGGTAGATATTATCAATGCCTTCAATATAGTATCCGCCGTAGCTGGAAACAACGCTTTCCATAGGGATATCCTCATCTTGTAAAATGCGCTTTAAAAGGGAATAGGCGCTTTCGCCTTCTTGAATCTCATAGTCCTCGGGTTCCAAAATCCAACCATCAGAGGGCAGAACGGAAATTTTCGCCGCATCAAAGTCGCTCAAATGATTGTAAATATCCACACACTCCACACTTAAACGGCAGGAGTTTTCCTCTATTTCAACAGCCGGTGCTTGCTTTAAGACAAACTGACCGCTAAAATTATCGCTGTCAGCAGGGCAATAAACAAGGGTACTGTCAGCGTTATTTTTTTGAATCACTTGGTCTAAATATTCACCGTCGGTAGAGTAAATCGCCAATTCTTTTTCCTGCAAAGGCAAGGTAATTTGCAGCAAGGCATCGTTTGAAACGTATTCATGGTTGATGAGCCAGCCGTCCTCTTGCTCAGTAATATTTACATTAAGGGACCATTCGTCGGTGTCATCAATTTCTCTGCCTAAAAGAAACCACTGGTAGCTGATATCACCGGAAGCTCCTTGAGCAGTCAAAATAGTTTCGTCATTAGCAGCGCTTTTTAAGATATCCTCACTCCAGCGAGGGGTATCTTGAATATCATAAGAAACAATGCCGCTTAATGGCTCTTGACCACAGCCGGTTAACAGGGCTAAAGCTAAGACAAGGATTAACAATAATTTTTTCATTATATTCACTCCTCTAGTAATTAACCATGATAAAGGTTGCCGAACTTGATAAATTCACTGCGGAAACTGAGCTCGATTTCGCCGACGGCGCCGTTGCGGTGCTTGGCGATGATGATGCTGGCAATGCCTTTTTTCTCGCTTTCGCGGTTGTAATATTCCTCACGGTGGATAAACATAACGATATCCGCATCCTGCTCCAAAGAGCCGGATTCCCGCAAATGGCTTAAAGAAGGCTTTTTATCGCCGGATAATTCGGTGGAACGGCTTAATTGGGACAAGGCAATAACCGGCACTTCTAATTCCCTGGCTAATGCTTTTAAGGAACGGGATATCTGCGAAACCTCCTGTTGGCGGTTTTCCGTTTTGCTGCCGGAGGTCATCAGCTGCAAATAGTCGACAATAATCAAATCCAAGCCTTTTTCCGCTTTCAGGCGCCGGCATTTTGCCCGCATCTGGCGGATGGAGAGCGCCGGAGTATCGTCAATATAAATCGGCGCCTGCGCCAAAGGGGTGATGGCTTCGATTAAAACACTCCAGTCGTCTTCTTTAATGCGTCCGGTGCTTAAAGCGTCCTGATTGATTTCCGCTTCGGAAGAAATCATACGGCGAATCAATTGCTCCGAGGACATCTCTAAGCTAAAGACAGCTACCGTTTTCTGCGCTTGGATAGCGGCATTTTGGGCTAAATTCAAACAAAAAGCCGTTTTACCCATGGAGGGGCGGGCGGCTAAAATGATAAAATCCGACGGCTGCCAGCCGTGGGTAATATTATCCAAATCCACAAAACCCGAAGGCACCCCGGTCAAGCCTTCCTTTTGATTATAAAGGAACTCCAGCTTGTCGATAGCATCGGAAAGAATAGTGTCAATAGGCACCAGACCGCTTTTATTTTGATTCTGCGAGATGGAGAGAATCATCTTCTCCGCATCGTCCAATAAACTGTCGGCATCTTCGGCATTTTCGTAGCCGCGGTTGGCGATATTGCTGCCGGTGCGGATAAGATTGCGCAGGATGGATTTTTCTTTGATAATCTGAGCATAGTAGCCGGCATTGGTCGTGATAGTATTGGCGCCCATCACTTGGGCAATGACGGTGATGCCGCCGATTTTCTCCAGATTGCCCTCCTGCTGCAGGCGTTCGCTTAAGGTGATTAAATCGATAGGCTTATTTTGCTCGTTGAGCTTGAGCATGCCGGCGTAAATAATCGCATGATCCTGCCGGTAAAAATCCTCCGGCATCAAAATCTGCATTGCCTCATAAATAGCATCTTTATTCAAAAAAATTGCTGCCAATAAGGCTTGCTCGGCATCGGTGCTCTGGGGCATGATTTTTTCTGCTAACGGTTCACTCATAATAATCACCTACCTTGGAGTAATCAATATATTATAGCAAATTTTCGGGAAATATTCAATAATTTTTACAAAATAAAAAGGCCTCTTTTCCAGAGGCATTTTTAACCGGCTAATCTTAGCCCAATAACACCCACTAAAACTAAGCCCATAAAAAATATTTTTTTTAAATCCCGGCTTTCTTTAAAAACTACAATGCCGAAAGTAACAGTAAAAACTGTGCCCAATCCGGTCCAAACCGCATACGACGGACCCAAAGGCAAAGTTTTGGTGGCGATAGATAAAAGTCCGATGCTGCAAGTGGTGCAAAGAATAGTTAAAATTGTATATTTGAACTGCTTAAAGCCGTCGGAAAGCTTCATAAATACGGAAAAAGCCAATTCAAAAAAGGAAGCAGCTACTAAAACCAGCCACATCATGCTTATCCGTCCTCCTTTTGGCTGACGATCTTTAAGCCGATAAGACCGGCAAGCAAGATGAGCAGCGAAACGATTTTTAAAGGGCTCGCTCCTTCGTTGAGGAAAAAAATACCCGCCAAGGTCGTTCCGGCGATGCCGATGCCGGTAAATACTCCGTAGCTTAAACCAATGCCGAAAATGCTGACTGCCTTACCTAAGAGGAAAAAGCTTAAAAAAAGGCAGACTAAAACGATTATACTGGGCACAAGCACCGAAAAGCCCAAGGATTTTTTTAAAAAATATGCCCAAACAATTTCTAAAAGACCGGCTGCGACTAAACAAAGCCAGCCTTTGCTTTTTTCACTCAGCATGAATAATTCTCCTTCTCCTGCTGTTTAAAGCAAATTAATGCCGCTTTTTCGGCAAGCCTCGATGGTTTCCTCATCCCAGATGGACACCTGAACCTCGCCGATATGGGCGCAGTGCAGCAAAAACATGCACAAGCGGGACTGACCGATGCCGCCGCCGATAGTTAAGGGGAGCTCGTCATTCAGCAATGCCTTGTGGAAAGGCAGCTCAGCTCGCTCGGGGCAATTGGCTTTGGCTAACTGCTCTTTTAAAGACTGGGCATCTACCCTAATTCCCATGGAGGAAATTTCAATCTGGCGGTTTAAAGTCGGATACCAAAAGATTAAATCGCCGTTTAACTGCCAGTCGTCATAATCCGGCGCTCTGCCGTCATGGGGTTTGCCGGAGGCTAAATTATCGCCGATCTGCATCAGGAAAAAGGTAGGATGGGTTTTGGCAAATTCGTATTCCCTTTGGGTCGGATCTAAAGCAGGATAGAGATCTTCCAGCTCCTGAGAGGTGATAAAGGTGATTTCTTTAGCAATATTTTGCTTGATGCCAAACTTAGCTTCTACTGCTTGGGCAGTAGCATAAATAGCGCCGACGATGTTTTTCACGGTAGCTTTTAAATACTCCAGATTGCGTTCATCCTTGGTGATGACCTTTTCCCAGTCCCATTGGTCGACATAAGCCGAATGAAGATTATCAAGCTCCTCATCACGGCGGATAGCGTTCATATCAGCATAAAGACCATTGCCGGGGTTAAAGTCATAACGTTTTAAGGCCAAGCGTTTCCATTTAGCCAAGGAATGCACAACCTGGGCAGTGCAGCCGACCGCAGGAATATCAAAGCCTACCGGTCTTTCGTAGCCGTTTAAATTGTCATTTAACCCTGAGTCCTCCCGCACAAAAAGAGGCGCTGAAACTCGATGCAGATTTAGAGCAGTTCGCAGGTTATTTTGGAACTCCTTTTTGACAAATTCGATAGCCCTTTGGGTATCGTAGACGGAAAGGATAGGCTGGTAGCCTTTTGGAATAATAGTTTTGCTCATGAATAAAACCTCACTTATATATAATAGCTCTTGCTTGAAAACTTTTTAAGAAGCAAGATATTTTTCCACTTGCGCTAAGAAATTCTGCCAGTTGTCATTTTCCCGCAAGCGGTGGGGACAATCCTTGCCGCAGAAATCATAATGCTGCTTGACATCGTCCAAATCCAGTTTATAGTTTTGGAGCAGATAAGCGACTAACTGAGCGGCATTATCCACCGCTTTTTGATAATCGCCGTCTTGGTTAACACAGATTTCGATGCCGATGCCGCTTTCGTTGCCGCCCTTGGCACGCATGCCATCGCTGGCATGGTAAGCAGCAATCTCATCGGGCAGATGGTGATAAATTTCCGTATCATCAACGGTATAATGCCAGCTTAATGCAGTATCAGCCTGCTTAGAGCTGTGCAAATAGGTATTGTGTGCTTGGGCATCAGCACCGGGGCTGAAATTATCGGTTTCGTGAATAACAATAAGGCGTACCCGGCGGTGGATATCGCTGTAGCCGGCATATTCTGCCGGCAAAAAGTCGGTATGCACCGTAATTGAGCCGATTTGCGCAGGAATAACCGCCTGAGGAGGCTTGAAAAGCTGAAAACCGCTGAAAAGTCCTAAGATAAATAAAAACGTTAATAAGCCAATTGGCTTAAGATTTACAGTATACACTCCGTGCACTTTTTTATGCTGCGTGCGGCAGAGTGCAGGGATGGGAGTGTTCATCAGCCTTCCACGACCTTCACGGTCAGTTTGGTGCTGACTTGCGGATGCAGGCGCACGGTAGGAGTATAGTTGCCTAAGCTTTTAATATTTTCTTCCAGCTCAATTTTGCGTTTGTCTATTTTCAGATTGTGTTCCTTTTCCAAACGTTCGGCTATTTCCTTGTTGGTTACCGCGCCGAACAATCTGCCGCCTTCACCGCATTTAACGGAGATGGTGACGGTGATATTTTTTAACTTTTTAGCTAATTCTTCAGCTTCGGCCTTTAACTCGGCAGCCTTTTGTTCGCGAATAGCCTCTTGGCGTTTCAGCTCTTTTAAGTTGGCATCAGTAGCCTCTACTGCTAATTTGCGGGCTAAGAGGAAATTGCGACCATAGCCTTCCTTGACTTCTACTACTTGATCTTTTTTGCCAACCTTGTTGACGTCGGTTAATAAAATTACTTTCATGATAAATCCTCCTTTATAAGTAAAACGGGGGGTTATTTGTCCCGTCTGATTTTCTTTCTGGGTGGTTTTTGCTCCGCCTGCGGTTTAACTTGAGCAGTTTTCTTAGTTAAAAATTTGGGTAAGTACTGATCAGTAGGATGGATATGGCGAAAATCCAGCAAAATGTCAAAGGCGCCTAAAAGGGCAATCAGCAGAGAAAAGTTGCTGAGGGAAACGAAAATCACTCCTGCCACCCACAAAGCCTTCATTCCTTTGGATTGCTTATGAATATTAAGCAGATGAGCAATAACTGCCAAACCGATAATATATAAAATTATCATATAGAAAAACAAGAGATTGAGAACTAGCTTATCGAGCCAGGGATAAGGCAAATAATCCTTGCACACCAGAGCCAATAAGGCTAAAATCAACCCGTAAATGCTCCAAGCCGGCAGATACCATTTGCCAAAGCGGGGAAATTTGCGCATCTTAATGCCTAAGCGTTTTAAAAGGGTGATGCTCACCAAACAATGAATTCCGCCGATTAAAGCACCGATAAACAAAACCATGACCGGCAGCAATGTGGTAAAGAAGTTAACCATTTGCTCATAAATGTTTTCCAAAGCGCTTAAATCCATTCCCTGCGCCTCAAATACAGCTATCAGCCCCATGGAATCATAAATGGAAACAATGTCTTCGAAAGGCATAAAAAGCGTTTGCGAAATTTCTGCCAAAGAAATTCCCATCAACCATACATTGACCAAAAAAGTAGCCAGTACACCTAAAGCAGCCGTGACGGCAGCCACCATAAAGGTCAGCATAGCATTTTTGCGTTTTTTCAGCATAATACCGGCAATGATCCCTAAAGGCAGGATACGCAAAACAGCCGTCAGAGCACTGGTGATTCCGCCTAAAAGACCGATTAAGACGGCGGCAGTTATCCCTGATAAAACACTGCCTTTAAGCCCATACCGCACACACATGACGCTTAAAGGAACAGCGGCTATGAGCAGCGCAACAGAGCCGATGACTGGCAAAAGGCTCATTAAACCAAAAATAACAACCAAAGCAGCCATGATTGCTCCTGTGGTCAATGCATTTGTCGTAAGTTTGCTCATTATATTCACCTCAAGAGTTTTATTCCGCCAATACGCCAAAAATTCCTTTTTTTAGCGAGCACTGCTTTGGGTCACAATAACTTATTATACCTTGTTTTTTTCTATCTTTCAAGGTATTTTATATTTTTGCCGGAAAAATATTAAAAAATTTTTCAAAGAAAGGCTAAAATTTTTTTAAAGCAATGTTTGGCAGAAAATTTTCAGGGTATATCTATACTATCAGCAAAAAACTTATCTTAAGGAGGCAATTAATATGGGAGATTTTAAAGACAGCAAAACAGCACAAAATTTAGCTTATGCCTTTGCCGGCGAAAGCCAAGCTCGCAACAAATATGATTATTATGCATCACAAGCTCGTAAAGACGGTTATGTACAAGTAGCAGAAATTTTTGAAGAAACCGCCAGAAACGAAAAAGAACACGCTAAATTATGGTTTAAGCTTTTACACGACGGCAAAATTCCAGCAACACCAGAAAATCTGCTCGATGCTGCCAAAGGTGAAAACGAAGAATGGACTGATATGTACGCTCGTTTTGCCGAGGAAGCTAAAGCAGAAGGATATATGGATATCGCTGCATCTTTCGCTATGATTGCCAGCGTAGAAAAAGAGCATGAGGAAAGATATCGCAAACTTTTAGCTAATATCGAAGCTGACAAAGTATTTGCTAAAGATGAAGATGTTGCTTGGCATTGCGGCAACTGTGGATTTGTCGTAAAAGGCAAAAAAGCTCCGGAAGTTTGCCCGGCATGTGCTCATCCGAAGAGCTATTTCAGAGTTAAAGCAGAAAATTATTAATAATAAGCTCCCAAGCGGGAGCTTTTTTATGCCTATTTTTAATATCGCAAATAAACAGACGCTTTCTGCATGTGCAAAAAGCGCCTTAATTTTTACTTTCTTTATTCTTTTTTATCCAGCGCATCTCCGCGGGAATAATAAGAAGTGTGCAATAATTCATGGGCGGTGTGGCTTAAAGGCTCGCCGATGAAATTATTGTAAAGATCGATAATCTCCGGATTATCATGGCAATTGCGCAAAGAATAGGAAGCGTCTTTGGCATAGTTGGTATCAATACGGGCTTGACGCACCCAATCTTGAGGCGGAACAGTAGTACGGGGCTGACCGCCGCCGGAGATACAGCCGCCGGGGCAAGCCATGACCTCCATGAACTGGAAGTCCGCTTTGCCGCTTTTGACTTCTTCGCAAAGTTTGCGGGCGTTGCTAAGACCATGAGCTACTGCTACGGTAATATCACCGACACCGGGGATATTGACGGTGGCTTTTTTGATGCCTTCCAAGCCTCTGACTGCATCTAATTTCAGCAAATCAGCAGGAGGCTGATTGCCGGTGATGTAATAATAAGCTGTCCGCACTGCTGCTTCCATAACACCGCCGGTATTGCCAAAGATCAAACCGCCGCCGCTGCCCATACCGCAGAGGGGATCAAATTTGCCTTCAGGCAGATTGACAAAATCAATATTTTTTGCTCGCAAAAGATTAGCATATTCACGGGCGCAAAGAATGATGTCGTTGTCTTTTAATTCATCATTGCCGTAATATTTTGCCACTGCACCTTTTTGGAATTCCGGTCTTGCTATCTCAAACTTCTTAGCTACGCAAGGAGTTAAAGTAACCGTTAAAATTTTCTCCGGTGCGATATTGTAATTTTTCGCAAAGTAAGTTTTGATTACCGGTCCGTGCATACTGATAGGCGAGCGGGCACTGGAAAGGTGAGGGATGAGCTCCGGATAGTAATATTCCACAAATTTAACCCATGCCGGACAACAAGAGGTAAACTGCGGCAATACTCCGCCGTTTTTCACTCTTTCTACCAACTCGGCAGCTTCTTCTGTTACTGTTAAATCGGCAGAGAAATTGATATCCATAGCATAGTCAAAGCCTACTTCTTTCATGGAAGTAGCCAGTTGTCCTTCAACCCAAGTACCGGCAGGCAAGCCGAATTCTTCGCCTAAACCTACGCGGGTAGCCGGAGAAGGCTGGGCAACTACTACCTTATCCGGATCATCAATAGCCGCTAAAACCTCTGCTACTTGATCCCGTTCACGGATAGAGCCGGTCGGGCACCACAGCGCACATTGACCGCAATGCACGCAGATAAATTCATTGTGAATAGGCAGCTGATAATAACCAAAAACGCTCTGCACCTTTTCACAAGCTTCTATACACTGACCGCACAGGATACATTTTTCATCATCACGCATAATGGCCGGATCCGCCGGATCAAGAGGAACACGCCCTTTGACGCTGACTGGAAAATCGGCTTGAGTGCGGTATTGATTAGGCAGCCAACCGGTACCGGAGGGATCGCTAACCGGCGAACAGCCGCTCAAGGTTACGGCACCAATAGCACAGCTGCCTGCCAACAATGAGATAAATTTACGGCGAGAAAGCTTATTTTCTTGATTAGTCATCATATTCGCCCCTTTTTTTAGATTCTACTACAATATATACCCTAAAGTTACGGTAAAAAACATCGCTCAGGCAAAAAATATTTAGATAATTTTATCAAGCATATATATGGTATTTTTTCTAATTATAAATTTTATTGTATGATTTTGCGCAAAATACCCATCGGCGTACTTTGCGCCTTTTGCCCCAAAGGATTGTCCCTAAGAAGCTCCTTAAACATCTCCATATCGCCGTCGGATTGGCTCATGCCTAAAATATTGATGCCTAAATCATTGGCATCGATAATCAAAACCTCATGCCCGATAGTTTGGCTTATTTCTTTGGCTGTTTTCATGGGGTCTTTAGGTCCCAAAACTACACAGCGGTCTAAAGGCGGAATAGTGCCGGAGGTAGGACCGTCGATAGCGCGTGCTTTTTCGCCGGCGATATTGTAAAAAATGCCCCGTTTGCCGAACAATTTGCCTACAGCTGAGCAAAAGGCTGCCCAGAGAATCCGCATTCTGCCGCATTCTCTCAGCGCCATTTCCATAGTCTGGGGAATAGACAAGCCGATGCCGTAGGGGGATTTATAGACAAATCGGCTCAAAAGCTTAGCCAAAAAGCTGGGGTTGATTTCGTCCAAAGGAATAGCCCGGTTTTCGGTGCAGGCTACCGCTTTTTCGGAAAAAAACAAAATGTCGCCCTCCTGCAAATGGGGCAGGGCATAGGTTTTGGCAATCTCGATGATATCATCATCTTTGGTAATCAAAGGCGTGCGCACGGCATAGCGGGCATAGGCTTGTCCGTTATAGCTTCGCTCACAGGATTTGTTTTCGTTGATCAATAAATTATCCATTTCCAAGACTCC
Organism: uncultured Clostridia bacterium; assembly: GCA_944391285.1. GTDB lineage: Bacteria > Bacillota > Peptococcia > Peptococcales > Peptococcaceae > QAKL01. The sequence goes on from CALXSY010000004.1 coordinate 101,377, forward strand.
TTGTTTTTCTTTTAAGTATATCCTAAATTGAGTATTTTAACGCCTATTTTCCAATCATTTAATTATATTATATCCGCCGGAGGCTTGTCAACCTAAGGAGCGGAATTTAACTAAAACAATGTAACTATATGCATTTTTTCCCAAAGGCTAAGAAACTTTTCCTCACCTAAAACTGCCTTTGTGAGAAGCTCTTCAATGCTCTCAAAGCTCTGCTCCGTGTTATTATGCCAAAGGGAAACATATTTGGGCGAGTTGCTTTTGGTGATAAAATATGTTTCGCCGTTCAGCTCACATTCCAGCTCTCTGCCATTGCCCAGCAGATAAATGAGTGCCGCCAGAGATTTTTGCTCTAACAGTTCTTTTTCGATGCATTGGTAAAGCATGCTGATCACCCTTTCGTCATAAGTCTTACATAAAAAAAGACCTTGCAGATTACTGCAAGGTCTTCCGGAGAAAGTGGGATTCGAACCCACGGCAAAAGCCTTATTTAAGGCTTTATTTGCCTTTCGTGGTGCGGTTTGTGGTGCTAATATAGTTTTTATGCGCCTATTTAGACACCGCCCGCCCCCCTAAACGGAGCAGGAAAATAAACAAATTTAACCGAGTGCCAAAGTCTAAAATAACGCAAAAGTAGCTCTATAAAGGGGTGTAGTATCAAAAAATGGAAACTTAAAAACGAATTAAGCGAAAGCTAAAAGCTTTTAAATTGTTTATTGTTCATTTTTGACTTTTTCAATCTCATTTGTAAAATAACTGTCTATCATGTTATCTATATTCCGCCGCTCTTGTGAGAAAGTATGCTGATACACATTTTTTAAGGTGCTGTCAGTAGACCAGCCGCCTCTTTCCATTGCGTACTTGTCAGGAATATTTAATTGCAACATAACTGAGGCGGCAAGGTGGCGCAAGTCATGAAAGGCTATTTGCGGTATATTGTTAGCCTCTAAGATTTTATGAAATCGCTTAGAAACAGTTTTAGCAGAAACAGTTATCAAGTATTCTTGCTCTTCCGGTAGTTGCTTGATTAAATCTAAGATATATGGCGGAACACGTAGGCGGCGGATAGATGTTGCTGTTTTGGCTTGCTGGCGTATAATGTCTTGCCCGCTTACATTTAGTTTTACTTGGTTAATGGTGAGGATATCGCCTTGTATGTCCTGCTTTCTTAGTCCTCGTATCTCGCTCATGCGCAGAGTTAACCACATAGCTAATAAAACCGGTAATTCGGACGAGGTGCCATGTACTGCTTTGAGGATTTCCGCAGGCTGTGGCAATGCCTTTAGCTTTCTTGTCTTTCGTGGGATAGTTATATTATACCTAAAAGCCGGTCGATAGGTTTTAAGCACCGCAGAGAGAAAGCCGGCCATATTAGATATAGTTTTAGGGGAGCAGGTCGCAGACTCTTTATTGATTGCTTTTTGTATGTCGTTTTCCGTTAACTGCATAATATTAAAGCGGCGAATATCTTTGAAATGGTGCTTAGCTATTGCTTGGTAGGCGTGCAGGGTTGAGGGCGAAAGTATATTTGATTTTAAGCTTATATATTCTTCCATGGCTTGCTCTAAAGAGATATTGCCGGATTTGTGTTGCTTATATTCCGCCGCTAAAGCGTCCGCCGCATATCGTGCCTCTTTGGCTGTAGGGCGGGTGACTGATTTTGTTATCCTTTTGCCGTTTTCGTCTGTGCCTAAGTAGATTTTGCAACGATAATTACCGCTTGCCAGCTTTTCTACACTTTGCGGAAGTCTTGCCATATTCTCACCGCTTTCACTTGCTTTTTATTTGATTTATGCTATAATATAAATGTCTTATAAATTCTTTCTAATTTCTTAGTAATAGCACTAAACTATTCCCAAAAAGTCCGCAAAGAAAGCTATCGGTATTGTTGCCGGTAGCTTTTTTGCTTTTATGAATTGCTTTAGGCATAAAAAAGCCTGCCTTTAGGTTCTGGAATTTCCCTGCCTAATGCGGCGGCGGTTTCTAACCACTCATCAATTATTATTTCTAAGTTTGCTAAGACTTCTTGTCTGGTTGCGCCGTCTGCCATGCACCCAGGCAATTCCGGCACTTCTGCAATAAAAGAGTTGTCGGCTTCACTCCAAAAAATTATGACCTCATACTTAGACATCTTTCATACCTCCTAATTGGTATTTAATAAAAAGATTGCGCACTTGCTTAACTTGGTAAGGCTTAGCTTTATTTCCTAATGGCTGGATATTGATAATTTCTGTAATGCCGTCTTTGGTATAAATAAAGTGATCGCCTTTAATACGGCAGGAAAAGCCGTAAATTTCTAATAGCTTACGCAAATCAGCAAAATATATGTTACTGTCTTTAAAACCGCACATCACATCAAACAATAATTTTTCTGTTTGGCTCATTTGTCTGCTCCTTATCTTACATCACTTTGAAAGGCTACCGCTAAACCAATAATTCTAATTTGGTTTAATTCCTCGCCTACATACATTAAAGGCTCATAGGCTGGATTTTCCGCTTGCAGCAGGAGCTTTGCTTTTTCGGGGTAATAGTAAACACGCTTTAAGGTTGCCTCGTCCTCTATGATAACCGCCGCTATTTGTCCGTTATTTACTGTCGGCTGTTTGCGGATAAATACGATATCGCCGTCCATAATACGGGCATTAATCATGCTATCGCCTTTAGCTTTAAGGCAAAAATCGGCTTTAATGTCTGCCCCTGCCTCTATATAAGATTCGTGATCCTCACTTGCAAAGATAGGTTCACCGCAAGCAATCTCACCGAGCAAAGGGAATTTCTTAGTCTTGATGGGGTAAATGTTAGGATATGGCGGAAGATTATCTTCATTTTCCCAGCCCATGAGATAGGCGGGCGAAATATCTAAAGCTTTAGCAAGTGAAGCTATCTTATCACGCCGCATATTAACAATCATTCCTGTTTCCCATTTTCTAACGGTGCTTTTCTCAACCCCGACTTTTTGCGCAACCTGCTCTAATGTCATACCTTTTGCTAAGCGCAAATCTTTTATTTTTTTGCCTATATCATTATCGGACATATTAATCACCTTTCTTGAATTATCTAAAACTATTTTAACAGAAATGTTTCTTTTATGCAACATAAATCTTTAAAAAAGTAAAAAAGTATCTTAAAAGACAAAAAACATATTGACAACCTAAGAGGCAAATGGTAATATTTAAGTGTCTTTTACGACACGACAATAGAAAGGAGAAAAGCCAAATGGATAAAGCGTTGTTGGAATACGAGATGAAAAAAAGAAAAGTGTCAATCAAAGATATTTGTTCAAATATCGGAATTTCAAGGTCTGCCTTTTATCGAAAATGCAATGGACAATCAGAATTTACACGTAGCGAGATAGAAAAAATAGTAAATTATTTACATTTAGACAATCCGCTCAATATTTTTTTTAATTAAAAAGTGTCCCAAAAGACCCCCATGCAATAAAAAAGCCCCATGCCAAAAAGGGCTTGGTCGTATGGGTGCAGGACAATGGAGATTTTCGCTTTTGCGTGATGGGAAATAGGACTAAAAATAAGGGAGAGTTTAAAAGATGACAACAAAAAACATAAACTTAGATAATTTGGCCGAAACAGCGGAAAAGTTAGATAAGAAAATGTATCATATTTGTTCTTTTGTAGATGTAATTAGCCGAAGTATTCCGGAAGATATTGCCGACTGTGATATTCATGTTTTCCAGAGCCTTTGCGGTTCTTTGGAGCTATTGGAGAAAATAACCGCCGCACACTCAAGAGAGGTAAGCTTGCTTTACGATGATATAACAACAATAGCGCAGAAAAATTAAAGCCCTTTAGAGCCTTTAGAAAGTAAAATAGGGGCAAATGTATTACTAATCATTTTCGGAGCGTTCAGCGGTTTATATTTAACGCCTCGAGAGCGAAAAGATACTACAACTAAACTCTTGGAAAGTATAAGCTTTTTGATTGACCATCAAGACGAGATAAGTATAAGCGCTAATGAGAGCGGCTTTTGCTTGTCTTTGGGAAAATAAACAAACTAATGCTATTTTTTAAGGGGCTGAGAAGATGAGAGAACAATATAAGACTTGTCCTTATTGCGGGGCGCACCTTGACCCAGAGGAAAAGTGC
>CALXSY010000005.1 GCA_944391285.1 uncultured Clostridia bacterium
GCCTTTAGGCTCAGCAAGTAACATGCCCTTATAGGGCTTATGCAAAACCGCGCCTTGAAGGCGCGGTTGCTTATTATAAAAGATAGATATTTACCGCAAAAGAAAATTGTGATATACTTAGAATAATGTTTAAAAATTTTGAGGTTAAAATTATGAAGCGCAAACTATTCTGTGAATTATCACCGTTATGCTATAAAATATCAACTCAAAAATGCCGTTTAAGGCGGCAAATGAAAGATGAACTGTCAAATAAAAAATTTGCCAAGGAAAAATCAGCAGAAAAACTGCCTCAGCTCATTTATAGACATAACTCGCTGATCAGACGTACCTTGGGCAATGTTGATTTGCAGCTGCAGGAAAACAAAGCAGTTAATCTGGCATTGGCTGCACCTAAGATAAATAATATTCTGATTAAACCCGGAGAAACCTTTTCCTTTTGGCATTTGGTGGGGCATACTTCTGCTAAAAAAGGTTATAAGGAGGGATTAACTATCAGCAATGGTAAACCTTCGCAAGGTATCGGCGGCGGATTATGCCAGCTGACTAATTTAATTCATTGGATGATTCTGCACACTCCTCTTGAGATAACCGAGCACCATCATCATGATGCTTTGGATTTGTTTCCGGACTACAAAAGGGTAATTCCCTTTGGCACAGGGACATCTATCTGCTATAATTATCTGGATTATCGTTTTTTTAATTCCACAGCTAACACTTACCAGCTCCTGATTTATACTGACGAGGAATATCTTCATGGTGAACTAAGAGCTCTGTTCAAGCAAAAGTATACTTATCACATCCAAGCGGAAAATGAGTATTTTTCCTTGGAAGACGACGGGGTTTACCGCAATGGAGAGGTTTATCGCCGGATAATTGATCCTCAAAGCGGAATCTGCCTCAAAAAAGAGCTTGTTCGTGCCAATCATGCCAAAGTGCAGTATGATACGGCAAATTTACCTTTAATTGACAAACGCAGTTAAAAATGAGGACGAAACAGCGAGATAACTTTGCCGATGATAGAAGCATCTTTAGTATAAATGGGCTTCATGCTGTCATTTTCCGGCTGCAGGCGAATACAGTCCTTTTCCCGGTAAAAAGTTTTGCAGGTAGCTTCACCGTCAAGCATAGCCACAACAATCTCGCCGTTTTCAGCGGTTGGTTGAGGCGCAACAATGATATAATCGCCGTCAAAAATGCCGGCATTGATCATGCTGTCACCTTTAATTTTCAGCATGAAAGCATCGTCATGTCTGATAAAGCGCATGGGAAAAGAGATAGTATCTTCCAAATTTTCCTCGGCTAAAATTGGGCTGCCGGCAGCAACTGTGCCGATTAAAGGCAGATTAACCATTTCGTCGAAATGCTCTGTGGTTTCATCAGAACTGTCAAAGGAGGAATTTTCCTCATTAAGGAAAGGATTACCCTCAGTGTCTTTTAAAATCATAATTGCTCTGGGCTTAGTAGGGTCACGCATAATATATCCTTTGCTTTGCAGCTGGTTTAAATGCCCGTGAACCGTGGAACTGGACTGCAAGCCTACGGCTAAGCCTATTTCCCGCACAGACGGCGGATAACCTTTAAGCTGAACCTGCTCTATAATAAATGTTAAAATACTTTTTTGTCGTGGTGAAAGATCGTATTTACTCATAAAAACCTCCTTAGCACAAATAGGTATATTTACTCTTTAATTATACAACATGCTGCCAAAAAATGCAAACATATGTTCTTGAAAAACCATCCAATAAATAATAGAAAATTTTTATTAAATATATATTTAACAAAATAGGCGAATTGAGGAAAAAAAATAGTGACAAATTGGTTACATTATGCTACAATAGATGGCGTGAAGGAGGATATTACATGAAAAAGCTGACTATAACCGTACTTTTAATCTTTTCTTTGCTGCCGTTTTCTAAACCAGCGGTGGCTAATGATGATATTTTTTTGATTATTAATAATTTTCCCTATCAGTTCAGCGAGGGAGAAGCCAGACCGGAACTGATAAATGATCGAGTTTATGTGCCTTTGCGTTTAGTGGCTAATGCTCTTAATTGTCAGGTTAATTGGTATGAAGCTGTGCAAACTATCGTTATCAATGACGAGAGCTATCAAGGAACTCCGCTATTGGATAATAAAGAAAATCGGCTTTTGATTTTGATTAACGGTGAAGAACTGCCGTTAAATGAAGAAATGGGGCAGCCGTTTATCAATGAAGAAGGCTTTACAATGGTGCCGTTAAGAGCAGTAGGCGAAGGGCTTGACTGCGAGGTTACTTGGCAGGATAATATTGTTATCATCTCCAAAAAGGAAGCTGTCAATATTCCGGAGAATAATAAGAGCGAAGAGGAAGAAGAAAATGCAGTCATCGCCAATATGCAGACTATTATGGGGGAAAGCACCTTGAGTGCTGAACAGATGAACGCATTTTTGGATTATATGCGTCCGTTTTTGATCGAAAAAGCGATTGCCAATGGGACAACCTTTCATGAATATCCGGAGAATATAGCGGAATTATATATCACATTAGGTGAAAAATACGGTATTAGAGGCGATGTGGCATTTGCTCAGGCTTTAAAAGAAACCGGCTATTTTCAATACGGCGGCATAGTAGAGCCTTGGCAGAATAATTTCTGCGGCTTAGGTGCTACCGGTGTGGCTTTTACAGCGGAAGATGAGCTGACCGGAGTGGATACCAATAAAGTGTTTGCTATAGAAGGAACCCATGGTTTGACTTTTGTTTCTGTTGCGGTGGGAGTCGAAGCTCATTTGCAGCATTTGTATTCCTATGCTACCGATGAAGATTTGCCGGACGGAGTAGAAAAGGTTGACCCCAGATTTAATCATTATTCCCGGGGAGTAGCTAAGTATTGGAGCGACTTAAATGGACGCTGGGCTGTGCCGGGGGATGGCTACGGTGAAAGCATAATCAATGACTATTGGCAGAAAATGGCTGATTACGGCAATTGATTCTTGGTAGAAATTATATAAAATTATTGAAAAATTTTCTTGACAAAATTCTGCTCGTGGTATATAATTAATACTCGAGCGAATTAATCGGGGCGTGGCTCAGCTTGGTAGAGCGCTGCCTTGGGGTGGCAGAGGTCGCATGTTCAAATCATGTCGCTCCGATTAGAAAAACCAGACAGTAAACTGTCTGGTTTTTTTGTGTTTAAAAAACTACCCTTAGCTTAAATATCAGCAAAATGCATAGAATTTCATTTTTTGCATATGATATTCTGGGGTGATAAAAATGTGGCAGAAAATAAAGCCTTATGTAATAGCATGTTTAATTCCTCTTGTGATAGGAGGATTAGCCTCATGGCTGACTAAAGATTATACCGGCGGCTATACTAAACCGCTGTTATCTCCGCCGGATTGGTTGTTTCCGGTTGTTTGGACAATACTATATATTTTGATGGGCATTTCTTCAGTGATAGTTTATCAGGGATATCATCGCAACCGTGAGCGGGCATTGTTATTATATCTCTTGCAGTTAGGCTTAAACTTTGTTTGGACTATCGTTTTTTTCCGCTTTCAAGCCTATCTCTTGGCAATAGTTATTCTGGCAGTTATGATTGTGGTTATCACTGCCATGATTATGGATTTTTACAAAATCAATTATTTAGCCGGCTGGCTGCAGATTCCGTATTTATATTGGTGCTTCTTTGCCTTATATTTAACAGCAGGAGTTTATATTTTAAATTAAAAGCATCTGTTTTGCAGATGCTTTTTTGGCAGAAAAAATGCTCCCTTTAAAAATAAGGGAGCAAAATTAATAGTCTTTAATTAGTGGATTTCACGCTTTGAGCATATTTAAAGGTTGACTCCTTTTCGCAAGGCGGAAGAACAATTTCTTCCTGCTGGGTCAAAACCGGATACATATGAAATAAATTTAAATTATTAATTATACCGCCCGGCATGGTTAAACTGCGCTCTAAAGTGCTGCTGTTGCCAATGGCGGAGATAACAATGGGAAAACTGAGCCGGTTATTATCGACAGTAATAAAAGTCCCTTCACTGGTATCCTCAAAATAAATATAAGAGCGTTCATTTATGCGGTAATCATTAATTGCTACTGCTTCAGCACCGGCAGCCCATAATTCATTGACAATATCCAGAACATCTTTATATAAAGGGTACATATCCTGCGACAGTTCAACAGTAATACCGCTGCCGTGAACTTCCGTAGTGCCAACAATTTTGCTTAAGCGTTCGCTTTCTACTTCTACGCTGGCAAATAACTCACTATTGTCGGAATAGTCATCAAGATATGAGTTTAATGTACGTTCTAAACGGCTAACCTCTAAAGAAAGAGACTGCCTTTTTTCACTTAAATTATTTACCATTATCGTTAGATCAGAGGAATTTTGGGCAGAGAGATCCAACTCCAAGCGATTTTGCGTTTGAATCTGGGCTGAGATCAAAATACCTAAAACCAAGAGAGCCAAAGCTAAGGTAATATGCCATTTTCTTTTTTGACGATGGGGCATTTTAGCCAACTCCTTTGCATGAGAAAAAATTAACGTAAAATATCTTTGACCATGTTGTTTTTGGCGGTCTCGCTTGGTTGGGGATAGGATTTAATGTATTTAGCCATCAGCAAATGGCGAATAGCGGAAAGGTTGGTGAAAATACGAATACCAAAAACAATGATCGCCGCAGTATATAGGTCAACTCCAAGCCTATCACCTAAATAAGCCAAAACCGCTGCCGCCAAAGCATTGCATACTAAGCCGCTGAGTAAAACCAAGCTGCTGAATCGACCTTCAATAGCGCTTCTGCTGCCGCCTAAAACGGAGTCCATGGAAGCTAAAACGGCGATAGATAAATATTTAGCATAGGTTATCGGAATTTGCAAAGAAATAATAGAACCCAACAATGCTCCGCAAATCAAACCTAAAACCGGAATAATCCACATATTTTTCACTCCTCATCCTCTGATTTAATATAACTAGTAGAATAATTTCCCACATAAGCAGGAATTTGAATCAAGTTATTCGAATAAGTTGTTGTAAGCTCATGGCTTACTGGAAATCCGCCAAATTTCAGACGCTCGTAAGTGCTGCTGGATTGCAAGGCGTTTTGCAGCGCTGCCGGATTGCCGATCGCTTTTATTACATAAGGAGGCGCCAAGCGGGTAGTGTTGACCAAAATAGTATTGCCGACGCAGCGAATTTCGCTGGTAGCAATAATTCTTTGGTCATTGATACTGATAGCTTCCGCTTCACCTCGTTTGAGATCGTTAACGATATAAAGCAAGTCTTGATAGTGAATGATGCTTAAAGACGCATCATTGGTTTGATTAACCGCAGTGGAGGGCATATCATCGAGAGTGACGGTAATACCTATGCCTTCCAAGGGAGTATAGCCAGCTATTGTCCTTAGCTCTGTTAAATGCTTTTGCATTTCACCCAGCTCGGTTTCGTCATTGCTGATGGAAGCACTAACCTCATCAATTTGCTGGCGAATAGTACTAAGGTAAGTTTCACGCATCGCAATTTCGGATTCGAGATTATTGACTAAATTAACTAATACTTCGTTGCTATTAACAGTATTGTCTTTAATCGAATCTTCCAGGCGAATCTGTGAAATAAGAACCAGACCTAAAAGAAAGCAGGCAATAGTTAAGGTAATAATTTTTTTGTGCATAAAAATGCCTCCAGAGAAAAAGTCAAGAAGGAAGTTGAAAAATTCTTTTTGTGTCAATTATTAGCAAAAATTTTTAGAAATAAATGCAACTTGATATTTTCATTTTCCTTATTTTGTGGTACATTATTATAGTAAGCATAATAAAGATATGGCTATGGCAAAAACGCTGCCATAGTGAAGTACATAGTTAAGTATATATGATTTGCGGGGTTAATGCAAGAAGCTTAATCAAGAAAATTATGATGTTTTGGTTAAGATTTTTTGATTAGAAAGGTGGAAAATCATGGATAGCTTTCTTTCGCTGGTTTTTGAGATGATTAAACCAACCAATCTGCTGGATATTGCTATTATCGCAGTAGTAGGCTATAATTTATACAAAATGATCAGAGGTACCAGAGCAGTGCAGTTATTAAAAGGTATTGCTATCTTGCTGGTATTAAACTTGATTAGTGAATATTTAGGCTTAACGACAGTCAACTGGATTTTGGTTAAAGCTCAGACTGTACTTATTATTGCCATTCCGATCATTTTTCAACCAGAATTGCGCCGGGCTTTGGAAAAAATCGGCACGGGAAATTTGTGGAGCGGCTTTAAGAAAAATACCGACGACAAGCAAAATGTCATGGCCAATGTCAATCAAATTATTCGCTGCATGACACATGCCGCCAAAACAAAAACCGGAGTCTTGATTGCCATCAAGCGCAAAATGGGCTTGGGCGAATATACCGATACCGGCATTGAGATAAACGGCAAATTATCGGCAGAGCTTTTAGGTAATATTTTTGTTGTCAATACACCGCTGCATGACGGCGCTGTAATTGTTGACGGTGATAAGGTTTTGGCAGCCAGCTGCTATTTGCCTTTGTCGGACAGCAATCGTTTGAGCAAAGAGCTAGGTACTCGCCATCGGGCGGCTGTTGGTTTAACAGAGGTGACTGATGCCGTAGTAGTTGTGGTTTCTGAAGAAACTGGGGCAATGTCTATTGCTGATGGAGGAGTATTAATCCGTGACGTCAGCGAGCAAAAGCTGCGGGAATTACTGTTAAGAAAACTGGAAGACCCAGAGAAACCGGTTAATAAGCTTATGGGTAAATGGGGGAAGAAGCATGGCGGAGAATAAAAAGCAAAAATTTAAAAGCTGGCATGCGAAGATAATAGCTGTTATTTGTGCGATTGCATTGTGGATGTATGTGGAGTATGAAAATAATCCTATTACCGATACAACTATTGAAGTGCCGATTAATTATCAAAATCTCTCCAGCGAATACATCCAACTGGAAAAAACTCAAAATGTTTGGGTTACTTTTAGCGGCAGAGAAGATAAAATTAGTTTAATCAGAGCCAGCGATGTTTCAGCAGTGGTTGATTTGGCTGAGGCTCAGATTGGGGACAATGAGTTGGTTGTCACAATTCAAAGCGATTACAACAATTATTTAAGCAATGTTCAGCCGGCAAATGCTAAAACTTATATTGATCAATGGAGCGATGTTACTTTGCAGATTGAACCGGAAATTGTCGGTGAGATAGCCGAAGGATATAAGCAATTTGCCCCGTCAATCAGCCCGACTACAGTTGATGTGACCGGTCCCAGCACATATTTGGAACAGCTGGATCATGCCCGGGTGCAGATTGATATAACCGGTATTGAGAGCAGTATGACGAAAACGCTGCCTATTACTTTGATTAATAAAAATGGCGAAGTTGTCAATAACGGTCAGCTTTTAACCAGTGTGAGCAATGTGGAGGTCTATGTGCCCATCGACCAGGAAATTCCCTCTAAAACTGTGGTGATTACTCCGGTTTTAAGCGGCACACCGGCAAATAATTATAAGGTTGAGCGGATAGTAACTGAGCCGGAAACGGTTCGTATCAGTGCTCCTGCCGATATTTTAAACGGCATAACCAGCATAGATACGGAAACTATCGACATCAGCAATATTACCGAAGATGGTGTTTATGAAGTGCCTTTGGTCTTGCCGCAAGGAGTTAGCTTTGCCGGCACGCACAGTGCCAAAGTCTTTGTCAGCCTTTCCAGCACGCAAAGTACCCAAGCTATTGCTTATCCCATAGAGATTTTAGGCGCTAAGGACAACTGGCAGGTAGAATTATCGCAGACAGAAGCCGAAGTCACAGTATCCGGTGATGAAAGCAGTATTTCTGCCGAAGCGTTAAATGTGTCTGTTTATGTTAATGTTCAAGATTTAGGCATAGGTACGCATACGGTGAGCACTTCGGTGAGCAATTCAGGAGCACTACAGCTTACAAATGTTACTCCTGCCGTAGTAACAGTGACTATTACTGAGAAAACAGAAACTAATGAAGCAAATTAGCTTAAAAAGTGGAACAGTATTTTATTAAAATGGCAGTTTATGGAGGTATATAGATGAACAAATTGTTTGGAACAGATGGGGTGCGCGGCGAAGCCGGCAGTGTGTTAACTCCACAGTTAGCCTTTCGTTTAGGTTTTGCGGCAGCTTATGTTTTGAAAAAGCACGCTGACGAGACAAAAAAAAATTGCCTGGTCATCGGCAGAGATACCCGTATTTCCGGCGATATGCTGCAAAATGCCTTGGTAAGCGGTATTTGTGCCGCCGGGGCTGACGCCTATTGTACAGGGGTAATTCCCACACCGGCGGTAGCAATCTTGACAAAGAAAAAGAACGCAATGGCTGGAGTAGTGATTTCCGCTTCCCATAATCCTTTTAATGACAACGGCATTAAGTTTTTTAACGCCGACGGCAGAAAATTGCCTGATGCTATCGAGGATGAAATTGCCCAATGCATGGAAGAAATAGATTCCCTGCCGCCGGCTACTAAAGAAAAAATCGGTCGAGTCTATGAGTATGAAAAAGCAAAGGAAATCTATCAAGAGTTTATCAAAGAAAAAACTAACGCCCGTTTTGATGGCTTAAAAGTAGTTGTCGACTGCTCTAACGGAGCGGCTTCCTTGGTTGCACCGGAGATTTTGCGCAGCTTGGGAGCGGATTTGACCGTAATTCACAATACTCCCGACGGAGTAAATATCAATGCCCAATGCGGCTCAACTCATATGGAGTCTTTGCAGAAAAAAGTAGTGGAAACCGGCGCTGATTTGGGCTTAGCCTATGACGGTGATGCAGACCGTTTGCAGGCGGTAGACCATACCGGACGTTTAATTGACGGCGATCAGCTTTTGTGCATCTTTGCCGTTTATCTTAAAGCGGCAGAAAGATTAAAGAAAGATACGGTCGTAGGTACAATCATGAGCAATATGGGCTTGGAAAAATCTCTGGCTCCCTTTGGCATTAAAACCGCTAAATCAAAAGTTGGTGACCGCTATGTGGTGGAACTGATGGAAGCAGAAGGCGCTGTTTTGGGCGGAGAGCAGTCAGGGCATATCGTCTTTTGGGAATATAACACTACCGGCGACGGTATTTTAAGCAGTGTAAAGCTTTTGGAAATTATCGCTTTATCCAAACGCTCATTGGAGGATTTGGCTAATTTGATGGAAAAATACCCGCAAGTGCTGATTAATGTGCCGGTAAAAAACAAAGTTGGCTGGGAAAGAGATATTCGCATCACTCTTACAATTAAAAAGCTTGAGGATAAATTAGGAGAAAACGGGCGCATCTTGGTTAGAGCCAGCGGCACGGAAAATCTGCTTAGGGTCATGGTTGAGGGCAAGGACGAACGAGTAATCACCGAGATTGCTCAGCGAATTGCCCAGGCTATTGACGAAGCGCTCAACGAAAACGCATGATTATTGCCATAGGCTGTGATATTATCGAGCTGGAGCGCATAAAAAAGGCTGCAGCTCGAGAAAATTTTTGCCGGCGAATATTTACCCAAGCAGAATTAGCGTATGCGAAAAACAAAAGCGAACAAGGAGCTATAGCTTCTTTAGCCGCCTTTTTTGCCGCCAAAGAAGCCGCTGCCAAAGCCTTAGGCACCGGCATCGGCAAAGTTTCCTGGCAGGATATTGAGGTGGGGCACGAAGAAAGCGGTAAACCGTACATTACTTTTTACAATGAGGCATTAAGCCTTGCACAAGCCTTAGGCGTGGTTAAAATTCATCTCTCGCTTAGCCACAGCAGAGAATATGCCATAGCCACAGCAGTATTGGAGGGATAGAGATGTATGTAGCAACAGGCGCAGAAATGCGGCAGATTGACCAAGCGGCAATCAATGACTGGCTGGTGCCGGAAATCGTGCTGATGGAAAATGCAGCAGCGGCAGCAGTAAACGAATTAAGCAAAACAGTGCCGGATTTGGCGGACAAAAAAGTGGTAATCTTAGCCGGCTGCGGCAACAACGGCGGCGATGGCTTAGCCATAGCCAGACATTTACATAATAAAGGAGTAACGGTTAAAGTATTTTTGCTTTCTGAGCGCAATTTATCCTCATCAGCGGAAGCAAATCTGGCGATGCTGGAAAAATTGCCCGTTAAAATTTATAAAATAGACAACGAAAAAAGCACTCAGCTTTTGCAGGCAACCTTAAACTACGAGGATATCATCATTGATGCTATTTACGGCACCGGCTTAAGCCGGGAATTGTCACCTTTGGTCAAAAAGGTGCTGAGCATGGTCAATAAACGGGATTGTCTGCGCATCGCCATCGACATGCCCAGCGGATTGCACAGCGAAAGCGGACAAATCATGGGCTACGGTTTTAAGGCTGATTATACCTTTGCTTTAGCCTTGCCTAAATTAGGCTATTATATCGGCGAGGGCAGTGAGTACACCGGCAAGGTGCGAGTCTGTGATATCAATATTTCACCGGAAGTGGTGGAAAAAATTAAGCCCAAATGCCAAAATATTGATGATGATTATCTGAAAAAGCATTTGAAAGAACGGCTGATCAACGGTCATAAGGGAAGCTACGGTCATTTATTGATTATCGGCGGCTCTTTAGGCATGAGCGGAGCGGTGGTGATGGCGGCTAAAAGCGCTTGGCGCAGCGGTGTCGGTTTGGTAACTGCGTTGGTGCCTAAAGAAGTACAGCCTATCGTTGCCGTTTCAACGATGGAAAGCATGATTAAAGCTCTGCCGGCAGAAATACCCGCAGAATTAGCAAAAAAAAGCGCTGTGGTCATCGGTCCCGGATTAGGACAAGGTGAGGAAGCCAAGGAGATATTGCGCCAAACTTTAATTTCGGCAGAAGTTCCGGTTTTAATCGATGCTGACGGATTAAATTTGGTGGCTAAGGATTTAAGCCTGCTGCATTTGGCGGAAAATGTGAAAATACTCACTCCGCACCCCGGCGAAATGGCTCGTTTATGCGGAACAAACGCAGCAGAAATAGAAAACAATCGCTTGGAGTATGCGAGAATGTTTGCCAGTGAGCAAAATGTCTGGGTTGTTTTAAAAGGCACGAAAACCTTAATCGCTTCACCATCGGGCGAAATTTGGTTTAATACAGTTGCCTCTCCAGCGCTTTCGGCAGCCGGCAGCGGCGATGTTTTAAGCGGAATTATCGGTGCTCTTTTAGCCCAAGGCTACAGCGCCGAAGAAGCCTGCCTGCTGGGAGTAAATATTCACGGCAGAGCCGGAAGAGTGGTAGAAAAAAATATCGGTGCCACATCTGCCAAAGCCGGCGATATCATCGATGCTTTATCTGAGGTTATCCGAGGTGAAATGCATGTATAGACCGGCTTGGGTAGAAATAGATTTAGCGGCTGTTCGTTTTAATCTGCGAACCATCAAAGCAAAGGTGGGCTCAACAAAAATTATGGCGGTAGTTAAAGCAGATGCTTACGGTCACGGAGCCGTAGAAGTAAGCCGGGTTGCCTTAGAAGAGGGTGCTTATGCCTTAGCAGTCAGCAATATGGAAGAAGCGCTGGAATTAAGAAACGCCCAGTTTGCCTGCCCCATTTTAATCCTGGGCTGGAGTCCGGAGAGCTGTTACAAAGCGGCAGTTGAAAACGAGATAACCCTGGCAATATTTGATTTAGCCGAAGCCCAAAAGCTGGCACAGACAGCGCAGGCTTTAGGCAAAAAGGCTAAGGTGCATTTAAAGGTGGATACAGGAATGTCTCGTATTGGCATAATGCCCGATGAAGAGGGCTTAAAGACGGCAGCTGCCATTATCGGTTTAAAGGATTTGGCGGTTGAAGGCATTTTCAGCCATTTTGCCAAAGCTGACGAACGGGATAAAACTTTTGCTTATCAGCAATTAGAGCGTTTTAACAAATTTACGGCGTTAATTGAGGAAAACACCGGGCAGAAGTTTATCTTGAAGCATATTGCCAACTCGGCGGCAATCATGGAAATGCCCGAAGCGTACTTGGATATGGTGCGTGCCGGCATTATTCTTTACGGCAATTATCCTTCTAAAGAGGTCGAGCGGGCTGATTTCCCTTTAAAAGAGGCAATGAGCGTCAAAGCCTTGGTGGCAAGGGTGCAAAAATTGCCGCAAGGAACTACTATCGGCTACGGCGGCACCTATCGATTAAGCAAAGATACTTCTGTAGCCACTATTCCGGTAGGCTATGCGGACGGCTACAATAGAAGACTGAGTAACCGAGGCTTGGTTGAGTACCAAGGACGACTGTTAAAAGTTATCGGCAATGTCTGTATGGATCAGTTTATGGTCGAAATAGCCGATGATTTAAAAATAAATGTCGGAGATACTGTAACTGTTATGGGCGGGAAATGCCCCGAAATATCGGCTGAAAGCATAGCGGATACTTTAGGCAGTATTTCCTATGAAATCGAT
Organism: uncultured Clostridia bacterium; assembly: GCA_944391285.1. GTDB lineage: Bacteria > Bacillota > Peptococcia > Peptococcales > Peptococcaceae > QAKL01. Next base: position 12,346 of record CALXSY010000005.1, read on the forward strand.
TGTTTGTTTAAATTGCGCTTAAGACGCATATTTAAAGATGAAAAGTAAATTTGAGAGATGTTTAAGAAGATGCGGAGATGAATTATGATTAAGCGCGGAGACATATTTGTAGCCAACCTAAGTCCCGTAGTTGGCTCGGAGCAGGGCGGAGAGCGGCCGGTTTTGATTATTCAAAACGATATCGGCAATCTAAACAGCCCTACTACCATTGTAGTACCGATAACTGCCCAAAGCGGCAAAGCTAAATTGCCCACTCATGTGGAGATACCGGGCAAAAGAGGCACTTTGCCCCGGGATTCGCTGGTTTTGGCGGAGCAGGTCAGGACATTGGACAAAACAAGGCTGAAGGATAAACTCTGCTCCTTGGATGAGGAGCTGATGAAAAAGGTTGACAAGGCTTTAAAAATAAGCCTTGGTCTGTGTGAGATTGAGAAAAAAGTGGTGGACAAGCATGACAATGGAAAATGAGCATTTGGCGATCTTAGCCAAAGAATTAAACCGACCGTTGGCTAAGATAAAAAATGCGGTGGAACTATTAGATGAAGCCAACACTATTCCCTTTATCGCCCGTTACCGCAAGGAGCTAACCGGCGAGATGGATGAAGAGGTTTTGCGTGCCTTAGAAAGCCGGCTTAATTATCTGCGGGCTTTGGATAAGCGCAAAAATGAGATTTATAATAATATTGCCGAGCAGGGCAAAATGACCGATGAGCTGGCAGCAAAAATTGCCGCGGCAAAAATCCTGCAAGAGGTCGAGGATTTATATCTGCCTTATAAGCAAAAGAAGAAAACCCGTGCCGGTATAGCCAAAGCTAAAGGCTTAGAGCCTTTGGCTTTAGCTATATTAAATAAAGAAAACAAAACAGCACCGCAAAAACTGGCGGAAACATATCTCAATGAAGAAGTAGAAGATGTTTTAGCCGCTTTAGCCGGGGCTGAGGATATCATCGCTGAAATCGCCAGCGATGATGCTGACTTGCGCAAAATTATCCGCTCCCTAAGCTATAAAGAAGGTATCATGCAGAGCAAAGCGGTTGATCCGGAGGCGGTAAGCCCTTACCAAATGTATTATGACTATGCCGAAAGGATAGCCAAATTACCGCCTCACCGCATTTTGGCTATGAATCGGGGCGAAAGCGCCGAGATGCTCAAAATTACCCTTGAAGTGCCGGAAGATAAAATATTAGCCCTAATCGGCGAAAAATATGCCTCCTCCTTAACCGCAGAGGCACAGGAAATAGTGCTGAGAGCCACAAAAGACGGTTATAAGCGTTTGATTGCTCCGGCAATCGAGCGGGAGCTGCGCAACGGTTTAACCGACAAAGGCGAAGAGCAGGCTATCAAAGTATTTAAGCAAAATCTGCACAGCCTGCTTTTGCAGCCGCCGGTCAAAGGGCAGGTTGTCTTGGGAGTTGACCCCGGTTTTCGTACCGGCTGCAAATTAGCGGTGGTTGATGAAACGGGCAAAGTTTTAAAAATAGGGGTTATGTATCCGCATCCGCCGCAGAAAAAATATGCCGAAGCTAAAGCGCTGATGCAAAGCATGATTGAGGAATTTCAGGTTGATATTATCGCCATCGGCAACGGCACCGCTTCCAGAGAGTCCGAGGCTTTGGCGGCTGAGGTAATCAAAGATTATCCGGATGTAAAATATATCATCGTTTCGGAAGCGGGAGCCTCGGTTTATTCGGCATCGGCTTTAGCCAAGGAAGAATTCCCCGATTACGATTTATCCCTGCGCAGTGCTGTATCAATCGCCCGCCGCCTGCAGGATCCTTTGGCGGAATTGGTTAAAATTGAGCCCAAGGCGGTGGGTGTCGGTCAATATCAGCACGATGTTACGCCGAAAAAATTAGATGAATCATTAGGCGCAGTAGTGGAAGACTGCGTAAATATGGTTGGCGTGGATTTAAACACTGCTTCCGGTGCATTACTCCAATATATCGCCGGTTTAACTAAATCCACCGCTAACGGCGTAGTTAAATATCGTGATGCTCAAGGTAAATTTACCAACCGTTCCGAGCTTTTAAAAGTACCGCGCTTAGGACCGAAGGCTTATGAGCAGTGCGCCGGATTTATCCGCATCAGCGATGGGGACAATCCCCTTGATAATACTTCGGTGCACCCGGAGTCTTACCAAACAGCGGAAAAATTACTGGCAGAGTTAGGGTTTAAAGCAGAGGATTTGGGAAAGAATAATGCCAAATTGCAGCAGGCGCTGGAAAAATTGCCGGTTAAGGAAACGGCAGAGCACTTGGAGGTTGGCGAACCTACTTTAAGGGATATTATCAGCGCCCTTTTAAAACCCGGCAGAGACCCTCGGGAGGAACTGCCGCCGCCGTTATTGCGCAGCGATGTTTTGTCCATCGAGGATTTAAAACCGGAGATGGAATTGATGGGCACAGTGCGCAATGTGGTTGATTTTGGTGCGTTTGTCGATATCGGTGTTAAGCACGATGGTTTGGTGCATATCTCCGAGCTGGGGGAAAAGTATGTTAAGCATCCCTTGGAAGTAGTTGCGGTAGGAGATATAGTCAAGGTTAAAGTTCTATCAGTCGACGAAAAACGGGGACGGGTAGCTTTAACGATGAAAATGTAGGAGGAAAACTATGAAAAAAACTATCGCCTTGGTTAACGGGCGGATTTATACTATCACTAAAGGCATTATTGAGCAAGGTCAGGTGCTTATCAAAGACGGTAAAATAGTTTTGGTGGGACAAAAGCTTTTATTGCCGGATAATGCAGAAGTGATTGATGTCGAAGGAGCAATTATCAGCCCCGGTTTGATTGATGCTCATACTCATATGGGCATCGAGGAAGAAATTCATCCCGAGGGAGAGGATACCAACGAGATGACCGAGCCGGTAACTGCCGAGCTGCGGGCGATTGACGGCATCAATCCACGGGATATCGGCTATCAGGACGCTTTAAAAGCCGGAGTAACCACCGTTATGGTTACGATGGGCAGTGCCAATGTTATCGGCGGCTTGACCTGTGTGATGAAAACCTCCGGCAGGGATTTAAAGGACATGGTTTTAAAAGAGGAAGCCGGCTTAAAAATGGCTTTCGGCGAAAATCCCAAACGAGTTTACAGCGAGCAGAAGAAAGCGCCGACAACCCGCATGGCAACGATGGCTTTGGCACGGCAAGCCTTTTATGACGCTAAGCATTATGAAAGCAAAAAGGCAGAAGAGGGCTTAGATTTAGCCAATGAGCATGTGCTTAAAGCTTTAAAGAAAGAAATTCCGGTGCGCTTGCACGCTCACCGAGCCGATGACATTTTAAGCGCCCTGCGCCTGCGGGATGAATTTGATTTGGAAATGGTGATAGAGCACGGCACTGACGGGCATTTGATTGTGCCGGAATTAGCAGAAGCCAAAGTGCCGGTAGCAGTAGGTCCCAGCTTGAGCAACAGAGCCAAGGTAGAGATGGAAAATGTAACCTTTGCTACTGCCGGTATTTTGGCTAATGCCGGAGTAAAGGTTGCTTTAATCACCGACCATCCTTGCACGCCGATTGCTTATCTGCCTATTTGTGCCGGCTTAGCTATCAAGCACGGCATGAGTGAGGAAGATGCCTGGAAAGCGGTAACGATTAACCCAGCGGAAATTATGCATATTGATGATCGCTTAGGCAGTATCGAAGCCGGCAAAGATGCCGATTTGGTTGTTTGGCAGGGTGAGCCTTTCAGCATTATGGGTGCTCCTAAAATAGTGATAGTTAATGGTGGGATAGTTTATAATGCTTAAAAAAATCACTGTTAATTGGCAGTTTGTATGATCGTATTCGTAGCATTAGCAACTCCTACGGCTTCTCCATTCTCTGGTATGCTTTATGCCTGTAAAGATTTGGTTGCATTTAAGCAAATTGAAAGCTTATTCTTACCCATGCTGCCTATTGCGTTAATCCTTTATGTATTTATCGGTTATAACCTAGCAGGATTATTATTTTAAGAAGTTTATAAAACCCGCACCTCAAAAGGTGCGGGTTTTATAGTGTAATTTGAAATAAAATTAAAAAATAAAGAAATATCCTAAGACAATTAAACCTAAGACGATGCGGTAATAACCGAAAACTTTGAAATCATGAGTTTGGATATAGCGCATTAAAAATTTAATGGCAAATATAGAAACGACAAAGGAAACAAATGAACCGATAAATAATAAACTCCATTCAGCTAAAGTGAAATCCAAGCCTGCCTTTACCAATTTTAAGGCACTGGCACCGAGCATGGTCGGTATAGCCAGAAAGAAGGAAAATTCGGCGGCAACAGTGCGGGAGGTGCCCAAGAGCATAGCGCCGATAATGGTAGCTCCGGAGCGGGAGGTGCCTGGAATCATCGCCAAAGCCTGGCAGAAGCCGATTAAAATAATGGTTACATAGCCTAACTGGCTAAAGGATGTAATCCGTGGTGTGGGACGAAATTTTTCGATTAAGATAAAAAGCACACCGTAAATGATTAAGGTTGTCGCCACTGTAGTGGAGTTAAAGAATAAGGCATCAATTTGGTCATTAAAAAGTAAGCCTAAAACTCCGGCAGGAATAATGCCGACAATTACCTTGCCCCACAAACTAAAGGTTTCCCGCCGTTCAATGATGGAGTTTCCTTTGGCATAAGGGTTAAGCTTGCGAAAATAGAGAATTACTACGGCTAAAATGGAGCCAAACTGCACCACCACTAAAAATGTGCTGACAAACAGTTCGCTTTGCTGTAATTTAATAAATTCATCTACCAAAATCATATGTCCGGTGCTGCTGATGGGCAGCCATTCGGTAATACCTTGCACAATTCCTAAAAATATTACCTTCAAAACTTCTAAGAAATACATTATAATTTACCTCTCTTACAAAAAAATGGTCTAAATAATATTTTACCTTATTAGCTAATTAATAGCAAGGGTTTTTTCAGGGAAAATCTTGGGCATTTGTTGACAAAATATCTTTTTAGATTTATAATCAAAACAAATTTTTCTTTCAAGGAGTGATTATAATGGAAGATATCCAAGATTTGCGCAGAGAAATCGATAAAATTGACCAAGAAATAGTTAAGCTTTTTAATCATAGGTTGGAAATTGCTAAAAAGATAGCTCTCTATAAAAAGGCTAATAACTTAGCCGTCTTAGACCAAAAAAGAGAAGATGCTTTATTAGAAAAAATAAGCACACTCAGCCAAGATGAATATAAGGAAGAAACTTTAAAGCTTTATGATGGTATTTTAAAGATTTCCAAAGATTATCAAAAGAAACATATTTAAAGGGTGAGAAAGATGTTCAAAGGATTTGAAAATTGGCAAATGGGGCTTTTGGGCGAAAAGCTGGGGCACAGCTTTTCCGCTTTGATTCACCCTAAAATCGGCGATTATCAGTATAAATTGTACGAAGTTGCCCCGGAAAAATTGGGCGGATTTCTGCAAAACAGCAATTTTGCCGGCTTAAATGTCACTATTCCCTACAAAAAGCAGGTGATGAAGTATTTAGATGATATTGCACCGATGGCGAAAAAGATCGGCGCAGTCAACACTATTAAAAAAATGCCCGACGGTTCATTGATTGGCTACAATACCGACTACGACGGTTTTAAATATATGCTGCAAAATAATAAGGTAGTTATCAAAGATAAAAAGGTGTTGATTTTGGGCTCCGGCGGCGCCGCAGTCATGGTCAGCGCCGTTTTGGAGGAATTAGGTGCCAAGGAAATAGTGATGATTTCCCGCAAAGGGGAGAATAACTATCAAAATATCCATAAGCATTACGATGCGCAAGCGATAATCAATGCTACTCCCGTAGGCATGTATCCCAATAATTATCAAGCTCCCCTTGACATCAGCCCTTTTAAAGCCTGCGAAAGCGTGGTAGATCTCATTTATAATCCCTTGCGCACTAAGTTGGTAACTGAGGCAAAAATGCAGGGGATAAACGCGGTAGGCGGTTTGGAAATGCTGGTAGCGCAGGCGGCAGTTTCGGCTTCTATCTGGTGTGAAAGGGAGATTGAAGCAGAGGAGATTGAGAAAATTATCACTTGGCTCAATAAGAAAATGGAGAATATCGTATTAATCGGCATGCCCGGCTGCGGCAAGACTACCATTGCCAAAAAATTATCCGCCTTGCTTGACAAAGAAGCGGTTGATTTAGATGAAATGTTCAGCGCCCATTTCCACCAAACGCCGGAAGAGGTTATAAATAACGAAGGCGAAGAAGTATTCCGCCAAATGGAGCATGAAATAACAAAATTGGCAGGCAAAAGAAGCGGCATCATCATTGCCGCCGGCGGAGGAACAGTGACCAGAAGGGAAAATTATTTTCCCTTAAAGCAAAATGGTGTAATTGTCTATTTAAAACGGGATTTAACCAAACTGCCCAAAGAAGGCAGACCCCTTTCCCAAAGGAATGATTTGGCAGAGCTTTACCAAAAAAGAAAAAGCGATTACAAATATTTTGCCGATTTGACTTTGGCAATGACTGATGATGCGGAGGATAATCTAAGACGCTTATTACCAATGTTAGCTGAGTGATTATAGGCGCAAAAAAGGGATAAAATATCATTTTGCTCTTGACAAAGGTAGCTTTGGTATGCTATGCTAAATAAAATAGCCTGTGAACAAGAGGAGTAGGATGTGGATCATCTACAGAGAAAAAGACTGCGTTTTCGTGCTGGGAGGTCTTTGATGGGGTCGTATCTGAAGTCGCTTGGGAGGCGTGAGATTGATAATAGATCTCTCCGGGTGAGCCCGTTACAGCTGATGAGTGCTGTCGCTGACAGAATTAAGGTGGTACCACGGAAGCTTACACTTTCGTCCTTTTGAGGGCGGAAGTGTTTTTTATTTTAGAAAGGATGGCGAACAATGGACGAAAGTAAAAACTTATCAAAGGTTTACGAGCCGGCTGCGGTCGAAGAAAAATGGTATAAATTCTGGGAGGACAACAAATTTTTTCAAGGCAAAATAGAAAAGGGCAAGGAAGCATTTTCTATCGTTATGCCTCCGCCTAATGTTACCGGCATGCTTCATATGGGACATGCTATGGACAATACCATGCAGGATATTCTCACCCGCTATAAAAGAATGCAGGGCTACAATACCCTTTGGATTCCGGGCACTGACCATGCCGGTATCGCTACCCAAGCCAAGGTAGAAGCGCAGATTAAAAAAGAAGGCACCGACCGTTACCAATTAGGCCGGGAGAAATTCTTAGAGCGGGTATGGGCGTGGAAAGAGCAATACGGCAATACTATTACTACCCAACTGCGCAAATTAGGCAGTTCCTGCGACTGGGACAGAGAGCGTTTTACCATGGACGAAGGCTGCTCCAAAGCAGTTAGAGAAGCCTTTGTGCGCCTTTACAAAAAGGGATTGATTTATCAGGGCAATTATATCGTTAACTGGTGTCCGCACTGCCACACCACTATTTCCGATATCGAAGTAGAGCATGTTGAGCAGGAAGGCAAGCTTTATCATTTCCGCTATCCCATCGAGGGCAGCGACGAATATATTCAAATCGCTACCACCCGTCCGGAAACTATGTTTGGTGATACCGCGGTTGCGGTGCATCCGGAGGATGAGCGCTATCAGCACTTAATTGGCAAATTTGCCGTTTTGCCGGTAATCGGTAGAAAGATTCCTATCATTGCCGATGAATATGTAGAAAGGGAGTTTGGTACCGGTGCGGTAAAAATTACTCCTTCTCACGATGTCAATGACTTTGAAGTAGGCAAACGCCATAATTTGCCGGAAGTAGTAGTTATCGATAAAAACGGCAAGATGAATGAAAATGCCGGTCCTTACGAAGGCATGGACCGCTATGAATGCCGGGAAAAATTAATCAAAGATTTTGAAGCCAGCGGAGTTTTGGTAAAGGTTGATGATCATACCAATTCCGTCGGTCATTGCTACCGCTGCAATACTGTTATCGAGCCTTTAGTAAGCAAGCAATGGTTTGTTAAAATGAAACCATTGGCAGAGCCGGCTATGCAGGCGGCTATTAAGGGTGATGTGAGATTTGTGCCGGAGAGATTTACGAAAATCTATTTGGGCTGGTTGGAAAATATTCGCGACTGGTGCATTTCCCGTCAGTTATGGTGGGGACACCGGATTCCTGTTTGGTACTGCCAAGACTGCGGCGAGGTAATCTGCGAAACTACCGATCCGACAGTTTGTCCTAAATGCGGTTCGCACAATTTACAGCAGGATCCCGATGTTTTGGATACCTGGTTCAGCTCCGGCTTATGGCCGTTTTCAACTATGGGTTGGCCGGAAAAAACTCCGGAGATGGAAACCTTCTATCCCACCAGTGTTTTGGTCACCGGCAGAGATATTATTTTCTTCTGGGTAGCCAGAATGCTTTTTGATGCGTTGGAATTTACCGGCGAAGTGCCTTTTAAAGATGTCTTAATTCACGGCTTAGTCTTGGACAGCCAAGGCAGAAAGATGAGCAAATCCTTAGGCAACGGCGTTGATCCTTTGCAGGTTATCGAAGAAGTAGGTGCTGATAGTCTGCGCTTTATGCTCATCACCGGCAATACTCCCGGCAATGATTTGCGCTACCGCACCGAAAGATTGGAAGCAGCCCGCAATTTTGCCAATAAGCTTTGGAATGCTGCCCGCTTCTCCTTGATGAATTTGGAGGATTATACTGCTGAAAGCAGTATTGATCCGGAATACCAAGTAGCCGATAAATGGATTATGAGCCGTTTCAGTGCGGTAAGCCGTGAGGTAACCGATTTAATGGACCGCTACGAATTAGGCGAAGCGGCAAGAGTTATTTATGAGTTTGCCTGGAATGAATTGTGCGACTGGTATATCGAAATCGTTAAACCTCGCCTTTACGGCAAGGAAATTCCGGAAAGCCGCTACGGTGCGCAGAAAACCTTGGCAGAAATCATGACTTCTACTATGGAGCTTTTGCATCCCTTTATGCCGTTTATCACGGAGGAAATTTGGCAGCATTTGCCCCATGAGGGAGAAACCATTATGCTCAGCTCCTGGCCCATTAAAGATGAAAGCCAGATTGATTTAAAAATCAATGAGCAGATGAACTTGACCATTGAGGTTATCCGCTCCATCCGCAATCTTCGCAGTGAGATGAATATTCCTTTAGGCAAAAAGATTGAAGTAATCATCAATGCCAACTCCAAGGAGAATTACGCTTATTTAAACGATACTTTAAGCTATATCACCGGTTTGGCAAGCATAGAAAAGATGGAACTCAAAGAGCAGTTAAGCGAAAAACCTGCCCAAGCAGTAACGGCTGTGGTGCATGGCATCGAAATTTATCTGCCGCTCAAAGGTTTGGTGGATATTGATAAGGAAATCGCTCGCCTGGAAAAAGAACTGGCGAAAATGGAAAGCGAAATCAAACGCATCGAAGGCAAGTTAGCCAACAAAGGCTTCGTGGCTAAAGCGCCGGCAGAGGTTATCGAGAAAGAGAAAGAAAAAATGGCTAAATACCAAGCCTCTAAGGAAGCGTTGTTGGTGCGCTTGAACGATTACCGGGCATAAAATATGCTCGAAAATATTCGCAATGCCTTGGCTGCATTCCGAATTATTGTCTGAAATGGTGGTGAATTTAATGGTTTATCTGCCGGATATGATGACAGTGATTTATGAGCGCTTGAAAAGAGAATTAAAGCTCAAAGAAGCTGACAGCTGTTCTTTGCCGGATGAAGACAGGCAAAGACCGGCTGCCTGCTTTAATTTTAAATTTTGGCAAGAAGCATTAGGCGAACACAGAAGTTTAAGCTTGAGACGAGCTTTTTTTAAAGCTTATCTGGATGCCTTAGCTCTTGACCGCTGGAAGGTGAAGCTGGAAAATTATCCGACATGGGTGCGCAGACATGAGCAGGTGCGCTGGATTAACAATCATATGGAAATAATTATGCCTCTGGCACAAAAATCATTACACCGCCGGGAAGCCTATGGACTTGCCATAGCCAGAATGGAGACCTTTGACCGCAAGCTTGCCAAAAAGAAACGCCTTTGCTGGGCGGTAGCCGGAGAGAGCTTTTGTTTAGGCGACAAACAATGGCGTGAAAGGTTCGAAGAATTGCTGCCTAAGGGAGCGACATATCGCTTTTCTTACAGCTACAGCAGCTTAATGGCGAAAAGCTTCGCAGGCAAGCTGCTTAGTCAAGCCTTGAGCTTGCAGCCAGCGCTGTTTCTTAGTAAAGATGGGCTTTGGTATCCTAAAAGTTTAGCCGGATATGATGGATTGATCTGGGTGGGCAAAAGGGAAGACTGTCCGTTTCAGGCTAAAAATATTGTTTACTGCTCCCAAGAACTGACTGCCTTGGATCGGCACAATATTTTAAAAATGCATAATCAATTGAAAGAAAAAATATCATAAAAAAAGAGCAGACCAGATTGTCTGCTCTTTTTTAGTTGATTTCGCCTAAGCTGTCCAAGATTCCTTGCAATTCTTCCAAGTTTTGTGATTCATAAGAGCCATGGATAATTTTATCCTTTTGCTCATCGTTTAAAGCGGCAAAGGGAATATCGCTCACCAAATAAACACCGCCTAAACTGCTGATTTCGCTGGGACCATAGCAAATAGTGACGTATTCGCCGCTTTGGTTTAAGCCCAAATGCATAATCTTTTTATGCTCCGGACACAAGCCCTCTAAAAGGTGGGTAATGGTTAAATCCCTGTCATCCAAAAATACTGACCAATTAGGAGCAGGGAAAAGCGCCCGAATTTCCTCCTCATTTAAGCTTTGCAAATCCTCAGCGGGAGTATAATCATAACCGGTTGCAGAACAGTTGAGATTATACTCGTCACATAAAGCATAACGCTCTAAAAAAACAATATTGTATGGTTCGATCATACTGGTAACGTCGGTAACATCTTTTTTGCTGGTAAGCTCCGGTTCTTCTTCGTCGGCGCTGTTAATGGCATAGCCTAAAAAGCTTGAGCCGATAAAGAAAAACGCCGCTAAACAAAGCCAAAGAAATATTGAACGATTTTTCATAACTACCAATCCTTTTCATTTAGTATTGGTAGTATTGCCTAAAATAAGAAAAAATATACCTTTATTGCTTCAGCCAAGGTTTATCTAAAGCTAAATTTTTCCTGCGCCGATAGATAAAAAGCCCCACAGCCAAAATGATAAGGGCGATGCTCATCAGCTGAGCTACTCTGAAATCACCGAGCATCAAACTATCGGTGCGCAAACCTTCGATAAAAAAGCGCACTGCCGAGTAGGAAATCAGATAAATTAAGAAACATTCGCCTTGCTTGAGAAAGGCTTTGCGGGAGAGATAGATTAATAACAGGAAGGTTAAAAAATCCCAGATTGATTCGTAAAGAAAGGTTGGATGGCGGTAAGCGCCGTCAATATACATAGCCCAAGGGATAACATTGGGATCCACAGCGTAGCCGTAAGCTTCCTGATTAAAAAAGTTGCCCCAGCGTCCGATAGCCTGCGCTAAAACTACCCAAGGGGCAAAAATATCTGCTGCCTGCCAAAAGCTTATTTTATAATGCCGGCAAGCAAAGATGCCGCTTATTAATCCACCTAAAATACCGCCGTGAATAGCCAAGCCTCCCCGCCAGATAGCAATGATATGCTCCGGATGCTCAGAGTAATAGCTCCATTCAAACACCACATAATAGATTCGGGCGCAGATTACACCGCAGACAACTACAATAAGAATCAAGCTTAAAAAATCATCTTGATTTAAGCCTTGCTTTTTCACCATTCTATTGGAACCAAAATAACCGATCAAAATAGCCAAAGCAATCAATAATCCATACCAGCGCACCGTTAAAGGTCCGATAGTAAATGCGACAGGATCCATATTTTTTCTCCTTTTAAATGTTTTTTCTTATTTTAACACGTTTCAGTAAAAAAAGAAAGAGCAGGAAGAAAATGATAAAAAAACTTTACATAAAATAAATGTTTTGAGAAGATAAGTCAGGCAGAATTATGGCGCTGTTTTTAAGCAGGGGAATATTTTTGGCATTATTACAGAAAATAAAGCATAAATCTTAGTGACAGGTGATCAGATGAAAAAAATATTTTCCTTATTCATGATAATTGTCGGATGTTTTGTGTTTGGTTTTGCGGTTAATTATTTTGTCTTAGCCAACAATTTGGCAGAAGGAGGCTTTACCGGTATTGGTTTGCTTTTATATTACCAATTCGGCTTGCCTTTAGGGGTATTTTTTATTTTCAGCAATTTGCCTTTAATCGTCATCGGTTATTTTTTATGGGGCAAAGATTTTACTTTTAAAACTATATTAGGCGTTGCTGTGAGCTCATTGGCAGTAGAGGTGCTGTCTCCGTTGCAATTTAAAACGGACAATCTGCTTTTAGCAGCCATTTACGGCGGACTTTTAAGCGGAGCAGGCTTAGGCATAGTCATGCGTTATGGCGGCACTACCGGCGGCAATGATATTTTGGCTCGGATTATCCAGCGCTACAAAGGAATGAGTGTCGGTCAATTTTATTTAGCTATTGACAGCATTATTTTAACGATGGTAGCATTGATTCACGGCTTAGAGGTAGCTCTTTATTCGATAATTGTAGTTTATATGGCGAGCATCATGATTGATTTTTTCTTGGAAGGCGTGGACAGTTCTCGCCAAAGCATTATTATCACCAATCAAGTAGAGGCGATTACAGAATTTATTACCAAAGAAATGCACCGCGGATATACCCTTCTTTATGCTAAAGGCGGCTATGACAAACGGGAAAAGGAAATCATTCTTTGCGTAGTCGGTCGGCGGGAAATGTTTGAGCTGCGCAAAGCCGTTTTAAAAATTGATCCGCAGGCTTTTATCATCATCGGCACTGTACGGGAAATTTATGGGTTAGGTTTTAAAGAACGAGCAGAGGAAAGAAAGCGGCTTATCAAATCAGCGACATAATATTTCTTGAAAATCCCATCTTTTTATGCTATAATAAAACGAATTTGGCAAAAAAGGTGGGAAATAAATGTTTGCAGTAATAGTAAATACTTTAACAGTTTTGATAGGCGCAAGTTTAGGTTTGTTGTTGCATCGGGGGATTCCGGAAAGAATAACTAATGCTTTGATGATAGCTTTAGGCTTGTGTACTATTTATATCGGCATCGACGGAGCATTGGTCGGCGAAAATGCTTTAGTTACTATTTTGTCGATGTGCATCGGGGTAGCTGTCGGCGAATTATTAGATTTGGAAGGCAAATTAAATGGCTTTTCTCATTTGATTGAAAGAAAATTTGCCAAAGGAAGCGGTAAAATATCCATCGCCCAAGGATTTATGACCGCCAGCGTGCTTTTTTGCATAGGCTCCATGACTATTGTCGGCGCCATGCAGGCCGGCATCAACGGCGATAATACCATGCTTTTAACCAAATCAACCTTGGATTTGATTTCATCCTTTGCTTTAGCGGCATCATTGGGAATTGGTGTACTTTTAGCGGCAGCATTTGTTTTGGTATTTGAAGGGGGACTGGTATTATTAGCCCAGTATATCGCCCCTTTTATGACTGATTATGTAATTAATGAGATCACCTGTGCCGGATCATTAATTATCATTGCCATCGGTCTGAATTTAATTGGCTTAACTAACATTAAGTGCGCCAATTTTCTGCCGGCTATTTTTTTGCCGGTAATCCTTTGCTTATTTATGTAAAATAGGGAGGGAGGAAGTGAAAGAAAAACTAAACTCTTGGCAATTGGGCTTGACCTATGCCGGCTGCTTTTTAGGAGCGGGATATGTATCGGGGCAGGAGTTGTGGCAGTTTTTCGGAGCATTTGAATCGTGGCGGCTGGGATTAATCCTGGGCCTATTTTTAATTTTTCTTTTTGGCTGTATCAGCTTAATGACAATTTTTTGGAGCCAAAAAAGTCAGGCAGCGGATATTGTTGTCAGAAAAGACAGGCGAGTTTTAAAAGGTACACTTAACGGAACTATCGCTTTGTTTTTGTATGCGGTTTTAATAATCATGTCGGCAGGAGTGGGAGCAGTGGCAGAGCAGCTCTTTGGTTTGTCGGCAAAAATTTTTTCGACCTTAGCTTGCTTTGGCTATGCCTTATTTTCTTTAGGCGGAGTAAAAAGCATGGTTCAGGCATTTTCGGCAGTAGTACCTGTTTTAACTATAATGGCAGCGGCAGTAAGTTTGCGGATTTGCTTAGCGGAGGAAATATCGTTTAATACTGTGGTGCTTAATGGTGATAATTTCGGCGGATGGTGGTCTTGGGCAGCCTTGGTTTTTGTAGCACATAATCTTTTCGGCGCTGTTGGCATTTTAACTCCGGTAGGTGTAAAACTAAAGGACGGCAAAAGCATTATAAAAGGGGTGGCTTTAGGCGTTGGGATTTTAGGCATGATTGCTTTTTTAGTCTTAAAAGCAATGCATACTTTGCCAATATCCGCCTCTAAGCAATTACCAATGCTTTATCTGGCGGCTTATTGCGGTGATATCGTAGGCTTGATCTACGGATTGTTGTTAATTTTGGCGATGAGCACCAGCGCCTTGGCTTCCTTGGTAGCGCTGGAAGAGATGGTTTTGGAAAAGAAGCATTTTAAGCGTTCCATTTTAGCTTTAATTTTGGCCTTTGCCGGAGCAATAGGTGCTTCCGGCGGATTTAGCAACTTAATCAGCATTATCTATCCTTTGTGCGGTTATGTGGGAATAGTGGTGTTAGTTGGTTTAACAGAACATTTTATATTTTTATGCAGAAAAAGAAAAAGCACGGAGTAATCCGTGCTTTTAATATTAGCCTTCGGTGATTATTCTGACTCGGATAACGCCCTCAATAGCTTCCAAATCTTTCTTAACTTGTTCAGCTTTGCCGTTTAAGTTTTCTACTTCAATCAAGGCATAAGCGAAATCGCCTTTACTGCTGCTGACGATATTAGGAATATTGAGCTGTTCGCTGCCTAAAACAGAGGTGATAGCGTTGATCATGGCAGGAATATTTTTGTGATGAATACCAATACGAGCCTTGCCGGGAGTTACCGGCAAATAGCAGTTGGCATAGTTGACGGAGTTTTGAATATTGCCGCTCTCCAAGTATTCTTTGATTTCCAAAGCAGCCATAGCAGCACAGTTTTCTTCGGATTCAGGAGTAGAAGCGCCGATATGGGGCAGAGCGATAACATTGTCGATTTCCAATACTTCTTTAGAGGGGAAATCAGTTACATAAAAGGCGATAGTGCCTTCGGCGATAGCTTCTTTAATATCAGCGTTGTTGACTAATTCACCGCGGGAGAAGTTTAACAAACGTACGCCTTTTTTCATCAAAGCAAAAGCGTCTTTGTTGAACATATATTTGTTATCTGCGGTTAACGGTACATGAACGGTGATATAATCGCTTTGCTTCATGATTTGATTCAAATCGGTGGTATAGGTGAAATTGTGGGTAAATTTAGCGTGAGCATCTTCCTCGCTCATAAAAGGATCATAGCCCAATACTTGCATGCCTAAAGCGGCAGCGGCAATAGCTACCCGACCGCCGGTATTGCCCAAACCGATAACACCTAAGGTTTTGCCCATGATTTCTGGTCCGATAAATTGGGATTTGCCTTTTTCTACTTGTTTGTCGGCATCGTCCTGACCTTTTAAAGTTTTAACCCATTCGATACCGTTAATTACCTTACGGGAAGAGAAGAGCAAGGCGCAGAGAACTAATTCTTTAACGGCGTTGGCATTGGCACCGGGAGAGTTAAAGACAACTATGCCTTCTTCGGCGCATTTATTCACCGGAATATTATTGGTGCCGGCACCGGCTCTGGCGATGGCTAATAAGCTTTTGGGCAGTTCCATTTCATGCATGGAGTAGCTGCGCAGGATAATGCCGTCGGGATTTTCAATATTGTCGCCGACATTGAAGCGGCTGGCAGGCAGTTTATCCAAGCCTACCGGAGAAATTTTATTTAAAGTTAAAATATTGTACATCTCAATCACCTCTGAAATTATTTATTGTTTTTTTCAAAATCAGCCATGAAATCAACCAAAGCCTGCACGCCGTCTTTAGGCATAGCATTGTAAATGCTGGCACGCATACCGCCGACAGTGCGGTGACCTTTTAAGTTAACCAAGCCTTTAGCAGTAGCTTCTTTGATAAATTTAGCGTTTAATTCCTCGGTAGGAGCGACAAAAGGCACATTCATCAAAGAGCGGTCTTCTTTAACGACAGTACCGGTAAAGAACTGGGATTGGTCTAAGAAGTCATAGAGCAAAGCAGCTTTGTTTTGATTAATCTTTTGCATTGCCTCAACGCCGCCGCGCTCTAAAACCCATTTTAACACTAAGCCGACAATATAAATGGAGTAGGATGGCGGAGTATTGTAAAGGGAATTGTTTTTAGCGTGAGTTTCATAACGCAGCATGGTAGGAGTGATCGGCAAATGTTTGCCGATTAAATCCTCTCTGACGATGGCAATGGTGACACCGGCAGGACCTAAGTTTTTCTGAGCACCGGCAAAGAGAATGCCGAATTTGGAAACATCAATTTTCTCTGCCAAAATATTGGAAGAAATATCTCCGACCAACGGTACATCGCCGCATTGGGGCAATTTGTCGGGAGTGTAATGAGTGCCGTAAATAGTATTATTATAGCAAATATAGAAATAATCGGCATTCGGTGTAAAAGTAGCCGAATCCAAAGCAGGGATATAGCTGAAATTTTTATCCTCGCTGGAAGCTACAACATTAACTGTGCCGTAAAGCTTAGCTTCCGGCATAGCTTTTTTGGTCCATTGACCGGTATGCACATAATCAGCAATCATGGAGTCGTGGAATAAGTTGAGCGGAACCATGGCAAACTGGGTGCTGCCGCCGCCTTGCAAAAACAATACTTTGTAATTATCGGGAATATTCATCAAAATACGCAAATCTTTCTCGGCGGTTTGGATAATCTCCTCAAAATCCTTAGAGCGATGGCTCATCTCCATTACCGACATACCACTGTCTTTATACACTACCAATTCTTTTTGGGCTTGTTCCAAGACTTCTAAAGGAAGCATGGAAGGACCGGCTGAAAAATTATAAACTCTGTTCATCATAATATCCTCCTTAAAAATTAAATATAATAAAAAAACTCTCGTCCCTTAAAATAGGGACGAGAGTAAAATTCCCGCGTTGCCACCCGAATTGCCAATAATTGACCGCTCAATAGCTGTAAAGGGCAGACCCTCCGTAAAGGCAACTCCAAAGTGGAACATCTCATCTTTATATCAGCTTGCACCAAGCGCTGACTCTCTAAAATAAAGAACTAAGACTTAGTTTTTTCATCGTTGATAACAATCTTAAATTATTGATATTAAGTATATCATTTATTATTCCGCTTGACAAGGGCAAATTAAAGAAAAAAATATTAATATTTTTTATATAACAACAATTGCTGTTTTCCGTTAATTGTTAATTACACTTTGAAAAAAGGTTTAATCTATATCTATAATGAATTATAATAGAAAAATGTGTGAAAAAATTGAAATATTTTTGGAAAAACTATTGGTTTTTTTCGCCAAATAGGGTAAACTAAAGGATAGATTATTTTTAATAAGGAGCGAGAAAAATGTTAGCGCAAGCAGTAGATATTAAAAGTTTGTACCGCAATTCCGAGGAATATCTCAATAAAGAAATTACGGTAGTAGGCTGGATCAGAACAATTCGTACTTCCAGTCATTTTGGTTTTATTGAATTAAATGACGGCGGATTTTTCCGCAATCTGCAAATCGTTTTTGAAGAAAATTTGCCTAACTTTGCCGAAGTAGGTAAATTAACCATCAGCACCGCTTTGATTGTGAAAGGTGTATTGGTTCCTTCGCCGGGAGCAAAACAGCCTTTTGAATTAAAAGCCACAGAAGTTTTTGTGGAAGGCACTTGCCCCAGCGATTATCCTTTGCAGAAAAAACGCCATACTATGGAGTATATGCGCACCATTGCCCATTTACGCCCCAGAAGCAATACTTTTTCCGCAGTATTTCGCCTGCGTTCGGTTTTAGCCTATGCTATTCACAAATATTTTCAAGAGAAAGGCTTTGTTTATGCCCACACTCCAATTATTACCGGCAGTGACTGCGAAGGTGCCGGCGAGATGTTCCGAGTTACCACCTTGGATTTAAACAATCTGCCTTTGACCGAAGACGGCAAGGTCGATTTCAGCAAGGATTTCTTCGGCAAGGAAACCAATCTGACTGTAAGCGGTCAGTTAAATGCTGAAACCTTTGCGATGGCATTTAGAAATGTTTATACTTTCGGTCCGACATTCCGGGCTGAGCAATCCTTTACTGCCCGTCATGCTGCGGAATTTTGGATGATTGAGCCGGAAATGGCTTTTGCCGATTTGGAAGATATCATGAATATTTCCGAAGATATGATGAAATATCTTATCAACTATTGTTTGGAAAACCTGCCAGAAGAGATGGAGTTTTTCAACCAATTCATGGACAAAGGCTTATTGGAAAGATTAAACCATATTGTTAATTCGGATTTTGCCCGGGTTACTTATACTGAAGCTATTGAAATCTTAGAAAAAGCTGATGTGAAGTTTGAATATCCCGTTTCTTGGGGTATTGATTTGCAGACTGAGCATGAACGCTATTTAACCGAGCAGCATTTTAAACGTCCGGTTTTTGTTACCGATTATCCGGTGGAGATTAAAGCTTTCTATATGCGTTTAAATGATGACCAAAAAACTGTTGCAGCAGTGGATTTATTAGTTCCCGGCATCGGCGAAATTATCGGCGGCAGTCAGCGTGAGGAAAGACTGGAGCTTTTGGAAGCCCGCATGGATGAACTGGGCTTAAAGAAAGAGGATTACTGGTGGTATTTGGAGCTGCGCAAATACGGCGGCACCCGTCACAGCGGCTTTGGCATGGGCTTTGAGCGCTTGATTATGTATCTTTCCGGCATAGGCAATATCCGTGACGTTTTGCCGTATCCCCGCACAACCGGCAGTGCAGAATTTTAATTAAGGAGGAATTGAGATGGCTAAAGAACCAAGCTTTGATGTGGTATCTCAAGTGGATATGCAAGAGGTAACCAATGCTTTAAATCAAACTACCAAAGAAATTTCCCAGCGCTATGATTTTAAAGGCTCAAAAAGCGAAGTAGTCAAAGATGATGACGGCATTAAAATTACCACCGAAGATGAGATGCATTTGAATGCTATCATTGATATTTTAAAGAGCAAATTTATCAAGCGCGGGGTTAGTATTAAAAATTTGGAGTATGGAAAAATCGAAGATGCTGCCGGCGGCATGGTGCGCCAGAAAATTAAAATTAAGCAAGGCATCGAAAGCGATGTTGCTAAAAAGATTACTAAAGACATCAAAGAAACCAAGCTGAAGGTGCAGGCGCAGATTCAAGATGATCAAGTGAGAGTCAGCGGCAAAAAGATTGATGACTTGCAGGCAGTAATTGCTTTCTTAAAAGAAAAGGATTATGGGCTGGATTTGCAATATATCAATTTCCGCTCCTAAGGTAGAAGAATTTACTAAAATTTATGCAAAAAAACTATTAAAAATACAAAAAAGCTCTTGACAAACAAAAAATGTAGGAGTATAATACATTTCAATAAAAATGCTATGACCAAGAAGTAGTAACTATGGCAAAACCTTAAAGAGAGTTGGCGGTTGGTGCAAGCCAATGAAGGGGAGAAATAGTGAATTCATCTTGAGAGCAGCACGCCGAGATTTTAGTAGGTGGTGACGGTTGCGCCCGTTATAGTGCTAGGGTATAAGCAATAGCCGTACCCAAAGAGGATATCGTCGTAAGGCGATATTAAATTGAGGTGGTACCACGGGATATTTGCCCGTCCTCTGAGTTGAGGACGGGTTTTTTCTTGTCCTCGAAAAGAAATTATTTTTTGGAGGGAATATTATGAAAACAGCAGTTAACAAAATTTACAATCCGGAGATCGAATGTATGTCCCGGGAAGCTATCAGAGAAATGCAGAACGAACGCCTGCAAAAAACTATTCGCTTAGTGTATGACAAGGTAGAAGTATACCGCAAACGTATGGATGAAAAAGGCGTTAAACCGGAGGATATCAAAACTATTGACGATTTGCACCTTTTGCCGTTCACTGAGAAAACCGATTTGCGAGATTATTTCCCTTATGGTTTGTTCGCCGCTGATTTAAAGGATATCGTGCGGATTCAGGGTTCATCGGGCACTACCGGCAAGCCTATTGTCAGCGGTTATACCGAAAATGACGTTGAAGCTTGGAGCGAAATGGTTGCCAGAGCATTATACGCTGCCGGAGGCGGAGAAGATGACATTGTGCAGGTTGCCTATGGCTACGGCTTATTCACCGGCGGTTTGGGTGCTCACCAGGGTGCAACTAAAATTGGGGCAACAGTTATCCCCATGTCCAGCGGCAACACCGAGCGTCAAATTATGATGATGCAGGAATTGGGCGCTACCATGCTTTGCTGCACTCCATCTTATGCTACTTATTTAGGTGAGACTGTAAAGGAAAAGGGTTTGCAGGGCAAAATCAAATTAAAATCCGGCTGCTTCGGAGCTGAGCCTTGGACAGAAGAAATGCGCCAAAACCTGGAGAATCTCTTAGATATTGATGCTATGAATATTTACGGCTTAACAGAAATGGGCGGACCTGGTATTGCTTTTGAATGTCTGGAGAAAGACGGCATGCATATTAACGAAGATCATGTTATCGCCGAAATCATCGACCCGGTAACCGATGAACCGTTGCCTTACGGCGAATACGGCGAGTTAGTATTCACCAGCATTACCAAAACCGGCATGCCCCTTATTCGCTATCGTACTCATGATATCTGCTGCTTAAATCCTGAACCCTGCGCCTGCGGACGCACTCATGTACGCATGAGCCGTATTACCGGACGAACTGACGATATGATGGTTATCCGCGGAGTCAATGTTTTCCCCAGCCAGATTGAGTCAGTATTGATGCGTGTAAAAGGCGTAACTCCCAATTATATGCTGATTGTTGACCGGGTTAACTCTACCGATACTTTAGAGGTTCAGGTCGAATTAAGCGAAGAAATGTTTACCGATACAGTAAGCGGTATCGAAAGAATCCGTGATGAAATCAAAGAAAATATTAAATCGGTAGTTGGCATTAGTGTTAAAGTACAATTAGTACCGCCTAAAACTATTCAAAGATTTGAAGGCAAAGCTAAGAGAGTAATTGACAACCGCAAATTGGGATTCTAAAGGAGGAATAGCATATGTATGTAAAACAAATTTCCGTGTACTTGGAAAATGTTCGTGGTACCTTAAGAGAAATGACTAAAACCTTGGCGCAAAACGGCGTTGATATGCTGGCATTGTCTATCGCTGATACTGCTAATTTCGGGATCGTGCGCTTAGTAGTGAGAGAAGAGCAGATTCCTTTAACTATTGAATGTATGCGCAGTGCAGGATTTATGGTAAGAATGGACGAAGTAATTTGTGTGCAGGTGCCCAATAAACCGGCAGGCTTGGACAGCGTATTGGAGGTAGTAGATAACGCTGGATTATCTGTAGAATACATTTATTCTTTTACCATCAGTTTAGAGAATGGTGCCTTGCTGATTATCCGCACCAATGACAATGACAAAGCTTATGAGGCTTTGAATAAAGGCAAAATCAAAGTTTACAATCAAAACGAGATCAATAGTTTATAATTTTAAACCGCAGATTTTTCTGCGGTTTTTATGAGTATAGCCAGAAGCTGAAATTGGAATAATATTTCAAGGCAAGGAGAGTGAAAAATGGCAAAAATAGGTTTAGTTTTGGAAGGCGGAGGCAGCAGAGGTATTTATACGGCTGGAGTGCTGGATGTTTTTTTGGAAAATGATATTGCGGTTGACGGTGTAATCGGCGTATCTGCCGGGGCGATTCACGGCTGCAGCTATGTTTCCAAGCAAATCGGTCGTTCCATAGGTTATGCGATGAAATACAGCCGTGATCCCCGCTATATGAGTTTGCGGTCGTTGTTGAAAACAGGTGATTATGTCGGAGTGGAATTTTGCTATCATGAACTGCCGGAAAAGCTGTATCCTTTTGATAATGACACTTTCGAAGCGTCACCGATAGATTTTTATGTAACCTGCACCGATGTAGAAAGCGGTCAAGCGGTGTATCAAAAATGCCCATCGGTCAGAGGAAATGATATAGATTGGGTCAGAGCATCGGCTTCACTGCCGTTATTTTCCCGCATCGTGGAGATTGAGGGGCAGAAACTTTTAGACGGAGGAATAGCTGATTCTATACCGCTGAAAGCCTTTGAAAAGCTGGGTTTTGAGCGCAATATCGTTATTTTAACCCGTATTGCCGGCTATCAAAAGAAGCCTACTTCATCGATGCCTTTATTGCGCCGAAGCTTAAAAGCATATCCCAAATTTTTGCAGACAGCGCAAAACCGGCATAATATTTACAATCAAGAGGTCGCCTACACCGAAAAAGAAGAACGAGAGGGTAATGTTTGCTTGATTCGCCCCAGTGAATATTTAAAGGTCGGGCGCTTGGAGCGCAAACCGGAAAAATTGCAAGAAATGTATGAGTTAGGAAGAAAGGATGCTTTAGCAAAGCTCGCCGAAGTAAAGCGGTTTGTTGAAGAAAGTAAAAAATAAGCTCTTAGGCTTAAGCCTAAGAGCTTATTTTTTTGAGAAAATTAATGCCCGGGGCAAGAATGCTCACCGTGACCATGGGATTCGCAAGCGATTTGATTGTCTTTCAGCTCACCGCGCAGCCAAGCTTCGGCAACTTGGCGAACATCGCCGGAGCAACCACGAATTACTTCGATGCCGTTCGCATTTAAGACATTTTTAGCACCGTCACCCATGTTGCCGCCGCACATAACCAAAACGCCTTTTTGAGCTAATACCGGAGCAATGCCGGATTTGCAGCCGCAGCCTTCCGGAGACTCCATAGTTTCCTCAGCAACAATTTTACCGCCTTCAACGGTAAATAAAGTGTAATAAGCACAATGACCAAAATGATCATCGATACGACCATCTCTGGTAGGACAACAGATTTTCATAGATAAAACCCCTTTCTGTGATTATGAGTTTATTATAACGCAGTTATAGACATTTGTCAATAAAAAAGTCATAAAATAACTTAAAATCCATTTTTGATGATTATAGGCAAATGACAATATTGTGATAATGTGGTGATAATGTTGTGATCAACTTGTGAAATCTTGAAAATTTCTTGACACTTAAACCATTGACAAACAGCAAATAAAAATTATATAATGCCCTTGTAAGGAAGTTGTAACTTTTCTTAGGCTGAAGTAAAAAAGAGATTGTGTGCAATAACCCAATGACAACTAATTAAAATAAAAGCCGGAGTAAAGTGCAGAAAATTCCCAAAAAAAAGAATATTTTCCCGAAAAAGAGGAGGAGAAGAAAATGAAAAGGAAAAAGATTTGTGCGGCTATCACCTTAGTAGCATTCATTTTGACCATGATGCCAATGATGGCTTTCGCTGCTTCGGCAAGCAATTCATCTATCTCGGTCGATGATGGCAGTGCTAAAGCCGATGGCAAAGACACGTTAACATTTATTGTTGACCTGGATGAAAACTTAAACACTAAGCAAGTTGAAGGCTCTGCTGACGCTTATCAAGCAGTAGCTAAAGAAAATGTAGCAAGAAAAACTGTTTTAGCAGCAGATTACTACAACAATGATGGTACTGTGACTTATCAAACAAACAGTGATTATGATGCAAGTACTGAGTACTACAGAAAAATTGCTGGCACTCAGGTTCAGTATGAAAAAGAAAATTCACCGCAAGTTTCTACTGAAAAATATTTAACCACCACTGTTTATGAGGCTGATCAAAAAACAGGAAATGAAACTATTATCGTTAGTGATCCATTAGCAGCCGATTCTGCATTTACTAAAGATGATGGCAAAAACTATGTGGCTATTGCCGAAGCAAAAGTAGAATCTGAAGAAGCTTTAAAGCAAGGAACTTACTACACAAAAAGTGATAAAACTTATACTAAAGACGATAGCTATGATATAAGTGAAACGTATTACACCATCACTGATGTAGCTGACCCTCAAACTTATCAAAAATTAACCCAAACTTATTACAATGATAATGGTACTGTGACCTATAACAGCGGAGATAAATACGAAAGCTTAACTGACTATTACAACAAAAAAGAAGCTGTAGCTGACAGCTATGAAAAAGTTGAGGCAGACAGCGTAGCTAAAAAAGAAGTATTAACCAAAGAGTACTTCAATAACGATGGTACAACTACTTATACCGTTGGCAGCGATTACAATGACGGCACTGCGTATTATGAAAAAGTAAAAGCAACTGAAACCAAAGCTACCCAATATTTATATATCTGGGCTGAGAGAAACGGCACCTATTCTGATGCTGATCTGCTTTCTTTAAGCAAAGACAGCGGCTACAGCTCCTACTTGGCATTGGACTACAGCCAAATTTCTAAAGGCGAAACTAAAGTATATGTTAAATCCAATACTGCCGGAACCATCACCTTAAAAGCTTATATCATTACCTCGGACAGCAAACCAAGCTTCCCGGAAGTTTACAATGGATCTTCTAGTTTTCTGAAAACTGCCTTAGTCGGCAATGGCGCTACCGGTAAATTTAATGCTACTTCCAGTGAAATCACCGTTTCCGGTACCGTAACTCCTTATGACAGCGGCAAAGCTCAAACCAGCAAAGATTTTGCTAAAGATACTACTTACAATGGCAATTTAAATGCCAATAACGGTGTTGATTACTACTATGTATCTTTGAAATTCCAAAAAGGCGGCAGCAAATTAGTTGATGAGGAAGTTTCTTTCTCTATTGATAAAAACGGCGGTACCATCAACAAAGAATCTGATAAAACCAGCGCTACCGGTGCGGTAAACTTTAAAGTATCTGCCAGCAAAGGCGGCACTTATACTGTAACCGTTGACTGCGGTACTTACAGCGAATCCTTTAAAGTAGTATTTGGTTCTGCTGATATTACTAAGATTCAAGTTGTTTCTTCTACCGAAGAAGTAATTGCTGTTGACCAAAATGAAGAAGTAGCAGTAGAGTTAGTGGCTTATGATGCTAATGGCAACACTATTAAAGCAGATAATACCGTAGCTAATTCTTTAAATGAAAAGTTTAATGTAGAAGTAACCAAAGCTCCTGCTGATTCTTCAATGCAGGATGAAGTATTGAGCGATCCCTTTAAATATAACGGAGATTATTCTTCCAATATCTATTTAAGCTTTGAGCCGGATGCAGTTGGCTCCTACACCTTAAAAATCTACAACAATGTTACCGGCGTATCTGACTATGCATATCTGACAGCTAAAGAGTTTGGCAAAATCACTTCTGCTACAATTTCTTATGATTCCGCTTCTTACACCTTAGGCAGCACCACTGAAGCTCCTACCGTAAAAGTAGTAGACGAAAACGGTGTAACCAAAACTGCTTCTAAAGGCTCTGTACAATTCTCTTACAGCGGTATTGGTGTAGCAAACTTTAACTCTTCCAACGGTAAGATTACCTTTAAAGATGATACTGACTATGTAGGAAATAAAATTACTGTCAATGTTGTAGTAAGCAATAAAGTAGCAGCTTCCACCACAATTACTATCGGCAACGAGGCTTCTTATTTAGGATTCAAAGAAGCAAATGGTGCTGTTGGCGAAGAAGTAACTGTTACCGGTTCTGCTTATGATTATGATGGCAAGTTAAGTGCAATCGGCGGTTCCAGCGGTGATTACACTGTAAAAGTACAAAATGCTTTAATTACCTCCAAACCGGAAGGAAGCAACGCTACTATCGATGCTTCTAATTTTGAAAATAACAATTTCTTAACTACCGGTTCAGCTAATGTTATCGTAAGCTGCAACAAAGAAGGTAAGGTAGTAGGTAATGTAGTATTAGAAATCACCAACAATACTACCAATAAAACCACTTATTTAGCCGGTGTAGTTACTGTTAACTTTGGCAAATATACCGATGAGGACAAAACCTATAGCAAAAATGTAACTATGATTCTTGGTTCTAAAACCTTCGTTTTTGATGGCGGCGTATATACTACCGATGTAGCTCCTTTTATCAGCAACGGACGTACTATGTTGGCTATCCGTGCCTTAGCTGAATCTACCGGTGCTGATGTTGAATACAACGATGTTACCCGCACCGTTACCATTACCGGTAAAGATTTAGAAGCTACTATGGTTATCGGCTCCAATGTTTTAACCGTTAACGGCGAAACTACCGTAATGGATGTATCCGCATCTATCGTAGACGGCAGAACAGTTATTCCGGTACGCTATGCTGCTGAAATCTTAGGCTATGACTTTGAGTTAACCTATGACAATAAAGGAAATATTGTAGCAGTAACTATGTATCAAGAATAAACCCTCATCTTATATTAAGGCTGATTCCTGCGGGAATCAGTCTTTTTTTAATGGAAAATGCTTCTATCAGTAAAATTGCCGAAAAAAGTTATCACAGTTTAAACACCGTTTAAGCACTGTTTAATCACGTACTCTTGATATTCTCTTGATACCTGAAATATTGACAAAAGCTATCTCAAAAGGCTATAATACATATTGTAAGGAAAATGTTACTTTTCTTGGAAAGCAACAAAATGATTACGCGTAATGAAAAAAGCCAGTAAGCCAAGATTAAGTGCAGAATTTTTTGAAAAAAGCACACAATTTTATCACAAATGAGGAGGACAAAAAATGAGGAAAAGAAAAATCTGGGCTTTTGTTACTTTGGTAGCTTTTGCCTTAACCATGATGCCTATGGGAGCCTTTGCAGCCTCAGCCAGCAATTCATCAATTGCAGTTGATGACAGCAGTGCCAAAGCCAATGGCGAGGACACTTTGACCTATATCGTCGATTTGGATGATGATTTAAAAACTACCCAGACCACCGGCGATAGCTACACTGAAGTTAGTAGCGTTAACACCAAAGAGGTCTTAACCCAAATCTATTATGATTCTGACGGATCAACTACTTATAATATTGACGATGTTTATGATGAAGACATAACTTATTATAATAAGGTTGAAGGTCAGCCAGCAGAATATGGAGAGGTTGTATCCCCTGCAACCGAAACATATTTAACAGAAGCTGCAAGCTACATTTCTAACGGCAGTATCGGCGGTGACAGCATTACAATTGTCGAGCAGTCTTCCGGCGAAGAGTTTGATGAAGCTAAAACTTATGTTCAAATTACCCAGGATACAGGGACATACGACGAAAGCAAGAGTTATTATACTAAATCGGGAGATACCTATACAAAAACAAAGGAAGTAATAACTCCTTCAGAGGGAGAATATTACACCATTGAAGCAACTGAACCAACTACCGAAAAAAAATTAACTGCTGATTATTACACAGAAAATGAAGGAGTTTATACTGAAGTTAAAAGCGGTACTGCCTATGTTGCTGGAACTACTTATTATGAGCAGACCCAACCGGCTACAGAAGACAGTTATTCTATAGCTACTCCAACTACCAAAACAGTATTAGCAGAAGATTATTATGATGAAAACGGAAATCTCGACTATGCAAAAGATAGCGATTATGATGAAACAGGAGAAACAAAATACTATCAAAAAGGCACAGCAACAACTACCAAAGCCGCTCAGTATTTATTCATCTGGGCGGAGAGAAACGGCTCCTATTCCGATGCCGATTATCTTGCCTTAAATGATGAAGACGGCACTTATGAAGACGGCACTTACAGCTCTTATCTGGCATTGGACTACACCGACATTGAAGCCGGCGAAAGCACTGTTTATGTCAAATCCAATACCGCCGGAACAATCACCTTGAAAGCCTATATCATTACCTCTGATTATCTGCCCAGCTTTGCAGAGGTTTACAACGGCTCTTCCGAATTCTTGAAAACTGCTTTAGTAGGAAGCGGTGACACCGGTAAATTTTCTGCTACCTCCAGCGAGATTACCGTTGAAGGTACAGTAACGCCTTATGTGAGCGGCGATGCCGGCACCAGTTCGGATTTCGAAGCCGATGCAACCTATGACAGCGGGCTAAGAGCCAACAACGGCGTTGATTACTACTATGTATCTTTGAAATTCAAAAAAGGCGGCAGTAAATTAGTCGGCGAAGATGTAGCTTTTGCTGTTGATAAAAACGGAGCTACCATCAACAAAGAAGAGGATACAACCTCAGCTACCGGTGCGGTAAACTTTAAAGTTTCTGCCAGCAAATCCGGCACTTATACCGTTACTATTGACTGCGGCAGTTACAGCGAATCAATTGAATTAGTCTTCGGTGCTTCCAGCATCACTAAAGTAAATGTAGTTTCCAGCGCTGAAGAAACTATTGCTGTAGACCAAAATGAAGAAGTAGCAGTAGAGGTAGTGGCTTATGATGCCAACGGCAATTCCATTAAGGCTTCTGATTCCGTTGCTTCGACCTTAAATGAAGATTTCAGTGTTGAAGTAACCAGCGCCCCCAGCGATTCTTCCTGGGAGGATGAAACCTTAAGTGATCCTTTCAAGTACAATTCCAATTATTCTTCTTATGTTTATTTAAGCTTTGAGCCCGATGCTGTCGGCTCCTACACCTTAAAGATTTACAACAATACCACCGGTGTAGCGGACTATGCTTATTTGACCGCCGAGGAATTCGGCACAATCGCTTCGGCAACTATTTCCTATGATTCGGCTTCCTACACCTTAGGCAGCACTACTGAAACTCCGACGGTAAAAGTAGTTGACCAAAACGGCGTCACCAAAACCGCTTCTGCAAGCTCCACTAAATTTTCTTACAGCGGTGTCGGAGTAGCAAGCTTTGATTCTTCTAACGGTGTTATCACCTTTAGAGATGATGAAGAGTACGTCGGCAATCAGATTACGGTAAATGTAGTAGTTAGTAATAAAGTTTCTGCTTCCACCACCATTACTATCGGCAATGAAGCTTCTTACTTAAGCTTTGCTGAAACTGACGGTGCCGTCGGTGAAGAGGTTAGTGTAACTGGTTATGCTTACGATGCTGACGGCAATTTAAGTGCAATCGGCGGCACCAGTGATGATTATACCGTAACGGTGCAAAGTGCATTGATTACTTCTAAACCTGAAGGCAGTACCGCTACCATTGACGCCGACAATTTTGAAGATGCAGCCAATAACTTCTTAAGTGAAGGCTATGGAACGGTAGTCGTCAGCTGCAATACGGAAGGTACTGTAGTTGGCAATGTAGTTATAGAGATTACCGACAATGACACTTCGGAAACATTTTATTTAGCCGGCGTAGTTACCGTTAATTTCGGCGAAGCAAGCACTTCCGGAAACAACTATGCTCAGACTGTAACTATGATTCTTGGCTCCAATACCTTTGTTTATGACGGAGGAGTCTGCACCACTGACGTCGCTCCCTTTATCAGCAACGGACGCACCATGATCGCTATCCGTGCTTTAGCTGAATCTACCGGTGCTGATGTTGAGTACAACGATGCTACCCAAACTGTCACCATTACCGGCGACGGGATAGAAGCTACTATGATTATCGGTTCCAATATTTTAACCGTTAACGGAGAAACTACCGTCATGGATGCATCTGCATCAATCGTTGACGGCAGAACAGTTATCCCGGTACGCTATGCTGCGGAAATCTTAGGCTATGACTTTGAATTAACTTACGACGATAACGGCAACATCGTAGCCGTAACTATGTATCAAGAATAAACCCTCATCATATATTAAGACTAATCTCTTAGGGGATTAGTCTTTTTTTGTAATCTGGAAGTAAAAAATATGTTATTTTTTTTGACAAATATCC
This sequence comes from uncultured Clostridia bacterium, assembly GCA_944391285.1. Taxonomy (GTDB): domain Bacteria; phylum Bacillota; class Peptococcia; order Peptococcales; family Peptococcaceae; genus QAKL01. The sequence continues at coordinate 42,038 of CALXSY010000005.1, forward strand.
TTTTACCCCTTGACAATTTCCCGGGAAATGCGTATACTTAGATTCGTATGAATGATATTCCTGATGGGACTTTCATGCAAATATTTTCGACCACCTTTATCTTAAAGGTTAAGGCCACGGACAGCCGGGTCGACTGCCGATCGGCAACTTTGGTTGCCTTATTGATTGGGTTTTATGCTCAAATTTTATAAGTTGGTTACTTTATAACCAGTGTGCCTTTTGCACATCATGCTTGTGAAACGGTCAATAAGAGTAGTAAAAGTAAAATATTTGCTGTATAGACTCTGATCCCATCTTTAAGTATTTCGTATCTTTTCGTCTGTCCGAAAAATATTATGTCGAAATACCCAAGCAAGCAATGTGCCAATGCATTGCTTGCTTTTTTATTTTTTAAATTTTAGGAGGGGTATATTATGGAGAAAAAACTTAAATTATATGGCTTTAATAACCTCACCAAGTCATTGAGTTTTAATATTTACGATGTCTGCTATGCCAAAACACCAAGAGAGCAGAAAGATTATATTGCTTATGTTGACGAGCAATATAATTCAGAACGTCTAACCAAAATTTTGACTAATTTAACCGATATGATAGGGGCCAATATCCTCAATATCTCCAAGCAGGATTATGATCCGCAGGGTGCATCGGTAACTATTTTGATTGCTGAGCAAAGTATGACTCCGGTAGGAGAAACTCAAGTAGCTCATTTGGATAAAAGCCATGTGACTGTTCATACCTATCCGGAATATCATCCGGAAACCTGCTTAGCAACTTTTCGGGTTGATATTGATGTAGCTACCTGCGGGGAAATCACACCGCTTTCTACATTGGACTTTTTAATCAGCTCCTTTGATTCGGATATCATCACTATGGATTATCGGGTCAGAGGCTTCACCAGAGATGTTGACGGCAAAAAGTTATTTATGGATCACAAGGTAGCGTCTATTCAAGATTATATCGATCCTAAAACCTTGAGAAGATATGACGCTGTTGATATCAATGTTTATGAAGCTAATCTCTTCCATACTAAAATGATGGTTAAAGATATTGATTTGCAAAATTATCTTTTTAAAACCGATGTATACGAATTGCCTCCCTGCGAGAGATTAGAAATAATGAACAATCTTCGCCGGGAGATGATTGAAATCTTCAGCGGCTGCAATATTTTTTGAGGAGGAATAGCCAATGTTGTCACAAGAGCGGGCGCCTATTTATGAAGCGCTGGAAAACTTCAAAAAAATGCGGGTTGTGCCCTTTGATGTGCCTGGGCACAAAAGGGGCAGAGGTAATCCGGAGCTGGTTGCTTTATTGGGTGAAAAATGCGTAAGCATGGATGTTAATTCCATGAAGCCTTTGGACAACTTATGTCATCCTATATCGGTTATCCGCGAAGCGGAAGATTTAGCGGCAGAAGCTTTCGGCGCTGCGCACGCCTTTTTAATGGTCGGCGGTACAACTTCAGCGGTGCAAAGCATGGTGCTGTCGGTGGTAAAGAGGGGAGATAAAATAATTTTACCCCGCAATGTTCACCGCAGTGTTATGGGAGCTTTGGTTTTATGCGGTGCTGTGCCGGTGTATGTCAATCCGGAATGTGATGAACGTTTAGGCATTTCCTTAGGGATGTCCATAGATGCCGTTAAACAAGCTATTGCCGACAATCCGGAGGCTAAGGCTATTTTGGTCAATAATCCGACCTATTACGGAATTTGCTCCGATTTAAAAAGCATCGTGGAGCTGGCTCACGCTCACGGCATGTATTGCTTAGCTGACGAAGCTCACGGCACTCATTTTTATTTCGGTGAAAATATGCCTATCTCGGCAATGGCTGCCGGCGCTGATATGGCAGCAGTTTCGATGCATAAATCCGGCGGCAGCTTAACCCAGTCCTCGTTACTATTAATCGGGGAAAATATTCAGGAAGGCTATGTACGCCAGATTATCAATCTGACTCAGACCACCAGCGCTTCCTATTTATTATTATCCAGCTTGGATATTTCCCGACGCAATCTGGCATTGAGAGGTAAAGAAGCCTTTGCCAAAGTTGCGCAAATGGCTCAATACGCCCGCAAAGAAATTAATTCTATCGGCGGGTATTATGCCTACGGTTCTGAGTTGATAAACGGTGACAGCGTATATGATTTTGATACCACTAAATTAGCTGTCAATACCTTAGATATCGGCTTAGCCGGCATCGAGGTTTATGATCTTCTGCGTGATGAGTACGATATTCAAATAGAATTCGGCGATTTGGGCAATATTTTGGCTTATCTTTCCATCGGCGACCGAGAAAGGGATTTGGAGAGATTGGTCAGCTCTTTAGCAGAGATTCGCCGCCGCTTCGGCAAAAGCGGCAATGAGCTGATGAAGCAGGAGTATATAGACCCCAAAGTAGTTGCTTCGCCCCAGGAGGCTTTTTATGCTGACAAGGAATCCTTGCCTATCGAGCAGACTGAAGGAAGAATTTCCAGCGAATTTCTCATGTGCTATCCTCCGGGTATTCCCATTATTGCTCCCGGTGAGTTGATTACCAAAGAAATTTTAAATTATATTCAGTATGCTAAGGAAAAAGGCTGTTCCATCACCGGACCGGAAGATGCCGAGATAACTCGTTTAAATGTGTTGAAGGAGGGAGTTTAATGGATTTATGGTTTTCCGAAAAACAAACGCCTTATGTTAAATTGTCCATCAAGGTAGACCGTCAGCTTTACAGCGGCAGAAGCGAATTTCAGCGGATTGATGTTTTTGAATCACCGGAATTCGGGCGTTTTTTGACCTTGGACGGCTACATGATGTTAACGGAAAAAGATGAATTTATCTATCATGAGATGATTACCCATGTGCCGATGGCAGTACACCCCAATGTCAAAAATGTTTTGGTAATCGGCGCCGGAGACGGCGGTGTTATCCGTGAATTAGCCCGCTATAATGATTTGGAGCATATCGACATGGTGGAGATTGATCCGCTGGTAGTGGAGGTGTGCAAAAAATATTTGCCTCAGACAGCCTGCGCCTTTGATGATCCCCGTTTGGATATTCACTATGAAGACGGACTGAAATTTATCCGCAACTATGAGAATTGCTATGATTTGATTATCGTTGATTCCACCGATCCCTTTGGACCTGGTGAAGGATTATTTACCCGTGAATTTTACGGCAACTGCTATAAGGCGCTGAAAGACGACGGTATTATGGTTAATCAGCACGAAAGCCCCTTCTATGAAGAGGATAGAATTGCCTGTCAGAGAGCCCATAAGCGCATTGTTGAATCATTCCCCATCAGTAGAGTTTATCAGGCGCATATTCCGACATATCCGTCCGGACATTGGCTTTTTGGTTTTGCTTCCAAAAAATATCACCCGCTGAAAGATTTAGACTCCGTTCGCTGGAATGCTCGGGGATTAAAATGCAATTATTACACAACTATGCTTCACCGGGGAGCATTTTATATTCCCGCTTATGTAGAGGAGATGCTAAAAGATGTTGAAAGCGAATATTGAGACTTTTTTAGCCTGTGATGCTGATTATAATGAGGCGCAGATTGTCATGTTCGGCGCACCTTATGATTCCACAACTTCATTTCGTCCGGGCACCCGTTTCGGTGCTCACGCCATCCGCTCCGAATCCTTCGGTTTAGAAAGCTACTCGCCGTATCAGGACAAGGATTTAACGGATTATGCTATCTTAGATATAGGCGATTTAGAATTGCGTTTTGGCGGACCGGAGAGTGCATTAAATGATATCGAGGACTGTGCCGAAGAAATTTTAGCCGATAATAAACTGCCCTTTTTAATCGGCGGTGAGCATTTAGTAACATTAGGCGCATTCAGAGCGGTGCAGAAGAAATATAATGATGTTTATATTATTCATTTTGATGCTCATGCAGATTTGAGGGAAGATTATCTGGGCGAAAAGCTTTCGCATGCTTGTGTCATGCGCCGCTGCTGGGATATCATCGGCGACGGACACATTTTTCAATTCGGTATTCGCTCCGGCGACAAGTCCGAATGGCTCTTTGCCAAAGAGCATGTGACCATGAATCCTTTTAATTTAGAAACTTTAGAAGATGTAGTTGCCAAGCTTAAAGATAAAAAGGTTTATTTTACCCTTGATTTGGATATTTTGGATCCGTCAGTTTTTCCCGGAACCGGGACACCGGAGGCAGGAGGAATATCCTTTGACGAATTAAGAAAAGCAGTAACTTTAATTTGTCAAAGCTTGGATATCGTGGGTGTTGATGTGAACGAACTAAGCCCTCACTATGACCAAAGCGGCACTTCGACGGCGGTCGCTTGCAAAATCATCAGAGAAATGTTATTAGCCTTAACCAAATAAGAGACACCAAAGGAGGAAATTTAAATGGGAAAAGCATTAATTATCGGTTGCGGTGGAGTTGCCGGCGTAGTAATTCATAAATGCTGCCAAAACAGCGAGGTTTTTGAGGAAATCTGCATTGCCAGCCGTACCAAATCCAAATGCGACGACATGAAAGCTAAGTTGGAAGATACTACTAAAACCAAAATCACCACTGCGCAAGTTGACGCTGATAAAGTAGAAGAGGTTATCGCTTTAATCAACGAAGTGAAACCGGATATCGTGATGAATATCGCTCTGCCTTATCAGGATTTAACTATTATGGACGCTTGCTTGGCTTGCGGTGTTAACTATATGGATACCGCCAACTATGAGCCTGAAGATATCACCGAACCCACTTGGCGGGCAGCTTACGAAAAACGCTGTAAGGAAGAAGGCTTCACCGCTTATTTTGATTATTCCTGGCAATGGGCATATAAAGAAAAATTTGAAAAAGCCGGCTTAACTGCTCTCTTAGGCTCTGGCTTTGACCCCGGTGTTACTCAAGCCTACTGCGCTTATGCCCAAAAGCATTTATTTGACCAAATCGATACTATCGATATTTTGGACTGCAATGGCGGTGACCATGGTTATCCTTTCGCTACCAACTTTAACCCGGAGATTAACCTTAGAGAAGTATCCGCTCCCGGCTCTTACTGGGAAAACGGTCATTGGGTAGAAATTCCGGCAATGAGCATCAAAAGAGAATACAATTTCGACCAAGTAGGCATGAAAGATATGTACCTTTTGCACCACGAAGAAATTGAATCCTTAGCGAAAAATATCCCCGGTGTTAAACGCATTCGTTTCTTTATGACCTTTGGACAAAGCTATCTTACTCACATGAACTGCCTGCAAAATGTCGGTATGCTTTCTACCGAACCGATTATGTATGAGGGCAGAGAAATCGTGCCTATCCAATTTTTAAAAGCTCTCTTGCCTGACCCGGCATCTTTAGGTCCCCGCACTGTGGGCAAGACCAATATCGGCTGTATCTTCACCGGCAAAAAGGACGGCAAAGAAAAGACCGCTTACATTTATAACGTCTGTGACCACCAGGAATGCTACAAAGAAGTAGGCTCGCAAGCTATTTCATACACCACCGGTGTGCCGGCAATGATTGGTGCGATGATGCTTCTAACCGGCAAATGGTCCAAACCAGGCGTTTATACTGTAGAGGAATTTGATCCAGATCCGTACATGGAAGCCTTAAACAAATGGGGATTGCCTTGGCAGATCGATGATAATCCGGTATTGGTGGACTGATGATGGAAAAATTTGACGATGGTGCCTTACGCACACCTTATTATTTGATTGACGAGAGTCTGTTAAAGCATAATTTAGAAATACTGCAGGACGTGGCTGAAAGAAGCGGGGCGAAAATTTTATTAGCTCAAAAAGCTTTTTCCATGTTTGCTGTTTATCCGCTGTTAAATCAATATTTGGCAGGCACAGCCGCCAGCGGTTTATACGAAGCAAGGCTGGGGCATGAATATTTCGGGGGAGAAACGCATGTTTTTTCCCCTGCTTTTCGTGAGGACGAGTTTGCGGAAATATTGCGCTATGCCGACCATGTAGTGTTTAACTCACCGGCACAGGTGAAAAAGTTTGCGCCGCAAGCCAAAGCGGCAGGCAAAGAAGTAGGTATTCGGATTAATCCCGAATGCTCCACCCAAGAAGGTCACGCCATTTATGACCCTTGCGCCGTGGGTTCCCGCTTAGGCACAACTTTGGCGAATTTTGACGAAAGTATTTTGCCCCTTTTGGACGGTATGCATTTTCATACTCTATGCGAGCAAAACAGCGATGATTTGGAAACGACTTTAAAGGCTTTTGAAGAGAAATTCGGCAAATATCTTCCTGATTTAAAATGGCTTAATTTAGGCGGAGGGCATCATATTACCCGCAAAGATTACGATCTTGAACGCTTAGTTAAGCTGATTATTCATCTAAAAGAAACATATAATCTCCAAGTTTATTTAGAGCCGGGAGAAGCGGTAGTCTTAAATGCCGGCTTTTTGGTAACTTCAGTTTTGGAAACTATGCACAACGGTATGGATATTGCCATTTTGGATACCTCAGCGGCTTGCCATATGCCCGATGTCTTGGAAATGCCTTACCGACCGCCGTTATATAATGAACAAAAGGACAATCCACCCTATACTTACCGTTTGGGCGGACCTACCTGCTTAGCAGGAGATATAATCGGCGATTACGGCTTTAGCCAAAGGCTGAAAGCCGGCGATCGGTTAGTTTTTTTGGACATGGCTTTATATACCATGGTCAAAAACAACACCTTTAACGGTATGCCGTTACCAATGATCGTGCTGAAACATTTAGATGGCTCCTTTGAAATTGTACGCCGGTTCGGCTATGAGGATTTCAAAAACCGCTTATCCTAAAAAAGGTTAAAATTTCAAGCAAAAAATTTACACAAAATTTACATTTAGAGATAGTAATTTTTACATACTATCTCTATAATTTAAGCAAATTTGCTTTAAAGAGGAGATATATATGACCATTTTCAATGTCTTATCGTTTTTAGGCGGATTGGCGCTTTTCTTGTTCGGCATGACTATCATGGGTGAAGCCTTGGAAAAAGCTGCCGGCAGCAAGCTCAAAGCGATATTATCCAAACTCACTACCAGTCCTATCAAAGGTTTGCTTTTTGGTGCCGGAGTTACAGCCATTATCCAAAGTTCTTCCGCTACAACTGTTATGGTGGTGGGCTTCGTAAACTCTGGACTCATGCAGTTAGGACAAGCCATCGGTGTTATTATGGGTGCCAATATCGGTACAACTATGACTGCATGGATCTTGAGTTTATCAGGCATTTCCGGCGAAGGAATTTTATTGAAACTGCTGAAACCATCTTCATTTTCACCGGTTTTGGCTTTTATCGGCATCGGTCTTTTAATGTTTTCTAAAAAAGACAAAATGCGCAACTTTGGCTATGCACTACTGGGCTTTGCAGTTTTAATGTTTGGTATGGAAACTATGTCGGATAATGTCAAACCATTAACTAACGTGGAAGGCTTTACCAATATTTTAACAGCTTTTTCTAATCCGATTTTAGGTATCTTAGCCGGCACAGTCATTACCGGTATTATCCAGAGTTCCTCGGCTTCGGTGGGTATCCTGCAAGCTTTGTGCGTAACCGGTGCTGTCAGCATCGGCAGTGCTATTCCCATCATCATGGGACAAAATATCGGTACCTGCGTAACCGCATTGATCTCATCAATCGGCACCAGTACCGGCGCAAAAAGAGCAGCAGCAGCACACTTGTATTTTAATATTATCGGTTCGATAGTCGGTGTAACTATCTTTTTAATCGTAAGAACTATATTCCAGCCGGATATTTTTTCTGCCAGCGCTACTCAATGGGAAATCGCCGTTATTCACACCGGCTTTAACGTCTTTTGTACCTTATTGATCCTACCGTTTATCAAACAGTTGGAGAAATTAGTTTGTGTTACCGTGCGAGAGCATAAAGAAAGTAAAAAAGAAAAAAATGTACTTTTGGACGAACGTATGATGTTAACTCCGTCTATTGCTTTGGAAAATTGTCAAAATCTTACATTCCAAATGGCTGAGTTAGCTCAAGAAAGTCTATTCTTATCCTTGCGTATGCGGGAAAAATACGACTATAAAGACGAAGAAACTATTCTAGCCATGGAAGAAAAAATCGACCAATACGAGGATGCATTGAGCACTTATCTGGTGCGTTTAAACAGTAAATCCTTATCACAAAGGGATAACAGTATCGTTTCTAAGCTATTGCATGACTTAGGTGATTTGGAGCGTATGGGCGATCACTCGGTTAGTATTATGAATGTCTATCGGCAAATGCATGAAAACAACTTAAAGTTCTCAGACAAAGCTACCGAAGAGTTAGAAATTTTAATTAAAGCGGTCAATGAAACCTTAGAGTTGACCTTTAGCGGCTTAATCGAAAATGATATGACCGCAGCATTCATGGTTGAGCCATTATCAGAAGTAATCAAGAACTTGAGGAAAACTTTGATGGACAAACATATCATGCGTCTGCAAGAAGGCACTTGTACTTTAGAGATGGGTATGCTGCTTTCCGAATTACTGCATGATTTAGGACGCATAGTAAATCATTGCTCTAACTTGGCAGCATATCAAATCGAATATTCCCAAGACAGCTACGATGTTCATGCTTATATTGAAAGCGTCAAAAAAGGTACCGATCCTTTGTTTGTCAATCTTTATCAGGATTACAGCCGCAAATATGCGCTTGCATAATTTAAAATTGCTAAAGGGGGGAGAAGATGATTTATATTTTGGAGGACGATGCCAATATTCGTCAAATGGAAGCTTATGCCTTGGAGCACAGCGGTTATGAAGTGAAACAGTTTGAAAACAGTGACGAATTGTGGGAGGCGTTGTCCAAAGCTTTGCCGGAAATGCTGATTTTAGATCTGATGCTGCCCGGTGATGAAGATGGCTTAGCCGTTTTAAATCGTCTGCGTTCAACCCCCAAATATGCAAAAATTCCGGTTATCATTGTCAGTGCTAAAGACAGCGAGCTGGATTTGGTTAAAGGCTTGGACAGCGGTGCTGATGATTATATCGCCAAGCCTTTCGGCATTATGGAATTTATCTCCCGTATTAAAGCAGTTTTGCGCCGTATTGATACTGCGCCGACTAAGCAAATAGTCTTCGGCGATATCGTTTTTGATGATGACAAAAAACAAATCTTTGTCAAAGGCGAACTATGCCATTTAACCTTTAAAGAGCAGGAACTGCTGAAGCTTCTGCTGCTTAATTCAGACATTGTCCTAACCAGAGAAGTAATCATGGACAAAATCTGGGGCTTTGATTATTTAGGCGAAAGCAGAACAGTGGATATGCATATTAAAAGCATCAGACAGAAGCTGGGAGCCTGCGGAGGATACATTAAAACGGTGCGGGGTATCGGTTATAAGGTTGAATTAGGATGAAAAAGAAAATATATATCTATTTTGTGATGATGGGGATCATAATTTTTGCAGGCACAGTGCTATTGGCAGCAGTGATGCTAAATAATTTCTCCTGGGTAGAATTAAAAAGTTATTCTTGGAAACTGATTATTTATATCGTTACTTTGCTTATCCTTATTGTTCTTTTGGCGGCTGTATTAGCTCGTCATTTAACAAAATGCTTAGTTGAACCAATTGAACAAATGGCTGATAATTTAGAAAGCGTTTATCAAAAAGTGCCTTATCCGGAACTGATACCCTTTGCTCTCACTCTTCAAGCCGCAGAGGAAGAAAAGAAGCAGAGCGAAGAGCAGAGGAGGGAGTTTACTGCCAATGTCAGCCATGAACTCAAAACTCCTTTAACCAGTATTTTAGGCTACAGCGAGATGATTGAAACCGGTTTAGCCAATAAAGAGGACATCAAGCTTTTTGCCGGCAAGATTCGTTCTGAAGCAGAGCGGCAACTGCACCTCATCGCGGATATTATTCAATTAAGCGAGCTGGATGTCAAAAGCTCAAAAGACAATTTTGAAAAAGTTGATTTGTACGCTTTAAGCGAAAGCGTGGCTGAATATTTATCCTTTGCCGCCCAAAATTATCAAGTAAGCCTGAGCATTGAAGGCAAGCATTTAACAGTAATGGGCAGCAAAAGTCTCTTGGAAGAATTGATTTACAATCTCTGCGACAATGCTATTCGCTATAACCGCCCCAACGGCAAGGTTGTAATCAGAATCGGCAAAAAAGGTGAAAGAATCGTCCTTTCTGTCAGTGATAATGGCATCGGTATTGCTCCGCAATACCAAAACCGAGTCTTTGAGCGTTTTTACCGGGTAGATAAAAGCCGCAGCCGGGATACCGGCGGAACAGGATTGGGTTTGGCTATCGTAAAGCATGTGGCTATTCAGCACGATGCCGAGCTGTTTTTAAAAAGCCTGCCCGGCTTAGGCACAACTATCGAAGTAAGTTTTCAGGACAATTAAAAAACCTTCTCTCATAATTGAGAAAAGGTCTTTTTTTATTTTTGCAAGGATTTCTTTTCCATCCAGCGGTTTAATTTATCGCATATAGAATCCAAATTTTCTCTTAAAACTGTCATAGCGGGCAAAGAACGCATAAAATCCTGTCCGTAGCTTTTAGAGATAATGCGGTTGTCTAAAATAATTATTGCTCCCCAGTCAGTGGAAGTGCGGATTAGACGTCCGCAGCCCTGGCGGAATTTGAGAATTGCCTGCGGCAAGGAATAATTAGCAAAGCCGTTTTTCCCCATTGACTGCAATAATTCCAGCTTCGCACTGTCAATAGGCTTAGTCGGAGGAGCAAAGGGCAGCTTGACTATGACTACTGTTGTCAGTCCGTCGCCTTTTACATCAATGCCTTCCCAAAAGCTGCTGGCACCTAAGACAATGGTTTTCTCAGCATTATTGAGATTATGCAAAATACTGCTGCGGCTGCCGTCCTGTCCGTGAGCCAGAATATTGTATTCGCTTAAGTCCGGGTTGCGCTTTAAGGCAAAATAAACCTTATTGAGCATCGCATAAGAGGTGAATAAAATCAATACTCCGCCTTTAACCGCCGGAATAATCTTTTCCAGATTGCGGATTACCATATCGGCATAGGCATATTCATTGATTTGAGAGTAATCAGGATTATCGATAGGAATCGCTACCACCGCTTGTTTTTTGTAATCAAAAGGCGAAGGAGTGACATAGGAAAGATATTCGTCGCTGTCTAAAAGAAAAGTTTCGGCAGTATAGGTTAAATTGTTTTTGATAGCCAAAGTTGCCGAAGTTAAAACGACGGTTTCGTTATTATCAAAAAGCTTTTCCTTCAAGAGAGGCATGATATCAATCATTGCAACAGACAAACTTAAATTGCTGCCCCAGCTGCTTTTGTTAAACTCCATCCAGTAAACCTGCTTTTCTGACTGACCGCTTATAAATTCCTCTAAAATTTCATCCTGCTCTTTGAAAACAGCAATAATCGCATTCAGCTCTTTTAATAAGTCCTCAACATAGCTTTTGAACTCCAAAAGATTGGCAATTTTGCTCAAGCGGTGATGGATAGTAGAAACCAAATTTTTACACTGGGTTAAATATTCCGCTAATGACTGCCACCAATCACTTTGCCGTTCTTTTTTAGTCAGGCGTTTTTCGTTGAGTTTTTCTAACTGCTTCACAGTAAAGACAAAATTGATAGTTTCGGTTAACTGCTTATCCATTTGGGCTATATCATCATGCAAGGCAGTGTTTACTTCATTTATTTTATTATAAATATCGGTAAAAATGGGATTGTCATATATATGATGCAAAATTCTCGGCACAATGCCGGCAGCACGCTCCAGCTGTTTGGTGGATTTGCGCAGCAGCTCCAAATCAACCGTTTCGGTAAACTGTCTGATAGCCTCATCTTCCAAATGATGCGCCTCATCGATAATTAAATGATTAAACTGCGGTAAAACAGTGCCTTCTAATTTTAAATCCTGCAAAAGCTGAGCATGATTGGTGATAATAATCTGGCTTTGCTCGCATTTGCGGCGATTGTTCATAAAAAAGCATTTTTGGTAATACTTGCAGCGGCTGCCCAAGCAAGTTTCTCCCTGGCTGGAAACATTGCTCCAGTATTGGTGTTCCAATTTGTTTAAGTTCAAGGTTTCTTTATCGCCGGTGGTGGTAGTTTTCAGCCAATAAATAAGCTGGGCGATGAAGATTTTTTCACTCCAAAGCATGGTTTTAAGCTGGCTTTGGTATAAATCCAGCCGGCGGGAGCAGAGATAGTTGCTGCGTCCTTTGCTTAAGGCTGCGGTAAAGTTGTATTGGAGAGCCTTGCGCAGAAAGGGAACATCAATATTATAAAGCTGCTCCTGCAAAGCGATGGTGTTAGTGGAAATGATGACCTTGCTTTTGGTTTCCACTGCCCATAAAAGAGAGGGCAGAAGATAAGCAAAAGATTTGCCGGTACCGGTGCCGGCTTCGATGATGGCGTGTTTGCTGTGCAAAAACGCTTCGGTAATAGTACGCAGCATAGCTATCTGCTGCGGACGGTATTGAAAATTAGGCAAATATTTACTCATCATACCGCCGCTATGGAAAAATATTTCGGCATTGGCGAAAGACAGTGCCGGTTTTTCATTGGGATAAAACTCTGTCTCAGCGGTATAGTTGTCCACGCCAACGATGGAATTGGTGATAGCATAATTAAGCAAAAGAGAAAGGATATGAGTAAAACCGTTAGTTTCTCCTGCAAAGACATTTGAAATTTTTTGCAGAGTAAATGCTCCTGCCAAGAGAGCCTTATTCAGCATAATCAATAAAGCTTTAGCACATATTTCGGCATCAGCCAATGCCCGGTGATGCTCAGAAGCCTCAATTTGCAACTCCTGACCTATGCTAACCAGCTTATAGCTGGTTAAGGTAGGCAGAAATACCTTGGCAAAATCATGGGTATCAGCCCAAAGATTTGGAGTTTCATAGCCCAAATGATTTTCCAAAATAGTTCTATCAAAGCTTACATTATGCGCAATCAATATATTATCGCCGATAAAATCTAAAATTTCTGCTCTAACATCCTCAAAATGTGGAGAATCAGCCACCATCTGATTATCAATACCGGTGATTAAGGTTATTTCCGTGGGAATAATATAAACCGGCTTAATCAAATAGGAAAGGGTATCAGTTATTTCTCCGTGCTCAACCTTGCAAAGACCGATTTCGATTATTTCGGCGGTTTCTTCTAAGCCTGTAGTTTCTAAGTCAATGGCGACAAAAGAAAGATCAAGCATTATCTTCACTCCTTGATTATACTTGCCAGCTGTTAAGGTAGGCTTCTTGTTCGGGGGTTAATTTATCTATCTTAATACTTAACGCTTTAAGCTTTAAGAGCGCTACCCTCTGGTCGATTTCTTTAGGCACACTGTAAACAGCGGCAGCTAAATTGGGATTATGGAGCAAATGCACTAAGGATAAGGTTTGCAGTCCAAAGGTTAAATCCATGATCTCAGCCGGATGACCGTCACCGGCGGAAAGATTGACTAAACGGCCTTCGCCCAAAAGATATAAAGTACGACCATTAGTCAAATGATATTCGGTAATATTGGGTTTGCCGGGAGTGATAGAGGAGGAGAGTTTCTCCAAAGCGTTTTTGTCTATCTCCACATCAAAATGACCGGCATTGGCTAAAATAGCCTTGTCCTTCATCGCCGCTAAATGTTCATAAGCGATAACACTTTTGTTGCCGGTTACGGTGATGAAATAATCGCCCAAAGGAGCCGCTTCAATTAACGGCATGACGGAAAAGCCGTCCATCATAGCTTCCATAGCTTTAATAGGGTCGATCTCGGTAACGATAACTTTAGCACCTAAGCCTTTAGCCCGCATAGCTGTGCCTTTGCCGCACCAGCCATAACCAACAACGACTACAGTTTTGCCGGCTACCACCAAATTGGTGGTGCGCATAATAGCGTCCCAAACGGATTGACCGGTGCCGTAGCGGTTGTCAAAGAAATATTTGCTCAAGGCATCATTTACGGCAATCATCGGAATTTTAAGAGCTTTGTCGTTAGCCATGGAGCGCAGACGGATAATGCCGGTGGTTGTTTCTTCGCAGCCGCCGATAATATCTTTTAAGATTTCCTGATAATGATTGTGCAGGACATTGGTTAAATCACCGCCGTCATCAATGAATAAATCTGGCTTAAATTGCGCTAATTGGTGGATATGATTGGTGTATTCTTCAGCAGTAGCCCCATGCCAGGCAAAGGCAGTAATACCGCTGTCTACTAAAGCGGCAACTACATCATCCTGAGTAGAAAGAGGATTGCTGGCGGCAACAGCTACAGTTGCTCCGCCTGCGGCGATTACTTGTGCCATATAAGCAGTTTTTGCCTCCAAATGCAGGCAAATAGCAACCTTTTTGCCTTGAAAAGGCTTAGTTTGGCGAAATTCTTCTTCTAAACTATTTAAAATGGGCATATGGGCTTTTACCCAATTAATTTTAACCCAACCGCTGGGAGCTAAGGATAAATCACGAATTTGACTTTGCATAAAACTTCCTCCTTTAGATATGTAGCAGTAAAATATGTAACACTTTATTATAAACCATTTTTTTCTTAATTACAAGCCAAATTGCGGAAATAATTTGTGTTTTTCACCAAGGTAAAATTTGCATCGTTAGAAATAAACTGCTATTTAATAATAAATTATTGACAAATAAGGAAATTTGGATTATATTTAATTGTAGTGCATAAGTATATTAAGGAGGGGTTTTCCAATGAACATAACAGCAGATATTAAATATGTAGGCGTAAATGACCATGATATCGACTTATTTGAGGGACAATACGTTGTACCTAACGGCATGGCATATAATTCTTATGTAATAATTGATGAAAAAATTGCCGTGATGGACACAGTTGATGTGCATTTCTCCGATGAATGGCTTAATAATATTGCGAAAGCAACCGACGGCAGAAAGGTCGATTATTTAATCATTCAGCATATGGAGCCGGATCATTCGGCTAACATTGCCAGATTTATGGAGTTAAATCCTCAGACTACCATTGTTGCTACTCAAAAAGCTTTTGTGATGATGAATCAGTTTTTCGCTGATGATTATGCTGAGAGAAGAATTGTTGCGTCTGAAGGCAGTGTTTTAAATTTAGGCAAACATGAGCTGACATTCTACACAGCGCCGATGGTTCACTGGCCGGAGGTTATGGTTACTTATGATAAATTGGACAAAGTGCTCTTTAGTGCAGACGGCTTTGGCAAATTCGGCGCCGGAGATGTTGAGGAAGAATGGGACTGCGAAGCCAGACGCTACTATATCGGTATTGTCGGCAAATACGGCGCTCAGGTTCAAGCGCTGCTCAAAAAAGCCAGCGGCTTGGATATTCAAATCATCTGCCCTTTGCATGGTCCGGTTTTAAAAGAAAACTTGGCTCATTATCTCAATCTTTACAACACTTGGTCCAGCTACGGTGTTGAAAGCGAAGGTGTAGTAATCGCTTATACTTCTGTGTATGGTCACACCAAAGAAGCAGTAGAAAAATTGGCAGAAAAATTAACAGAAAAAGGCTGCCCTAAGGTTGTAGTCTGTGATTTAGCGCGTTCGGATATGGCAGAAGCGGTCGAAGATGCTTTCCGTTACGGCAAGGTAGTATTGGCTACCACTACTTATAACAACGAATTGTTCCCCTTTATGAAAATTTTCATTGACCATTTGACCGAAAGAAACTATCAAAATCGTTTTGTCGGCTTTATCGAAAACGGCACTTGGGCACCTACTGCGGCGAAAAATATGAAAAAGATGCTCGAAGGCTGCAAAAATATGACTTATGCCGATACGACTGTTACTATTAAATCAGCTTTAAATGCCGATAATTTAACTCAAATCGAGGAATTAGCTTCTGAGCTTTGCTAATAAATTCAAGGAGGAAGAAAAAATGGAACAAAAATTTTATATTTGCAAGCATTGCGGAAACATTGTAGCAATGGTTAAAAATGCCGGTGTACCTTTTATGTGCTGCGGTCAGAAGATGGAGCAAATCATTCCCGGTACTACCGATGCAGCTCAGGAAAAACATGTACCTGTCTACAAAGTAGAGGGTAACAAAGTATTGGTAACTGTAGGCTCTGCTCCTCATCCCATGCAGGATGAACATTATATCGAATGGATTTCTTTGCAAACCAAAGGCGGCAATCAACGCAAAGCCTTAAAACCCGGCGATGAACCAAAAGTTTGCTTTGCTATTTGCGAAGGCGACGAAGTAGAAGCTGTCTATGCTTACTGCAATTTGCACAGCTTATGGAAAGCGTAATAAAAAACCAATCCCTAAAAGGGATTGGTTTTTTTATTTTATGCGGTCGATAGCTTTTAAAATACCGTAAATAATTGCCGGCGGGCGGGGAGGACAGCCGGGAATATACATATCAACAGGAATAACGCTGTCTACACCGTTATTGGTCGCATAACTATCTCTAAAGATACCACCGCTTAAAGCACAAGCACCGCAGGCTACAACAATTTTCGGATCCGGTGTTGCTTCGTAGGCTTGCAGGAGAGCTCTGTGCATATTGCGGGTAACCGAACCGGTCACTAAAAGCATATCAGCGTGGCGGGGAGAAGCCACAAAAGTAATGCCTAAGCGCTCTAAATCGTTCAAAGGGTTCATCAGCGCATTGGCTTCGTAATCACAGCCGTTGCAGGAGCCGGCGTCAATTTCTCGGATCTGCAAAGAGCGGCGCAGGGTTTTTTGAATCTTAGTTTTTAGTTCCTCCGCCAATGCTTCCGTATCAACTGCCGGAATTTGCTCAATAATCATAGGTTTGCGGAGTAAATTGGCTTTATTGCTGGTGCTGTCGGTGAAGGATTCGGTCATGAATATTGCTTGAGCGTGGCAAAGGTCAGCACATAAGCTGCAATAGATGCATTGGTCGATATGCACATTGGGATAGCCGTCATTATCAATGCTAATCGCTTTAGCCGGACAATTCTGGGCGCAGATACGGCATTTCTGACATTTATCAGCCAGTATAGCCGGTGCACCAACATAGCCGGTATTGTCAATGGGCTTAAAGGGATAATCATTGGTCAAGCGGCGATATTTCAATACTTTTTCGTATTTTTTCAGCATAAGAAAAACTCCTTTTAAAGGTCATTGCCTGAGTAAGAGAGGTTGAAACTTTTGTTGATTAACGGAAAATCCGGCACCAAATTGGTATTGACCGCATAAGGCACAGCCATCCAGTTGCAGAAGGAGGGAGTGCGGACTTTATAGCGGTAAATAGTGTTGTTTTCGCCGACCATCAGCCAATGCATATTTTCGCCGCGGGCAGCTTCGGTGATTCCGTAAGCGTATTCATAAGGCGGCAGTTTATCAGGCAGAGGAACGGAGATTTCGCCGTCCTTTAAGCCGTCGATGACGCTGAGCATGAGATTAACGGAGCTTAAAGCTTCGCTTAAACGGACGTTGAAACGGCAGCTGACATCGCCGCAGTCCAAATGATGAGCGGCAAATTTGAATTGATCGTAAACGCTGTAAGGATGATTTTTGCGTACATCATAATCCAAACCGGAAGCTCTGCCGGCTATGCCGGTAGCATTTAAATCATACGCCGTATGGGCATACAAAACCCCGGTGTGCTCTAAGCGGTCGAGAAACATCGTGTCATTTTGCGCAATCTCCGTCGTGTCAATGATTTCCCTGCGAATAGCTTTCAGCTGCTCAACAGCACCGTGTTCTTTGCCCTTTAAAAAATCTTTGCGCACACCGCCTAATTTATTGGTACTGCGCAAAAAACGAGTATTGGTCAAATAATGGGCTAAATTGTAGCCCATGATGCGCAGCATATTAAACTGTGAAGCCAAGAAAAGATTGGCTGTATCCCCGGCAATTCCGGATAAATCGCCGAAATGCGAAATAATTCGTTCTAATTCAGCAAGGATAATGCGTGTGTGCTGAGCCCGAAGCGGAACCTCTGCCTTAGCAATTTTTTCTGCCGCTAAGCAATAAGCAAAAGAATTGGCAAAGGTTTCATCGCCGCTGATACGCTCAGAGAGGAAGAAGCCTTGCTGAATGGTCATTTGCTCGGCAAGCTTTTCCGTGCCTTTATGAGTGTAGTGCATCTTGGTTTGCAGGTTGATAATCGGCTCACCGGCTACGGTGAAACGAAAATGCCCCGGCTCGATGACTCCGGCGTGAATAGGTCCAACCGGTATTTGATAAACATCAGGACTGTCAATAGTGATTAATGCCGGCTCCGGCACATCTTTAGCCTCCGGCAAGGGCGGCTGAGAAAGATCGGTCACGCTTTTTCTTAGATGAGGCGGATGATTCTGCCAGTTGCCGTGATAGATTAAATCAGTAGGATTGGGATGCTCCAAGGGTTCTAAGGCAAATAAATCCCGGATTTCCCGCTCATATTTATCAGCAGCCGGAGTTATTTTGGTGATGGAGGGAAAATTAGGCTCCTCGGGAGTAATAGGCACAGTGATGATAAAATGGCAGTTTTGCAGATGGTGCGAATAGGTATAATAGAGGGTGAAATGACCGTTAATAGCTATCTCATCATTGCAAAAAAGGTTAGTCAGAGGCAAACGATGAGTGTGATTGAGGAGCATATTGAATTTGCGCAGATTGGTGGTAGTGGTGTTAAGATAAATTTCATTGCCGTTTTTGCGGATCACAGCAGTTTTGGTTTGAGTTTGTTCGTTTATCTTTGTCAGCTGCTTTAATATTTCGTCAGCTAAAGTTGCTGACGGCGCTAAATGGGCTTTGTAATCGTACATTTATTTCAACTCCTCTATGGTAGGATAACTTGTTGGGCTAAGGTTAAAAGTTTAGTTAAAAAAGGCGGAGTATAAATACCCATAACGGCGATTAAAATTAACAAAAGCAAAATTACACAATTTCCGCTGATACTTTTAAAAGAAGATGTAGGTGTTGATTCATCTTTTTCACCGTAGAAAATCGGTGTTATGGTGTAGATGATGGAAGCAAAAATAACCGCCAAAAGCACTGCCAAAATACCGCCTAAAACAAAGCTTTTTGCTTGAAAGATTGCCGTTAAAACCGTAAACTCGCTGATAAAAACGGAAAAGGGCGGAGTACCGGCGATGGCAAATAAGCCTAACAAAAAGACAACGGCAGTAAATGGTGCAGTTTTTAATAACGCCTTAACACTTTTGATTTCTCCTGACTGATAGGTATGGAGAATATTGCCGGTAGTTAAAAAGAGCATGGTTTTGGTTAAAGAGTGATTGAGCAAATGAAACAAAGCACCGTAAACAGCTAAGGGAGTATTGATTGCTAATGCTAAAACGATGATGCCCATATGCTCTATGCTGGAATATGCCAAAAGGCTTTTGTATTCCCGCTGGCTCAAGATAAAGTAAACTGCTGCCAATATAGAGAGAAACGCGAGAATTAACAAAAATGGGGTGGTATATTGGGAGCCGTCGGCATTGGTATTTAAAATGCCGGTGATGCGGATAATGGGATAAAGGGCTGTATTTAACAATACCCCGGACAAAAGGGCGCTGATAGGCGAAGGGGATTGGCTGTGAGCGCTGGGCAGCCAGGAATGCATAGGCGCCAAGCCGGCTTTAGTGCCAAAGCCGATCAGCATAAAAATAAAGGCTAAGCGCAGGGTATCAGTATCTAAATTAGCAGCATTGAGGGTCAATGCTTGTACGCAAAGATAGAGATCTTCGCTTAAGCATTGCAGGGAAGATAAATGCAGCAAAATTACGCCCAAAAAAGCTGTAGCAATACCGACCGAGCAAATGATAACGTATTTCCAAGCCGCCTCAACAGAAGAATGTTTGTTGTAAAAGCCAACCAAAAAGGTGCTGGCTAAAGTGGTAGCTTCCACAGCAATCCAGATGATACCGAAATTGCCGCTTGTTAAGGCTAAAAGCATGGTAAAGGTAAAAATATTGGTCATGATGTAGTAAATGCGGATCCTGGCAGAGGTTATCTTGCCGTGATGGACATCAAAGTTTAAATAATTGACCGCATAAATACTGATTAAAAAGTTTAAAAAAGCAGTAATCAGCAAAAGCAGTGTATTTAAAGGGTCTAAATACGTATGCAGATTGTGATTAGCCAAAACACTGCGCACCAGAACCTCTTTTGTAAGCAGAAGAACAATAATTAAAACCACGCCGTTAATTAAAATATTGGCTGCATGGTGCAGGCGGTTGCTGCGGGTTGCAATGTAGATGGGCAGGCTAATTAAAGGTAAAATTGGCAAAACAGTTGCCAGATTAATCAAGCTCATAATGATCTATCCTCTCAAGTTGTGTAGTTTATCGGTATCAGTCGATTGAAATTTGGTGTCGATTTGAAAGATTATCATGCTCATGATGATGATTGCGGTCAGTAAATCGATGAAAATACCTAAATCAACTATTAACGGCATACCTCGGGTTGTAAAAAGCGCAGTGGAAAACAAGCCGTTTTCGATTACCAAAAAACCGATAATGTGACCTAAGGCATCCTTGCGGCTGATCATAAACAATAAACCAATCAAGACGATTGCTAAGTTGCAGCTTAAGGGAGTAACTACACCTTTGGCGGAAATTAAGGGTATTTGGTAGATGCTGATATAACAAATAACTACCAACAGGCAGGCTATAAAGGATAGAATGGGGATATTCAGATAAAAATCCTTGTGAATCTCGTGCGTTACTTTATTATAGGTACGGCGCAGATATTTGGGAATATAGATGACTTTTAAAAACAACATTAAACAGCCAACAATCAACAACTCCAAATGCTGAGTTTCAGCTGCCATGATTAAAGCACCGATGGTGATTACCAAGGATTGAACCTGAAAGGTGCGGATGTAAGAAAGGGATCTTTTATTGGCGATTAAAACTATGCCGGACAATAAAATAATCATGGAGAACATATCGTAAATACTATTCATCAGGCACACTCCTTGTTAAAATATATAAACGCACAGAAAGCCCAAAAGGCTTAAGATAACTGCTAAGGCGGCATAGTTGGCGATACTGAAGAAACGAAGCTTAACCGTGTTGGTTTCAATTAATCCTAAGATTATGCTGATAATGATAACCTTGAGCACCAATATACTTAAGCTTAAAACGATTCCTAAAATTCCTCCAAAGCTGATGAGCTGATCATGGGGAAAGAAGATATTAGCAATCAGGGTAATATAAATTAATTGCTTTAAATAAGCCGCCAATTCCACTAAGCCCAAATGACGGCCGGAATACTCCAATATCATAGCCTCATGAATCATCGTTAACTCCAAATGGGTGGAAGGATCATCAATGGGAATACGGGCGGTTTCAGTAATAGTGACCATTAATAAAGCCAAAAGCAGCAGCAAATGCACCGGGTCGATGCTTAAGGAAGAATTGGCGCTTTCAATCATGATTTTGCGCAAATCGGTAGAACCGTAATAAATAGCTAAAGTTACCAAGGCAATAATTAACGCCGGTTCGATGATGCTTTTTAAGGTATTCTCCCGGCTGCTGCCCATACCGCCGAAGGTGCTGGAGGTATCTAAGGCTGCCAAGGTTAAGAAAAAGCCGCCTAAGGCAAGAGTATAAACCAAAACAAGCATATCACCCGGCAGATTGACTGTTACTTTGGTGCTCAAGGGCACCAAGCAGGCTGCCAAAAGGGTACTGCCCAGAAGAATATAGGGAGTGAGCACAAGCACCTTGCTGGAAGTGGTGGAAATTGTTACCTGCGGTTTTTTTAGGAGCTTGATCAAGTCATAATAAGGCTGAAATATGGAAGCTCCGCGGCGTTTTTGAAAACGCGCTTTTATTTTGCGGATAATGCCGGTTGGCAGAGGAGCCAAAAGAAGCATGATAATTATTTGAAGAAAAGTATAGGTAATGAGAGTTGTCATGTTTATTCTCCTTATTTTGCTTAAAGCACGCTATTGTACACAATAAAGACGATTAAAACCAAAAGAATATACAAAAGATACTGCTGGATATAACCGTTTTGCAGTCTTTCTGTCAAAAATTGAGAAATTTTTTGGTGAGTATGAATAAATGGTTCATAGAGATACTGCACAATAGGTTTTTTAATGGTTTGGCTGTAGGTAAGCTTTTGCCGGTTGTAGGGATTGTAATTGTCATTGCCGCTTTTGAATTCCGGCTGATAAAGCAGGCGGAAGATAATTAAAATCGGGTTGGCATAAGCGCTGGAGGAATACTGCATAAGAGGAGTTTGGTGAGTAAAGCCGCAGTCCCAAGTATTATAATAGCGTTTTTTGAGCTTGCCGCCGATAATGATGCTCATGATAAGACCAAATAAAATTAAAGCCAGCAAAAGAATGATGATTACTGTCGGGTCATAGTTAGCCAGAGCAGGAGAATTATCATAAGTAGGCAGATTATAAATGTAGTAGGGATTGACTGCCGGCAAATGAGCAGCAGAAGATACGACTGTTGTTATCATGCCGACAGCAAAGGAAGGATAAACCGAATTAAAGATTAAAAAAGCAACCGGCAAAACCAGAGCAATGCGCATGGAAAGAGGAACCTCCTGCGCTTTTTGGGCATGTGCACTCCGGGGCGTGCCTAAAAAGGTGATGCCGAAAAATTTAACAAAGGTTAACGCCGCCAATGCTCCCACCATTGCTAAAAGGGCGATAGTTAAAATTAAAATCAAATTCATAAAAGGCGTATTGGCAGAAATCAGAGCGATCAACGACTGATAGGTGAGCCATTCACTGCTAAAGGTAGCAAAGGGCACTACTGCCGCCACGGCTAAGGATAAAATTAAGACACAAGCCGCCGTAAAGGGCATGACCTTTGCCAGACCGCCTAAAAGAGGAATTTCCTTGGTGTGGGCAGCGTATTGAACGCAGCCGGCGCTTAAAAATAAGCCGCCTTTGACGATGGTGTGATTTAAGGTGTGGAAAAGACCACCCATCAAAGCTAAAGAAGCAATAGCAGGATGATTTAAATTGTCTGCTACCATAGCCGCTCCTAAGGCTGTAGTGATGATGCCGATATTTTCAATGCTGGAGTAAGCCAAAAGTCTTTTAAAATTGTTTTCCACTGCCGCATAAGCAATACCGCCGACGGCGCTTACAATGCCGATGATTAAAACCAGCGTGCAAAACCATAAAGGCAAGGAAAAGGGAATAAAGATAAAACGGATAAAGCCATAGACAGCTGTTTTAATCATAATGCCGCTCATTAAGGCGCTGACATTGGAGGGAGCCGCAGGGTGAGCCATGGGCAGCCAAATATGAAAAGGAACTAAGCCCGCTTTGGTGCCAAAGCCGATAAACAGAAGAATTGCCAATATAACTTGCAAGCCCGAGCTTAAGAAGCTTAGATCTTGAGGCAGCAGCATGCTTTCGGTATAAGTAAAGATTACTAAAAAAGCAATCAAGAGCAAAGAAGCCGCCAAATGGGTCATGATGACATAAAGGGTAGAAGCTTTCTGTGTTTCTTTGTCAGCATGCTCGAAATTAGCCAAAAAGTAACTGCTGACCGACATGATCTCCCAGAAGATATAGAAGCTTAACAAATTTTGGGCGGTAAATACTACAAATAACGAAAAAATGAAGGCGCTGTTGAGCAAATTAAAAACCGCCAAATTATATTTATCTTGGTAGTGGGTTAAATATTTAGGAGTATAAATTGCAACTGCCAGCAAAAGCAGATTTAAGTCTAAGAGAAAATAAGCGCTTAAGTAATCTATACCTAAAGTAAAAGTAAAATTGGGAATAGAAGTAGGCAGGTCAAATAGAGCGATGTATTCTAAGCTGCTGTTAAGCTGATACATAGCGCTGATTATCCCTGCAAAAGCGCCTAAAGCTAAAAGAATATTCACCAGATACGAATTAATCTTTTGCCATTTTATGCTTATAACCGCCGCTAAAAAAGCTAAAAGATAAAAGGAAGCACAGAGAATATAAGGTGAAGATAAAAGTTGAAACATAGAGAGATCCTCCCGGAATTATTTAAAATATTTACAAGATTAGCGCATACCTTTCTAATTGTAATACTTTTAAGAAAAAGGGTCAAGGAAAAGGAAATAGTACGAATATTATATTTTTTTATTATAATTAGTAAAAATTAGGGAAAAAAGGAAAAATCCATTTGTCTTTTTTTAAAATAGGTTCAAACATATTTATTTATAGTTAAATAAGAATATTTCCTTATATAAAGATATAACAAAAATACTTAAAAATGTGAAAAAAATAACTTGTAATTTCTTATATAATAGTATTATAATAGTTAGAAAGATTAATTGATATACATATAAAGAATGGGGTTTTGTACTTATGAAAAATGTAAAAATACCTGAAGTGGCAGTAAGCCGTTTGTCAGTTTATTCTCGTTTTCTAACACAGATAGAAAAAAGCGGTGTGGTAAGAATTTCTTCCGGCGAAATAGCTGCCGGTACAGGAGGAACTCCGGCTCAAGTACGCAAAGATTTAGCTTATTTCGGTGAGTTCGGCACCAGAGGTGTTGGTTATAACGTAGCAGAGCTCAATAAAGAAATCTGCAATATTTTAGGTATCGGTAAAAAGTGGCGGGTAATTTTAGTCGGAGCCGGTAATTTAGGCTCGGCTTTGACCCAATACGCCGGATTTAAAAGCCGAGGGTTTGATATTGAAGCAGTCTTTGACAATGATTTAAATAAAGTCGGCTTAAGATTAAACGATACACCGGTTATGGCAATTAATCGCATTTATGATTATGTAGTTGAAAATAAGATTGATATTGCCATTATTGCCGTGCCGGATAAACATGCTCAAGATATTGCTGATTTATTGGTTACCAGCGGCATCAAAGGAATTTTAAACTTTGCACCGGTTACTTTAAATATTCCGGAAGATGTCCAAGTCAGAAATGTTGATTTAGCTGTAAATTTGGAAATTTTAAGCTTTAATATCGTTGTCAATAATAAGGAATAATTCCCTTTCCCGCTCAGATAATTATTATCTGAGCGGGTTTTTTGCGAAATTATAAAGAATTATTTACTCTTTCAATTTTTGCCTTTTGAGATATTTACATCTTACTTGCTTTTATGGTAAAATGTATTGACAATTATTTGGCAGAAGAAACGGAGTTTAGATTAAGATGTCAGCAATTATTTTAGCTTCATCATCGCCGCGGCGTTTTCAGATTTTAGAGCAAATCGGTATTAAATTTACCGTTGACAGTGCAGAAATTGATGAAAATCTGCCGGGACTTGCAGCGGCAGAGCTGGTTAAAGCTTTATCTTTAAAAAAGGCTCAGGCAGTAGCTGAGAAATATCAAGAAGGCATCGTTATTGGTGCCGATACCGTAGTAGCTGTGGACGGTCAAATATACGGCAAACCAAAGAGCAAGGAGCAAGCGCGGGAAATGATGCAAAATTTATCCGGAAGATCTCATGAAGTTTTGACAGCCATTGCATTAGTCGATGCAGCCGGCAAAAAGAAATGGGTGCAGAAGCTTGTCAGCACCAAAGTATTTTTTCGCAAGTTAACCAACGAAGAAATAGAGCGCTATTTAGCTTGGGATGAATATCAAGACAAAGCCGGAGCTTATGGTATTCAAGGAAAAGGCGCTGTTTTAGTGGAAAAAATTGACGGCTGCTATTATAATGTAGTTGGACTGCCGGTCAGCGCATTATTGGACGCTTTTCATGAAATGGGAGTAGATATTTATGAATGAAAATTCCTTAGATGATTTAATACCTAAAGACCGCCAGCCGAAAGAACGGTTGTTGTTGTTAGGCGCAGAAATGCTGACTGATTTGGAATTAATCAGCCTTTTACTGGCTCAAGGCAGTGAAGATAAAAATGTGCTGGAATTATCCGGAGAGCTTTTAAATGAAGCCGGCAGTTTGCGTGAGCTCAGAATGATGTCTTTGGAAGAAATGAGTCAGATAAAAGGAATCAGCGCTGATAAAGGTGCCAGAGTTTTAGCCGGATTGGAGCTGGGCAAGCGCGCTTCATTGGAGGACAAGCGTTTTATGCCGCTGATAAATTCGACGCAGGATGTTTTGGAGTTAATGGCTGATGAAATGCGCTCGTTAGAAAATGAGACTGTGAAATTGCTGCTTTTAAACAGCAAGCACAGGCTGATACATATTACGACCATTTCGTTTGGAGGGGTGAATTATTCCTCTGCTCATCCCAGGGAGGTTTATAAGGCAGCGGTAAAATTTGCAGCCAGCGGCTTAATTTTGGTGCATAATCATCCCAGCGGTGATTTTTTACCCAGTGAAAAGGATATTACTATTACCAGAAGATTAGTGGAAGCAGGAGAAATTATGGGAATTCCCCTTTTAGATCATATTATTATAGCAGAAACAGGGTATTATAGTTTTAGTGAGGAAAATATTATCAAGTATTGATAAGTGAAATTTTAAGATGCAACATCATCAGATTTCAGCGGGGGCAAAGGCATGACACGAAAGAAAAAGGCGCTTGTGGTAGCCATAGTTTTGATAATAGCAATACTGTTAATTAGCTTAGCAGTTTTAACAACGCAACAGAGAGATGATTTAACTTTTGTGGAAAAAGGTTTGCGCATTGTAGCAAGCCCTATCCAGCATGCTATCAGCAATTTAGGTGAAAAAATCGGCGGATTTTTCGGGGCATTTACCGATTATGACCAGCTGCAAAAGGAAAATCAGGAGCTAATGCTGCAAATCGAAGAACTAAGCATCGCCAATAATGATTTGCAGGAAGCTCTTTTAGAAAATATTCGCCTAAAGCAAATGCTGGAGTTTAAAGATGCTACCAGCAATCAATATACCTTAGCTGCGGCAAAGGTTATTGCTGAAAATAACAACAACTTGCAGCATACAATCGTTTTAGACAAAGGCAGTGATGACGGAATCCAAAATAACATGGTAGTTATTAACCATTTAGGGCTTATCGGTCGAGTGGTCAATGTCTTGTCATCCAGCTGTGAGGTTGTTTTAATTACCGACCGCCAAAGCGCAGTAGGTTCCCGTATTTGGGAGACCAGAGAAACTTTGGGAGTAGTAGAAGGCATGGGCAGTGAAAATACCTATTTGCGCTTGATTCACATGCCCCATGATGCGGATATTGAAATAGGTGACAAAGTAGTAACCAGCGGCTTGGACGGAATTTTCAGCGAAGGTATTCCTATTGGCACGGTGGTTGAAATTGCCGACGAGGTTGGGGGATTGACCAAGCAGGCGACTATTGAGCCTTATGTCAACTTTTACCGCTTAGAGGAAGTTTTCATCATCCTTAATAACAAAGGAAGTGGTAATTGATGCCTAAAGACAAAGAATCTTTTTTCCGCAATCCCCTTTTTGTAGCGATATTTCTCTTGGTTTTGGGATATATACTTCTTATTCTGCGTGATACCTTGTTTACCAAATGGTCCATTGCCGGCGGAAAACCGGACTTTATCTTAATTTTAACGGTTTATTATGCTATCTTTCAAGGCTGGAAAAAAGGCGGCATAATGGGATTGGCGCTGGGCTTTTTGGAAGATTTGATGGCAGGCAGATTTTTAGGAATCAATGCTTTGTGCAAAGGCATAATCGGTTTGGTATTCGGCTTGGTAGCCGGCAAAATATATCGGGATAACTTTTTAGTGCCGATTGCCTGCCTGCTTTTGAGCTCATTATGCTCTTCGGCAATATATTTTGTCTTGGCTAAAATAATTGGCAGTAATATTTATTTCAGCGGCATGCTTTTAAATGCTGTTCCCAATGGCATTTATACTGCTTGCTTCGGACCGGTTTTGTATGTTTTAATCTATTTGATGAATAAAAAAGAAGGCGAATAGGCGATAATGATATTATTAAAGGAGGTGGCTGCATGGAAAGTAAAGACCGTCAGGCTCTTTGGCAAAAAGGGCGAGTATTTGCGGCTGTTTTATTGGCATTCGGCATTATCATAACCTTGCGTTTGGCATGGCTGCAAATTATTCAAAGCGATGTTTATCAAACCAGCGCAGCCAGCAACAGAACCAGGCTTTTAACCATTAAAGCCGCCAGAGGAGATATAATAACCTCTGACGGAGTAGTTATGGCGACGGATCAGCCGGTTTTTCAGGTTAATATCAACAGTCAAACTATCGGTGATTTGCCTGAGGAACAGCAAAGTGAAATTATCAACACTTTGGTCAGCATTCTGAACGATCCGGAAATTACTGCTGAAACCATTACTCAGCTTTTAGAGGATAATGTTTACCGTAATTATAAGCCGGTCACGATTAAAACCAATCTGGACATGGAAACAGTCAGCCAAATCGAAGCCCGCCGGATTGAATTAGTGGGGGTAACAGTTAGCAGTGAGCCGAAAAGAGTTTATTTGCAGGGCAATATGGCAGGGCATCTCATCGGTTATCTGGGCGAAGTCAATGAGGACGAAATGGCAGCCAATGAGGATTACAACCTGGGAGATTTGGTCGGCAAAATCGGCGTTGAAAAATCCTATGATGAATATTTGCGGGGCGAAGATGGTGTCCAGCAAGTGCAGGTAGACGTTTACAATAATGCCGTAGGCGAAGTAACCACCATTGATTCTTCTTCCGGCAATGACGTAGTGTTAACTATTGATTATGATTTGCAAAAGGTAATGGAAGAGTCTTTCGATAAATTAATTGCCAACTTGCAGGCTAATCCTCGCTCTGATAAAGCCGGAGCCGGTGCAGCAGTTTTAATTGAAGTCAATACCGGCAAAGTATTGGCAATGGTTTCCCGCCCAGACGATAAGGTAACACAGCAAAACCGTGCAATCCAAGGACGATATATTCCCGGTTCTACCTTTAAACCGGTTACTTTGGCGGCGGCTTTAGAAAATGACGCCATAACCTTAACGGAAAAAATTTATAATCCCGGCCGTTACTGGGAAGCGCCTTATATTAAAAGTACAGCGCCGGTAGGATATTACGACGTTTATTCGGCTACCGCTAAATCGGACAACGTATTTTTCCAGGAGTTGGGACGCCGAGTAGGAGTCGATAAAATCGGTGAAGCCGGTATTGAGCTGGGCTTGGAAGGCTATACGGGCATAGATTTGCCCTACGAAAACCGCGGCGAACGGGTTACCGAGGGCTTACCTACCCGGGAGAAAATTGATGCTTATAATGATTGGGCAGCTCAGTCTAAATCCGATTATTACGATAACATCATTGAGGAAACTCAAGCGGAATATGATGCTGCTTTAGCTGCGGCGCAAAGCGAAGAGGAAAAGAAAAGTATCGAGCGTCAATACAACAATACTTTAGCCCAATTAAAAGCGCAAAAGGCTATCGATGTCAAATGGGTTTCCGAATGGCATGCCGCCGATACTTACAACGTAGCTATCGGTCAGGGCCGCCAAAACTATACTCCTTTGCAGCTGGCTCGCTACTGTGCTACCATCGCTAACGGCGGTGATATTTATCAGCCTTATGTGGTAGATCGAGTTTTAGACAAAGACGGCAATGTCATTTTGCAAAACGAGCCCACTTTGCAGGCTCATTCCGGAATCAGCGATGAAACCTTTAAAATTATCGAAGATGCCATGGTAGGTGTATCACAGCCGGGCGGAACAGCATATAGTGTATTCTACGATTTTCCGCCGGAAATCAAAGTAGCTGCCAAAACCGGTACTTCACAGCCCGGGCAGGCAAGCTATACAAGCGGCGACAAAGAGTATTATGACGGTGTATTTATTGCTTATGCTCCGGCAGATGATCCGCAAATTGCCTTCGCAGCTGTTGTAGAATACGGTTACAGCGGCAACGGCAGCGGCGGTCAGATTTGCCGTGATGTCTTTAAAGCCTATTTCGGTTTAAACTGAGGAGAAGAAAATGCAAAATTACGATGAAATTTTAAATGCCGCTGTAGCGGCAAAAAACCATGAGGAATATGAAAAAGCAGCTGAGCTTTTTTCTCAGGCTTTAGAATTAAAACCTAACGAGGCAAAGGTTTGGTTTTATCGAGCCAATATTTATAATCACAGCCTGAAAGAATACCAAAAGGCGTTAAATGATTACCATAAAGCCATTGAGCTAAAAGATGATGATGAGTTTTATTATTACAACCGCGCATTGTGCTATCTGAACTTAGGCGAAGTGGATTTAGCGCTGGAGGATTATAACCGGGCGCTAAAGATTAATAAAGATTACGCTTTAGCTCTTTGGGATCGGGCGTTGATCTTAGCCCAGGATGAAGAGTATGAGCAGGCTTTAAGCGATTTAATGCGGGTTTTGGAACTGTCACCCTATTCCGCTGCCATTATTTATAAGGATTTAGGGGGTATTTATTACCAGATGGAGGATTATCCCAAAGCCTTGGAGGCGTACAATAAATCCTTAGAGCTGGATCCTTATTCAATTTACGCCTATAAAGGACGGGGAAATTTGTATTTTTCCTTGGGCGAATATGAAAAAAGCCTGGCAGATTACAATAAAGTCAGCGAATTGGCTCCGGCTGATAAAGAAGCTATTAATAAACGCATCATGATTTATCAAAAGCTGGGGCAGGATGATTTAGCCCAAGCGGAAAAAAATAAGCTTAATTTGCCATAAAACTGGGGCATTACCTTATTTTAGGGAATATACTATTACTAAAATGAGGAGGTGCCGCTATGGACAGAGAGCTTGAAATTTTTGAGCAGAAGCTTGACAATCTCATAAAAGAAACCGATGAGCTGCTGCAGGAGCTGGCTCAACTGCGCCGCAATAATCCTGCTGCCAAAGCTCAGAGTGCGAAAATCATAGAAAATCATTTAATTCAACTGTCGCGCAGAATCAAACAAATATGTAAAGCCAACAATGATGATATCACCGCAGGAATATCCTTTTTAAAGATTAAAATGTTTGGCTGAGCAAAGCCAAAGGTTTATCCTTTGGCTTTTTTGGAGGAAAAAGATGAAATTATCAAAACGTTTGCAAACAGCAGCCCAATTTGTACCCCAAGGAAGCATTTGCGCCGATATCGGCAGTGACCACGGATATTTGCCGATTTATCTGGTAGAAAAAGAGATTTGCCCCAAGGCAATTTGTGCCGATGTCGCCAAAGGACCGTTAAAAAGCGCCGAAAAAAATATTGAAGATGCTAACCTTGCTGATAAAATTTCCTTAAGATTAGGCAACGGCTTAATGGTTTTAGCAGAAGGCGAAGCCGACTGTGTCACTATTTGCGGCATGGGCGCAAGCTTGATGGGGGAAATATTAGATAATTCGCCCAAAATTGTTCAAAATATCGATACCATTATCCTGGCGCCCAATGTAGCGCCGGAAATACTGCGCCGCTGGGCTTATGAGCATGATTGGCAGATAGCAGCTGAGGAATTGGTTTGGGAAGACGGGCATTTTTATCCCATCATTGTACTTAAAAAAGGCAGGATGGCTGAATTAAATTTAGCAGAGTTATTTGCCGGTCCTCTTCTTTTAAAGGACAAACACCCTCTTTTAGGCGAATATCTGCGCTCTTTGCGGCAAAAGGAACTGACTTTGGCAGAAAAGCTGTTAAAGATAGGACAAGCTGACACCATAAAAAAAGGTGAGGAGCTGAAAAATAAATGGCAAAAAATTGAGGAGGCATACTTATGGCAGTACAAGTCAGCACTATAATCAAAGAAATAAATATCTGGGCGCCGTTAAGCTGGGCTGAAGACTGGGACAATGTTGGTTTACAGGTGGGGCGCAATGATAAAAATGTAAAAAAAGCTTTATTGGCTCTGACTCCCGGTGCAGATGTTATCGCTAAAGCCATCGAGGATAATTATGACTGCGTCATTACGCATCATCCGCTGATTTTTAAAGCCTTAAAGCAAATTACTGACCAAAGCGTTGACGGACGCAAAGTTTTGGCATTGGCTCAGCATGATGTAGCCTTAATGAGCTTTCACACCAATTTGGATATTGCTTTCGGCGGAGTAAATGATGTTTTGGCTGAAGCTATCGGCTTGGAAAATATCAGCCCCTTTGTCATAACGGGTAAAGAGAAATATTATAAACTGGTAGTCTATGTGCCCGACGGTTATGAGGAAAAAGTGCGGGAGGCTATTTGCGCCAACGGCGCCGGCTGGATCGGCAAATACAGCGATTGCAGTTTTAGATGCCAAGGCAAAGGCACTTTTAAGCCTTTAGAAGGAACTAAGCCTTTTTTGGGCGAAATAAATAATATCCACAAAGCTGATGAATGGCGCTTGGAAACTATTGTGCCTGCCGGCAGACTGAATAATGTTATTGCCGCCATGCTGAAGGCTCATCCCTATGAAGAAGCAGCTTATGACGTTTTTGAACAAGCCTTCAGCGCCAAAGAGCGCAGTATCGGCAGAGTAGGCGAGATTGCGCAGGAATGCACCTTGAAGGAGTTTTTAGCCCGAGTAGCCAAAAGCACCGGCGCTGAAAATTTAAGCTACAGCGGTAATTTAAACCGCAAACTAAAAAAAGCCGCATTGTGCGGCGGCAGCGGCTGCTCATATTTAACGGAAGCCAAGAAAATCGGTGCCGATGTCTATTTAACCGGTGATGTTAAATTTCACGATTTCCAACTGGCCAAGGAATTGGACATTGCCTTGATTGACGGCGGACATTTTCATACTGAGCATTTAATCGTGGAAAAAATGAAGCAATATTTGCAGGAGAAATTTCCTGAGGTAGTATTTGATCTTTACAATGAGCAGGATTTTCGCCTATTTTTTCAGGAATAGTCGTTCAAACATGCTTTATTTTTAGAAGTTGATGTGTTATAATAAAGGCGCAAAAGGAAAGGAGCTGAAAATTTGCGAAAAATTTGTGGAATATTAGCAATAATTATGATAACCTTCCTTTTTAGCGGCTGCAGCTTAGAGGTGCCCTCACCGGATAGTTTGATCATCGCTCCTTTAGACAGCCAGGAAAAGGTTAATTTAAAACAAAAAATATCCGATTGGCTCGATAACGATGAATATCTGACTACACCGTTGGAGATGGACAATAAAATGAGCTATACTTTGCTTAATATTGACAGCGACAGCGAAGATGAATTGGTTGCCTTTATTAAAAAAGACAGCGGTTATGAGCTGGGATTTGCTATTTTTGATGTGGACGAAAATGATGAATTGCAGCTGGATGAAAAAGTTATTTTATCCGGCACCTCGGTAGACTATTTCAAGGTAGTGGATTTAAATGGCACTGATAAGCTCAAAGAATTGCTCTTTGGCGTTAATGTCGGCGGAGTGAAGTATTTATATGTTTATCAGTATGCTGATGGAACCTTAAATTTAATAGGTGATAAACTTCAATACGATATTTTAACCTTAGGCAGTTTAACCAACGATAACAGCAAACAAATTGTGACTGCGACCCGCAGTACGACCAGCGAGGATTACAGCAGCACAATTAGATTGTACGAATTAGCAGACGGTTTTATCCGCTGTACTGATTACAATGTTTTTGAAGGTTATTGCAAAGAGTTGGTCTATACAAAAGTTTCTGAGCAGAAATGCGGGCTTTATGCGACCATGCTTTACAACTATCAAATGACCAACGTCATGGTGCTGCTTTTAGAGGACGAGCATTTAGTAGCAAAGGCGCAGAACTTATTGGAAGATGATTATGCTTCGATGAATAACAATCAGTTATTCTCTGATGTTAACGGTGATGGCATTACAGATATTTTATCCTTTAAATTGCCGATTAAAAATGATACCAATGCCAGCTATGAGAATTATCTGCGCATTTGGCAATGCTGGGACGGTCAAGATGGATTTAGAACCGTTAAAGCAGCGGTAAACAATCAACAGGAAGGCTACACCTTTGATGTGCCCTTAGAGTGGTTAGCTGATCTTGGCTATGGTTTTGAATATCAAGGCGAAATCGAATGGGTAGTATTTTATTACCGAGCAGAAAACAGCTATATTTCGATGTTTTCAATAGCCAGTGTTGATTTAAGTGTTTGGGAGAACTTTACAGAGTTACACGACAGCGCAATCTTCTTAGGAAATAATCCAACTAATGACAAGGTTTATATTTCCTTTATTGCCGATAACTTGCCGGCAGGGTTTAATATTAACGAAGATATGCTGATTGCGTGCTTAAGTATAGATGGAGGTATAGAAAATGGGCGGTAAAATTTTAGTTTTGGAAGATGAAGATGCTATCCGCAGCTTCATCAGAGTTAACTTAAAAAAACAAATGTATGAGGTAGTAGAAGCATCCAGCGGCGAAGAAGCGCTGGAAAAGCTGGATGACACCTTTGATATTGCTCTTTTGGACGTTATGCTGCCGGGAATAGACGGCTTTGAGGTTTGCCAGAAAGCGCGGGAAAAATATCCCCGCTTAGGCATTATCATGCTGACAGCCAAAGGCTTAGAGCAAAATAAAATTGAAGGCTTGGAATTAGGCGCCGATGATTATATCGTCAAGCCCTTCAGCCCAAAAGAACTTTTGGCTCGCATCAGTGCTTTGCAGCGCCGCTTAAATGTCAAAGATTTAAAGGTAGAAGAGGAGAGCGGCGGCAATATCACCAGCGGCATCTTTACGATTTTGCAGGATGAGCGCAAGCTGTTAAAAAGAGATCAGGAAATCGAGCTGACGCCTATCGAATTTGCTTTGGTAAAATATTTTATGGAAAACGCCAACAAAGCTATTCACCGGGACGAAATTTTGCAAAATGTCTGGGGTTATAATTATGTCGGCGATTTTAAAATAGTTGATGTTAATATTCGCAGAATCAGACAAAAAATTGAAGACGATCCTTCCAATCCCCGCTATATTGAAAAGGTTTGGGGATATGGTTACCGCTGGTGGGGAGGCGAAGAGTAAGCTGTGCGAAAAAGCATCAGTAGGAAGTTAATCGGCAATAATATGTTTATCAGCGTTTTTGTGCTTGTGATTTTGGAAACGCTTTTCATTGTAGCAATCAGCCAGTATTATTTGGGAGGCATTGAGCGTGTTTTATTAAATAACGCCACTACTGCTGCTGCTTTTTATTCCCGCAATGCTCCCAGCGGCAGTATTGCCGATAAAACTAACTATATATTTGAAAATATTAACGAAAAAGAAAGCGCTTTGGTAGAGGTTATAGACTTAGACGGCAATATCGTAATTGACAATACCGGTGCCAGCGGCTCCCAAAAGGTGAAAAGCTATGATTATTTTCAAGCGTTAGCCGGAGAAACAGAAGTTTGGAAAGGTCACATCAGCTCCGGGGAAAGAATTATCGCTGTTTCATCACCTATTTACGATGAAGAAGAGATTGTAGGCGTCTTAAGATACGTTTCTTCGCTGGATCCGGCATATAAAATTCTGTTCAATTACTTTGTTTTTGCCTTTGTCATAGGCTTAATCTTGTTAGCAGTAGCCTTTGCTTTAGCACTGGCAACCAGCCGTCGCATGATTATCCCCATCAAAGAATTGATTCGGGTTACCGAGGAAATCAGCCAAGGCAACTTTAAAATTACGGCGCTGAAATATACCGACGATGAAATTGGGCAATTAGCCGATGCGATCAATATCATGTCTCGGGAAATTGCCAAAAACGATCAGGAGAAAAATGAGTTTATTTCCTCTATTTCTCACGAGCTGAGAACTCCGCTGACATCGATTAAAGGCTGGGGTGAAACCTTGCAGGACGGCGGCAGTGAGGACAGCGAACTTCTGCGGGAAGGATTAAATATTATTGGTCACGAAACAGACCGCTTGATTATTTTAGTTAACGATTTGCTGGATTTCTCCCGCTTGCAAGCCCATCGTTTGGAAATGCATATGCAGGAAATGGTGCTGGATGATTTGCTGGAAGAATTGTACAAACAGTTTTTCCAAAGGGCAAAAAATGAAAAGATTAATCTCGTATTAGATCTCAATGACGATGGCATGCTCATTTTGGGCGATTATAATCGTTTGAAGCAGGTATTTATCAATATTTTGGACAATGCCATGAAATTTACCGAAGGAGCGCATAATGCTCAGGTAAAAATCATTTCTTACGCTGATGATGAATGGCTGGGAGTGTCTATTATTGATAATGGTACAGGTATTTCTGAGGAAGATTTGGTTAAGGTCCAAAATAAATTTTACAAAGGTACCAGCAAAAAAAGCGGTACCGGTTTAGGACTGTCTATTGCAACTGAAATTGTGCAATTGCATCAAGGTAAGCTGTGGATTGAAAGCACTGAAGGTGAAGGCACACAGATTACGATTATGCTGCCGTTAATGTATACTGTGCCGCTTGAAGAATAAACTGCTTTACCGCTGGGTAGAGCAGTTTTTTCACCTTAAAAGCTGAAAATGAATATATTATAAGCAGAAGTGGTAAAATAAATCAAGTCCGGCATATCTTAAAGGAAATCTATCTTTCAAAAGCAGGAATACCGGCTTTA
This sequence comes from uncultured Clostridia bacterium, assembly GCA_944391285.1. Lineage (GTDB taxonomy): Bacteria > Bacillota > Peptococcia > Peptococcales > Peptococcaceae > QAKL01. The sequence continues at coordinate 78,156 of CALXSY010000005.1, forward strand.
AAGATTGAAAAAAATGAATGACAAAAGAAATATATTGGAAGCAAAGGAATTAGGATAAAATAAAATTTTGAAAATTTTTAAAGAAAACCTTGCTTAATGTGAAAAATTAGGTTATGATAGTGCTAATAGATAATGTTAATAGCAAAGAAAATTTTGGCTCAAAATCTAAAGTTGGGGTATATACTATATAATAAGATGAATAAACAACTACATCTTCATAGATTTATTTTGTGTTATTTTTAGGAGGTGGTGGCGTAATGAAATTTAACCGTGTAGATGACGATAAGCTCCAAATCATTTTAAATAAAGAGGATTTAAGCAAACGCAATATCAAAAAATGGGATTTACTGCCTTACAGTCCGGCAGCGCACCGAATTTTTCAGGAAATATTGGATGAAGCCTATGAAGAGTGCGGATTTACCGTAGAAAACAATACCCAGTTAATGATTGAAGCTTTTCCGATAACCGGCGAAAGCCTTTTAATTACCGTCACAAAAATTGCCGATAGTTTCCGTGAGGATTTAGAGCAGGAATTGCTTAATTTAACCAACCGATTATTGGAGACAGAAGAAGAGGATAGCTTAGAAATAGTTGATGATGTGATTTACCGCTTTAGAGATTTGGAAGATGTGATTCAGTTAGCTAAAGCTTTAAATGATCCTGAGATAGACAGTGTGCTGTATGGCTTCGGAGAAAACTATTATCTGTATTTGCCCAACAGTCCATTGGCAGACAATGAAATCTACAGTCATTTGGACGAATACGGCGATGAGATGCAGTTAGCCTATGATTTCTTAGAAGAACACGGCAAAGTAATTATTAAAGAAAATGCCTTAAAGATTTTAGCCAGCTTATAAAAGAGCCCAAAAACGGCTCTTTTAAGCATGTGAAATTTTCACAATATTTATTATGTTAGAGAAAAGGAGAAATTTATGACTAAAAATCAAGAGCTGATTTTGAAGCGATTGCAGGAAGTTTATAAAGACTTAGGCTGCGCATTAAGATTTAAAAATCCTTTTGAGCTTTTGGTCGCAACTATCTTATCGGCTCAAGCTACTGATAAACAAGTAAATAAAGTAACCTTAAGTTTATTTGCTAAATATCCCGATGCTTTTGCGATTGCTAATTTAACAGAGGAAGAATTAGCCAATGAGATCAAAAGCATAGGATTATATAAAAATAAAAGTAAAAATATTTTGGCAAGTAGTAAAATTATTGCCGAGCAATACGGCGGTTTAGTGCCGCCGGATCGGGAAATCTTGGAATCTTTGCCGGGAGTAGGGCGCAAAACTGCCAATGTAGTTTTAAGCAATGCCTTCGGTATTCCGGCTTTGGCAGTGGATACCCATGTTTTTCGAGTTTCCAATCGCTTGGGATTGGTTGATTGTGCCAATGTAGAATGTACTGAAAAAAATTTATGCGCCATTATTCCTAAAGAATACTGGTCACAGGCGCATCATTGGCTGATCTGGCACGGCAGATTATTCTGCAAAGCCCGCAATCCTTTATGCGAGCGCTGTAAATTAAACGACTTGTGTCCTTCATATTTAAAATAAAACTATGCATAAATTATTGGCAGGTGTGTAAAAATGGAGAAAGAAGCTTTATGGGCAATACTGCATAATGGTTTTGGCGATGGCAGCAACAGACAATTGATGGTTTTGCTGGAAAAGAAAAATGATCCGGCAGAATTGTTGAGCCTTTCTGCCGCCGGTTGGCGGGAAAAAATTCCCGGCATTAACGATGATTTATTAAATCGGCTTTTACAGGCTTCAAAAACTGCCGATCCGGCAAAAACTGCCGAATACATGCAGAAAAGACACATCAAAATGCTGAATTTTTATGAAGAAGACTATCCGATTTATTTGCGCAATATTGATAATCCGCCGCCGCTTTTATATTATATAGGAGAGAAATTTCACGATGAAGATTTGCGCATTGCCATGGTAGGCAGCAGAAACTGCAGCGAATACGGCAGAAAAGCCGCCTTTGAGCTGGCAAAGGAGCTAAGCTTAAACGGGGTGTGCATTGTCAGCGGCTTAGCCAGAGGTATTGACGGAGCATCGCAAGCCGGTGCTTTGGAAGGTTCCGGCGGCACTATTGCTGTTTTGGGCACAGGAGTAGACAAAATTTATCCCGCTGAAAACCGCCAGCTGGCTAACGATATTTTAGCTCATCCCAAGGGAACGATTGTTTCCGAATTTCCTTTAAGCGCCAAACCTTTGCCGTGGCATTTTCCCTTGCGCAACAGAATTATCAGCGGCTTGTCTGACGGCTTGGCAGTAGTGGAAGCCGGAGTTAAAAGCGGAGCTTTAATCAGCGCCGAATTAGCTTTGGAGCAGGGCAAAGAGGTTTTTGCTGTGCCAGGTTCTATTTTCAGCGAAAGCTCGGTAGGCTGTCTTAATCTTCTGCGCGACGGCGCCAAACTTATGGCAACAGCGGACGATGTTTTGGAAGAGTACGGCATGGAATGCCTGCCTAAAGAAAAGAAACCTGCGCCCAAGATAGAAGAGCAGGAGCTTTCCGCTGATGAGGCATTAGTTTTAAAACATATCGGGGCAGAGCCGATAAGCATTGACGAGCTGGGGTATTTGACCAAGCTTCAGGTGCCGAGGCTGATGAGTGCCTTGAGTATGTTAGAGATAAACGGACTGGTTAAGCAATTAGCCGGTATGAAATATTTAAGAGTAGGTTGAGGTGTAGATTTTGGCAAAGACATTAGTAATCGTAGAGTCGCCGGCAAAGGCTAAAACTATCGGCAAAATTTTAGGCAAAAACTATGAGGTTGCTGCTTCATTGGGACATGTGAGAGATTTGCCGAAGAGTCAGTTCGGTGTTGATATTGAAAACGATTTTACGATGAAGTATATTACTATTCGCGGAAAAGGAGATTTAATTAAAGATTTACGCAAAAAAGCAGCAAAAGCAGATAATGTCCTTCTGGCGTCCGACCCGGATCGGGAAGGCGAAGCTATTGCTTGGCATTTGCAGGAAATATTGAAATTGGATAAAGACTCCAATTGCCGCATTACCTTTAATGAGATTACCAAAGATGCTGTCAAACAGGCGATCAAAGCGCCGAGACAGATCAACAGCGACTTGGTTGATGCCCAGCAAGCCAGAAGAGCCTTAGATCGTTTGGTAGGCTATCAATTAAGTCCTCTTTTGTGGCACAAGGTCAAAAAGGGCTTAAGCGCCGGCAGAGTACAATCAGCAGTTTTACGCCTGATCTGCCAAAGAGAAGAAGAAATTGAAGCTTTTGTCCCTAAGGAGTATTGGACCTTGGAGTGCCTGTTGGAAAATGAAAATAAAGAAAAGCTAACAGCCAAGCTGATAAAGTTTAACGGTAAAAAAATTGAAATTTCTTCTAAAGAGGAAATGGAGCAGGTTTTAAAAGATTTAACCGGGGCTCAATATATCGTTAAAAATGTGAAGGAGCAGGATAAGCTGCGCAATCCGGCTGCGCCTTTTATTACTTCTACTTTGCAGCAGGAAGCCAGCCGCAAATTAGGCTTTGCTGCCCGCCGGACAATGCGCGCCGCCCAAAGCTTATACGAAGGCATTTCCTTAGGCAGAAGCGGCAACCATGGCTTAATTACCTATATGCGCACCGACTCCACCCGTATCGCCGAGGTGGCGCAGGAGGAAGCCCGCAAGTTTATTGCGGCAAATTACGGTGAAAACTATCTGCCCAAAGAAGTGCGGCAGTTTAAAAATAAAAACAATGCCCAAAACGCCCACGAGGCAATTCGTCCTACCGATATCAACCGCACCCCCGAAAGCATCAAGGAATATTTAACTGCTGATGAATATAAGCTTTACCGCCTTATCTGGGCACGGTTTTTAGCCAGTCAGATGGCATCTGCCCGTTTAAAGCAAACTACGGTAACTATTGAAGCCGGTAATTATGATTTTGTTTCCAGCGGTATTTTGGTGGTATTTAAAGGATTTTTGGAGGTTTATGAGGAAGGCAGAGATGAAAAAGAGGAGGAAAGCAAGCTTACCGCTAAGGTCAATGAAGGCGAAATCCTCACGCATCTTAAAGATAACCCCAAGCAGCATTTTACTCAGCCGCCGCCCCGCTATACTGAGGCAACATTGATTAAAACCTTGGAAGAAAACGGCGTCGGTCGTCCCAGCACTTATGCGCCGATTATCGATACGTTATCTTCCCGCAATTATGTAACAAAGGAAAACAAACAGTTTTTCCCCACCGAGCTGGGCAATGTTGTAATCGAAATGCTGGAGGAATATTTTCCCGACATCGTCGATGTCAAATTTACCGCTAACCTGGAAACTCAGCTGGACCAAGTAGAGGAAGGGGAAGTCTCTTGGAAGGTAGTTTTAAATAACTTTTATCCGCCCTTTGCTAAAGAATTAGCCAAAGCCGAGGAAGAAATCGGACAAATGAAAATTGAGGACGAAGTGACCGACGTTATTTGCGAGAAATGCGGGAAAAATATGGTTATCAAGCTGGGCAAGCACGGCAAATTTTTAGCCTGCCCCGGTTTTCCGGAGTGTGTCAATGCAAAACCCTTATTAGAAAAAGTTGGGGTAAAATGTCCCCTCTGTGACGGTGAAATTGTTAAACGCCGCAGCAAAAAAGGACGCATCTTTTACGGCTGCAGCAATTATCCTGAGTGTGGGTTTAGCAGCTGGGATTTGCCGGTGGAGAAAAAATGTCCCAAATGCGGTTCCTATATGGTGCAGAAAGGCACCAAACAAGGTAAATTTTTAATTTGCGGCAACAGTGAATGTAATTATAAAGAAATGGTAGGTGAAAAAGGTGAGTGATAGTATTCAAATTATCGGTGCAGGCTTAGCCGGCTCGGAAGCGGCTTGGCAATTGGCGAAAAGGGGAGTCAAGGTTGATTTGTACGAAATGCGCCCGCAGAAGCAAACGGTTGCCCATAAAACCGGTCTCTTCGGCGAATTGGTGTGCAGCAACTCCTTAAGAGCAGATAATGTAGAAAACGCTGTCGGTCTTTTAAAAGAAGAAATGCGGCGCATGGATTCGCTGATTATGGCTTGTGCTGATAATAATCGCTTGCCTGCCGGCGGTGCTTTGGCGGTCGACCGGGAGAAGTTTGCTTTAGAGATTACCAATCGCCTCAAAGACCACCCGCTTATTACTATTCACCCTGAGGAAGTAAGCCGCCCTAATGACGAAGGCATCGTCATCATTGCCACCGGTCCTTTAACTGACGGTGAGATGGCGCAATACATTAAAAGCATAACCGACGACAGCGATTTATATTTCTACGATGCGGCAGCGCCTATCGTTACAGCGGAATCTATTGACTATACCAAAGCCTTTTGGGCCAGCAGATATGACAAAGGCGAAGCGGATTATTTAAACTGCCCGCTGACCAAAGAGGAATATGAACAGTTCTACCAAAGTCTGATGCAGGCTAAATGGGTGGAAACTAAGGATTTTGAAAAAGAAATCTTCTTTGAAGGCTGTATGCCTATTGAAGTTATGGCTGCCAGAGGCTTTCAGACCTTGCTTTTTGGTCCTATGAAGCCGGTGGGATTAACTGATCCTACAAGCGGCGAGCAGCCCTATGCCGTTGTTCAGCTGCGAAAGGATAACCAAGAGGGGAGCTTATTAAATATCGTCGGTTTCCAAACCCGCATGAAATGGGGCGACCAAGAGAAAGTACTGCGATTGATTCCGGCGTTAAAAAATGCCGAATTTGTGCGTTTGGGGGTCATGCACCGCAACAGCTTTATCAATGCCCCGGCAAATCTTTCAGCCACCAATCAGCTGAAGAACTCTCCCCGCATCTTTTTTGCCGGACAAATCACCGGGGTCGAAGGCTATGTGGAATCAGCGGCCAGCGGTTTAATCAGCGGCATAAACGCTTACAGATTATTTAAAGGCAAGGAAGCTTTAGCGTTTCCCGTAGAAACGGCTTTAGGCGGTTTAACTAATTATATCGCCACTGCACAGGCGAAGAGCTTTCAGCCGATGAATATTAATTTTAGCTTGCTGCCGCCTTTAGGCTATAAAATCAAAGATAAAAAAGAGAAAAATGCTAAATTGGCACAAAGATCGTTAGAAAAATTGGCACAATTTATGACGGAGTTGGATATGTATGAATAATCTGGCCCAATTAAGCGAAGAATATTTGGTCTTTTTAGAGAAAGAAAAGGGCTATTCGCCCAATACTATCCGCAGCTACAGACGGGATTTGGAGGATTTTTGCACCTTTATAAACGAACGCTACCCCAATCTCTCATTAGAGGAAATAGGCTATCAAGAGGGGCGGTATTATTTATCTTACCTGCAAAAAAAAGGATTGGCAAAAAGCACCTTGGCTCGCAAAAGTGTTTCCTTGCGCAGCTTCTTTAAATATTTAAAGCAAGATGAGCAGATAGAGGATAATACCATTGCCCTTTTAAAAACGCCGAAAAAAGGCAAACGCTTGCCGAAGGTGTTATCGGAAGTAGCAGTGGAAAGCTTTTTTGAGGATTTTTTGGCAGGAGATGATCCCATAAGCCTCAGAGATAGGGCGATATTTGAGCTGTTATACTCTTCCGGCTTGCGCATAAGCGAGCTGGTTGCCTTAAATACCGCTGATATAGCGAATTTAGAAAAAAATCCTATTTTGCGCATCTTAGGCAAGGGACAAAAGGAGCGCATCGTGCCGGTGGGCAAGATGGCAAAGGCAGCTTTAGATAATTATTTAAAGCATTCCCGGCTTATTTTAAGCAAGCACAATCCCGAAGAAGAAGCGTTGTTTTTAAACCAAAAGGGCGGCAGATTAACTGCTCGGGGTGTGGATTTTCTCCTGGAGCAATATTTTAAAAAGGGCGCTTTGCAGTATAAAGTCAGTGCCCATGTTCTGCGGCATTCCTTTGCTACCCATATGCTGGACAACGGTGCTGATTTAAAGGTGATTCAGGAGCTTTTGGGACACGAAAGCCTTTCTACCACCCAAGTTTATACTGAAGTATCAGCCGGCAGATTACAGCAGGTTTATCATAAACATCATCCGCGAGCATAACTTGAATGGAGGGAATACTATGTTTCATGCGACAACGATTGTTGCAGTAAAGATTGGAAATAATGTAGCTATCGCCGGCGATGGTCAGGTTACCATGGGCGAAACAACTATCATGAAGCAGACAGCCCGCAAGGTGCGCCGGCTTTTTGGCGGCAAAGTGGTGGCAGGCTTTGCCGGTTCAGTTTCCGATGCTTTCACTTTATTTGAAATGTTTGAGGGCTATCTGGAAAATTGCCACGGCAACTTGAGCAAAGCGGCTGTTGAGTTAGCCAAAAAATGGCGCAGTGACCATGCTTTGCGCAAACTTGAAGCTTTATTGATTGTAGCCAATACGGAAGAAATGCTGGTTATCAGCGGAAACGGCGAAGTAATTGAGCCCGACTACGGCATTGCCGCTATCGGCTCCGGCGGCAATTATGCTTTGTCCGCTGCCAGAGCGCTGAGAGAATGTACAGAGCTTTCCGCAGCAGAGATTGCCCAAAAGGCTATGGAAATAGCTGCCGATATCTGTGTATATACTAATCACCACATTACCGTTTTGGAATTAAACCAAGAGGAGGCACAATGATGGAAAATTTAACACCTAAACAAATTGTTGCCGAATTAGATCGCTATATCATCGGTCAGGATGAAGCCAAAAAAACAGTAGCTGTTGCTTTGCGCAATCGCTATCGCCGCAGTATGCTGGATGGAAAATTAAAAGAAGAGGTAACTCCGACTAATATAATCATGATGGGACCGACCGGTGTAGGCAAAACGGAGATTGCCCGCCGTTTGGCTAAGCTGGTTAAAGCACCATTTGTCAAAGTTGAAGCTACTAAATTTACCGAAGTAGGTTATGTAGGCAGAGATGTCGAAAGCATGATTCGTGATTTGGTAGAAGCGGCTATCCGCATGATTGAGGAAGACAAAACTCTGGCGGTAAGAGCCCAGGCGCAAAAGCTGGCAGAAGAAAGACTGCTGGATATTTTAGCGCCCCTGCCGAAAAAGTCTGGCATGAACAATCCTTTGGAAATGTTCTTCGGCAAAAACAACAGCAGCAATCAGCCTACCGACAGTGAAATTGCCAATATTAAAGAACAGCGGGAAATCCTGCGCCAAAAACTGCGCCGCATGGAGCTGGAGGACGAAATCGTGGAAATCGACGTCAAAGACACTAATTCCATGAATGATATGCTGGAAAGCATGGGAGTTGATGATTCCAGCGGCAATTTTGGCGAGATGTTCAGCGGCTTTATGCCTTCCCGCACCAAAAAGCGCAAAGTGACTATTGAAAAAGCCCGCAAAATTTTAACGGAAGAAGAAGCGGAAAAGCTGGTTGATCATGATGACGTGAAGCAGGAGGCTATTAATTTAGCTGAGCAAAGCGGAATCGTTTTTTTGGATGAGATTGATAAAATTGCCTCTTCCGGCGGTGGGCATGGTCCTGATGTTTCCAGAGAAGGCGTGCAGAGGGATATATTGCCTATTGTCGAGGGCAGTGTGGTTAAAACAAAGTATGGCAATGTTAAGACCGATCATATTTTGTTCATTGCCGCCGGGGCATTTCATGTATCCAAACCGGAGGATTTAATTCCTGAATTACAAGGCAGATTTCCGGTTCGCGTCAAGCTGGAAAGCTTGCGGGAAAAAGATTTGGGGCGTATCTTAACCGAACCGGATTGTTCTTTGATTAAACAATATACCGCTTTAGTCGAAGTTGATGGTATAAGTCTAAAATTTACCGCAGATGGTGTGCAAGAAATAGCGCATATAGCATATATTTTAAACGAGGAAAAAGAAAATATCGGCGCAAGAAGACTTAATGGTATGATGGAGCGGCTTTTAGCAGACGTTATGTTTGAAGGCAGCGACTTGGACAATAAAGACATAGTGATTGACAAGGATTATGTTGATAAACAGCTGCAAAACGTAACCAAAGTTGATGATTTAAGCCGGTTTATTTTATAATAATTTATGGAGGGATTAAAAGATGAGCGGTTTATTGGAAAAAACAAGGGAGTTAAACAAGCTTTTGCAACGCAATTTGGATCGAGCAGCAGACTTTAATGAAATCGCTAATGTATTATCTGATTTGATCGAATGCAACGCCTTTATTATCAACAAAGAAGGCAAAATTTTAGGCGGTTGCTTTGCGGCAGGTTTTCACTGCGATACCATTGCGCAGATCATGGCAGATGATGAAGCATTGGCAACAGTGTACACTGATGATATCCTGCACTCCTCACAAACCAAAGCTAATTTAACTAACCAAAAAGGACATTGCATCTTTGCTGATGCTGAATGCCCTTATGCTGAGCGCATGGTGACATTAGTACCTATTCGTGCCGGCAGTGAACGCCAAGGAGCCTTAACCTTGGTTAAAGCAGATGCTGATTTTTCAGAAAATGATTTGGTTTTAGCTGAATATGGTGCTACCATCATTGGCATGGAGATTTTAAGGGACCGCACCTCAAAGGTTGAACTGGAAGCCCGCAAAAAAGCAGCAGTACAGGTGGCAATCGGCACCTTATCTTATTCAGAGCAAGAGGCTATTGAGCATATTTTCGATGAATTAAACGGTCCGGAAGGATTATTGGTAGCCAGCAAGGTTGCTGACAAGGTAGGAATTACCCGTTCTGTAATTGTTAATGCATTGAGAAAATTTGAAAGTGCCGGAGTTATAGAGTCTAAATCATTAGGCATGAAGGGCACCTATATCAGAGTTTTAAATGAATATTTATTGGGTGAATTAAATAACATTCGCCGCTAAGATTAATTAAAGTAAGGGATAAACAATATTTGTCTATCCCTTAAAAGAAAATCAAACAAGCTTTATTTGGAGGAAAGTATTATGGCAAAACAGCCTTGGCAAGAAAGCAAAAAGAAAAATAACGGTGATATTAACCGGGAAATAAAGAGAGCCGAAATAAAAAGAGAGGAAAAGGCGCAAGCTAAAGTTCTAGAAGCTAAAATTAAAAAAACTAAACAAATGGGCGTTTTGACTTTGCTTTTAGGTTTTATGTTATATTTATTTTCCGGCAGTGTAACCAGCGGACAAGCTGCTGATATAATGCTGTTTAAAGTTTTAAGCAGTTTATTGGTTGTTATCAGTGGTATTGCCTGGATTATGTACGGTCGCTACAGCAAACAGTCGCAAACTATGTGGCTGATTTTAGGTGGGCTGTTGATTATTGCCGGAATAGTTTTATGTGTATTGGTAGTGATGTAGTAAATAATTAGTAGGTGAAGTATTTGGCAAAGAAAGACAGAGAAAAAAAGAAGGCTTCCAAAACAGAAAACCCGAATCCTGAAAATATAGCTCGCAGAGAAGCAAAAATGCAGGAGCAGAAAATTGAACAGGAGCGCATTAATCGCGGCAGAACGTTGATGATGATGGGCTTGGCTTTATTATTCATCGCGACAGTGGTGTTGATTTTAGCGGATGTTTTTAATCACAGCTTAACAGCTCAGTTTAAAATGTTTGCCTACGGTTTGACCGTTGTTTCCGGCATATCTTTATTATCCAGCCGTCGCTATGCCCAAGCAGGCTCACGCAGGTGGCTCTTAATTGCCGGTTTGGGAGCGGTATTTTTAGGATTAGCAGCGTTTTTGATTTATGCCTTCGGGGATGCATTGGTATAGGTGGCAGGGATGAGAAACACACTGAAAACTATTTTACTGATCATGTTTTTATTGGGCATGGCTTTCTTGATTTTCGGGCATATCAATATTTACAACGAAAATGCTCTGGCAGAAATCAATGATGAATACTTAGGCTTAGCAAAAGTAGAAGCAGATAAAGATTATCTTACTTTTACCCTGGAAAGCCAGGAAAATGCTGAACCCTTAAGCTTAAAGGTTGCTATAGCTGATTTAACAAACGGCGAAGAAATTGCCGCCGGAAACTTAGGCGAAACCGTTTATTTATTCGCTGATTTAGCCTTGATCAATGCCCATAATGAAAAACGAACTATCGTGAGCGGGCGTCTGAAAGAGGAGTCCGATGAAGAGTTTTATCGTATAATCAGGCTGAAGCCGATTCCATTAACGGAAAGCAACCTGGAGTTTAAGCAAAGCGTGGATCAAACAATGATTCGCTGGTAGGAGGAAGAATAGCAATGAAGTATATACGCAGTATTTTGGTGTATCTTTGGATAATTGTAATTTTAATCGTCTTTTTGCCTTATCGCTGGTGGTGCAACCGTTTAAAAGCCAAAGATGAGCTCAAAGGCTATCAAATGCTTGATAAATTAGTTAAACCTTTCTGCAAAGGGATATTAGTTTTAGGCGGCATAAAACTTACAATTAATGGCAAGGAAAATATTCCCCAAACCGGCAATGTGCTTTTTGTCGGCAACCACCAAAGTATGCTGGATATTGTAACCATGCTGTATGCGATCAATCGCCCGATGGGCTTTGTCGCCAAAGAAAGCCTTGCCAAGATCTGGTTGATACGCACTTGGATAGAATGTATCGGCTCAGTATTTATTGCCCGGGGAGAAAGCCGCAAAGCCTTACAAACGATTATTAACAGTGCCAAGATTGTTAAAGGCGGGCATAGCTTGATGATTTATCCGGAAGGCACGCGCAGCAAGGACGGCAGCTTAGGTGAGTTTAAGCCGGGCAGCTTAAAAATTGCCTCCCGCGGCGAAGCAGCTATAGTCCCGGTAGCTACCGACGGTAATTATAAGGCATTGCCGGCAGGAAGCATTTGGCTTAGAGCAACTCAGGTAAGCCTAACCTTTTTGCCGCCGATAACTGCCCAAGAAGTGCAGGCAGAGGACACCACCATAATTGCTCAAAAAATCTCTGAGCAAATCGCCGCTTGCATTAAAAAATAAAAACAGTTTAAAGCCAAAGAAATCCTGCTTATGAAATATAGGCAGGATTTTTGTATACTGGAAATATTATATAAAAAAGAACACGGCTTCTTTCGCTCCACACAACTTCCGATAACCAATGTTATGTAAACCTAAATAATTTACGAAAGAAGGCACACAGTTTGCCGGCTGTCTGCCTTCTTAAATATTTTTACAATAATATCAATAATATTTTAATACTACTTTAATCATTCACATATTTACAGCAATAATTTACTAAGCTCTTGCACAGCTCTTGATTGCATAAATATATTTCCTTCAGCATTTGCTCCATGCGGTCCAGTTGTTCCAACACTGCATTGACATCATTAATTTGAATTGGTTTGCTTGCACAGCAATTTACCGGATTTGGCATGTTTTCTTCATAATCATTTGCACATTTATTGGCTTCATCTTGATTTTTGCAGCAATTGTTGCTTGGCGGCAAATTTTCTAAGGCATTGCTGGCATATTGCTGATATATTTGCCAGATATCGTCGTTTTTATCGGCATTTTCTATAAGGCAATTTTGAGGTTTGTTGGAACATGGTCTCTCCTGCTCGTCTTTTTTGTCTAATAATATATTTTTATATATAATATTACTTTTATTATAGGTTTGACGATATAGGCTTAAATCAATTCCTTCCTTTTGACCTTGATTCACGGCTCTTCCTCCTTCGTTTTTTAATATTGTTTATGCGTAAGAAGGAAAAAAGGTGTCTGTTTAAGCCTATTTTTATCCGCGGCTTATAGAAGCTCGGTCAAACAGCTTTCACCCGGCAGATTATACTCAATCCCCAAATATTGGACAATAGTTGCGCCGATATCAGCAAAACTGGTTCGCAAAGGCAGCATTCCTCCTTGGGTAAACCGAGGATTATAAATAAGCCAGGGAACATATTCCCGAGTATGGTCAGTTCCGGGAGACAATGGATCACAGCCATGATCAGCACTGATTATCAGCAAGGTCTCTTCATCAATAATCTCCAATAACTGCGCTAACTGATTATCAAAGTTTGCCAAAGCTTCAGAATAACCTTTTGCATCCCGGCGATGACCGTATTTGCTGTCAAATTCCACCAGATTGGTGAATAACAAACCCTTAGGCAAAGCTTGATATGCCGCTATGGTTTGCCTCATGCCGTCGGTATTATCCTTAGTATGAATGGCTTTAGTAATGCCGGATTTAGCAAAAATATCTTCAATTTTGCCCACTGCCCAGACCTCCTGCCCCTGCTCTTTTAAGCAAGTGAGCAAATGAGGCTCCGGCGGATTCAGAGCATAATCCCGCCTATTGGCATTATCCCGAATAAAATTGCCGGCTTCGCCGTAAAAAGGTCGGGCGATGATTCGCCCTACTTGATAAGGCGGATTTTTATATAATTCCCGGGCTTTGGCACACATGGCATAAAGCCTGTCTAAGGGAATAATTTCTTCATGAGCGGCGATTTGCAGCACACTGTCAGCGGAAGTATAGATAATCGGCTTAGCGCTTTTCAGATGTTCTTCTCCCAAACGGGCGATTATTTCCGTGCCGCTGGCAGCTTCATTGCCTAAAATACCGCAGGATAAATATTCTAAGAAAGGCTTGAGCATTTCTTGGGGAAAGCCTTGGGGATAGGTTGCCAAGGGAGTGGTGGTGATAATACCGCACATTTCCCAATGTCCGGTAGTGGTATCCTTGCCCACTGATTTTTCGGCTAATTTACCGTAATAAGCGCCCTTTAAAAGGTTTGTCCGATCAGCGGGATCAATCAGGCGTTTTAAGCCCAATTTTTCTAAATTAGGATAGCTGATATCGGGACAGCTTTGATATAGGGATTGCAGAGTATGAGGGTTATTATCGCCATACTCTTGGCTGTCAGGCATGGCACCTATGCCAAGGCTGTCTAAAATAATTAAAATTGCTTTTTTCATCTTTCTTTTCCTCATTGTATTTATTCATATTAAGCCCGCGGGTGGCTTTGGTTGTACTGCTCAAATTTATGCTCGTCCAATAAATGAGTATAAATTTGCGTGGTAGAAATATCCACATGCCCCAGCATTTCCTGAATAGCTCTTAAATCCGCTCCGTTTTGCAGAAGGTGCGTAGCAAAGGAATGTCTTAAAACATGGGGAGTCAACGGCGAATTAATGCCCACAGACTTGCCGTATTTTTTTAGATTTTTCCAAAAACCCTGTCTGGTCAGCATTTTGCCTTGCAGATTTAAAAATAAATATTCACTTTGCCAGTAATTATTGATTTTCCGCCGACAATTTTCCCGGTAATATTCTATTGCTTGGGCAGCAGGCTGTCCCATGGGAATCAAACGCTCTTTATTGCCTTTGCCAATACAGCGGACATAGCTCATCTGAGTATTAACCTGGGACACTTGCAGGCTGATAAGCTCGCTTACGCGCATACCGGTAGCATATAATAATTCCAGCATCGCCTTATCCCGGCAGCCAATGATGGTGTTGGTTTTAGGGGCAGCCAGAAGCCGGTCTACCTCTTCCATAGTTAAATATTTGGGCAGGCTTTTTTCTTTTTTAGGAGTTTCAACCTCCGGCGCCAGATTGTGCGGCAAAATTTTTTCTAAATAGAGATATTTAAAAAAGCTTTTTAAGGCGGCACTTTTGCGAGCCCGGGAACTGGGAGCAAGGGCGGCATTTTTGAGCTTTTGCATATAATCATGCAGGCAATATTTGTCTATTTGCTCCAAAGATGTATAATCCAGCTTTTCCAGGTAGGCTAAAAAGTCGGTTAAATCACGGCGGTATGAAGCCAAAGTATTGGAAGATAATCCTCGCTCAACCAAAAGATAGGTTAAATATTCCTCTAAATTTTGCTCAAATTTCACTCTTCTCCCCTCCTCCGCTTATATTTTACAACTTTTTAAAGCTGAAAACAAGCTGTTTTTAGGAAACGAGCCAAAAAGTTATGCCTCCGCTGATTAAGGAAACCATTACTGTCAGAATAGTTAAAAAAGCCATAATTAAACTGCTGCGAATTACTTCGCCTAAAAGCTCACGCTTAGTATAAATGAAGATTTGCCAGCTCATATTGAGCATCAAAATTGCCGCAAGAAACATAATCGGCAGAAACAAAAGCTGAGGTACAATCACAGTCCCTAAGGTAATGCTCCAATCCTGCCAAGGATTCTCTGCAAGCATAAAGCAAAGGGTAAAACCAAAGCTAAAACCTTTTAAAAACATATAAGCAGGAATATAAACACAACCAAACAAGCAAAGTCCGCCCAAATAAAGCTTTAATATTTCCCACAAATTGCTCTTTAAAGCGGCGATATTTAATGCCTTGTTATCTGCCGTTAGGGAAGCGGCATCTACCAATCCTTGTCCTAAATCACTGCGTATATCGACACTTAAAGCCTGCGACGCCAGCCCTCCTAAAATTATGCCTGCCAAAAATAAGATTATAATCAATCTTTTGCTCCAGCGGTCATTATGTAGATTTAATGCATAATTTTTCATCTTAGCTTGTCCTCCTTAAGAAACGCAAAGCGTTTCTTTGTTATTCTTGATAGGGTGGATCATTTAATAAGCCCAATACTTTAAGCAAGATCTCTTGCCCGTTCGTATCGTTTTTAATGCCGTCCTCGGATTGCAGCTTAAGCAAAACATCGTTGATAAGCTGGTATTTGTCTTGAGAAATAAAAGGGGCAAACTGCTCCAAAAGTTTTTTCATATCTTCTATGTTTGCCGGCAAGGGAAAATCCTTAATATCCATGCGCGATCTCCTTTCGAAATTTTTTTAAAAAAATTGTAGCTTTGATTAACCATTTTTGCTCTTTTTCATATCATGTTAATGTAAGGCAAGAAACAAATTTAATTTTTAAGGAGGCTTTTATATGTCTGAGAATTTAACAAGTCAATTCGGCTTCGGCTGGGGCGGATGTGATGATGGTTGTGCAAATAATGGTGGTAGCGGTTTTGGTTGCAGCTGCAATGGAACCTTCTTTGAAACCTTAATTATGCTCATTATCATTATCTGGTTGTTGAGATGGCTCTTCAGCTGCGGAATTTTTAACTGCTGCTCCAACAACAACTGTGGCTGCGGCACCGGTGTATAATTGATTTATGAGTGAAGAAAACAAAACCATTTTGCCGCTCATGCGTACTGTCGATAAAGTGAAATCGACAACGACCAGCGTGCGTGGTTTTGCCGATAGTGTTGATCATTTGCTGAATGCCGTCGAAGAATTTTTCCCTTTTATCGAAAAAGCATCAGCCCGTGCGGAAAAGATGAGCCGTAATTTTCCCATGCGGTCTACGAACCATCGGCGTCGTTAGAAGTGATTAACTTATTCAGAAAGGATGTTATTAATGGAGGATTATAGTTTTTATCGCATGCTGAGCTACTATTACTTTGAAAATATGCTAATGTTGATTATAATCCTCTGGCTGTTAAAATGGACTTTCAACAGTTAAAAGCATTAGCAAATTTAAGGAGGCTAAAATTATGAGCGAACAAGTATCTTCTTGCGGTTGTGGTTATGAAACTTACAACGATAATTGCAACTGTGGTTGCAACTCTTGCAATAAATGCAACACCTGCAACTCCTGCAACTCCTGCAACTCTTGCGGCAATACATTCAGCGGAAGCTGGTTATGGTGGATTTTTATCATTGCCATCGTCTTCTTTATCTTTAACGGTTTTGGTGGCTGGTGCTAATAAATCGCTACAGTCTAATAATATTATCGCAAGCAAGAAAATATGTATGAATTATTTATAAGAAAAAATAAAAGCCAAGGAATCATCCTTGGCTTTTTCTATAACAGTGCAATTAACTTTGCATAAAAGCTGAAAATCCCTTGGGTAAAAAATTACCCAAGGGATTTTTAAATATTATTCTTCCTCATCGCAAACTACAGCAACGCCGTATTTAGAGACGGTTTTCTTTACATTCTCACAGCCATCTTCACCAAGAAAACTCATATCAATGCCGTCTTCTTTTTCATCTTCTTCGCTGCAAACAACTTGTTCGCCGTATTTTGAAACAACTTTTTTAACATTTTCGCACTCTTCTTCAGACATGCCTAATTCTCTGCCATCAATTGTCATAGTTAAAACCCCCTGAAATAATATTTGTGAAACAACTAACTTATTTCTATTGATATTATACACTATAGTAAATCAATTTTCAAGTCCTAAATTAATTAAATTATTATAGTTATTTAATTTTTAATTATATAATACGATAATTTTTTCCCTTATAGATATATAATATGAGTTATTGACAATATTCAATTTAGATTTTGTGCAAATTATCTTATAAGTAAATCAAGGTATATTAAAAAATATTATATATTTTACTAAATATTTTTTGGCTATTGTTATAATATAATTTGTACAAACTAACTCTTTTTTTCATCTTGAATATACAATCTAAGTGCAACAATAAAAAGCAGCTCATAATTTCTGGTAAAATGGTGTTTGCGAAACAATCAT